>CAZXMW010000069.1:0-17765 GCA_964641415.1 uncultured Thermoanaerobaculia bacterium | reverse complement strand
ATGGCTGAATTATACCATGACCTTAAGCAACCGGAGACGCAGGTTCTCAATTTTGAATTTCATCGCTCCATGATTCGGATCGGGCGTGATGTCATTCAGAATTGAGAATTGAGAATTCATTATTGGATCTGCGTCACGACACCGACCTCGATCAGCGGGACATCGCGATCCTCAAGGCGCTCAAGATGGACGCCCGGACCTCGAACAAGGACCTCGCCGAGCCGGTTTTTTAAAACTCAGCCGACCCTACTCGGCACGATTCCTGTAGAGACCCGGATCGACCTGCATCGCCATGGCCTCGACATCGAGCCCGCCACCGAGAAAGTCGTTGATCGCTTTCGCGGCCGTCTCCGGGTCCCCGACGACCTCAGCGAAGTCGAGATAGAGCACCTCGAACCAGTCGCGAAAGCGCAGCTGGAACGCGACCTTGTCCAGGTGGGCCTGGTACATCTTCAGCATGTCTTCGTCGTCGGTGTCGGAAACCTCGCCCCGCCGCTCGAGCATCTTGGCCTGCGACGCCAGCACCTCTCGGAGGTTGCGGCGCATGAACACGACCTTGTAGTGGTTGTCCTTCGGCAGGTATTGGAGCAGCGACGACACGACCTTGACGACCTTGCCCCGCGCGGAGCGGACAAAGGCCTTGTCCTCGTTCGCCATCTCGGCCAGGTCCTTGACCCGCTCGTCCTCGAAGTAGCCCTTGGGGTTGTCCTCGTCGGCGGTCCGGATGTCGTCGACGACGGTCTCCAGACCACCGGCCGAGAGCATCTTCATGGCCATGGACGTACCGGATCGCGGGAGGCCCGAGACCAGAACGACAGGACGGCCGGACCTGATCCGACGCAGGATTCGGCGGAGGATCGATCCCATGCTCATGCTCTCCATCTGCCGTAACACTCTGACCGACAGTGTGATACGCCATTCAATCTGTGTCCACCGGTCTTGCGCGCGCCGGCAGCGGGGCCTATACTACATCGCCCGAAGCCGTCGGCCCCGTCTCGTCGAAATGTCGGCACCCGTCCGGCGGTTGACTGCAACTGGGATGGCGGACCTCCGCTGCGGACCGGAACACGGAGCGACACGATACTGATGAACCGTTCTTCTCGACATGTGCGCCCAGTGCGGGCCGGCCTCGCGCTGCTCATCCTCGCGGTCGCGGCGGGCTTTCCCGCAACCGCCGACGCCTACATCGGACCCGGCGCCGGGTTCGCGGTGCTCGGCTCGTTCGCGGTGCTCTTCGTCACCATGCTCCTCGCGGGCGTGTCCATCCTCGCCTGGCCCTTCCGGACCGTGTGGCGAATGATCCGACACCGTCGGCGCACCAAGCCCCTCGTCAAACGCACCCTGTTTCTCGGTTTCGACGGCCAGGACGCCCGCATCACCGAACGGATGATGGCCGAGGGCAAGCTGCCGAACTTCTCGCGCCTTGCCGAACGCGGCTGCTATCGGCGGCTGCGGACGACCTTCCCGTCGATCACGCCGGTCGCCTGGTCGTCGTTCTCCACCGGGACCAACCCCGGACGCCACAACATCTTCGACTTTCTCGACCGCGATCCCAGGACCTACCTGCCGCGACTGAGCTCGACCCACATCGGGTCGGTCGAGAAGTTTCTCAAGCTCGGCAAGCTCCGGATCCCGCTTGCAAAACCCGACATCCGCCTGCTGCGCAAGTCCAAACCGTGGTGGACCATCCTCGGAGAGCACAACATCTGGAGCACCATCATCCGGGTGCCCATCACCTTCCCTCCAGACCGTTTCTACGGCGCCCAGCTCGGGGCCATGTGCATTCCCGACCTGCTCGGGACCCAGGGTACCTTCATGCACTTCACCACCCGGCCGGAGATCGAGAGCTTCCAGGAGGGTGGGATGCGCGTGCCGCTGAGACGCAACGGCTCGTCGACCAGCCTCGAGGCAACAATTCAAGGCCCGGAGAACGCCTTCTTCGAGGGCAACCCTCCGATGAAGCTGCCGCTTCACGTCGACGTCGACCTTGCTTCCGCTTCGGCTCGGGTCACGGTCAACGGATCGAGGGTCGAGCTTACGCGAGGTGAGCTCAGCGACTGGGTCAAGCTCGAGTTCAAGGCGGTCGCCGGGATGAAGGTCGGAGGGCTGGCGCGGATGATGCTCACCGAGGCCGACGAGCACGTCTCGCTCTACATGACACCGATCAACATCGAGCCGGCCAAGCCGGCCATGCCGATCTCGCACCCGTCGTACTACTCGAGCTACCTCGAGAAGAAGATCGGGCCCTTCGCGACCCTCGGGTTGGCCGAGGACACCTGGGCGCTCAACGAGAAGGTCACCGACGACGGGACGTTCTGGACCCAGACCCAGGACGTCGACGACGAGCGCGAGCAGATGCTCGACATCGCCCTCGACCGACTGCGCTCGGGCGCCCTGGTCACGGTCTTCGACGCCACCGACCGCGTCAACCACATGTACTGGCGCTACACCGAGAAGGGCCACCCGGCGGCCGCCGGAGTCGACGAGCCCGAGTACGGCGACGCCATCGAGCGGCAGTACATCCGCAACGACGGCATCGTCGGCCGGGTGCTCGACCGGATCAATGACGACGACGTCCTCTTCGTCCTGTCGGACCACGGCTGCACCTCGTTCCGGCGCGGCGTCAACCTCAACCAATGGCTGCTCCGGGAGGGCTACCTGGCGCTCAAGGAGGGCGCGGACGGCACAGAGCCGTGGCTCCAGTCGGTCGACTGGTCGAAGACCCGAGCCTACGCGGTCGGCCTGGTCGGGATCTTCCTCAACATCCGCGGCCGCGAGGCCCACGGCATCGTGGCGCCGGGCGACGAGGTCGACGCGGTCAAAGCAGAAATCTCGGCCAAGCTCGGGGGTCTCGTCGACCACGAGACCGGCGACGTCGCCATCAACGAGGCCTTCGACACCGACACCCTGTACCGCGGGCCGTACAAGGGCAATGCGCCCGACCTGCTGATGGGCTACAACCACGGCTACCGGATCTCCTGGGACTGCGCGTCGGGCGTGGTCGCCGGATCGGTCTTCGAGGACAACGTCAAGGCGTGGAGCGGCGACCACATCGTCGATCCGCGGCTGGTTCCGGGAATCATGCTGTGCAACCGCGAGGTGACATCGGACGACCCGCACATCGTCGATCTCGCGCCGACGGTCCTGGCTCTGTTCGGAGTCCGGCCGCCGGGACATATGGACGGGTCGACGCTGCTGGATGAGGGATCGCTGAAATGACGTGAGGGTGCCGCGTTCACATTTGTTGAAATGTGCTGGCTCGACTCGGGGTCCCCGAGCGCGACACGCCACAATTCAACAAATGTGAACGTGGCACCCCGGGAGGCAACTCATGTTCGGTACCACCAAGATCAAGCTCGACAGCTCGCTTGTCGAGCGCATCCGCAAGTTCGCGGACATCGCCGGCTACTCGTCGCCTGAGGAGTTCATCACCCACGCACTGGAGAAGGAGCTCGCTCTGCTCGAGGACACCGAGGACGAGGAGGAGATCAAGAAGCGCCTCCAAGGCCTCGGTTACATGTCGTAGGACCGCACGAAGACCATGACCACTGTCAATGCCGTCCTCGGCATGGTGATCGACTGGATCCAGGCGCCGTTCGGGGGGCTGCCTCCCATCATCGGAATCGTCCTATGGTCGGTCCCGGTCTCGGTCTTCGCGCTGTGGATCTTCGGTCGGACGTCCAACCAGACTCGGATCGCCGAGGTCAAACGGCGGATCGCCGCATCGCTGTTCGAGATCCGGCTGTTCAACGACGACCTTCGCGCCATCGCCCGGGCCCAGTGGGAGATTCTCGGTCACGTTCTGCGCTACCAGGTGCTTGCCCTGGTTCCCATGCTCTTCATCCTGCCGCCGCTCGTGCTGCTCATGGTCCAGCTTCACCAGTTCTACGGCTTTCGCGCACTCAACCCGGGTGAGACTGCGCTTGTCCGGGTCGAGCTGACCGATCCGGGATCGGGGCGCCCCGATGTCGTCATCCAGGTCCCCGACGGCCTCCGACTCGCGACCCCGGCGATCTGGGCCGAGGAGCTCGGCGAGCTCAACTGGCAGCTCGCAGCCGAGGCCCCTGGCGAGTACGATCTCGGTTTCACGGTCGGTGGCGCCACCCACCGCAAGGCCGTTCGGGTCACCGATCGGATCGTCCGACTGTCTCCCGAGCGGCCGCCCAAGTCGTTCGTCGATCAGCTCGAGTGGCCGTCCGAGCCGCCGCTGGGACCCGACAGCCCGATCCATCGGATCACGCTCGACTATCCCGAGGGCGAGGTGGCGCTGGCCGGATGGAGCTGGCGCTGGAGCTTCGCCTGGATGGTGGTGTTCTTCGTGCTCACCATGGTCTTCGCGGTCGTGTTGCGCAAGCCGATGAGTGTCGAGTTGTGACCTCGCCCGGAGTTCAGGTTCGAAGATCAGTCCTGCAGATGCGCCGGTTTTTGCGGGAAGAACCGCGGCAGACCGGCGGCAACGGCATAGGTCAGCAGCGCGGTCATCGCTCTGAGGGTGATAAAACCGGACGGCTGACGCGGTTGCGGCACGGCCAGACTCGTCGGCACCGCCGACCGCCGCGACCAGCGGCCGGTTCGGTCCTGGAGCAGTTGCAGGCGTTCGAGGCCAGGTCGCCAGGCATCCCGCCACGCAACCTCCGCCGCCGCCAATCCGGCGAAGATCTCGGCGACATCAGTTCGGAGCAGATTCGGATGACCGAGAGCGGTCATGGCGCTCGGCAGAGGGTCGCCGAGGCACCGACCGAGGCCCTGCACCGCACGCTCGACGAGCATCGGACGCAGCCCGCCGCTGCTCGCGGCGAGCACCGCGACCGCAGCAGCCGGATCGCGTTCCCAGCCCGGCGTCGCCTCGAACCACGCGAGCCACTCCTGGACCCGAAAGTGCCGCCGCCACCCCAGCTCGACCATGGCCTCGAGCAAGCGGGCGGTCGGCACGACACCGCCCTCCGATTCGCCCGGGCGGAGCACATCGCCGTGGCCCTCGGCGCGTTCGAGTAGGCGCTCGGAGGCCGCATGCAGCCTCGGGTCATCGGGATCGGCGCCCCACCGGACGGCGGCGATCAGCCGCCACCCGGGACCGGCGTAGCGCGTCCAGGTCCGGGCCTCGGTGACCCACGTGCCGTCGGGGTGGAGGTCGGCGAGCAGGCTGGCCACCGGCTCGGCCGCGCTGGCGCCACCACGGGCCCGCTGCACCGCCGGGCTGTCGGCCGGACGACCGACGAGCTCGATCAGCACCCGCCACCGGAGATTTGGACCTGCCTCTCCGAGCAGCCAGCCGAGACTGTCGCCGCGCAGTGCCTCCCAACCCTGCCCGCAGATCACCGTGCCCGAGTCGCTCATCGGCGCGGCCGCCGCGGCTCAGGGAAGCGGCGGTTCAGCGTCAAAGCCTGCCCATGCGTCGTTGCTGCATGGTGTGGCGCAGCACCCGGATCTGGCCTTCGATACGGGAGATTCTCCGGTTGCGTTGCTGCAGCCCCTGCTGATCCTGGAGATCGACCTGGCTGCCCCGGCTCTCGCGCAGCCGTTTGTCGAGTTCGAACTCGAGCTGCTGCATCTGGTCCAGGCTGAGGCGCTTGAGGGTGGTCGCGGTGAGAAGGGTGTAGCCGTCACAGACCTGATTCGCCATCGCCGGCGCCGAGCCACCCATGTATGTGCCCATTGACGCGTCCTCCACTCCCCATCGTACCCCAGTGCCCGACGATCCGCCGAGTTCAGACCGCTCGCAGAGCGCCCTCGATGAACTCGTACCGGTGGTCGGCCCGGTCGGCGAGCTCGGCGTCGGAGGTGATCCAGACCGCCGTCCGCCCGACCGAGGCGCGGACCACGGCGGCCCGCCAGAGCTCCACTGCCCGGCCGTCGGCCCACGGAACAGGATCGACGACGACAAGCAGCCGGTAGTGCGACACCAGCACGCGCGCCGCGAGCAACCTCAGGCGGTGGACCGGCTCGAGCGGCGTTCCGTCGACCGCCAGCGGGCGTCCGTCGAGCGCTTCGACGACGTCGGCGAGGGAGCAGGCATCGCGAGCGGCGGCCCGAGCCGCGCGGTCCGGCGGCGAGTCGCGCAGGGCGCCCAGATTGTCGTCGAGCCCGCCCTCCGCGAACCGCTCGCCGGGCGCGATCACGGCAACCAGGCGGTCGTCGGTCTCGACCGGCGTCCCGTCGATCAGGAGCTCGCCACAAAAGGGGCGGTTCCGCCCAGCGAGGACATCAGCCAGAACCCGGGCCGCGGCGGGATCGCCGCACAGCACGGCGAGCGACTCGCCGGCCCGCAGATCGAGGTCGAGCGGCACCGTCGCCGGGAGCCTGCCCTCGGTTGCAACCACCCCACGCAGGCTCAGGGTGCCGCGGACTTCCCGCGTCGGTGGCCCGAACGGCGCCGTCGGTTGATCGGTCGCCGCGAGAGCGAAGACGCCGAGCTGCCGCGCCGAGAGCAGCAGAACGGCGGGCGCCAGCCAGCCGCCGCCGCCCGCGGCCAACATCGAGGGCTCGACCGCGAACGGCGCCGCCCAGCTCATCACCGCCATGCAGTCCGCGGCGTCGGGCCGGCCGCCATCGTCGCGCGCGATGAACCGGGCGGTTGCGGCGACCACGGCGGCCATGGCGAGCCAGTACCAGATCGGACCTCGCCAGCCCGCGGTGATGAGCACGAATGTGCCGGCGGCGACAACGACCGCAGCGCTCGACCATGGCTCGGCCGCGCGGGTGCGACGAACGTGCAGGTGGACCAGAGCAGCGCCGCCGGCGAGCAGCGGCGCACACCGCGGCTGCCACCAGGCGAACCAGGGCAGACCCGCCAGCAGAAGCGCGTGGTACCATCCGGCGACTTTCTGCCAGGGGATCCTCATGGCCCGATGGTACCCCGAGCCGGGTCCGCGGGAAAGCTCGTCACAGCCTCGATTGTTGCTCTTCCGGGAGTTCAACATGCGCAACTGCTCGGATTTCGATCTCTACCACATCGACTCTCTGCTTTCCGACGAAGAGCGGATGGTCCGCGACTCGGTTCGCCAGTGGGTCGCCGACCGCGTCCTGCCCCACGTCGAGCAGTGGGCATGGGACTGCCGGTTCCCGACCGAGCTCGTTGCCGAGATGGCCGAGCTCGACCTGCTCGGAGCGCCCTACGCCGACTACGATCTCCCCGGGCTCAACTCGGTTGCCTACGGGCTCATCAACCAGGAGCTCGAGCGGGGCGACTCCGGCCTGCGTTCCTTCGTCTCGGTGCAGACCTCGCTGGTCATGTTTCCGATCCTGCAGTGGGGGTCGCAAGAGCAGAAGGACCGATGGATCCCGGCGCTGGGCAGAGGCCGCGCCATCGGCTGCTTCGGTCTCACCGAGCCCGATTTCGGCTCCAACCCCGGCGGAATGCGGACGCGCGCGGTGCGTGACGGCGACGACTGGGTGCTCAACGGCGAGAAGGCGTGGATCACCAACGGCAGCATCGCCGACGTCGCGGTGGTCTGGGCACGCACCCAGGACGGCGTCCGGGGCTTTCTCGTCGAGCGCGGCGCCGAGGGCTTCGAGACCTCCGAGCACAGGGGCAAGTACTCGTTGCGCATGTCGGTGACCTCCCAACTCGCCTTTTCGGACTGCCGGGTTCCCGCGGACAGCATCCTCCCCGGAACGACCGGGCTGAAGAACGCTCTGATGTGTCTCAATCAGGCGCGATACGGGATCGCATGGGGGTCGCTGGGATCAGCCATGGCAACGTTCTCTGCGGCCCTCGATTACGCCACCACTCGCATCCAGTTCAGCGGCCGACCCATCGCGGCGCATCAGATCACCCAGGTCAAGCTCGCCGAGATGTACTCCGAGATCGTCAAGGGACAGCTTCTCGCTCTCCAGCTCGGCCGGATGAAGGATGACGGCGTTCTGCGTCACGAGGCGGTCTCGCTGGCCAAGCGCAACAACGTCAGGGTCGCCCGCGACTGCGCCCGCACGGCGCGCGAGATTCACGGCGCCAACGGAATCGTCAACGAGTACCCGATCATGCGTCACCTGATGAACATCGAGACGGTCTACACCTACGAGGGCACCGACGACATTCACACTCTCGTGCTCGGGAACTACCTCACCGGGATTCCCGCCTTCGAGCCCCCTCCGGAGTAGCGCCAGCCCGAGTCCGCGATCAGCGACAGCGACAGCGTCCGCGATCAGCGACAGCGACAGCCAACAGCGGCAAAACCGTGTTGCGCTCCGGGCCCGCCGCTGATCATCGCGACGGGCGCGTTGAGGCGGACGTGCCATCTTCACACTTTTCTCATCCTCCGGCACCCGTCTCTCCGCACATTCGGAAAAGTCATGGACGGTGGGCCGAGGCCCACCCTACGTCGAACGCTCCGGCCAGCAGCGGCGCAGAAGGCCGATGTTTCAAAAACCCGACCCCACCCGACCCAATGAATCCCTCGCTCATCGAGACCCGCGTGCCCGAGATAGCTGATTTCCCGACGTCAAGAGTATTTCGAATCTCGATGAGCCAACAATTCCTTGGAAAGAACCCGACTTGAAACACGAGCCTCACCTCGATTCCCAGCTGTGCGGGACCTCCGAGGCAGGGTCCACCCCTTTGTGTCGAGTACCTTTCTCGGCTCACACGAATGCAAGGGGATGCCAAAACCGATTCCAGGACCTATATTGAAAGAGAGAGAATGAAACCGAATCCCGGTTTCATACATTTGACATCCTGAGCGGAAGGCGTCGGTCGACGGGCCAACCCGTCCCGATCGTCCTTCATCGAGCTCCTCCTTCATCAGGCTCCTCCCCCGGGAGCCGTCTTTTTGTGTCGGCGCCGGTGTCCGCGCCGGTACGCCGCCAGCGGTTTTCGTTTTCGTTCCCGACCGACGAGGCAGCATCCGGGGTGAGTCCATCCTCAGCATGAACTGGACCGACCATCGCCTCACGGAGTATCGTGCGGTGCACGCGCCATCGTGGTGTGGTCGTCACACCCGCTCCGAGCATGCCAGAGGATCGAACATCGCAGCATCGGGCACTTTGCCTGCACCGCGATCGTTCCTGCTCTGATCGCACGCTGGTGCTGCCGCGGGTGATACCCTGACGCCATGGATTGGATCGTCTCTCTTACCCCAGGGGTGTCCGACGATCCGTTGACCGCGCTCGCAGCGCCGCCCGACGGCGCCGGCGTCGTCGAGCTGCGGCTCGATCTGTTCCCCGGAATCGACGTCCGCGCTGCCATCGCCGCCTGCCCGCTACCGGTGCTCGCGACCCTGCGTTCGGAAGCCGAAGGTGGGCTCGGTCCCGACGATGCCGCGACCCGCGCCGATATCCTCTCCGATGCGCGCGACAGGGGTGCGGCACTCGTGGATCTCGAGCACGCCCGCGACGCCGCCCTGATCGACGAGCTGGGGCTTGCCCCCGAGCAGGTCGTGCTGTCCTGGCACGATCCTCGCGCCACGCCGGACGACCTGGAGACCGTCGTCGCCGCGCTCCACGAGAGCCGGGCCCGGATCGTCAAGGCGGTGCCCACGGCGCATTCGCTCGCGGATCTCGAGCGGGTCCTCGCGCTGCACCCGCGGTTCAACCACCGCCGCTCGCACAACCGACGGCTCATCACCTTCGCCATGGGGCCGGTCGGCCTCGCCAGTCGTTATCTCGCGCCGTTGCTCGGTCCGCCGCTCAGCTTTGCCGCATGGCGCGACGATGCCGCCGCGGCCCCGGGTCAGCGGAGCATTTCACGACTCGAGGCTGCCATGGGCCACCTTCAGGGCGCACCACAGCGCATCTACGGCGTCGTCGGCGCCGATGCCGGCCACAGTCTCAGCCCCGAGCTCCACGGCGCGGCCTACCGGGCCGCGGAGCTCCCGTACCTTTTCCTTCCGATCAGCGTGCCGGACGAACGTGAGCTCGTCCAGAGCTTTGCTCCACTCGGTGGCACGTTCTTCGACCGGGTCGGGCTGGCGGCGCACGGCTGGGCGGTGACCACGCCGTACAAGTACGCGGCCGCCGCGGCGGCAGAGATCGTCGCACCGCGGGTCCGGCGCTGCGGCGCCGCCAACACGCTGGTTCTTCGAGAGGCGGCGATCGCCGCCGACAACACCGATGCCGACGGGGCCGTCGGTTCGCTGTCCGCCCTGGGCATCGAACCGAGGGGCGTCAATGCGGTCGTCCAGGGTACCGGCGGCGCGGCCCGCGGCGCGGCGATCGGGCTTTTTCTCGCGGGAGCGGAGGTGTTCTTCCGCGGGCGCGACGCTGACCGTACCCGGACCGCCGCCGCCGAGCTCGAGGTCGGCGCCCTCGACCCGGGCGCCCTGCCCCCCGGGCAGGTGATCCTGGTCAATGCGACGCCGCTGGGGTCGAATCCGGACGATCCGCCGCCGTTCAGCGAGGCCGATTTCGATGACGCCGTCGGCGCAGTCGATCTCGTCTACGGTCCACAGGAGACCGCGTTCATCACCGCAGCCAAGGCCTCCAGGACTCCCTGGGCCGACGGCCGCGAGTTCCTCGCCCAGCAGGGCTTCGCCCAGTTCGCCGCCTTCACCGGCAAGCTGCCGCCGAAGGAGGCGATGCGCGCGGCGGTGCGACCGTAGCACCCGTCCCTTTCCCTCTCCTTCCCCCCTGCAGCGGCGATCCGAGCGAAGGGCAATCATCGCAAGGGAGAGGGAGAAGGAGGGGGTCGAATGTAATAGAATCCACCCCTGCACGCGTTACACGCCCCGAGGCGTCTCGCCTCGATCACCGAAAGGACCCTCCCATGACCACCTCCACCGACTACAAGATTGCCGACATCACACTGGCCGACTGGGGCCGGCGCGAGATCTCTATTGCCGAGAAGGAGATGCCGGGCCTGATGGCCGTGCGCGAGAAGTACGGTCCGAACGAACCGCTCGCCGGCGCCCGGATCTCGGGCTCTCTCCACATGACCATTCAGACCGCGGTGCTCATCGAGACCCTGATCGAGCTCGGCGCCGATGTCCGCTGGGCTTCGTGCAACATCTTCTCGACCCAGGACCACGCCGCCGCGGCAGTCGCCGCCGCGGGGGTTCCGGTCTTCGCCTGGAAGGGCGAGAGCCTCGAGGACTACTGGTGGTGCACCAAGCAGGCGCTGACCTGGCCCGACGGTTCGGGGCCGCACCTGGTCGTCGACGACGGTGGTGACGCGACCCTCATGATCCACCGCGGCTGTCGCGCAGAGGACGACCCGTCGCTCCTGGTCGCCCCGACCGACTCCAAGGAGGAGGCGATCATCAACCGCCTGCTCCAGGAGGTCCAGGGCGTTGCACCCCGCTTCTGGCACGACGTCGTCGCCGGTTGGAAGGGTGTCTCGGAGGAGACCACCACCGGCGTCCACCGCCTCTATCAAATGGCCGACCGCGGCGAGCTGCTCGTGCCCGCGATCAACGTCAACGACTCGGTGACCAAGTCAAAGTTCGACAATGTCTACGGCTGCCGGCACTCCCTGGTCGACGGCATCAACCGCGCTCTCGACGTGATGGTCTCGGGCAAGATCGCCGTGATCTGCGGTTACGGAGACGTCGGCAAGGGCTCGGCCGACTCGTTGGCCGGTCAGAAGGCGCGGGTGTGGGTCACCGAGATCGATCCGATCTGCGCGCTCCAGGCGTGCATGGCCGGCTTCAAGGTCACCACCGTCGACGACGCGTTGCCCGACGCCGACATCTATGTCACGACAACCGGCAACCGCGACGTGATCACAGCCGAGCACATGGCGAAGATGAAGGACCAGGCCATTGTCTGCAACATCGGCCATTTCGACAACGAAATCGAGGTCGAACGGCTCAACCAGTGGCCCGGTGCGGTTCGTGAGACCATCAAACCCGGGGTCGACAGGTACACCTTCACCGACGGGCACTCGATCTACCTACTTGCCGAGGGTCGGTTGATCAACCTCGGGTGCGCCACCGGACATCCGAGCTTCGTCATGTCGAACTCGTTCGCCAACCAGGTTCTGGCCCAGATCGACCTGTGGCAGAACGATCACGAGGTCGGGGTGACCACGCTCTCCAAGGAGCTTGACGAGGAGGTCGCGCGGCTCCACCTCGACAAGCTCGGCGCCAAGCTCACGACGCTCACCGAGAAGCAGGCCGAGTACATCGGCGTTCCCGTCCATGGGCCCTACAAGCCGGACTGGTATCGGTACTGATCTCGAGTCCCCGTACCGCCTCGATCATCGCGACTTCAATCGTCCCGGCGGGCGTGCCGGGCCTGACATTGTGCAGCATCACCTCGCGGCCCTGAGCGCCCCGCACACAATGTCCATGCCGGGCACTCTCCGAACCCAAGCGCTGAACCTCGTGCAGCCGCTCCGGTCAGCAGGAAGTCCGCCGGCGTCCGGGCAGCGCGGCAGCAGCTCCATCGGCTCCCACCGAGCGCCGCGCTGCACGGGCGACGCTGGGCCGCCTCCGCCGTCAGGCGAGGCGGTCCAGAAGGCCGATGCGTTTGGCAGCCCAGACCGGACCCCGGTTCTCGACAAGGCGCCCAAAGCCCCAACACGCCAGGTACAATCCTCTCCGGAGGTCCTCCATGCGTATCCAGTCCGTCCCTGTCGCCGCCCTGCTCGTCCTGATGATCCCGACCATCGCTGCTGCCGCTGACCGCACGGTGGTCGGCTCGGGCGCCATGGAGCAGGAGTCGTGGTCGGGGCCGACCGGCGGTCTGCCGATCCGGGTGATCAATCGCTTCGGAGACGTTCGTCTTCGCGACGGCGGGTCCGACGGCGAGCTCGAGGTCGCGGCGGTGCTCCAGCAGCTCGCCATCGACGGAGCGAAACTCGCCCTCGACGTCGACGTGTCCGACAACGCCGTCGAGGTCTCGATCATCCGGTACGACTCTCTCGGGAACCCCGTGACCGAGGTGCCGCGTGGCGACCTGGCGCGCGCCGACCTCGCGGTGATGGTGCCCCGGGGCGCAACGGTGCACGCCGAGACTACCGCCGGCCTGCTCGAGTGCCGCGGAGTCCGCACCGACGTCGAGCTCCACACAAATCGCGGCGCCATCCGGGTCGGCGAGACCCGCGGCGCCGTCAGCGCCACCACCATGAGCGGAACCGTCGAGGTCACCCTGGTGGCCGACGCGACCGGTGCTGAGCAGAAACTGAGCTCGACAACCGGCTCGATCACGGTCTTCACGCCCGCAACCAACTCTCTCGACGTCACCATGGCGACATCGGGGACCTTCGTGACCGACTACTCGCTTCGGGTCGAGTACGATGACGCTTCCGAGCCCAACAAGACTGCGCGGGCCACGGTGGGGACGGGCGGGGCGTTGCTGTCCATGACCAGCCGACGCGGCGATCTGGCCCTTCGCCGGGTGGTCTCGCCCGCACGGTGACAACCCGGCGCGTGCTAACCTTTCCGCAGCCGATCGACCACACTCCGGATCCGGCGATCGGACACTCAACACATCGAGGGGACCCAGCACACATGGCACCAGAATCCCGGAATCTGTTAAAAATCGGAATCAGTCTGATCATGCTCACGACCGTGGTGGGCGACGTTGCTGGTGCCGACTCCCAATCCGATTCGACACCGCTCGAGCTGCGGGGCGCCCAGGCCCTCGGCGGTCCGGTCACTCCGGTGATCGTCAACGTCGACGTCCGCGACCTGCCGGCCGTGCCGGAGTGGCGACCCGGAGACCCCGTCAAGGAGATTCCCCGCCGCTTCTATCCGCCCAAAGGCGGTGAGGTGTCCGGCTATCAGGCCTCCCCCGACCCGCTCGTCGACCTCCAGGACGCGACCGAGATGCGAGCCGTCGACGGGTTCACGACACCGGTCATCAACCAGCCCGGGCTCGAATACACCGGCGTCAACCCGCCCGACACCGTCGGCGACATCGGCCCGAACCACTACATCCAGTCGATCAACGACGGAGGCGGCGCGGTGGTGCAGATCTACGACATATCGGGCGCCTCGATCGGCACCTCCTTCGCCATGGACAGCCTGGGCAGCGGTTCCTGCGCCAACGGTCTCGGCGACCCCATCGTGCTGTACGACCGCCAGGCCGACCGCTGGCTGCTCCAGGAGTTCAGCTCGAGCGGCAACTCCATGTGCTTCTACATCTCGCAGACCTCCGACCCGGTGTCGGGAGGCTGGTACCACTACGGCTTCCAGGCGCCGTCCTTCCCTGACTATCCGCACTTCGGCGTCTGGGGCGACGCGTACTACGGCACCGCGAACGAGTCCTCGTCGGCCGTGTACGCCTTCGACCGCACCAACATGCTCGCGGGCGCCGCGGCTCGTCCCATGCAGCGGTTCACGATCCCCGACCTCTCGGGCTACGGCTTCCAGTGCGCGACACCGGCCGACCTGGACGGCGCCGAGCTCCCGCCGGCAGGCGCCCCGGGGCTGATCATGCGGCACGTCGATGAGGAAGCCCACTCCGGCTACACCAACAACCCGACCACGGACCTGCTCGAGATCTACGCCTTCGACGTCGACTTCGACGCGTCGGCCAACTCGTCGCTGACCCAGCTCCCCGATGTCGTGATCACCGATTTCAACTCGTGGATGATCAACTACAGCACCTTCTACTCGGTCCCCCAGCCCGGATCGTCGAGCCGACTCGACCCGATCCGCGAGGTCGTGCTCCACCGGCTCCAGTATCGGTACTTCCCGACCCACGAGTCCCTCGTCGGCGTGCTGCCCACCAACGCCTACACCGCGACGTCGGGCTCCGACGTCAGCGCGGCGCTGCGGTGGTTCGAACTCCGACGCAGCGGCGGCAATTGGCAGGTCCACCAGGAAGGGACGTTTGCCACCGCCGACCTCGACGAGAACCGCTTTGTCGGATCCATCGCCATGGACCAGAGCGGCAACATCGCCATGGGGTACAGCGTCACCGACCTCGGGACCCCGTCGGTATCGCCGAGCCTTCGCTACACCGGGCGGCTCGCCGACGACGCGCCCGGCGTCATGACCCAGACGGAGACCCAGCAGATCACGGGCAGCGGCGCCGGAAGCGGGCGTTGGGGAGACTACGCGTCGATCAACGTCGACCCCGAGGACGACTGCACCTTCTGGTTCACCTCGGAGTACCAGAACGGAGGCAGCTGGGCGACTCAGATCACCAGCTTCCGGTTCGATGCCTGCGGCTGTGACATCGTCGTCGATCCTCCGGTCGCCGCAGCGGCCGCCACCGCACCCAACGTCATCACGGTGACCTGGAATGACGCTCCGCAACCGACCATGACCGAGTACCTCGTCTCCCGCTCCCGGACCGCGGGCGGCCCGTACGAGCTCATCGCCACCGTGCCCGACACGAGCCCGGGTGTCGGCGGGGGCGCCGGGTACCAGTATGCCGACCCGACCGTCAGCGGCGGCATCGACTACTACTACGTCGTCCGCGCATCGGACGGCGAAGCCTGCCGGTCCGACTCCTCCAACGAGGCCGCCGCCACCGCCACCGGCGTCTGCACCCTGGCGCCGATCTTCGACGGCATCGCCGGTGCGACCAACCCCCAGGCCGTCGACTGTGAGCTCGAGATCGCCTGGAACCCGGCCACCGCCGAGTGCGGTTCGTCGGTGGCGTACAACGTCTACCGGTCGACCGAGTCCGGGTTCGCGCCGGGCGCCGGCACCCTCGTCGCCTCGTGTGTCGGCGGCACGAGCTTTGTCGATACCAGCGTCGACTCGGGTGTCACCTACCAGTACATCGTTCGCGCCGAGGACGACTCCGGCAACGGGATCGGCCCGTGCTCCGACGGCAACGAGGACGGCAATACCGCCGAAGCCTCCGCTGTCGCCACCGGCCCGGACTCGGTGTTCTTCGCGGACGACATGGAGTCCGGCGACGGAAACTGGAGCCACGGCGGCTCCGGCGACACCTGGACCCTGTCGACGGCTCGCTCGGTCAGCGGCACGACCTCGTTTTACGCCACCGACGTCGAAACCGTCAGCGACCAGCAGCTCGCGTCCGCCGAGTTCGCGCTGCCGCCGGTGCCCACCATCCGGCTCGAGTTCTGGAGCTGGCAGGAGGTCGAGGACAGCTCGAGCGGCTGCTACGACGGCGGCGTCGTCGAGGTCTCGAGCGACGGCGGGTCGAGCTGGCTCCAGGTGCCCGGCGCCGCACTGCTGACGCAGGGCTACGACGGACCGGTGTCGACCTGCTGCTCGAATCCCATCGGCGGTGCGCAGGCCTGGTGCGGCGATCCCCGAGACTGGACCCTCAAGGTCGCCGACCTCAGCGCCTGGAGCGGTCAAAACGTGGCGCTCCGGTTCCGCCTCGGAACGGATAGCAGCGTCGATCGAGAGGGCTGGTACATCGACGACGTGCGGGTCATCACGGCATCGAGCTGCCTCGACGCGAGCGGCATCTTCTCGGACGATTTCGAGGCCGGCGACACCGGCGCGTGGACCGCGACGACGCCCTGACACGGCACCGATGATGCGGCGGGCTCGGCGGCCGCCTCGACGTGCGTTCCGCACCGGTCGCGAGACGGGGGCGGCGTCGCCGTCCGGATTCAGCGTGCCTCGATCACCTGGATCGCAGCGGCGGCGGCGGTCACCCTTGCATCGATCTCCTCGAAGGATCGTCCCGAGATCTTGGCCAGAACCTCGAGCCTCCGCCGCCAGGGCGGCGCCACCGATCTGCCCTGGGCGCGGCACACCGCGAGATCCTCGGCCAAGGCGACCTCCATCTCCCGCCGCTGCCGGTCCGCCTCTCGGCGCGCGTCGCCCTTGAGCTCCGCGGCGACCTCGTCCGCCGGACGTTCGACAAGCCGGGCCAGCCGCTCGACCCGAAAATGCCACCGCTGCATGACCAACGGTCGACGACGATCCACCGGCGTGTTCTCGATGTCGGTCCAGTCCATGATCAGCACGTGCCGCAGCGAGACCGTGTTCATCGCGGCTCCCTCTCCCGACTCGCCGCGTCGTCGAGCGCGGGAAGTCGTCCGTGGTTCCGTTGGAAGTTGTCGAGAAACTCCTCGAGCGCCTGGGTGACCAGAGCCCACAGCGGGATATCCCGAATCGTCGCCACGACCTTGAGCCGGCGCACCACGCTGCGCGGCACATAGGTCGAGAAATGCTCCGGGCGAACCCGGTTCCGGTGGTTCGGGGCGACGGGGGATTCCGAGGCTTCGGGCCGCCCCATCATGTCGTCTCGTCTTTCATACTTCAGACTCTATCACAAACATACTTGTATGTATACATTTGTTAATCTCGACAACCTTTCGTTGTGAAGTCGTTTCAGAGTGCCGCGATGGTCGCCGACGGGACCCGCCGCCGAGACCCTACTCTGCGGGTTCTCCACCCTGGGTCTGGAAGGACTGCAGGGCCAGATACCGCTCGCCGAAACGGGCCACGTTGTCGGACTGGCGGTCGAACTCGTCCCAGTGGCCCTCCTCGGCGGCCACCAGGTCCTCGAAGATCTTCTTCGAGCCGGAGTCGGCGTTTTGCGAGCACTCGACCGCGAAGCGGTTGTACATCTCGATCGACTCCTGCTCCAGCTGCTTGGCCTTGGCCAGCATCTGTTGGGCGTCTTGGATCGTCTCCACCTCGCGGCCGACCGCCATCTCGACGTCACCGCCGAGAAAGAGAATCCGCTCGGCGATCGTCTCGGCATGCTGCATCTCCTCGATGGCGGTCCGTTTGAGCAGACTGGCCAGCGGGACATAGCCGAGATCGTCCAGATGGAAGTGGAAGTACATGTACTGATGAATCGCCGCAAGCTCGTCGGCGATCGCTGTGTTCAGCAACTCGATGCTCTTTTCCTGCATGGAGGCTCCTCCTCTTCTGATCGACCTGATTGTAGCGTGTTCTCATCCGGAAACTCCGATGGGGACTGCGCAGTTCTCGATTCGGAAA
>CAZXMW010000068.1:0-17895 GCA_964641415.1 uncultured Thermoanaerobaculia bacterium | reverse complement strand
TGCACCTCGCAATCACCTCGGCCCCGATCTCCGAGGCCCAACTCCTCACTCGGCCGTACTTCCTCGCCCTACCCCGTCTTGCGCGATCGATCTGAATTGCCCAGGCTTGAGGGATGGAAATCAGAAGCCTGGATGGACTGTGTGAGCAGCTGAAACGAGAGATCGCCGCGGAGCTGGAGAGCCGACCGGGCAAGAGATGGCGCTGCCCGGCAGGACTACGATCTCGGGTCATTTCGTACGCCAGGGTGTGTCGCGAGCAAGGCGAGCCGCTGTTAGCGATTTCGAATCGCCTCGGTCTGGTGGAGTCGACGCTGGCGAGGTGGCTTCGGGCAGATCGCAAGGAGCTCGCAGCGGGCTTTCGGTCGGTGTCGATCGTCGCTTCTGAGGAACACGACCGGTCGGAGATCGACGGTGGCCCACTCCGCTTAATGACGCCGGCCGGCTACATGGTCGACGGTCTCGACGCCCAGACGCTGGCGTTTCTGCTGCGGGTCGTCGGATGATCGGGTCGACGAGGTCGGTCCGGGTTTTCGCCTACACCTTGCCGACCGATATGAGGAAGGGCTTCGACGGATTGTACGGGATGGTGTCGAGCCACCTGGATCGCGATCCGCTGTCAGGGGACATGTTTCTCTTCGTCGCTCGCAACCGGAAACGGGCCAAGGTGCTGATGTGGGACGGGACAGGTCTGTGCCTGTATGCGAAGCGACTGGAGAAAGGGCTCTTTGCGAAGCTGTGGGCGGGTGAGGAGATCACCTCGATCAAGCTGACGATGTCCGAGCTGCAGCTCTTTCTGGAGGGCAGCAGACTGGTCGGGAAAGTTGTGGTTTCACCCGAAAAACTATGCCTTAAGTGCTTGACAGATAACCATTTTATTGAGAAAATAGAGCATGTCGAGGCTGGAGGAAATATCAGACGTCAAAACCCTCCAGCAGGTCGCATCTCACCTTGAAAAATCCACCATCCGACTGAGCAAAGATAACGCTCGTCTGAGGGCAGAAAACGCGCGCTTGCGAGGCGGCGACGTCGATCCTCAGATGGAGTTTGATCTCCTCAAAGAGCAGCTCGCCGCCATGCAGCGCATGGTCTTCGGCGAGTCGTCAGAGAGAACTCCGCGGGCGACGAATGCAGGCGATGAAAAGCCCAAGGCGCCTCGCCGCGGCCACGGCCCCAAGAGCCAACCGAAGCTCCCCGTCGAAGAAGTGACCCACACTCTCGCAGAGAAAGACCGCACATGCTCGATCTGCGGCGAGGTCCTCACCGAGATGGGCGACCAGGCCGAGGAGTCGGAAGAGATCACCGTCGTCGGCGTCGAGTACAAGATCCTCAAGCATCGGCGGCAAAAGTACCGCTGCAGGTGCAACGAGCAGATCGTCACAGCGTCGGGGCCGGCCAGGCTGATCCCGGGCGGCCGCTACTCTGTCGACTTTGCGGTCCATGTCGCCGAGCAGAAGTACCTCGACCACATGCCGCTCGAGCGCCAAGTGAAGGCCATGGGCAGGGCGGGCCTCGACACCGACAGCCAGACACTGTGGGACCAGATCAGCGTCCTCGCCCGATATCTCGAGCCGACGTACCAGACGCTGTGCAAGATGGTCCTCGAGTTCGGCTTTGTCTACGCCGACGAGACCTTCTGGCGTAACCACGAAAACAAGAACACCAGCAAGTGGTGGACGTGGGGCGTCACATCCGACGACATCGCCGTCTACCGCATCCTGAACAGCCGATCGCAGAATGCTGCGAAAAAGGTGCTCGACGGTTTCGAGGGCGTCGCCATGACCGACGGCTACGCCGCCTACCAGTCACTCGCGAAGAACTCGCCGAATCTGAAGCTCGCCCACTGCTGGGCACATGTCAGAAGGAAGTTTCTCGAGGCGGCGGACTTCAGCCCGGAACTCAGCAAACAAGCCGTCAGCCAGATCGACGCCCTTTTCAGAATCGAGCGAGAGGTACCAAGGGCAGGGCCCGATGCAACCGACGAGGAGAAACAACGAATCCTTGAGCTGCGTCGCCGGCTGAGACAGGAAAAGTCAAAACCGGTCATCAAAAAGCTTCTCGAATGGGCCGCCAAGCACGACGGCGCCGTCCTGCCGAGGTCGAAGATGGGCAAGGCCATTTCCTACATGCTCAAACTCTGGAAGGGGCTGATTCTCTTCCTCGACGATCCACGCATTCCGCTGGACAACAACGCAGCCGAGCGTGCTCTCCGCGGAGTCGTGCTGGGCCGCAAGAACCACTACGGCTCGAAGTCAAAGCAAGGCACCGAGGTCGCGGCGCTTTTCTACACCCTCTTCGAAACCGCCAAGCTCAGCGGTGTCAATCCTCGCGACTACGTCACCCTCGCCGCAAACCGCGCGGTCGCCGACCACGGCGCCGTCACCCTGCCCTCAGATCTGACCTGATCTGCCTCAACTCAGATTTCTTGCACTCGAACCTGTGCCTGGTGTCAAGACGGGGTACGGCGAGGAGGTACGGAACAGCGTGACTGGCACCTTTTCCTTTTCATTCGCGCCGCTTGCGATTTGCAAAATTCAGAAAATCAGTGCCTGGTACGTTTCTTTGGGGCTAGAATGATGCCCCTATCGTATTGACAAATAAAAGGCAGCGTATTACCCTTTAAACCGAAAAAATTAAGTTCCAAGGCATTATATTGCCGATTATGTTCCTTCATGGAGAATGGAGATTGAAGTCGTGACCCTCGGGCATCTGACCGACAGCGAGTTGATTGCGGAGATTGGCGATCGGATTCGGCGGTACCGTCTTCAGCAGAACCTGTTGCAGCGTGATGTGGCGCAGAAGGCCGGTGTTTCCCCAAGGACCGTGAGGAGCATGGAGAGCGGTGAGGACGTTCGCCTGTCGACCGTCGTTGCCGTCCTTCGCGCGCTGGGTAAAACCGACGCCATTGATGCGTTCCTACCACGATCGCAGGTGTCGCCAATCGAACTCCTGGAAACCGGAGGCACTGAACGTCGCCGCGCCAGGGGTCGTGACCGTGGTTGAGAGCGCCTGTCTCGCCGAGGTGCTGCTGTGGGGCCGCCGGGTGGCCGGCGCTGTTGAAACGGATGACGGCCAGGTTGTCTTCGAATACGACCCGAAGTTTCGACGTTCGGGGCTGGAAATATCTCCGCGACACCTTCCACTGACCGTTGAAGGTCCGCTGACATTCCCCGAGCTGTCGCGACTCGAGGCGTTCGAGGGCCTTCCGGGTGTCCTCGCCGATTCTCTGCCCGACCGGTTCGGCAACGCCATCATCGAAAAGTACTTTGCAGAACGTGGCCGTACCGGTGAGCGACTGGGCCCGGTGCAGAAGCTCTTGTACATAGGTTCGCGTGGCATGGGAGCGTTGGAGTATCGGCCGGCCGAGAAGATCCCTCGTAGGCAACGCGAGGACGACGCGCTCGAGGCCGCGAGCCTGGTCGAAGCGGCGCGGCGAGTCGTCGAAGGAGACACAGAGGTAGCGATTCCCGAAATCATGCGGTTGGGCTCGTCGGCTGGAGGCGCGAGGGCAAAAGCCATCATCTTGTGGAATCCAGAAGCCGAGCAGGTCCGCTCGGCATTTGCTCCACGGCAGCCTGGTGACGAGGAGTGGCTGATCAAATTCGACGGTGTCGGCGAGATCGGCAACCCCGATCCGAAGCCGCGGGCATTCAATAGAATTGAATACGCCTACTCACGCATGGCAGTAGCGGCCGGAATCGAAATGGCCGAGACACGACTCATGGAAGAGAGGAGTTTTGCGCATTTCATGACTCGGCGATTCGACCGAACGGACAGCGGGGGCAGGCTTCACTATCATTCGTTGGGGGGGATGGAGCACATCGATTACAACGTGCCAGGGCTTTACTCGTACGAACAGTACTTCCGGCTTGTCCTTTCGCTCGGCCTTGGCTATCCGGCGCTCGAGCAGGCCTTTCGTCGAGCGTGCTTCAACTTACTGGCGGTGAATCAGGACGATCACGTCAAGAACTTCAGCTTTTTGATGGACGATACCGGCCGATGGCGGCTCTCTCCGGCCTACGATCTGACATTCGTCCGCGGCCGAAATTTCACCCGGGACCATCAGTTGAGTCTTGGCGGCAAGCGAAATGGTTTCACTCGAGGAGATTTGATCGAATCAGGCGCGAAGTTCGATCTCAGGTTCGACGGGCGGAATATCATCGACGAGATCGCCGGGTCTCTTCATCGATGGCCGGAGTTCGCTCGTGAGGCGGGCGTTTCCGATGACACGACGAAGAAGATTTTCGAACAGTTCAGGGTCCGATGACAAACAGGGACAGGCGCCCGCGCAATTTCGCCAACCAGGGGTGCCACCGATCACAACCTCTCGGCGAGAACCGTAACCGGTAACCGCGCCAGCACCGATTTGCTGATGTATGTAATGCCCCAATGGGAATTGCGCCGGCATGCACTGCCCCAATGGGAATTGGACATTGATGCCAGGAAACAACTTTGTTAACTTTGTTTCTCCTGACATCAATGTGACCAGTCCATCGCTTCAACGACCACTCCATAGGCCAGAACGCCAGCTCATGGCGAGAACATCTCGACACCGAAGAGGCGCAGAGCCATCCCACCGTGGCGGTTTTCTGCGGTGGCTTCGCGTCTTGCTGCCGTGGCGGTTGCGACCGCGTGACGCACTTCGCGCCTCTGCGATTGCGTTGCGATGGCTTGGCGTGCGTCGCGTCTTCGCGGTTTGCCCGAGCTCCGAACCCGGCAGCTATCCGGGATAGTCGAGAAGCTCGAGGCCGGGGATGTCGCCGAAGTGCCGTGCGTTTCTGGTGACCAGGGGCGCGGCGTGCTGAAGCGCCCAGGCCGCGATCCAGATGTCCGGTTTCGAGCGTCCGGCCAGCGCCGACTCGCTTCTCAAGGCCGACACGATCACGGCGTACCGGTGTGCCGTCTCGATTCCCACCTCCCCGATCCGAAACAGACGAAGGAACGACAGGGTCTGCCGGAGCCGGTCCGGCGAAATCGCGGCTCCACCCTCGAGAAACTCACCGGCGGCATGTGCAGGAACGGCAAACTCCGCCCCGGAGTAGAGCCGGAGCAACCGCGAGGGCGGAGAGTCTTTATCGTCGCGGGTTCGCCAGAGATCGATCAGGAACGTGGTGTCAACGCAGATCAAGCTCATCCCAGGCCTCGTCACGTCGGTTCTCGGCGACCTTCGCCAGCATCACCTGTGCGTCGTCGTCGGTGAGCTCCGGAAAAGCGGCCAGACCGTTGAGGATATGCTCCCCGGTGCAGGCCGAACCTACCTGATCGATCAGGCGGGCGATCGCCCTCGAGAACGACTCACCCTCCCGCTTGACCCCGGCGAGCTTCTGGTACACGCGTGTGTCGACAGCAATCGTCTTGGTGCTCATACATACAAAATTATATGCAGAATCGGCCCGTCGTCAACATCGGGACCACATCGGTTTCATTGCCCTTCGGCCAATTCGATAGCTTCGTCGTGCCTTCCTGGTCCTTCGTGCCCTCTGGGTTTCAACCTGCGATGCCTCGCGTTCTTCGCGTCTTCGCGGTTCGACCGGGCAGGAGGGGGCGCGTACGGGTGCCAGGTCAGACGATTCAGACGATCATGTAACTCGGCGCCGGGTTCGCACATCCACACATTCTGCCTCTGTCGCGCCCGCTCCCGAGCGGCGTGTTATCGTGAGCCGCGATCGAGGACAAGGAGACTCCGCATGGCCAACCCCACCGCGACGTTCGAAACCTCGCTCGGCACCTTCACGGCCGAGATTCTCGCCGACAGCATGCCGATCACCGCCGGCAACTTCGTCGACCTCGCCAAGAACGGCTTTTACGACGGCCTGCACTTCCACCGGGTGATTCCGAGCTTCATGATCCAGTTCGGTTGCCCGTACAGCAAGGACCCCGGAGATCGCCGCGCCGGCACCGGCGGTCCGCCGCACGGCACCATCGCCGACGAGCACCCGGACGATGCCCGCATCTCCAACGAGCCGGGGACTCTTTCGATGGCGAACACCGGGCGCCCGAACAGCGGCGGCTCGCAGTTCTTCATCAACACCGTCCACAACCCCTACCTCGACTGGTTCACGCCCGGCCCCTCGAAGCACCCGGTCTTCGGTCGGATCACCGAGGGCATGGACGTCGTCGCCGCCATCGAGAGCACACCCACCGACGGCACGGACCGGCCGAAAACACCGGTCCAGATGATCCAGGTCACCATCAACGAGTAAAAGGGAACTCAGCCCGGTCCGGTTGTGTTCGGATAAGAGGAACGACAAAACCGCGCCGCCCGGCGCCGGGGAAGGGCTCGTGTCATGACGCGCACCACTGCTTCGTTTCTGATTGCCCCAATGGTCGCCGCGGCCATCGTGCTTGCCGTCACCGCCGCAGACGCGGCGCCGAAAGGCGCCATGTCCCCCACCCTGCTTCGGCAGGCGCCCGATCTCGAAGGCGTCGAGCGCGTGATCATCGCCTCGCCCGACATTGGCGGGGTGCTCGCCGAGGATTCCGCTCGGCGCAGCGCCGGTGAACCCGCACCGCTGCGCTTCGCCGTTCCGACCGAGGCGGCGATGACGCCGGCCGACGCCGGGACCTGGGAGCAGTTGGCCGACGGCAGCACGCTGTGGCGGCTGCGGATCGCCTCGCCCGGAGCTCGGCACCTCAACCTCGCGTTCGACCGCTTCGATCTTCCCGCCGGCGCGAGACTGTGGCTGTACGGCGCCGACGGCGCCATGGTGCGTGGGCCCTACACAGTCGCCGACCGCAACGCCGCAGGCGGCCTGTGGACCCCGATCGTGCGCGGAGACGAGGTCGTGGTGGAGCTCCACCTCCCAGCCGGTCTGCCGCAGCAGGCCGATCTGAGCATCGCGTCGATCAACCACGGCTTCCGGGAGTTCGACGACCCGGTCGCAGGCGGCGAGACCAAGCAGGGAACCTGCAACATCGACGTCATCTGCCCGGAGGGCGACGGCTGGCGCGATCAGATCCGGTCGACCGCCCGAATCAGCATTCTCGGCTCGTTCCTGTGCTCGGCCCAGCTGGTCAACAACACGGCCGAGGACGGTACGCCGTACCTGCTCACCGCCCAGCACTGCGTCGAAAACGCGTCTCAGGCGACCTCGGTGGTTGCATTCTGGAACTACGAAGCGCCCGAGTGCGGCCTGCTGGCCGGCGGCAACCTGAGCCAGAGTCAGAGCGGCGCCACCCTGGTTTCGATCTGGGAGTGGCGTTTCGGCTCGGACTTCGCGCTGCTTCTCCTCGACGAGACCCCCGACCCCTCCTTCAACGTCTACTACGCGGGCTGGGACGTCAGCGGCGCGATCCCGACCGGCAGCGTGGGCATCCACCACCCATCGGGCGACGAAAAAGCGATCTCCTTCGACGACGATGCTCCGATCAAGGAGAACTACTACGGCGCCGGCGACCACCAGTGGCGGATCGCGGCCTGGGACCTCGGCACCACCGAAGGCGGATCGTCGGGCTCGTGCATCTACGACCGGGTCACCCAGCGCTGCATCGGCACGCTGACCGCCGGCACGGCATCGTGCACCAATCCGACCGGGTTCGACATCTACGGCCGGATGGACGCCCACTGGAGCGGCGACGGCACCTCGGGCGGCCGACTGTCCGACTGGTTGGACCCGCTCGGCACCGGCGTCCTCAGCTACGGCGGGCGCAACCCCGGCGGTGAGTCCGTCCTGCGGACCTGGCTGGTGCCTGCAGCGGCATCCGCGCCCGGCGTCGGCACGTCGAACTGGAAGACCCGGATCGTCGTCACCAATCCATCCTCCGAGACCCGCGAGGCCCGAATCTTCTTCGTCGCCAAGAGCGAGCCGTGGCCGGGCGCGCTGCTGTCGGGCCCGCACTCGGTGCCCGCCGGGGGCTCGCTGTCCGTCGACGACCCGCTGCTCGGCCTCAACCCGACCTCCGGCGCCCTCTACGTCGTGGTCGACGGCGACGGGATGCCGGTGACGACCCGGACCTACAACCTGGCAACCGACGGCGGCACCTTCGGCCAGGGCATTCCGGCGATTCTGCTCGACGAGGCCGAGCCCTCCAACCGGCTCATCCTGCCCATGGCGCTGTCCGACCCGGATCGTTTCCGAACCAATCTCGGGCTGGTGCAGACCTCTGCCGGAAGCTTCGCCGTTCGGGTCCAGGTTCACGCTCCGGACGGGACGGTCCTCGCCACCAAGGGCTACGGCTCCGACGCGGCCTTCACCCAGGTCAACAATCTGCTCGACGACATGAAAATCGGCGGGACGGTCCTCGAAGGCGGATGGATCTCGGTCGAGCTCATCGGCGGGTCGCCGGCATACTGGACCGCCTACGCCTCCATCGTCGACGGAGCGACCGAGGATCCGACCTATGTCCTGCCGGTCCCGGCGATCTGACGGAGGCGATCACGACACCGGCGTCGGCGACAGCCCGGCTCGGAGCGGCGACCCCGAAGGATCCGTGAGCCGTCGGCCGCGGCCGAGGAAAAGTGGTGAATCACACGGGCCGGGCGGCGACGTTCTACGCCGGTGACGCGGGCTCGGCGTCGGGGCTCTGCTCGAGCGCGTTCCTGGCGAGGGCCTTGGCGCGCTCCATCTCGTCGGGCAGTGCGTCACGCGACGCGACGTGCCAGTGCACGTCGTGCCGCTCGACCATGGTCGCCAATCGTTGCCAGAGCGCCCGGTTGGCGACCGGCCTGCCCTCCCGGGTCGTCCAGTTCCGCGCGCGCCAGCCCCTGATCCAGGCGGTGGCGCCGTCCTTCAGGTAGTCCGACGCGGTGTAGAGGTGGACCCTCGATTGCCGGTTGAGCTCAGCCAGACCGATCCCGGCAGCGGTCAGATGCATCCGGTTGGCAGACGCCCCGGGCTGGCGGCCGCTGAGCTCCTTCTCCTCGCCCCGGTACGACAGAACCACCGCCCACGCGCCGGCATCCTGCTTTCCCGAGTGGGCGACCGCGGTGAACAGATGGACCGCGCCGGGGTCGTGTACCGGCAGCGCGGGTCGAGGCATGGCGGCCGACGCGAGTCGATCGGCGCGCTCGTTCCACCGGTCGCCGGTGTGGCCCCGAACCCAGCGCCACGAGATCTCGTGACGCGCAATCTCGCCGGTCAACGCCTGCCACAGGTCGCGATTCGCCACCGACTTCTTTCCGGCTGTCCTCCACCCCTTGGCGCGCCAGCCTTCGAGCCACTCGGTCACGCCCTTGCGCAGGTACTCGGAGTCGGTCACCAGCTCGACCTGATGCGGCCCGTCGAGAGCGCGCAGCGCCTCGATGGCCGCCCTGAGCTCCATTCGGTTGTTGGTCGCCTCGGCCTCGGCGCCGCTGAGCTCGACCGGGTCGGTTCCTGGTCGCAGGATCACCGCTCCCCAGCCGCCGGGCCCCGGGTTGGGACGACAGCCGCCGTCGGTGTAGATGGTGACGTGGGGCAACCGATCGGTCACGGTGTGACGGTAGCCCAGCGCGCCGGGCGTGGCAAACCGCTCTCGATCCCAAGGAGTCCCGAGCGCGGGCGTTTCGGAACACATCGTCGGCCTCGTGCTCGCGTGAGGGCGCCCGAAGGCCGAAAGCTCGGGCCCAGAGGCTGCCCGGTAGGCCCGCCTCGGCGATCGAGCTCGTCAAGATGAAGCTCTCGCTGCCGCCGAGACGAGGCGCCATTCCCCGGGCTCTCGTCGCTACTTGATCGCGAACACCCGCACCAGGAGATCGAGCAACCCCGGAGTGTGCCGCCCGAGAAAGACCGCAATCTTGCCGTGTACGGTGATCACCTTCTCCCGCTTGCGGCGCACGACCGCCGTGACCAGCTTCCGGGCCGCCGTGTCGGTGCGCATCCGCAGCCAGCGCGGCACCGAGTCGCCGGCCTCGGGATCGCGCCGGCCCGTGTTGTCGACCTGCCGGATCTCGGAGTCGACGAAACCGGGGGCGAGCAGGGTCACCGCGACTCCACGCGTCCGCCACTCATGGCGCAGCGACTCGGCGAGGGCGCGCACGGCGTGCTTGCTCATGGCGTACGGCGAGACCCCCGGAAAGGACACCAGGCTCATCACCGAGCCCATGATCGCGAAACAGCCGCGGGACGCCTCGAGCTCTTCGCGGCAGGCCCACGCCGTTCGCAGCACGCCGAAGACGTTGGTCTCGAGCTGGCGTCGGTAGTCGTCGAGGCAGCGACGGTGGAACCAGCCGGCGACGCCGAACCCGGCGTTGGCGACGACGAAGTCGATCCGCCCGAGCTCATCCGACGCCGCGGCGACGGCGCGCTCGACGTCGCCGTCGACGGTGACGTCGCAGGCCACCACCACCGCTCGGCGCCCGAGAGCGCGCAGCTCCAGCGCGAGGGCCTCGAGGCGTTCCCAACGGCGCGCCGTCAGCACGACATCGGCGCCGCGCCGGACGAACTCACGCGCCATGGCCGCTCCGATTCCGGACGACGCACCAGTGATCAAGGCCACCTTGCCATCGAGCCGTCGTGCCATTCCGACCCCCAAAAGTTCTGAGCTTCAAGCTCTTCGAGGTTGTCCGGTCCGTGAAGTACGATGTCAACTCGGAACTCGAAACTCAAGACTCGCGGTCGCTCAACTCTCATCTCGCGCGAGCTCGGTGTCAAACCCGCCGGCAATCATTCCATCTCGTTGATTCCATATCGTCCCCTCGCGCCGCATCGGGCCGAAGGGAGCACCCATGCCGACCAGCCGCCGCGGGTTCGCTCGGCTGCCGGTTCCGGCCGATACCGTGAGCGCGACTCTCCACGACCGGCGGCCGCTGCCAGACGAGCGTCGAGCCGGGCCGCGCGCCGGGTCCGCTGTCCTACAATGGTCGGGTGCCCGATTCACCGTCGATCGTCGATCGGCTCGCCTCCTGCCGGGACCGCTTCCGGCCGGTGATTCCATTCGACCTGGCCGGCGGCGGCGCCGTCGTCTTCGACTTCACCGATCAGAGTCCGGACTTCTCCAGGATCGACATCAACGACGTTGCGGGCTTCACCGAGCGTTTGTTCGCCCGAATCGCCTCGGCCGAGCTGCCGGTGGGCGTCGGCCGGTACGACGAGGACCGGGTGATCTACCGCCACTCACCGCTGTTCGACGCGAAGACCGAGCGCCGCAGCGTCCACCTGGGTATCGACCTCTTCGTCGTCGAGGGCACCGAGATTGCGACGCCGCTGCCGGCACGGGTCCACTCGGTGGCCGACAACGCCGCCCTCGGCGACTACGGGCCGACCGTGATTCTCGAACACGAGCTCGACGACCGGCGCTTCTGGACGCTGTACGGTCATCTCGGCCGCCACCCGGTCGAGCGGCTCTCGATCGGCGGCGAGCTCATCGCCGGCGAGGTCTTCGCCGAGGTCGGCGACTGTGACGAGAACGGCAGCTGGCCGCCCCACCTCCACTTTCAGCTGATCACTGATCTGCTCGGCCGGTCCGGCGACTTTCCGGGCGTCGCAACACCGTCAGAGCGTGAGCGCTGGCTCGAGCTGTGCCCCGACCCGAATGTGATCCTCGGCATCCCCGAGCTGTGACTGCCGTCCGGTCGGCGATCGGGGACTCCGGATCGTGATCCCGGCCGACCGTCGTCGGGCCGCGATCGCGCTGGCTCTCCTGGCGCCGGCGCCGAGCCTGGGCGTGGCCGCGGCCATGATCTGGTTTCCTGGACCTCTCGGTCGGGCCCTGTTCATGACCGCCAAGGTGTGGCTCGTCGCCCTCCCCGTGCTCTGGCACCTCGCGGTCGACCGCCGGCCGCCGAGCTGGTCGCCGCCCCGGCGGGGCGGTCTCGGGGTCGGAGTCGTCACCGGGCTCGTCGCCGCCGCGGTCATCGCCGGTGCGGCGCGGCTCTTCGGTGTCTTCACCATGGACATGACCGCGCTCGCCGCCGAGATCGGCGAGATGGGGCTCGTCGATGCCCGTGCCTTCCTCACCGCCGCCGCCGGCTGGACCTTCGTCAACTCGCTCATCGAGGAGCTCGTCTATCGCTGGTTCGTCCTCACTCGTTGCGAGAAGCTGATGTCGACCCCTGCGGCGATCCTCGCCTCGACAGCGATCTTCACCGCCCACCACGTCATCGCCCTGAGCACCTATCTGCCGTGGCACCTGACCGCTCTCGCTTCGCTCGGAGTGTTCATCGGCGGGGCCCTCTGGGCATGGCTGTACGGACGCTACCGCTCGATCTGGCCCGGGTGGATCAGCCACGTGCTGGCCGACGTCGCCGTCTTCGCGGTCGGGTGGGTCGTGCTGTTCGGGTAGACGTCGGGTTGAACCGCCGAGCACCAAAGTTCGCAAAGCGCCGCATCCGACCCGGAGGGCAGCACCGACTGCGCCGTCCTTCGGCTCAACCGGTTCTCTTCGCGCCCTTGGCGCCGTTGCCGTTCGACCTCCGACGATCGGGCACGGACTCAGACGCGAACGCGGAGCCTACCCCAATCGGTCCGCCATGTAGTGGCACAGCTGGCTCATCCTGCGAGTGTACGAACCGAGCTCGTTGTCGTACCACCCGAAGACCTTGAGGTGGGTCACCGGCACCTCGACCTCGAGGTGCTCGGGGTCGAGCTCGGTCAAGCCCAGCTCGGCCAGGTTGACCCGGGTGAAGCCGGTCCGCGCGTGGGTCTCCGAGCCCTCGATGATGACGGCCGCAGTCTCGCCGATCATGTCCGAAGACACGCTCTGCTCCTCGGTGAACAGCACCCCCGAGTCGGGCGCCGTGGCGTAGTCGGCGTAAATGGTGTTGACCGACTGCCGGTTGATCAGCGCGTTGCCGTACTCGTCGAGCTTGGACTGGAAGGTGCAGTTGAGGATGATCAGCGAGGTCGTGTTGAGCGGCACCCGGACCGAGTCGGCCAGAAAGCCGATGGTTGCGATCTCGGGCATGACGTGCTCGAGAGCCGCGGCGGCGTTGGTCGAGGTCAGGATGATGTTGTTGAAAACCGATCGGTTCTTGCGCAGATCCTTCGCCCCGGTTTTGGGCACCGAGTCGAGCACGCTCTGAGAGTTGGTCGATGCGTGAACCGTCGACATCGACGCGGTGAGCATGGTGTGGGTCAGCTCGTGGTCGAGCAACGGCAGCATCATGTGCGCCAGGGCGGTGGTGGTGCACGATGCAGCCGAGATCATGCAGTGGTTGCGCGGATCGAAAGCGTCCTGATTGATGCCGTAGATCAGCATGGCGGCATCGTCGGGAATCCGCGCCGACTTGTCCTGCATCTTGAAGGCGGAGCTGACCAGCACGAGCTGGGCTCCGGCCTCCAGGTGACCCTGGATGCTCCCTCCGGAGTGGCCTGCGGACAGCGTCGGGTCGCGAAACCGCCCGGTCGTGTCGATGACGATCCTGGCCCCGTGGTCCGCCCAGCCGATGTCCTTGGGGTTGCGGTTCTCGGTCAGAACCTGGACCTCGACGTCGTTGATCTTCAACAGCTGGCGGTCGGCATCGACAATTTCGATGCACCGCCGGGGGCCCCTGTGGCCGTACAGGTAGCGACCGAGACTCCCGTAGGTGCTGTCCGACGACAGGTAGCGGACCACCGCATCGAGTCCCTTGCCGACCTGGCGGCCGGTGTTGACCACCAGGCGCTCGAAGCGCTGGCTCGCAGCCTCGTGCCACAGGGTGAGCTTGCCGATCCGTCCGAGACCGTTGATGCCGAGAACGCCGTCCGTTCCGTTGGTCGTCATCACCTCTCCTTTTCGCCCCTGGTCGATCATCAGACGAGACGGACCGGGTCGCGCGCTCCCGCGATCTCGTGTTCACCGGCCCAGACCTGCCCCGAGTAGCCGTCGATCGAGATCGGATCGCCGGCGAGCAGCGACCGGTCGCCGATCCGCGCGACGTGATCCGCCATGTCGACCACCAGGTTCTTGCAGTTGACGATGCAGCACTTGCCCAGGCGCTTCGCGGTCACCGCCGCGTGCGACGTGAAACCGCCCCGCGCGGTGAGCAGCCCGTCGACCGACAGCACGACACCGATGTCCTCGGGCACCGTGTCCGGCCGCAGCAGGATGACTCGCGACTCCGGGCAGGTCGACCGCAGGCGCTCGACGTCGTGGTCGGTGAACGCCACGTGTCCGGTCATGGCGCCGCCGCTGACCCCGATCCCCGAGCCGAGCAGGTGCCCGACCAGAGCATCCTGGTTGGCGAAGATCTTCCGCCCTTCGCTGCGCGTGTGGCGCAGGGGCCGCGTCTGGAGCAGGTAGAGGCCGGCGGCGTCAGCCGACTCGAAGGTGAACTCGAGCTCCTGGTGCTCATAGCCGTGGTCGTTGATCAGCGCGAAGGCGATCTTGCGGATCGCACCGTAGATGTCCGGGAACTCGGTCTCCAACGAGCCCTCGACTCCCGGCGAGTACTCGGTGCGCTGGCGCTCGGAGATCGGCGACGGCGACACCAGTCCGGCGACCACGTCCTCACCCTGGGAGCACCGGGTGAAGTCGCCGAACAGACCGATGGTGGTGGTCGACGAACGCGGGTTGGTGGTGAACGCCACACCGGAGCCCGATTGCCGGTTCATGTTGCCGTAGACCATCCGCTGGACGATGACCGCGGTTCCCCAACCGTCGGCGAGCCCGAGCTGGCGGCGGTACAGTCGGGCCGGCTCCGAGTTCCACGAGTTGAGCACCAGATGCACCGCCTGCATCAGCTGTTCGACCGGGTCGTCGAAGAACTCCACACCCTGCCGCTCGGCGAGCTCCCGGTACTCGAAGGCCATCTCGCGCATCTGCGCCGGCGTGAACTGGAGCTTGCGCTCGACCCCGTGCAGCCCCTTGTGCCGGATCATGATCTCGTCGAACAGATCGCGGTCGGCGCCCGACGACATGGCGACGTTCTGCAGATATCGGCGATAGCAGTCCCACGCACCCCAGGCGCGCTCGCCGCCGTCGTCCATGGCCTCGAGCAGGGGCACGTTGAGCCCGACGTTGAGGATGGTGTCCATCATTCCGGGCATCGAGAACGCCGAGCCGGAGCGCACCGACAGCACCAGCGGCCGCTCGGGGTTGTCGCGCTCCAGGCCCGAGATCTGCTCGAGCCGCTCGACCGCCGCGACGACCCGCTCCCGGGCGTCCCTGGCCAGGTCCTGATAGTCGAGAGCGGGTTGAATGTCGAACAGCTCGGTGGAGATCACGAAGCCCGGCGGCACCGGCATGCCGGCCCACTTGAGCCGCTTGAGCGAGTAGCCCTTGTAGCCGAGGCTGAGCTGGTCCTCCTGTTGGTCGATGGCATCGCCGAGGAAGGAGATCAACCGGGTCGGGCTGAACCCGAGCACGACGCGGCAGGCGTCGTCGGACAGGGTCTCGGTCATCCGGCGCAGGCTGCCGCAGATCCGGCGCAGAAACAGGTCGATCTCCTGAATCGAGTAGGTCGAGGCGATCACCGAGCGCAGGAACTCCTCCGATCGCCGGCCGGCGGTGCGGTTGCCCTCGTCACCGTCTCCGGCACCCTCGTGGGTCACCGGAAGCCGCTCGAGGTTGCGGTTGTGGAGCGCGATGTAGTTGGTCTCCACGACGTCGTTGAGGGCCTCGGACATGAAGTCGAAGATGTTGAGGTACTGCCCGGCCGACAGGGCGCCGTGGTTGATCACCTTGCCCAGGATCTCGAGCTTGGTCGACAGGTGCTGCACCCGCAGCCCGGCGATCCGCAACCCCTCGAGCATCTCGCTGAGAATGCGGTGCGCCTCGGCGATGGACTCTCGGGTCATGTACCGGAAGTTGAAGTTCTCGACACAGGCCTCGAGCCGCGGCTTCAGGAAGTTCATCATCCGCAGCAACAGCCCCATGGCGTCGAACTTGGGCTCCCGGTAGGTGCCGTACATGGACGGGATGCCGGCCGCGATGTGGCGCTTGTGGTAGATGTTCTCGAACGACTCGGTGACCTCCGACGAGGTAATCTGCTCCTTGAGCTCCGCGAGCACCCGGTTGCCGGCCGCGACCATGGCGAGCGGCTCCGGCCCGTCGCAGGCCGCGACGAAGACGCGGTAGGTGTCGCCGGTGACCAGCGGCGAGTGCTCGAGGGCCTCGACGATGCCCTCCGGCGAGTTCGAGTACTTGGTCGTGAGCAGCCGGTAGAGCCGAATCAACAGCAGCACCCGCTCCCGGTCGGCCCGACTGCCGACCCCGAGGGACGCGAGAACGGCGTCGAGCTCGTCGACGTCGCGCTCGATGAGGTCGGTCGGCCCGAGGCCGCTGTCGGCCAGCGCGTTGGTCACCGCGTGCGGGCCCGTGAACCAGTCCGCCTCCGGGTCGAGGGCGTTGAACACGCTGTCGGACAGGTAGGGCTCGAGACCGGCGGGGTCGGCGGTCAGCCAGTAGCGGTAGACGTTCGCGGCGAAGCCGACGAGCCGGTTGTTGGACTCCGCGTGGCACTGCTTTCTCAGGTAGTGAATGACCGGATCGCGGCGGTGGGTGATCTGGTCGATTCGGGTCGACACGTCGCGCAGCTCGCCCTCGGACCCGACCTCGCTGAAGAACACCGGAACGTGGGTCACGACCTGCATGATCAGGGCGAAGGCGTCGGCGATATCCGAGTTGAGCAGCGCGGACACGTCACGTTGGAAGAGATCGGTGTCCGAGACGAACAGCCCCTTGAAGTGGATGTTGATGACCAGCGCCGACAGAAGCTGCTCGAAGCGGAAGGGGTCGGTCATGATGATCGCGAGCCAGGTCCGCAGGCAGGTCAGGTGGTGTGGGTTGACGAATGTCTCCCACTCCTCCGACACGCCGCTGACCTCGGGGCCCTCGAAGCCGGTGGCGATGGTGCGTTCGACGAAGTGGCCGACCAGTCGGTCGCCGCCCCGCCTTCCGATGCCGAGGCCGAGCTGTTCGAGACACTTGTAGAGCAGGGGTTTGTGCGAGCTCTCGCAGTCGATGAGGTGACCGGTGATGAGGTCGACGGCGCGCATGACGTCGTCCTCCGACCCTTCGGAGCACACCGTGTCGATGGAGTAGTACAGGGCGCGCAGGATCTCCATGTTGCGGTGCTCGAGCTCGGCGATCCCGGCGAGGTAGACGTACAGGTTGATCCGCTCGATGGGGCTCGACATCCGGCGCGCGCCGGCCATGGTCTGATTGAGCAGGTCGTCGAGATTGGGCAGCTCGACGACCTCGTCCGGCGTCGCCCGGCCGAGCACCGAACGTGCCTGGCGGATGCTCCGGTTGAGAGGCTGAACGAGCTCGCGCCGGCACGCCCGCGGCGACCCGCCGGGCTGGCGCTCGCACCAGCGGTCGAGGGCGACGACATCGGCGAAGACCGACACCCCGTAACGCACGGTGCCGGCGTACAGCGCGCCGAACCTCGCTCCGAGCATCTCGTGGTCGATGAGACGGCCGCCGAGCCGCTTGGCGAGCCCCGAAAACGGCAGGAAGCACTGCCCGTTGGCGCCCTGAACCTCGGTCAGGCGTTCGAGGGCCTCGAGCATCACCGTCGTGTACTCGTCGCTGTAGCTCGACCGGCTCATGGTGTCCAGGTACTGGAGGTGGGCGCCGACCAGATCGCTGAGCCGGTCGGCTTCGAGCTCGGTTTCGTACAGCGCCGAGTAGAGGTCGTTGAGCAGCCCGGCCGACGACGCGCGCGTCTCGCTGCGCTCGAAGTAGTGGAACATCCCGCCGCACAGCCCGCGCAGCTGGTTGGTGACCAGCTTGACGTTGCGCAGCGGGTGGAAGAACTCGGTGAGAAGCTTCTCCAGCGACTGGCGGACGCCGAAATATCGCGACACGGTCTCGACCAGCGTCAAATACTCGCCCGGAACCACGACCTCGCGGCGGGTCTCCTCGAGGTTGGCGAGCAGCGCTGACGACTGCGGACGTTCCGGCTCGACGTGCCGAGGCATGATGCGTCCCGAGTATAGCTCGTTCCCATCCGGAAACTCCGATGGGGACTGCGCAGTTCTCGATTCGGAAACGAGGGGTTTTTGTGCAAGGTCAAGGAAGATCAGAATTGACGCGGAGGCGTACTTCTGTACGCCG
>CAZXMW010000067.1:0-18080 GCA_964641415.1 uncultured Thermoanaerobaculia bacterium | reverse complement strand
TTTTAATGGTCGGGACGCGGAGATTTGAACTCCGGACCCCCTGAACCCCATTCAGGTGCGCTACCAGGCTGCGCTACGTCCCGACACCATTCACTTTTGAGTTTTCAGTTCTAAGCTTTTAGTTATCGATCCGGAACTGGAGCGCACTGCGGAAACGAAATCGGAAAAACTAAAAACTGAGAACTCAAAACTAAGAACTATTCTTGAGCTCTGCGACGACCTCTGACAGCTCCTCGCGGACCTCCTCGAGCGCCGCAACCAGAGGTTGTACGTCGGCGCCGGGCGTCTTGTCAACCTCCGGGGCATCTGCAGCTTGCTCGGCGACCTTCGTGTCAGGCTTGGCCTTGGGCTTCTTTGCGGGCGCCTTCTTCGCCTTCGGCGGCTCGGCCGGCTCGGCCTCGAGCTCGAGCCTGCCCGACTCGACGAGCCGATCGACCTCGCGCCGCGCGCCCGCGATGGTCAGCCCCTCGTCGAAGAGCAGGCGACGGATCTCGAGAATGAGGTTCATCTGCGGTCGTGAGTAGAGCCGCTGACCGGTGTCGGTGGTGGTCGTCTCGAGCTGGGAGAACTCGGTGCCCCAGAAGCGCAGCATGTAGGGCTGCACGTTGGCGAGCTTGCAGACCTCGTTGAGCTTGAAGAACTCCTGGTCCTCGGGCAGCTCTGTCGGATCAGTCATCGTCGTCCTCCGCCGGGGTCAGAGTCAGCCGGAGCTGGAGCGTCACCTTGCGGTTGCCGACCCACTGCCCCGGCACCGGCACCTCGATGTCGAGAGCGCGGACCTGGCCCATCTCGGCGATGGCGCCGGATCCCTTGAGCTGGAGGTGGAGCTGGTTGTCCTCGGCCGTGACGTTGATCCCTCTCGACACCGGCACCACCGAGGCGGCCGGAACTTCGAGGACGGCCTCCGACTCGTCGTCGGCGAACGGGTCGCCGGAACCGACCATGAACGGCCGGCTCCTCATCATCGGGTCGACCGGCGGCGGCGGAGGCGGCAGCTCGGGCTCGAAGGCCTCGTCAAACGCCGGCGTAGGCTCGGCCTCGACGCCATCGTCGGGCGTCGCGCCGGTCTCGGGCCCGACGTCGGCGGGGTGCGCACCGGGGTCGAACAGCGGCGGCTCGTCCGCGTTCTCCTCCGACATCTGACGGACGGCCTGATCGTCAAACGGGAAGTCGGGGAGCGATTCCGCCTGCGGAGCTTCGGGGACGGTCTCGTCGGGCGGCTCGAACGGCGGCAGAAGCTCCCGCTCGTCAACCTCAGGTTCGAACGAAGACTCGTCGACCTCAGACTCGTCAACCTCAGGCTCGAACGAAGACTCGTCAACCTCAGGCTCGAACGAAGACTCGTCAGGCGGCGGCATCACCGGAGCCATTTCGGCGGGGAGATCGAAGGCGCCGGCGTCGTCGCTGTACAACGCCTTCAGAGCCTCCAGGTCTTCGGCCGCGCCGAGAGCCTGGCGGACCTCATCGTGGACTGCCTGCTCGTCGCCGACGCCGCCGGCGACAGCGGTCTCCGCACCCGATCGCTTCGGGGCAGGGGCGAACGGCCCGGGCGCCTCGATCCGATCCTCGTAGCGGTCGGTCGTCGGCGGCGCGACCGGCGTCGCTTCGATTGAAGACTCGCCGAAGTGGCCGAAGGCGAAGTCGTCGTCGGAGATCTTCCGATCGGCCTCCGACTCGGCAACCGGCTCGTCCGTCGAATCCTCCGGATCGTCGCTCTGAAAGGCGAAGTCGAGGTCGCCGGACCGCTCGGGCTCAGCTTCAGGCTCAGCTTCGGGCTCGTCTTCGGGCTCGTCGAAGCGGCCGAATGCGAAGTCGTCATCAGTGCGGTCGATCACGATCTCGGCCGACGGCTCGTCGTCGTGATGGGTTTCCGGCTCGAAGAGATCGTCGAGGTTCTCGTCCGCCTGCTCCGCGTCGAGGCTGTCGGGCACGATCTCAGGGTCAGTCGACCGGTCGATCTCGGGCTTTCGCTCGGGCGCGACGACCGGCGGCGGGAGCCGGATCTCCGGGTTCGTGCCATCCTCGTCGCGGGGATCGGTGAAGAGGCCTTCAAACTCGTCATCCGACGACGCTTCGACGGCAGTTTCGCTCTCACGGTCGGGTTCGTCAGCGGTCCCGGATTCGGCCGCGGCGATGGCGCCGGCGTCGATCACCGGGGTTCTCGACCCCGCGGTCTCGGCATAGGGGTCGTGCTTCGAGCTCTCGTAGACGTTGGTCGGGATCTCGTCCTCGTCCTGGAACGCGGAGAAACCGGCATCGATGCCGCCCTCGCCGGCCTCGTCGTCGGCCGGCGGCGCCATCGCGGCGGGCGGCGCGACGCTCGCCGGAACGACGGGCGCTTTCGGCGGCTCGGCGGCGGGCGCCCGGAACGGCGTCGGACCGCCGATCGGCATGGGCGCCGGGGCCTGAGGACCGGTTGCATTGGCCACCGGCTCGTACTTCTCGCGGAGGTTGCGCATGACCAGCTTGACGATGCCCTCGAGAGTCTCCTGAACCCCGATCCCCTCGGTGGCGATGGCCTCGAAGATCGGCACCGAGAACAGGTTGAGGCTTTCGTTCAGATCTTCGGTGCTGAGCAGGTCGCGGAGGTCGCGCTTGTTGAACTGAAGAACGTGGGGGAAGGACTTGAGGTCGATTCCCTGCAGCATCAGGTTCTCCTGCAGGTTCTCGAACGACTCGACGTTGGACGCCTTCATGGTGCGCTGGGAGTCGGCGACGTAGACCACCCCGTCGGCGCCGCGGAGCACGAGCTGACGAGTCGAGTTGTAGTGGACCTGACCGGGAACCGTGTACAGCTGAAGGGTGACGTCCATGCCGCGGATGGTGCCGATGTCGATGGGAAGAAGATCGAAGAAGATGGTCCGGTCGCCCTCGGTGGCGAGTGAAATCATCTTGCCCCGCTGGCCGCCCTCGAAATGGTCGTGGATCCACTGCAGGTTGGTCGTCTTGCCGCACAGCCCGGGGCCGTAATAGACGATCTTGGCGTTGAGCTTGCGCAGCGCGTAGTTGAAGAAGACCATTGCCGCCCCTTAACTCCTTCGTCCTCTTATCATAACCCGAAACGGGACACCCTCCAAGGAGAACGCGTCGCGCAAGGCGTTCTCGACGTAGCGGATCCACGAGAAGTGCGGCTGGCGGTCGAGGTTGGTGAACAGGACGAAGCCGGGCGGCCGGTTGTGGACCTGGGTGGAGTAGAACAGCTTGGGCTGGCGGGCGCCGGCGACGGATGGCGGGTTGCGCGCGAACGCGGCCCGGACGACGCGATTGAGCTCGGTGGTCGGCACCCTGAGACCATGGGCCCGGTGGAGGTCGCGCATGGTCGGGAACAGCCGGTGCACGCCCCGGCCGGTGAGGGCCGACAGCACCACTCTCGGCGCGGAGCGCATGAACTTGAGCTGGGTATCGATCTGGTCGTTGATCCACGGTCGGGCCTGCTCGCGGTCGGTGACCAGGTCCCACTTGTTGACCACCGCCACCACAGCGCGACCGGCCTCCCAGGCATAGCCGGCGACGTGGCCGTCCTGGCGCGTGACGCCTTCGACGGCGTCGACCAGGAGCAGGCAGATTTCGGCCCTCTCGAGGTGGCGCCGGGCGACCACGACCGACAGAACCTCGGGGCCCTTGTCGGTCCGGCCTTTGCGCCGGATGCCCGCAGTGTCCACGAAGCGGTAGCGCGTGCCGTCGACCTCGCAGATGACGTCGACGGCGTCTCGGGTGGTCCCCGGCACCTCGCTCACCAGCACCCGCGAGTCGCCCACCAGACGGTTGACCAATGACGACTTGCCGACATTGGGGCGGCCGATGACCGCAACGTGGATCTCGTCGAGGCCGGGCTGATCGGCCGTCTCGTCCCCGGTGTCGGAATCCGGCAGGTGATACCCGACCGCCTGCCACAGATCGTCGATACCGGTGCCGTGCTCGGCCGAGATCAACGCCGGTTCGCCGAAGCCGAGGCTGAAGAACTCGTGCGCCCCGAGCTCGACGCCCTTGCGGTCGGCCTTGTTGACCACCGCCACCACCGGCACGTTGAGGGTTCTCAGGTACTCGGCGATCTCGCGGTCCTCGGGGATCGGTCCGGCTTCACCGTCGAGCAGAAAGAGCACGACGTCGCCGCCGGTGATGGCAACCTCCGCCTGAGATCGGATCAGCGGCACGAAGCGGTCCTCGTCCGCGAGCAGCAGACCGCCGGTATCGACCACGGTCGCCCGGCCGCCGTCAGGCCGCTCGGCGTCGCCGACGATCCGGTCGCGGGTGACGCCGGGCAGGTCGTGAACCAGCGCCCGCCGGCTTCGAGTCAGCCGGTTGAACAGGGTCGACTTGCCGACGTTGGGCCGGCCGACGATCACCACGACCGGCCGTCGGCTCACCCGCCGGTCTCCGATGCTGACGGGGTCGGCGGGATGTCACGCTCGACGATGTGGCGACCGATGACCATCCACTCACCCTCGATCCGGCGCAGCTGAATCAGCGTGGTCTGCACCGAGCCCTCGGTTCGGCCCTTCTCGTGCCCGGTCAACGCGTTGAAGCGGACGATGTCCCAAATCTCGACCAGCGCCACCGAGGCGTTGACGTCGCGAAAGACGTCGAACCCGGTGACCTCGATGCCGACCAGGGTCGCCTCGACACGGTCACCGCTGTTGGCGAGCTCCTGGAGCAGGTTGCGGACATTGCGGACCTCGACCGGGCTGGCGTGGCCCTCGAGGTGGCTCAAGTCCAACGTCGAGTACGCGCGCGCCAGGGCGCCGAGATAGTCGACCGTGGCCTCCTCGACGACCGCGCGCTGCTCGGGAGTCGGACTCTCGGGCCCGCAGGCGATCGACACCAGGACGACCACCGCCGCGACTGCGGTGATGGTCGATCGGAACGCTGTGGTCTTCATCGCCACTCCCCCACCCGGGCCGACACCGGGCGCACCTCCGAACGTCGGCTGCGCGGCGGATTCGAGGATAGCAAGGTTGCTGCGGCGCGGGTCGGGCCGGGCCGGGGCGCATGGCCGTGCCGGGCGCCGTGACCGGCTCGATTTTCTCGACGGACGCGACGGACGCGCCGAGGCGACCGGCGTTCTGAAGCGCCGGAGCGGGCGCGCTCCCGGCGGACGTGCCATTTCCGCCGTTGTTCGCTCCCGCCGCGCACCTGCGGTCACTCGCGATCCGAACAACGACAGCATGAACCGATACAATCGACCCAACACGCCCGGCGGGCCGCCGCCGCCGGAGTCAGGAGCGCGACATGGCCGGCACCATCACGGTGACATGCCCACACTGCGACAGCTCTTTGATCATCGACACCGCCGCCGGCGTTGTCGTCGACCACAAGCCCCCGGTCCGGCCGCGCGACAAGGTCGACTTCGACACCAGGCTCAAGGAGATTGAGGAGCAGAAAGCCCGCTCGGCCGACCGGCTCGCCGAGGCCATGCGGCAGGAGAAGGACAAGGGCCGGCTCATGGAGGACCGATTCCGCTCGCTCATGGACAAAGCCAAGGACGACGACGGCTCCAGACCGGTGAGGGACATCGATCTCGATTAGTTCTCAGTGATGAGTTCTAAAGTTCGACCTAAGCTGAGCGATTCTGCTGGATGAGATGTGCCAAGATTTTGATGCGCTGGTGGTTGCGAAAAACGGAGGCATACCCGTTGGTATGTCGAGTATTCTCGCAACTATCCAGAGCGCAAGAACTTGGTGCAGATCGCCAGTGAGAATCGCTCAGCTTAGGTTCGAGTTTCCATCGCAGCGTGATTCCATGACGCTGGTGGCCATGGGCGATGTAACTGAAACCTAAGGTGAAAAGCGATGCGCCCCCGGGGGTCCCGGAGGCGCACGGATGCACAACGCGGATTGAAGGTCGGGGTCAGGAGCTCTCGTTGGCGCCTTCGCCCTCGGAGGTCGCGGCGCCGGGAACCGGTAGGCCCTTACGCCGGAGTTCGTCATCGATGATCGCGATGAAGTTCTCGAGCGGTTGGGCGCCGGAGATGACGCGGCCGTTGATGGCGAAACCGGGAGTCCCGCGAATGCCGAATCGGTTCGCCTCGGCCATGTCGTCCTCGACGACGGCGCGGTGGGTCCTGGCGTCGACGCAGGCGGTGAAGGTCTCCATGTCGAGCTCCAAGGTCTCGGCCGTGGTCACCAGGGTGTCCCGGCTGATGTTGTTCTTGTTCGCGAACAACCAGTCGTGGAGCTCCCAGAACTTGCCCTGGTCACCGGCGCACAGCGCGGCCTCGGCAGCCAGCGTCGCCTGCTGGTGCATGGGCAGCGGCAGGTTCTTGAAGACGTGCACGACGGAGTCGCCGTAGCGCTCGAGCACGGCGTCGATGGTCGGTTGGGCGCGATCACAGTACGGACATTGATAGTCGGTGTACTCGACGAGCACCACCGGTGCGTCCGCCGGACCGCGTCTGGGGTTGTGGGCCTCGACCACGGGCTCGACCCGAGGCGGGTCGAGGAGAATTTCGACCTCGGCCTCGGCAAACAGCCGATCACGGAGCTCTTTCTCCTTCTGAGCTCCGGCCTGCTGAGTCAGGTAGGCGACGATCTGCTGACGAGCCTGGGCTTCATCGGGCGGCAGCTGGCTGCGAAACTGGTCGTAGACCTGCTTGATCTGCTCCTCGGACAGCTCGGACACGGCCTGACCGATCTCGCGGTCGAGGTAGTCGGCACGGCTGATGCCCTCGGATGCGGCCGCCTGGTCGATGAGGCGGTCGAAGATCATGCCGCGCAGCTGCTGGTCCTTGACCTGATGGATCTGCTGGTGGAGGGCGATCAGCTGGCCGCCGGCCGCTTCCTCGACCTCGGCAACGGTGATGACGGTCTCGCCGAACCGGGCTGCGACCGTGTTGTCGTTGGCGGCGGCGTCGTCCGCCGGCTGGGCGCACGCCATCGGGGCGAAAACCATCAATCCGCCGGCGAACGCTGCTCGAATCATGCTTTGCACTGTGTCACTCCTTTGTCGACGTTGCGACGCTGACGTCCAACGCGTGGTGGTCGGCACACTATGGCGGGTTCGACCGATGTCGTCAACCGAGGACGGCGTCACGCTCGCGCCTTTCGCCGTTCGCCACGGCCCTTCACGACTCATCCGGGTTGAAGGCGTCACAGGCGGGCGAGAGCGTCGTCGAGCGCGTCGAGGTCGCAGAGCACCGTCGCGCCGTCGGGTGCCGACGACAGGCGTGCCGCGCCGGCGCCCCCGACCCATAACGCAGTCGCAGGCGGGAGCAGGCGATGCAGCTCGGCCACCGCCTCATTGGTGGCGGCGTCAACGCCGTAGACGCTGATCGACAATCCGACCGCAGCGGCGTCCAGCGCGACGGCGGCTTCGGCGATCTCGTTCACCGGCATGTGCGGTCCGAGGACGCGCACCGTACGTCCCGCCGCCGCCACCGCCAGCGCGGCGATGTGCAGACCGAGGCCGTGGAACTCTTCGGGCAACGTGGCAAGCACCACCGGCCGCCCGGATCCGGCGCCCTCGAGGTTGGAACGGAGCGTGCGAAGCACGTCCTCGAGGATTTCGGAGAAGAAGTGCTCGTGGCGGATCTCGATTCTGCCCTCGTTCCACGCTTCGCCGACCGCCGAGAGCATCGGCTCGACCCGCTCGAGCAGGAAGCGACGGATGCCCAGGGTTGAGGCCTCGGCAGTCAGCGCAGAGGCGACGGCATCGCGGTCGAATCGCCGACAGGCATCGAACAGCCGCTCGATCATCGTCGCCGGCATGGTGCTCTCGAGGACCGGATCGTACGCACCGCAGCTTCGCAACAGCGCCTCGAGCTCCGCGCGGGACAGCGGAACGACGTCTCCCGCGCGGTACCCGCAGCTCAAGGCCGCGTTGACCAGAATCAGCTGCCGGACCTGATCGGCAGTGTATCGTCGGTGGCCGGATTCGAGCCGCATGGGCGTCGGAAAGCCGAAGCGTCGCTCCCAGGCGCGCAGGGTGTGCTCGCTGATGCCCGTCCGACGCGTCACGGCGCCCATCGGCCAGAGCTGGCCCTCACTATCCGCGGAGCCGACCGCGTCTCGCGTCACATCCTTGACCAAAGCTTCACCCCCGTGATGTCACGCGATTCGACCGCGCCGGGCGGTTCCTCCCGAAGATTCGTCACGCCGCACGCGCAGTCTTTTGCCCCGCCGACCGATAGATTCGGGCCAGCTCACCCGCACTCCAGAATGGCGTCGCGGTGACCGCGAGCTCGACGCCCAGGCCGGCTGCCGCCTCGCGCTCGGAGGCGGGGATCGGAACGTCCTCCGGCGCCACGACGAGGACCTTCGAACATCCCATGTACCGAGCAGCCGAGACGGCGTCGACCAAGGTCGGCGCCGAGCAGCCAGGCCCGGCGTGGGTCACGAATGCGCCGGTCTCGTCTTCCAGCCGGTCCAGCATCTCCGAAAGGTCCGCGTCCCACAGACCGCCGGTCGGAGACGGCCAGAAAACGATCAACCCGAACTCGGCGGACGAATCCTCGGAAAAACATGCCTGATCCATGATATATCTCCTAGCGCTCATCGACGGGAGCTGAGTGACAAACCGATCCCTTTCGTTCAACCGGAAAATCCGTTGCGTCTCGACCAGCGGAACGGTCGCCAAATCGAGAAATATTCCTCCCGCACCACCCGTTGCGCCCGCCGTGAATTCCCTCAACCCTCAATGTCGCGCTCGCTGTGAGAACGACGCCGCGGTCGACCCCGCCGGCTCACGGGTCGTCTACTGGATGACCGCCGCCCGGCGGTGCCGCTTCAATTTCGGTCTCCAACGCGCCGCTGACTGGGCCCGCCACCTCGACGTCCCACTCGTCGTTCTCGAGGCTCTTCGGTGTGACTACCCCTGGGCCAGCGACCGCCTGCACCGATTCATCATCGACGGGATGGCCGACAACGCACGCCTTCTCGCCGACCGCGGGGTCGCCCACTTGAGCTACATCGAGGACGAGCGCGGCGCCGGGAAAGGGCTACTGGCGGCCCTCGCCGACGGCGCGGCGATCGTCGTCACTGACTGGTTCCCGACTTTCTTCATCCCTCGGATGATCGCCGCCGCGGCCGGCTCGCTGCCGGTCCGTCTGGAGTCCGTCGACTCCAACGGACTCATTCCACTGGGCTCCACCGACAGAGAGTTCGCCACCGCCTACTCATTTCGTCGTCACATCCAGAAGACCATTCTCGAACATCTGGACGATCTTCCGCTCGAGGACCCGCTGGCCGAGCGACTGCCGGAGTTCCGGCCGCTGCCCGAGCGCGTCACCGATCGATGGCGGAGCGCCGACGCGGCGCTCCTCGACGGCGATACGCCAGCCCTCGCCAGGCTGCCGATCGACCACTCGATCGCCGCTGCTCCCGAGACCGGCGGCCCGACGGCCGCCCGAGCGAAGCTCGATCGATTCGTCAGCGACCACCTGACCGACTACGGCGACCGCCGCAACCGACCCGACGACGGCGTGACGAGCGGCCTGTCGCCCTACCTGCACTTCGGCCACATTTCGGCGCACGAGGTCTTTCTCGAGATCGTCCGCGCGCAGCGCTGGTCGGCCGAGGACGTGACGGCGCCGGCCAACGGACGCCGGGCCGGCTGGTGGGGAATGAGCGAGTCCGCGGAGGGCTTCCTTGATCAGCTGGTGACCTGGCGCGAGCTCGGCTACCAGTTCTGCCACCACCGTCGTGACCACGACCGCTGGGACTCGCTCCCTGACTGGGCACGTCAGACACTCGAGGAGCACGCCTCAGACCGGCGCGACCACATCTACGACCTTGGCCGCTTTGGCGCGGCCGAAACCCACGACCCGCTGTGGAACGCCGCCCAGACCCAGCTCGTCCGCGAGGGCACGATCCACAACTACCTGCGCATGCTCTGGGGCAAGAAAATTCTCGAATGGACCGAGCATCCGAGGGACGCCCTCGAAATCATGCTCGAACTCAACAACCGGTATGCCCTCGACGGTCGCGATCCCAACTCGGTCTCCGGTATCTGTTGGGTGCTCGGCCGCCACGACCGGCCGTGGGGTCCGGAGCGGCCGATCTTCGGCAAGATCCGGTACATGACCAGCGAGTCGACGGCGAGAAAACTGCCGGTCAAAGGCTACCTCGAACGCTACGGCAGCCCGGAGTCGTCGTCATGAGGGTCCTGGTCACCGGCGCGACCGGCTACATCGGCGGCCGAATCGTGCCCCTCCTGCTCGAGCGGGGGCATCGGGTACGTGTCATGGTGCGCGATCCGGCGCGGGTCGGCGGCCGGGCGTGGGCGGGCAACGTCGAGGTCGTGACCGGCGACGTCGAGGACCCGTCGAGCCTGGGGCCGGCTCTCGCCGACGTCGATGCCGCCTACTACCTGATCCACCTCATGGACAGCGGCCGCGGCTTCGTCGAACGCGACCGGGCCGCAGCACGCAACTTCGCCGCCGCCGCCGGCCAGCTCAAGCGCCTGATCTATCTCGGCGGTCTGCTGCCCGAGTCCGACGAGGTCTCCGATCACCTGGCGAGCCGCGCCCAGGTCGGCGAGATTCTGAGGACCGGACTGCCGACGGTGGAGTTCCGCGCCGGACCGGTCATCGGCTCGGGCTCGGCCTCGTTCGAGATGGTGCGCTACCTGACCGAGCGACTGCCGGCCATGATCGCGCCGAAATGGATCCTCAACGACGTCCAGCCGATCGCGGTCCGCGACATCCTGCAGTATCTGCTGCTCGGGCTCGATCAGGGTTCTTTCGGGATCTACAACGTCGGAACCGAGCCCATGTCGTTCAAGGCCATGATGCAGGTCTTCGCAGAGGTCCGCGGGCTCAAGCGGATCATCGTCCCGGTTCCGGTGCTCGCCCCCGGACTGGCGGCGCTGTGGGTCGGGTTGGTCACACCGATCTCCAATCGCCTCGCGGTGCCCCTCATCCAGGGCGTCGTCCATCCCGTCGTGGCCGACGGCTCCAGAGCGCGCCGGGACTTTCCCGAGGTCGAGCCGATCTCGTACCGGCGTGCGGTGGAGCTCGCCCTCCGCCAGACCGAGGCCAACGCGGTCGCCACCCGCTGGAGCACCGCCCTCGGCAACGCTCCCTCGTTCGAGCTCAGCCAGAGCCAGGGGCTGATCCGTGAGACCCGATCGCGCATGACCACCGCCGATCAGGCGGCGACATTCCGCGCGTTCAGCTCGCTCGGAGGCGACCGAGGCTGGCTGTTCTGGAGCTGGGCGTGGTCATTCCGCGGTCTGCTCGATCAGCTTGTCGGGGGTCCTGGCCTGCGCCGCGGTCGGCGACACACCACCGAGCTCGAGCCGGGCGACGCCCTCGACTTCTGGCGGGTTGAGCAGGTCGACCCGCCGCAGCTGTTGCGTCTGCGGGCCGAGATGAAGGTCCCCGGACGAGCCTGGCTCCAGTTCGAGGCGATCCCGGAGGCGTCCGGAACCCGTCTCGTCCAGACCGCCATCTTTCAGCCCATCGGCCTCGGCGGCCACCTGTACTGGAATGCCCTGTACCCGATCCACCGCATCATGTTTTCCGGGATGGTGTCGCGCATCGCGGACGTGGCCGAGCGAGGAGAAGCGCAGTGAAGACCTTCCACTTCCAGGTTGAGCAGTCGCTGCCCCGCCCGCTCGACGAGGTGTTCCCCTTCTTCGCCGACGCCCGCAACCTGGAGAAGCTGACCCCCGACTGGCTGCGCTTCGACGTGCTGACGCCGGACCCGATCGAGATGGCGGTGGGCACCACCATCGACTACCGGTTGCGTTGGCACGGGATCCCGCTGCGCTGGACCAGCGAGATCGCGGCCTGGGATCCGCCGCACCGCTTCGTCGACCGGCAGATCCGGGGCCCGTACCGGTTGTGGCACCACGAGCACCGTTTCGCAGCGGCCGATGGCGGAACCCGGATCACCGACGAGGTCGAGTACGCGGTCTGGGGCGGCGCTCTCGCCAATCGGATCGGCGTCGCACGCGACATCGCTCGAATCTTCGCCCACCGGCACCGCGTGCTCGACAAACTCTACGGCTGACGACCGTCGGGCCGGGCCGCCTGACCCCACGTCGGTCGCGGTCGCGTGCTGTAAAAATTCTAGATGTGAATTGGAATTTCTAGAACTAATCTAGCCTTCCCCTTCCCGAAGCCGCTCGGCGGCATAACCAAACAGACCTTGGAGGTCATCATGAAGCGTCTACTCGTGCTCGGTATCGTCCTCGCCCTCGGCTCCGTCCCGGCCTTCGCCGGCAACTGCGGCAGCTCCGCCAAGGCCGTAAAGGCTTCGAACAACATCGTCGAGACGGCGGTTGACGCCGGATCGTTCACCACCCTCGTGGCCGCCGTCAAGGCTGCGGACCTCGCCGGAACGCTGTCGAGTGGCGGGCCATTCACCGTCTTCGCTCCAAATGACGAGGCCTTCGCCAAGCTGCCCGAGGGCACGGTCGAAAACCTTCTCGCCAACCCCGACAAGCTCCGTGAAATTCTCCTTTATCACGTCGTGCCCGGCACCGTCACCGCCGCGCAGGTCGTCGGCCTCGACCGTGCGACGACCGCGCAGGGCAGCGACGTCGCCATCAAGGTCGCCGACGGCGCCGTGATGGTCAACAACGCCGCCGTGATCGCCACCGACATCATGACATCGAACGGCATCATCCACGTCATCGACACCGTCATCCTGCCCGCGAGCTAGGTACTGTCCCCCAGCATTCGGAATTCCGAATGCGCTCCTCGGGCCCCCTTCGGGGGGCCTTTTTTGTCCCACGTTCGCGTCCGCGTCTGCTTCCGAGTCCGATCCCGATCCCGAATGCAGCGGCAGCGATCAGCGGCAGGGGCAGGGGCAGGGGCAGCGATCAACGACCGCGATGCGCTCCGGACCCGCTGTTCATGGTCACCTCCGGGTCGTTCGAATCGCGCAGGGAGTCGATGTGAGCACGGATTTCAAGGGCATGGTGAATCGCCCTCGGAGGGCGACCCTTGAAATCCGTGCTCCCATCGACTTCAGGGGGCGCATGAACGACCCGGAGGTGACCATGAACAACGTGCTCCCGAACAGCAACCTCATCGCGTACCGGAAGGCTGTCGAAGCAGCGGCTCAGGCGATCTGCCTCGTGAAGCGTCTCCCGGCTTCGGTGAAAACGTTGGCGGATCAGGTGGTCCGGTCGGCGTCGTCGGTTCCAGCGAACCTGGCAGAAGGCCACGGGCGAACCGGTCGAGATCGGATGCACCACTGGCGCATCGCCTATGGCTCAGCCAAAGAGGTCGACTGCCACCTGCAGTTGCTCGTTGCAACCGGAGCCATCGACAGAAGTTCGGCCATCGATGCCCTCGCGCTTTTCGACGAGGTTCGCGCAATGACCTGGCGTCTCCTCCACCCCCGCCCGTGACCGCCTCGATCCCCGCGACGGGCGCATTTCCGGCGGACGTGCCGTCCTTGAAGTTTTTCCACCCGAGCGCGCTCACGTCCGAGGCGCGATCCGAAAAACTCCAGGGGGGCACTCGCCGAGCCCAGCCCTCGAGCTCCAGGGCGCGCTCCAGCAAGCAGGAAGGCCGCCGGCGCCCGAGCGGCGTGGTCTGTGCGATTCCGGCCGCCACCTCACGACCACGCTGCTCGGGCGACGCTGGACCGCACCGCCGCTAGGCAGGGCGGGGCAGAAGGCCGGTGGTCCAAGCGGCAGCGGCAGCGCCAGCAAACAGCGGCAGGGGCAGGGGCAGGGGCAGCGATCAACGGCAGGCCCCGGAGCGCGCTGCCGACCTGAGCCCTCTCCCTCTCCTTCTCCCTTGCGATGTTCCCGACACAGCCCGCGACGCGCTCCGCGAGTTCAATCGCCGGCGGCGGTGGATCGTCCCGGAACCGCCCACGTGCCGCGTCTCGTTTGGACTCGCAGCCCGGAAGCGGTATGCTCACGAATCCGAGACATCAGAGGAGGACTCTCATGCCCGTCACCCTGAACAGCTCCCACCGCCAGCAGCTGCTGGACCGATTTCTCCGTTACGTCAAGATCGACACCCGCTCCGACGACGCCTCGGAGTCGAGCCCGTCGACCGACAAGCAGAAGGACCTGTCGAGACTGCTGGTCGAGGAGCTCAAAAATATCGGCTGCGACGACGCCGAGATGAACGAGTACGGCTACGTCTTCGCCACGGTGCCGTCGAATCTCCCGAACGATCACCCGGCGCACGACACGATCCCGACCATCGGCCTCATCGCTCACGTCGACACCTACTTCGGCACCGCCGGCACGAACGTCAAACCGCAGATCATCGACAGCTACGACGGCGGCGACATCACCCTCAACCCGGACCAGGTACTCGAGGCCGCGGGCAATCCCAATCTGGCCAAGTGTGTCGGCGACACCATCATCCACACCGACGGCACCACCCTTTTGGGCGCCGACGACAAGGCCGGCGTCGCAGAGATCATGACCGTGATTGCCTGGCTCAACGACAACCCGGACTTCGTGCACGGCCCGATCCGCATCGCCTTCACCACCGACGAGGAGGTCGGCCGCGGTACCGAGCACTTCGACGTCGAGGCCTTCGGCGCCGACTACGCCTACACCCTCGACGGCTCGGACCTGGGCGAGATCGAGGACGAGACCTTCTGTGCCGACACCGCCACCGTCGTCATCGAGGGCCACGACGTCCACCCGGGCTACGCAAAGAACAAGCTGGTCAACGCGGTGCGGGTCACGGCCGCGATCATCGAGGCCATCGACACCCGCTACCTGCCCGAAACCACCGAGGACCGCGAGCCCTACCTGCATCCCTACATCATCTCGGGCGATGTCACGAAGGTCGAGCTCAAGGTTCTGGTCCGCGCCTTCACGATCGAGGAGCTCGAGCAGCGCGAGACGCACCTCAACCAGGTCGTCGCCGCGGTCTCCGAGCGCTTCCCGAAGGCCAAAGTCACGGTCAAGATCGACGAGTCATACCGAAACATGGCCTACAAGATCCGCGAGGACCCCAAGGTGCTCGACTTCGCCCTCGAGGCTGTTGAACGGGTCGGTGTCGCGCCGGTCCGCCATGCGATTCGCGGCGGCACCGACGGCGCCCGGCTGTCCTACATGGGGCTGCTCACGCCGAACGTCTGGGCCGGCGGCCAGAACTTCCACAGTGTTGAGGAATGGGTGTCGCTGGAGTGGATGGTCAAGGCCGTCGAAGCCACGCTCGAGACTCTCACAGTGTGGGTGGAGAAGAGTGCTTAGTTTTCAGGGTTCATCGCAGCGTGATGCCATGGCGAACGCGGGCATCTGCGGTGAAACAAAACTGGAGGTGCAGGAGCGGCTCAGCGGGCGTCGAGCCCGTTGAGCCGCTCCTGCATCTTCTTGGCGGTGGCGAGGTCGCCCTTCTTCGCTGCCGCGTCGATACCGCGCTCGTAGGTCTCGCGCGCGCGGCCGGCATCGCCGAGCCCCTCGAGGGCACGACCGAGAGCGAGCAGTGCCGCAAAGTGACCGGGATCGGCGGCGACAGCGCGCTCGAGACGCTCGACCGCGCCGGCGAAGTCTCCGCGCTCTACGGCCAGCTCGCCGAGCCCGAAGTGGGCCAGGGCGTCGTCGGGGTCGATGTCGAGGACAGCGCGGAACATCTCCTCCCGACGGATGCTGTCGGCCTGCCGCTCGCCGCTTTCGGCGGCGGCGGACGTCGAGTCGGCATCGGGCTCGGCGCCCGCGATCGACGCCCGTGCGGCCAGCGCCAGGTGGCGTTCGGCCGCTTCGATGTCCCCGAGCTGATTGAAGAAGAGCGACAGGTTGGAGTGCGCCATGTGCACCGAGGGATCGATGTCGAGCAGCTGCTGCATGACCGCGATGGCCTCGTCGTAGCGACCCAGACGGCCGAGGATGACGCCCCGGGACTCCCAGGCGTCGACCCAGGTCGGACAGATCGCGATCGCCCGGTCGAGCAGCTCCAGTGCGCGGTCGGCATCGTCGGTGGCAAAGGCCGCTGACGCCGCAACGGTCAGCCGTTCGGCGACCTCCGATCTCGACGGCGCCGGGAGAAGCGGCGCGGCGTGAACGACGCCCTCGAGTTCGACGCTGCCGGGAAACTTGCAGCGCAAGCGTCGGCCGGGCACACGCAGCTCGCGGTGAAGATTGACCTGAAGCCAGACCAGGCCGTCTCGGCGGGTTGCCGCCAGCACCTCGCCGGCACGATCCCGACCGCCGACCGCAAAAACCGCGCCGAACGGAGTCCTGTCGTCCGGAAGCTCCTCGGCGAGTTCGAGCAGCGCCGGGCCGCGCGCGGCGCCGCGGTGGCTCGCGAGCTTGGCCACGGTCTCCTGCCCCAAAAAGCACCCCTTGTCGAAGGACACTGCGGTGTCGAGCAGCACGGTTTCGTTGACCAGCTGGCCCGCACGGACCTCTCGACCCCAGACCGGCGGGCCGCCGAGCACGCGCCGGGCCTCGAGCTCGTCCGGATCGAGCTCGGGCAGACCGAGCTCATCGTCGGACCAGACGACAACGCCGAGCGTGCCCCACCCCGCCACCGGCATCGAGGCCCGTTCGTTGAGTCGATGAACCGCCGCAAGCCCCGCCGGGCCGAGGGCGAGCCTCATGGGGCGCGCCGGCCGCCGCTCGAGGACGACCTCGTCGGCGATGATCCGCGCCTCGAGCTGATCGAGGCATGTCGCCGCCACCGCCTCGGGGATCAGCAGGTCGATCCGGTCGGGCCGCTTGCCGACGAAGAAAAAGCCCTGCAACCGTCCCGATCGGTCCAGGAGGGCAGACAGCTGAGAGTCGCCGAACGCGAGCCCGGCGACATCAGAGGTCACCTGGGTCGCGAGAAACCGCTCCCGGTGGCGTCCCGAAACCTCGACGAGAACCCAGCCCAGGAGGTCGACGATGCCGCCGTCGATGTCGAACAGGTCAGACGCTGAACGACTCACCGCAGCCGCAGGTGTTGGAGGCATTGGGGTTGCGGAAGATGAAACCCTTGCCCTGGAAGCCGTCCTCGAAGTCGAGGGTGACGTCTTTCATGTAGATCGCCGACTTGGGGTCGAGCAGGACCCTGAAGCCCTCAAAACGCAGGACGTTGTCGGTGGGCCTGGGCTCGGAGAACGCCATTTCATAGGACAGGCCGGAGCAGCCGCCGCCGACCACACAGAGGCGCAGACCAACGCTACCGGCCGGACGCTCGCGCTCGAAGATCTCGCGAATCTCATTCTGGGCGCGCTCGGTCAGCATCACCAGGTCGGTCACGGTCACGACGCCACCTCGCGAAGCAGGGACTGAAGCTCGCCGGACCGGACCATCTCCATCATGATGTCGTGCCCGCCGACCAGCCCACCCTTGAACCAGAGCTGCGGAAAGGTCGGCCAGGACGCGTGCTCCTTGGCCGCCTGGCGGATCTGCTCGTCCGACAGCACGTCAAAGGTCGCGTAGGGCACCCGCAGCGACTCGAGGATCGACACCGCGTTGGCGGAAAAGCCGCACATGGGCTGCTCCGGCACGCCTTTCATGAACAGGAACACGTCAGCCGACGCGATGAACTCAAAAACCCGGTCGAGCGCGGGCGCGCCGGAGTCGCCGCCGTCGGCAGGCCGGCCCAGCATCTCCGGCGAGGGGGAGCCTTGAGCGATGTGGAAGGGATTGGAGTCGGGCATGGAAACAGTCCTCCACGGGTCTCGAGCACGGCCTTGCCGCGCCTACCCTCACAAAACCTGAGAATCTATCGCGATATTTCCCCGGCACCGGCCTTCCGGCCCGCCGGAGCGCTCGACCTAGGGTGGGCCTTGGCCCACCGTCCACGACTGAATCCGAACCCGAGACCGAGCCCGGGGGCACGGATGCGGCTACGGCTACGGCTACGGTTACGGAAACGGATACGGATACGGCAACGGCAACGGCTTCGGACACGGAGACGGTTACGGGTTCGGATTCGGTCCTATCGCACCGGCCTTCCTGATCGCCGGAACGCTCGACGTAGGGTGGGCCTTGGCCCACCGTCCATGACCTTGAGTGGAACGACCGCGTGCCGGTCTGAATCCGAACCCGAGACCGAGCCCGGGGGCACGGATGCGGCTACGGCTACGGCTACGGTTACGGAAACGGATACGGATACGGCAACGGCAACGGCTTCGGACACGGAGACGGTTACGAGTTCGGATTCGGTCCTATCGCACCGGCCTTCTGGCCCGCCCTCGCCTGCCGGCGAGCGCGGCCCAGCGTCGCC
>CAZXMW010000066.1:0-18271 GCA_964641415.1 uncultured Thermoanaerobaculia bacterium | reverse complement strand
TTCCTACAAGGAATTACGCGGATTCAACAGCGCCGACACAGCGGGGAACTTCAGATTAGAATGTACGCGGAGGCGTACTTCTGTACGCCGCACAAGGAAATTCGTCATCTGACGCCGAGATTGCCACAAAGCGCCGTTTCCGGACGGGAACTAGGCTTGTTCATCGCGAGATCGTAGTTGGCCTGAAGGTTGATCCAGAGCTGCGGCGTGGTGCTGAACGCCTGCGACAGCAGCCAGGCGGTTTCGGGGGTGATGCCGCGTTTGCCGCGGACGATCTCGTTGATGCGCTGGACCGGGACGCTGATGTGCTCGGCGAGCTTGACCTGGGAGAGACCCATGGGGATCAGGAACTCTTCGAGGAGGATCTCACCGGCGTGCGTCGGAATGCGGTTCCTGGGGAGCATGGATCACCCCTCCAGCGCCAACTGTACCCGAATCGCCCGGCCGATGGCGTTCATGTCGGCATCGGTCAACATCGCAAGGCGTTCCGAGAGCCGATGCTTGCTGACGGTGGCGAGCTGATCGGCCATCGCTTTTCGCTGCTCTCCATTGAGGTCGATGAAGGCCTCGCTGGGGTAGAGACGGGCGATGTTGCTCGTGATCGGCACGACCTGGACGCGGTTGAGGTGTTGGTTGGAGGCGTCGTTGGACACGATGACGGCGGGGCGGCGCTTGCGGATCTCGCCGCCGATGGAAGGGTCGAAGCTGACCCACCACACCTCACCGCGTTTCATCGGCCACATCCTCGATGGTCGATTCCGCCCAATCCAACGCCTCGGCTTCCCGCACCTCCTCGTGAGCCATTTCCTCGTACGCGGCCAGGAGCTCGTCCTTCATCACGTGGGGTCGAACCAGCGACTCGATGAACCTGCTGATCCGGCGACGCCCGATCACGCGGTGGAGGCCGCGGTAGACCTGCTCGTCGACGGTGATGGTGAGCTTCTTCTGCATCGTCGACTCCTTATACGTGGAATATACGTGTAATTCGGCTGTCTGACAAGCGTCGAAGCTCTCGCACTCCTTTTTCCACTCCCTCTCCCTGCGGCGGTTTCGGGCCTTCCATCGCAAGGGAAAGGGAGTGGAAAAAGGAGAGGGAAGAAGAGGTGTCCCGTGAAAACCCGCTACGTCGTCCAGTCTGCGGACGCCAGCCCGGAAACTTCGGTGAAGTGCCGTTCGGCCGTGACCACGGTCAGACTGTGAGTCATCGCGACGGCGGCGATCGCGAGGTCGAAATCGGGGGTGGGCCGGCCGGCGGCAAGCATCTCTGCCTTGATCCGGCCGAATCGGGCGACGCACTCGTCGTCAAACGGGTAGGAAACGAGCTCCTCGGCGAACGACTCGACCCGCTCGAGGTTGGCGTCCGGCTTGCCGGATCGCGCGGCGCCGAAGTGGAGCTCCGCGAGGGTGATCGAGCTGATGGCGACCTTTTCGGGACCCGCTTCGAGGATCCGTTGCACCAATCGATCGCTCGTGCCGTTGAGGAAGTGGATGCAGGCGTTGGTGTCGAGAAGGAACTTCACGGCATCTCCGGCCGTTCAGAGTCCATCCGGTTGTCCTCGATGTCCCGCACGATGGCCGCCGCGGCGCGGTCGTCCTCCCAGCTCCCCGCAAGAGCGGCGAAGCGCGCGGAGAACTCCCGTGGACCATCCTCGATGTCCTGGCGAAGCAGCCGCTGAAGGTAGCGGGCGGGGGTGAGCTCCGCAGCCCGGGCCCTTTGGCGGAGCTTCTCCTGCAGGGAGCGGGGGATGTAGACGGTGAGGTTCATCGTTGATCTCCTATACAATATACTATCATATAGTTTTTGAAGGAAGGAAGAACACCGTTGCTTACCGGCTTTCTGGAGTATCGGATCCTCCCTTCCCGGTGGTAGTCCGTGAGGCGAACGTCGTGAGCGTCGCTACCCTCCCACCGGAAGACGATGCGCCATTGGTCGTATGTATTCGAACCGTGGGCGCTTGCGTCTGCGATGGACCGCTCCCGCTCCCGCTTCCGGATGCGGCCCGCGCGTTTTCGGAACCCACACTCGGCTGACGTGCGAGTCAGGCCGAGATCGCAAAGCGACGTCGGCACTGACCGCTGGCAGGCGAGAGTGCGGTCGCGGTGCGCGAAGCGCACTCGCAACGTGATCGGGATCGATTCGGGCACGGACGCGGCCACGGACGCGGACGCGGACGCGGACGCGGGATCGTCAACACCAATCATGACTCTCCACCTGGGTGTCGGCCTCGACCTTCTCGAAGCGAGAGGCCTTCACCGACAACGTTCCATCACTCTTCTGCAGCACCCCCTCCACCAGGATCACCGGCGTCGACACAAGAAACGGCCGGTGTTCCCGGAACAGATCCGGCCGGATGATCGCCTGCACCATCCCGGTCTCGTCCTCCATCGTCAGGAAGACGAAGCCCCGCGCCGTGCCCGGCCGCTGCCGGACGATGACCGCGCCGGCGACGCGCACCGGCGCGTCGTCGGGCATCGACTCCAGCGCCGACACCGGCACCGCCCCGCGGCGCTCGAGCTCCGGCCGCAGATACGCCATCAGGTGCGGGCCGGTGGTGAGGTGGAGGCCCGAGTAGTCGGCGACCGTGGTCTCGAGCGAGGTCATTTCGGGCAGGGGTGAGGAGCTTTCGGGCGGCAGCTGGGCGAAAAGCGAGCCCGAACGGCCGACGACCTCGGAGATCTGCCAAAGAGCTTTGCGCCTCGTCAGGCCAAGGGAACCCAGAGCGCCAACATGCGCCAATCTCTCGAGCTGGTCGGAGGACAGGCCGCAGCGCTGAGTCAGGTCGGCGGTGTCGGCAAAGGGGCGGCGGGCCTGCTCGCGCTCGACGGTCTCGCCGGCGGCCTTCTTGATGCCGTGGACATAGCGCAGGCCGATGCGCACCGCACCTGACTCCCAGCGGCAGCGCCAGCCCGAGCGGTTGACGTCCACCGAGCGGAACTCGACGCCGTGGCGCTGGCCGTCCTTGACCAGGGTGGCGGGGTGGTAGAAGCCCATCGGCCAGGCGTTGAGCAGGCTGGCGTAGAAGGCGGTCGGGTGGTGGCGCTTGAGGTAAGCCGAGGCGTAGACGATGAGGGCGAAGGACGCCGAGTGCGACTCGGGGAAGCCGTAGAGGGCGAAGGAGGTGATGGCCTGGACGATCTCGTCCTGGGCCTTGGCGCCGATGCCCCTGAGCGTCATGCCGCGCCGGAGCTTGGCCTCGATCGCCACCATCCGCTCGCGCGAGCGCTTGAAGCCCATGGCGCGGCGCAGCTCCTCGGCCTCGCCGCCCGAAAAGCCCGCCGCGACCATGGCGATGCGCAGCAGCTGCTCCTGGAACAGCGGCACGCCGAGGGTGCGCGCGAGCACCGGCTCGAGGCTCGGGTGGGGGTAGGTGACGGGCTCTCGGCCCTGGCGGCGCTCGAGGTAGGGGTTGGTCATGTTGCCGGCGATCGGGCCGGGGCGGATGATCGCGACCTGGACGACGAGGTCGTAGAAGCAGCGCGGCTGGTTGCGCGGCAGCGACGCCATCTGGGCCCGGCTCTCGATCTGGAAGACCCCGGCGGTGTCGGCGGCGCGGATCATCTCGTAGGTCTCGGGGTCGTCGGGCGGCAGGTGGGCGAGGTCGACCTCGGTGCCCTCGTTGATGCGGATCATCGGGATGGCCTCCTCGAGCGCCGCCACCATCCCGAGGCCGAGCAGGTCGATCTTGATGATCCCGAGGTCGGCGCAGTCGTCCTTGTCCCACTGGATGACGGTGCGATTGGCCATGGCGGCGGGCTCGAGCGGCACAACCTCGTCGAGCCGGGCCTGGGCGACGACCATTCCGCCCGAGTGCTGGCCGAGGTGGCGGGGGAGGTTGTGGATGGACCACCACAGCCGCTTGAAGTGCTGGACCCGCAGCGCCTCGGGGTCGAGGCCGACAGCGGCGAGCTCGGCGTCGAGGGTACGGGCGCCCTCGCCGATCTCCACCGAAGCGTGACGGCCGAGCCTCTTCGAGATCCGGTCGACCTGGTCGAGGCTGAAGCCGAGGGCCTTGCCGACCTCGCGCGCCGCCGACCGGTCGCGGTAGGTCGAGACAACGGCGGTCATGGCGGCGCCGTGCGGGCCGTAACGTTGGTAGACATGCTGGATGACCTTCTCGCGCTGGTCGCCGGACGGCAGGTCGAGGTCGATGTCGGGCCACTCGCCGCGCTCCTCAGATAAGAAGCGCTCGAACAAAAGCTCCATCTTGACCGGGTCGACAGCGGTGATCGACAGCGCGTAGCAGACCGCGGAGTTGGCGGCCGAGCCGCGGCCCTGGGCCAAGATGCCCTCGCGTTTGCAGAACTGCACGATGTCCCAGACGATGAGGAAGTAGCCGGCGAGGTCGAGCTTCTCGATGAGGTCGAGCTCGCGCTCGATCTGGGCCTGGGCGCGGGCGGTGAGCGGCCGGTAGCGGGCGCGGGCGCCGTTCCAGGTGATTTGGCGGAGGTAGGAGTTGGAGGTTTCGGTGGCGGGCAGGGGATAGTCGGGAAAGCGGTAGCCGAGGTCGGACAGGGTGAACTCGAGCCCTTCGGCGAGCTCGGCTGCGGCGCGCACCGCCCGCGGCTGGTCGGCGAACAGCGCGGCGGCCTCGGCGGGGGAGCGGAGGTGGCGCTCGCGGTGGCCGTCGAGGATGGCGCCGGCGCCGTCGACGGTGACCCCCTCGCGGATGCAGGCGAGGACGTCGGCGAGGTCCTTGTGGTCGCGGCGGGCGTAGCGGACGCCGCCGCTGGCGACGAGCGGCAGGCGCAGGCGCCCGGCGAGCTCGACCAGGGCCTGGTTGCGGTGCTCCTCGGAGCACTGGTGGTGGCGCTGGAGCTCGACGTGGAGCCGGCCGGGGAAGAGGCCGGCGAGGCGCTCGAGCTCACGGCGGGCGCCGTCGAGGCCGCGGTGGAGCAGGCGCTGGGCGATCAGGCCCTCGGCGCCGCCGGTCAGGCAGTGGAGGCCCTCGGCGTAGACCGCGACATCGGTCATGGTGGCGCGCGCCTGGCCCTTGGGGCGGTCGCGGGCGGCCTCGGTGAGGAGACGGCAGAGGTTTTGGTAGCCGCGGCGGTCGGCCGCGAGCAGCGTCAGGCGGGGCAGGGGGGTGCCGGGCGGGGGGGGAGGTGGTACTAACCCGAGAGGCCCCCACCGCGGCGAATTCTCAATTCTTAATTTTGAATTTTTAATTGCATCGCATTCGGCGTAGGAGTTTTGAGTTTTGAGTTTTGAGTTTTGAGTTGCATCGCACACTGCATTGGGGTGCGATTGCGATGGTAATTGAGAATTGAGAATTAAGAATTGAGAATTATCGTCTAAGACGATTTCCGCGCCGACGAGGGGTTTGATGCCGGCGTCGCGGGCGGCCTTCCAGAAGCGGGGAGCGCCGGACAGGGTGTTGCGGTCGACCAGGGCGACGGCGGGCAGGCCGAGCTCGGCCGCACGGTCGACCAGGTCCTCGGGCTGGCAGGCGCCCTCGAGGAAGCTGAAGGCCGAGGCGCAGTGGAGCTCGGCGTAGGTCATGGGGATTCGCCGCGAAGACGCAACGGGCGCGAAGTCATCGCAGGCATCGCAGAAATCAACGCAGAGGCGCAGAGGCGCAGAGGCGCAAAGGCGCAACGACGCAAAGAACATCGCAGGGGAACGACGGTGGACGGCGGAGTCGGCGGCGGTTCGGAACCGCCGCCACCGGGGAATCGATCGGTCTCTCCGAGCACGAGTGCTCGTCGAGCCCGCCCGCTCCCCCGGCCCATCGTGCCCATGGCACAATGGCTCCGCCTCGGCGACGCCGGTGCCATTTCATCCCGACCGGGCGTGACGCCAGACCCCATGTCATCCCGGGCGAGCGCCCACCCCCACCTGTCATCCCGAGCGCAGCGGCCTCCGAGACCGCGCAGTCGAGGGATCCTCTCCGGGTTTGGAGGCCGCACCTGCTGAGGTGGTTCTGCAGAGGGACGGAGCGACCCGCGTTCCTTGTGGGGACCCTTCGGCTCGGTCGTCGGACTCCCTCGCTCAGGGTGACAGGGAAGGGGAGAGGTTCACTCACGATGAGGTCCCCGAGGCGAAGACAGCCGAGCCGTGGCGCCCCGGCCGGTTGCCGCCGAGGTTACGTTGCGATGCCTTTGCGCCCTTGCGCCTTTGCGCCTTTGCGTTGAGCTGCGATGGTGCGATGCCTCTGCGTCTCTGCGTTGAATTGCGATGTCTGCGATGGCTTTGAAATGCGATGCTGAGATGGTTCCTCCGCGGCCTTTGCGTTGAACTGCGATGGTGCGATGTCTCTGCGTCTCTGCGCCTCTGCGTTAAGTTGCGATGCCTTTGCGCCTTTGCGTCTTTGCGCCTTTGCGTTGAGCTGCGATGGTGCGATGCCGCGTTACGTTGCGATGTCTGCGACGTCTTTGCGTTCTCGGCGTCTTCGCGGTGAGGAAATGCGATGGCCTTTGCATCAGTCGTACATCCCGTCGGCGAACCAGTCGCCGCTCTGTCGATCCCGGAAGATGCGGACGAGGCGGCCGCCGGAGAGCTCGACGTCCCAGTAGTCGCGCTCGACCGGGCGCTCGTTCCACCAGCCGTCCTCGAGCAACCACGGGCCGGCGGCAACTCGGATGAGACCCTGGATCCTGGGAGTGGCTCCTGGCTCGGAAGAGACGGAGACCAATCGCAAATGATGAATTTCATCGCAACCGGCGGCAGAGTTTTGAGTTTTGAGTTTTGAGTTTTGAGTTGCATCGCATGCGGAGGAGGAGTTTTGAGTTTTGAGTTTTGAGTTTTGAGTTTCGGACCCATCACACGGCGACTCAGGAGCGCTGGGATGAGCTTGCGATGGCAATTCATCATTCATAATTCCTAATTCATAATTTTCTTGATTATTGACTTCTTCTGTGATCACTTCAAGCGGCACGGGCGGCCTCAGCACTCGCACCGCGAGGAGGCCACGGCCGTTCTTGGGCTCGCGTCTCAGCTTGGGGGCGGGGGGTGGGTCGAAGGGGGCGGTGTCGGAGCGCTCGGGGAGGTGGCCGTCGGTGGCCTGCGGCGAGCCGACCCGGTCGGGGCCGATACGGCCAGCGATCCGGGCGAGGGTGGCGGCGAGCTTGTCGGGGTGGATCTCGGGCGCGCCGAACAGGGTGAGCTGGCCGCGGCGGGGCCGGTCGGGGTGGACGAAGCAGGCGAAGGCGGCAACCGCGGCGCCCGGCGGCCGGGAGGAGAGCTCGAGCCGGATGAGGGCGACCAGGGCGTCGACATCGCGGGTCGGTGCGGGCAGCCGGATGGTCCGTCGGTCCGAGCCCTCGGGTTCGAGGCCGAGCTCGATGGAGAGCAGGGCGCAGGCGAGGTCGTGCGCCTCGAGCCGCTGCCGGATCCGGTCGAGGCATTGGCGGACGGCGGCGAGCAGCGGGTCGACGGTGACCACCGGCCACTCGAGCTCCATGCCCTCGGTGAGGGTCGGAGCGGGCTGGTGAGCGACCAACGGCTGCGGGTCGATGCCGCGTGCCGCCTTGTGGGCAGCGGTGCCGGCCGGGCCGAGCCGGCTCGCGACCCGGTCGGCGGGCAGCCGGGCGAGATCGCCCAGGGTGGTGACGCCCCAGCGACCGAGGGTCTCGGCAAGTCGGTGCTCGAGCCGCAGGTGTCGCAGCGGCAGGGCGGCGAGGAAGCCGATCTCGGCGCCGGCCGGCACCACGGTGGGGGAGCCTGGTTGCCTGGCGGCGATGCGCGCGGCGAGCTTGTTGGCGGCGATCCCGACGCGGATGGGGAGGGCCATGGAGGTGGCGGTGACCTCGGCGGCCTGGCCGATGTCGCGCTCGCCGTCGTAGAGGTTGTGCATCCCGTCGACGTCGGCGAAGACGAGGTCGAGCTCGGCGTCCTCGACCCGGGGCGACAGGCTCCAGGCGGTTTCGAGCAGGGCCTCGTGGGCCGACGCCTCCGAGCCCGGGTCGCGGCCACGGGCGAGCAGGGCGGGGAGGATGCCGCGCGCCTGGGCCATGCTCATGTTCGGTCGGATGCCCGCCTTGCGCGCCGGCCGCGACGCCGCCGCCACCCGCGCCGCGGCGCCGTTTCCTTCGCAGATCACCACGATCTCGCCCGCCAGCTCGGGCTCGGAGCGAAGCCGGGCCGCGAGGGGGAAGAGGGGGACGTGGAGGCACGCAATCCGAGTCATTGGCCATCAGGGCTCATCGCAGCCACCGCAGGTTGAACCGCGAAGGCGCCGAGGACGCGAAGTCATTGCAGCCATCGCAGAAATCAACGCAGAGGCGCAGAGGCGCGGGGGCATTGCTCCCTGGGATGATCCGACGGGCTCACACACAGAACGCGACCACGAGAAAGCAGAAGCCGAGGGCGAGCAAGCCCAGGGCCTGGCCGGCGATGACGGGAAGGTCTCTGACGGCGATCTCAGAGGTTTTGAACATAGCGTTCTCTCCTTGAAGATGAAGTGGTTGTCGGGGTCGCGACGGGACCGCGGAACGCCGCCTCGGGTGCAGTAAACGCAGCTCTCGAGTGCCGGTGCGAGCTGTCCTGGGCGGTGACGTGCTTGTCGAGCTCGAGCCTCGCGGTGAGGCCGTCGAGCAGGCGGCGGCCGCCGCTGCGGCCGGACCACCGGCCGCGGCCCCGGCCGCCGCTGACGACAACGGCCGCGGCGCACCCGCTCAGGCGGTAGGGCGCGCCCACCAGCACCACCGCCTGGCGCTCGGCGGCGGAGCGGGCGAGGCGGAGCCATGCGGCGAGGGGCGGACGGCCGAGCACCGGCGGCAGCCCGAGGTCGAGGGCGACGAAGCTGAAACCGGTGGCGACGAGCATCTCGGCCGCCGCCAGGGAGTCGTCGAGGCGGCCCGGCCGCAGCCACAGCAGGCGCTCGAGGTCGATGCCGGCGATGGCCGCACCCTGGGGGTCGAGCTGCGAGCCCTGGTCGACGAAGGCGGCGGGCTGCCCGGTGCTGGTGATCTGCTGCAGGGCGGCGAGCAGGGCCGAGAAACGGCCGCACGAGCCGCGTCCCACGAGCTCGACGAGCGAGCCGCGGGGCAGTCCGCCGCCCAAAAGCCCATCGAGGGCCTTCACCGAGGTCGCGAGGGGCGGTTCGCCGAGCCGGCCCGTCCGCCGGCGGCGGAGGTCCGAGGCGCGGAAGACGACACCCTGCAGCTCGTCCGGCAGGGCCGCCTCGACGGCGCCGGCGGTGGGGGAGTCGAGCTCGCGGTCGGGAACGTTCATGCGACCTCCGTGGTGACCATTTCGAGTATAGGTATAAATCAAGCGTAAATCAAGAGCAAAAAAATGAACTTCCGTTCATTCGCCAGTGTGAAGTTCGCGTAATTCACTGATTTTGAGACACATGCTTGATCTTTTTGTCTTGAATAGGCCGCGGGGTGGTTGTAGAATGCTCCGATCAAATCGGCGGGCCGCTCCGCCGTCCTCTGGGGGGATTTCAGTGGCACAGATCGTTTCCATCGAAGAGATCGCGCCCGCCTTCAAGCGTTACATCGTCGAGGCGCCCGAGATCGCGCGCAAGCACCAGGCCGGCCAGTTCGTCATCGTGCTCATGCACGAGCATGCCGAGCGCATTCCGCTCACCATCGCCGACACCGACCCCGAAGCCGGGACCATCACCCTGGTGGTGCAGGAGGTCGGCAAATCGACCATGGAAATGGGCACCATGAAGGCCGGCGATTCCATCGAGGTCGTCGGGCCGCTCGGCAAGCCGACCCACATCGAGAACTTCGGCACCTGCGTGTGCATCGGCGGCGGCGCCGGGATCGCTCCAATGCTGCCCATCGCACGGGCGCTGAAGGACGCCGGCAACCATATCGTGTCGATCCTCGGCGGCCGCAACGAGGGACTGATCATCCTCCGCCCCGAGATGGAGGCGGCATCGCACGAGATGATCTACACCACCGATGACGGCAGCTTCGGCCTCAAGGGCGTCGTCACCGACGCTCTCAAGCAGTTCATCGAGGAGCGCGGCAAGCCCGACCTGGTGATCGCAATCGGGCCAGCCATCATGATGAAGTTCGTCGCCCTGATGACCAAGGAGTACGAGATCCCCACCGTGGTGTCGCTCAACACGATCATGATCGACGGCACCGGGATGTGCGGCGGTTGCCGGGTCGCGGTCGGCGGTGAGAGCAAGTTCGTCTGCGTCGACGGCCCCGAGTTCGACGCCCATCAGGTCGACTTCGACCTGATGATGAAGCGTCTGCAGATCTACCTCGAGGAGGAGGCGACGGCGCGCGAGAGGTACCAGAAGGAACACGCCTGCAGGGCGATGGAAGGCGCGGAGGTGAGCTGATGGCCCGAGAGAAGCTCGAGAAGAAGGAGCGCATGAAGATCCCCCGGCAGCCGATGCCGGCGCAGGAGCCGATGGAGCGGATCAAGAACTTCAGCGAAGTCAACCTCGGCTTCACCGAGGATCTGGCTCTGGCCGAGGCCGACCGTTGTCTCGAGTGCAAGAAGCCGAAGTGCGTCGAAGGCTGCCCGGTCGGAATCGACATCCCCGGTTTCGTGGCCAAGGTCCAGGAGGCCGACTTCGAAGGCGCGCTCGCCATCATCAAAAAAGACAACACCCTGCCCGCCATCTGCGGCCGGGTCTGTCCTCAGGAGGACCAGTGCGAGGTCGTCTGCGTGACCGGGAAGAAGGGCGAACCGGTCGCCATCGGTCGCCTCGAACGCTACGTCGCCGACTGGGAGATGGCACAGGGCGAGATCAGGATGCCCGAGCAGCAGCCGCCCACCGGTTTCAAGGTCGCGATCGTCGGTTCCGGTCCCGCCGGTCTCGCCTGCGCCGCCGATCTCGCGCTCCGCGGCCACAAGGTGACCATCTACGAGGCGCTGCACAAGCCCGGTGGCGTGCTGGTCTACGGCATCCCCGAGTTCCGGTTGCCCAAGCGGATCGTCCAGGAGGAGATCGGCAACCTCGAGAAGCTCGGGGTCGAGATCCGGTGCAACTTCATCATCGGCAAGACCGCCTCGGTCGAGGACCTGTTCGACGAGTACGGCTATGACGCGATTTTTCTCGGCACCGGCGCCGGGCTACCGTACTTCATGGGCATCCCGGGCGAGAACTACATCGGCGTCCTGTCGGCCAACGAGTTCCTGACCCGAGTCAACCTCATGAAGGCATTTGCCTTCCCCGACTACGACACCCCTGTGCGGCTCGGCAACAACGTCGCCGTCGTCGGCTCGGGCAATGTCGCCATGGACTGCCTGCGCACCGCCAAGCGACTCGGCGCCGACAACGTGATCTGCCTGTATCGCCGAACCCGCGACGAGTCCCCGGCGCGGCTCGAGGAGCTCGAGCACGCCGAGGAGGAGGGCATCGACTTCCGGTGGCTGTCGTCCCCGGTGGAGATCTACGGCAACGAGGACGGGCTCGTCACCGGCGCCCGTGTCCAGGTGATGGAGCTCGGCGAGCCCGACGACTCCGGCCGGCGGCGTCCGGTTCCCATCGAGGGCGAGCAGTACGACATCGAACTCGACCAGGTCATCATGGGCATCGGGCAGGGCCCGAACCCCGTGGTGACCAAGAGCACCAAGGGCCTCGAGCTCAACCGGTGGGGCAACATCGTGGTCGACGAGGAGACCATGATGACGTCGATTTCAGGCGTCTTTGCCGGCGGCGACATCGTCACGGGGGCGGCAACCGTGATCCTGGCCATGGGCGCCGGCAAGAAGGCGTCGGCAGGAATCGACGAGTATCTCAAACTTAAGCTGAGCGATTCTGCTGGATGAGATGTGCCAAGATCCTGATGCGCTGATGGTTGCGAAAAACGGAGGCATACCCGTTGGTATGCCGAGTGTTTTCGCAACCATCCAGAGCGCAAGAGCTTGGTGCAGATCGCCAGTGAGATTCGCTCAGCTGAGGTCAACGAGACCGTCAGGGTCCCCAAGAACGCCTGAACCGCCTGTCTGTCGGCCTGGAAATGACCGTCCCTTCACGACTTGAAGGGTCGTTGCGTGGTACAATCCGACCCGGAGCTGCGAGTCCCTTGCAGACAAGAAGTGACGCCAGTGCAGGAGCTGACTCCGACGCCTCGGCGGCGGCGGTGGAACTGTCGCCGGGTCTCGGAGCTGCCGCGTGACGATCAGCGGCAACCTGCGGACGATGCCTTTCGCGGACCTCCTGCAGTGGGTGTCGCAGAGTCGGAAGACCGGAACCCTGGCCATCGAGGGCGATCCCTACAACAAGAAGGTCTACTTCCGCAACGGTCTGGTCGTGGCGGCGTCGTCGGAGAACCCGACCGAGTTTCTCGGTTACTACCTGGTCGGCTGGGGCCACGTCGGCGACGACGAGCTCCAGGAGCTGCTCGACATGCAGGAGCAGTACAACACCCTGCTCGGCGAGCTGCTCGTCATCATCGGCCGGCTGTCGCGCGAGGACCTGATGCACATCCTTCAGGTCAAAACCGAAGAAGCGATCTACGATCTCTTCCGGTGGGATGAGGGCGACTTTCGATTTCTCGAGAACATCCTGCCGGCCAAGAAGTTCCAACCGCTCAACCTGCCGGTGGACATGATCATCCTCGAAGGAGTCCGGCGTCGGGACGAGTGGATCCGGTGCTCTGAGAGGATCGTGGACATCTCGTGGGTCCCGAAGCTGGTTCGCGCCGTCGACGTTCGCCAGATCGGCCAGACCGAACTCGGCATCCTGCGCGAGATCAACGGCATCAACAGCATCGAGCAGATCGGCCTGGCCTGCCGAATCGCGCCGTTTCACGTCATGTACTTCGTTTTCCAGGGGCTGAGCCACAACCTCTTCGAGGTTCGGCCGCCGGACGAGGGAGAGTCCGAGATTCCGGGCTTCTCATCGCGGGCGTGGCGGACGTTGATCCACGAGGCGGAGCTGCTGCTCGACAGCGGGGACCTCGGTGGCGCCTACCAGCGACTGGGCGACATCCGAGACAAGTACGGTGACCACCGTGAGGTCAACGAGCTCGCCTCCGGTCTCGAGGGCACGATTCGCCGCGCCGTCGACGACCTCGACCTCGACGACAGCGTGGTGCTCAGGCTGGGCATTCCGGCCAACGAGCTGACCAACGTGCAGTGCACGCCGGAAGAGGGGTTCCTGCTGTCGCGGATCAACGGCATCTACAAGCTCGGCGAGATCCTCTCCATGGTGCCCGGCAATGAGCTCGACAAGCGGGTGATGGTCGCGTCGTTGGTCAAGAGAGAAGTGGTGAAGCGGTAGGAAACGTCGCTTCGCAGCCGGCGACGGCTGCGAGTCCTTTTCCTCGCTCCCCTTCCCCCCGAACGCGCTGCTGACTTCAACGCCACCGAAGGGAAAGGGAGCGAGGAAAAGGAACAAGAGACAGCGATTCGCCGGCGTGTGGCCGCATCGGAATATTTCATTGCGATTGAGACTTCCACTCAATGAACGCCAGTCGATGGCGCCTTTACGAAAATAACGAAACATCCGATCGAGGAGGAGTCCCAATGCCCAAACATGAGCTTCCCGCCCTGCCCTACGCGTTCGACGCGCTCGAGCCCCACATCGACGCTCAAACCATGGAGATTCACCACGGCAAGCACCACGCGGCGTACATCAACAACCTCAATGGGGCGCTCGAGAAGCACCCCGAGCTGTTCGACAAAACCGTGGAAGAGTTGATGTCCGACCTTGCCGGCGTGCCCGAAGACATTCGCACCGCGGTCCGCAACAACGGCGGTGGGCACCTCAACCACAGCTTCTTCTGGCCGCTGCTCAGCGGCTCCGGCGGAGGAGCGCCGACCGGCGACCTGGCCGACGCCATCAGCAACGGCTTCGGCTCCTTCGACGCCTTCAAGGAGAAGTTCAGCCAGGCCGGCGCTACGCGATTCGGCTCGGGTTGGGCGTGGCTGTCGGTGGACGGCGGCGGCGCGCTCGTCGTCTCGTCGACGCCGAATCAGGACAGCCCGATCTCCGACGGCTTGAAGCCGGTGCTCGGCCTCGACGTCTGGGAGCACGCCTACTACCTGAACTATCAGAATCGTCGTCCCGACTACATTGCCGCGTTCTGGAACGTGGTCAACTGGAATCAGGTTGCCGAGAACTTCAAGAACGCCCAGGGCTGATTCAGCCCTCAGCCGACAGCAGGACATCACTCCCCGGCAGGGCTCTGCCGGGGCTTTTTTTTGCTTCACCGCAAAGGCGCAAAGGGCGCGAAGCATCGCGGGCGTCGCAGCAGGCCATCGCAGGTGGTCGAGGACCTGTCGGGGAGGGTTTCACTCCCTCTCGACCGGGTCGTCGCTGGGGTTTTCCGCGCGGTGGTTTCGTGGCGCCCTTCGCGCTCTTTCCGTCGTCGCGGTTGATCCCTACTTTCCGCCCCACGGGTCCGGAGCGAAGTCGAAGTCGTCGAAACCGGTGGCGCGTTCGCGGCGGGCGAGGGCCCGCTCCTTCTCGGGCGAGGGCAGGACGCCGAGGTGGACGAGCTGCTCGCGGTACTCGTAGCGCAGACGGAGCTGCGCGGCGGGGCTGTGGTCGAGATCGAGCCGGACCCTGCGCACGCGGTGATCGATCTTGCGGCCGATGCCGGTCGCGGCGATCTCGTCGTCGAGGTCTTCGCTGGGGGCCTGCTTGCCGGCAGCCCGGGATTCGGCGGCGTCCGCCGAGCGCGACCTCGCGGACTCGCGGCGCCGCTGCTCGAGCACCGGTTGCGGCGGCGGGTCGGGAACGCGCTCGAGGAAGGCCACGGCCTCGATCACCCCGAGGTTCGAGGTCTTGCCGAGCCAGGCGCCGTAGCTCGTGTCCTCCGAGGTGAAGAAGAACTTGCGCGCGTCGTCGCGCCCGATCTGCCAGCCCTCGATGGTGACGGTCTGCCAGGGACCGATCACCCACTTGCTCGCCTTCGCGGCACTGCCCGACTTCGCGTCGATGGTGTTGAGCCCGTCGACGGCCAGGGCGACCGCCATGCGGCGACCGGTGCGGTTGGTCAGCCTGAGGGCGTACTCGGCGTGGCGCACCGCCTCGATGTAGGTGGAGCCGCGGGCCGCGATCTCGTGCAGCGGTTTTCCGTTGACCAGGACCTCGAGGGAGAGCGCGTCGTCGGTGACCGCGTCTGCAGGCGGCGCGACGAGGAAGAGGATCATGACGGTTGCGGTGAGGGCCAGGGTGCGGGCTGCGTGCTTCATCGTTTCCTCCAGGTGCTATTTTTTCTCGCCCGCACAGTGGGAGGGTCGTGATCCAGGGAAGTTCCATGGCCCTGGCTTTTGCCTTTTCCTTTTTTCTCTCCCTCGCAGCGTTCTCGTGCCATGGCAGGCATCGCAGACGTCGCACGCGCGAAGACGCGAAGGCGCGAAGCATCGCACGTGAAGTCATCGCAGGCATCGCATATTCACGTCCTCGCAGTTGAACCACGGAGGGCACGGAGCCTCGCTGAGCGTCGCGTGACTGACCCGGGCTCCCTGAGGTCGTGGTCGCAGTGGTTTTCCGGATCGTTGCGGTGGCCCCCGAGAAACTCAGCGGCACCCTGCGTGCTCCGCGTCTCCGCGGTCCGATTGTGCCGGCCGGCACGAAGCGATGCATCCGGAGCGGGCGTGCATGCGGGAACGGGAACGGGATCACACGGTGCGCGAGTACTTGGGACCGTCGGCGTCCTGCTGCTTCAGGTACGCGTCGAAGGGCATGCACAGGTTGCGCAGGAAGAAGCGGCCGGGCGGGGTGACGCTCAGCCCGCGGTCGTCGAGCTCGACGAGGCCGTCGGCGACCATGGGCTCGAGCTCGGCGAGGGCGTTGGCAAAGTGGACACGGGGATCGACGCCGAAGCGTTCCTCGACCCACCGGTAATCGAGCCGCAGGGTGCAGATGATCCGGTGGATCACCGCCCCTCGGAGCTCGTCTTCGGCACTGCGGACCCGGCCGCGCTCGACCGGCAGCGTACCGGCCTCGACGGCGCGGCTGTACTGGGTGAGCTTCTTGGCGTTGGCGGCGTAGGCGCCGGCGACGTCGCCGATGGAGGTCACGCCGACGCCGACCTGATCGGCGGCGGGCATCACGGTGTAGCCCATGAAGTTTCGGTGGACCCGTTTCTCGGCGAGGGCGCGCGCGAGCTCGTCGTCGGGCCTCGCGAAGTGGTCGAAGCCGACGAAGGCGTATCCCGCGTCGATGAACTCGCGGGCGGCGGCGGTGAACAGGGTGAACTTGTCCCATCCCTTGGGCAACGCGTCCTCGTCGAGCCGGCGCTGGTGGGGCTTGATCCAGGGCACGTGGGCGTACGAAAAACAGGCCACCCGGTCCGGCGCGAGCTGGTCGACGACCGCGCGGACGCAGTTCCGGAAGCTCGCCTCGGTCTGCAGCGGTAGACCGTAGATGAGGTCGATGTTGACCGAGCCGAAGCCGAGCCGACGGGCCTCTTCGACGTGCTCCCGAGTCAGCTCGAGAGGTTGAATCCGGTTGATGGCGCGTTGAACCTCCGGCGTCGTGTCCTGGAGCCCCATGGAGATCCGATTGAAGCCGACCTCGGCGAGGGTCGCGAGATGGTCCATGGTCGTGACGCAGGGATCGACCTCGATCGCGACCTCGGCGTCGGCGGTGAGGGGAAACCGGTCCGTGATCGCGGAGAAGAGCCGCCGGCACTGCTCAGGACTGAGGTAGGTCGGGGTGCCGCCGCCCCAGTGGAGCTGGTTGAGCCGCCGCCTCGCGCCGAGAGCTTCGGCAAGCAGGTCGAGCTCGGTTTCCACCGCGTCGAGGTAGGACTCCTCGGGACCGCGTTTCGGCGAGATGACAACGTTGCAGCCGCAGAAGGTGCACCGGGACTCGCAGAACGGCAGGTGGACGTACATGGACAGCGGCTCGCCGGCACGATCGGCGGCGGCACGCAGCCGCTCCCGGTACGCGGCCTCGTCGAAATCCTCGTTGAAGTGCGGCGCCGTCGGGTAGGACGTGTAGCGCGGGCCGGGACGATCGTACTTCGCCAGCAGCGCAGGATTCAAACCGGAAAGGTCGAGTTCACTCATCATCTCGCTGCCGATGCGAAACGCGTTGGATGAGTTTTTAGTTTTGAGTTTTGAGTTTTGAGTTCCATCGCATGGAGCATCGGAGCCTCGAGTCGTGGGTTCTTCGTTTCCATTACCGTCCCTTGCGATGAAATAACTCAAAACTCAAAACTTAAAACTAAAAACTGATGTGCTATTCGTAGCGGTACCTTTGAATGGTCTCCACAAAGGTCGAAACTGCGCGGACCGGGACGTCGGGGGTGATGCCGTGGCCGAGGTTGGCGATGTGGCCGCGGCGGGGCGCTCGCTCGAGCATGGCCAGGGTCCGGGCGCGGATCTCGTCGTCCGGGCCCATGAGCACTCCGGGGTCGAGGTTGCCCTGGAGGGCGTGGTCGGGCAGGGCACGGGTCGCCATGGCGAGATCGGCGCGCCAGTCGAGACCGATGACCTCACACGGCATGTCGCGCATGTCGTGGAGCAGGTGGGCGCCGCCGTTGGCGAAGTAGATCCGTGGCACTCCGAGGTCGGCAATGGACTCGAGCAGCCGACGAGCGGGTCGCAGCGCCCATCTCCGGGCGTCCTCGGCGCCGAGGGCGCCGATCCACGAGTCGAAGACCTGCACCGCCTGGGCGCCGTGCTCGACCTGGTTGCGCAGGTAGCAGGCCATGGCGTCGGCGATCCGGTCGACGTAGTCGTCGAAGACCCCGGGGTGGTGATGGGCGAAGGCCTTGGCGCGGGTGAAGGACTTGGACGTCGAGCCCTCGACCATGTAGGTCGCGAGGGTCCAGGGCGCGCCGCAAAAGCCGATGAGCGCGGTCTCGGGGCCGAGGTCGGCGCGAACCCGTTCGAGGGTCTCGGCCAGGAACTCGGTGCCCGCCCAGGGATCGGGAAAGCGGAGGCGCTCGAGATCGCCGGGCTCGCGGATCGGGTTGTCGATGTGCGGGCCCGGGTTGAAGGTGAGATCAATGCCGGCGGGCACCAGCGGCGTCAGGATGTCGGAGAAGACAATCGCGGCGTCGAAGCCGAATCGTCGGATCGGCTGGAGGGTGATTTCGGCCGCGATCTCGGGCGTCCGGCACATGGTCAGAAAATCGCCGGCCTCGCGCCGGATCGCGCGATACTCGGGAAGGTAGCGCCCGGCCTGGCGCATGATCCACACCGGCGGACGGTCCACCGCCTCGCGCCTGCAGGCTTTCAGGAACCGGTTCATGGGTTGCTCCGCTTCATCTGCAAAGCATGTTCAGTTATGAATTAGGAATTATGAATTTCATCGCAGGCCGTCCTGTGACGGTCGACGAGCTCCGAGACCACGACCCGTCGACCCGTCCGGTGCGACCATGACCCACGAGTCCGTAATTCATAACCTGCGTCTCCGGTTAGGTCAGGTTTGACTGAATCAAGCATGTT
>CAZXMW010000065.1:0-18400 GCA_964641415.1 uncultured Thermoanaerobaculia bacterium | reverse complement strand
CTGTTCGCCATCGTGTTCGGCCTCTCGGGTCCGGTTGTGGGGATGATGATCGCCCGCTTCGGTGTGCGAAGAACGATGCTGTTTGCCGCCGCGCTCGCGAGCCTGGTCAACATCGGCCTGGCGAGCATGACCAGCCTGTGGATGCTGTACGCCCTCAACCTCGCGGCCGGCTTCGTGATCGCCGGGACGACGCTCGTCCCATCGCAGACCGTGGTGACCAGCTGGTTCGACGCCTACCGCGGCCGCGCGATGGCAGTGGCGCTGCTGGGGATCGGCTTCGGTGGGATGGTGCTGCCGCCGTTACACGTCTGGCTGATCCGGACCTTGGGGTGGCGCTGGGCGTGGGGCGCCGGCGCCGTGTTCATCTGGATCGTGATTATCCCGCTGATCGCCCTGTTCGTCCGTGGCACGCCGGCAAAGCTCGCCCTCGAGGTGGACGGCGGCTCGACCGACGGCGAGCCGCAGCGGCCGTCCACAGGGATGACCGTCCCCCAAGCTGCTCGCACGGTTGCGTTTCCTTTGCTGGTGGGGATCTATCTGCTCCAGCTGATCGGGCAGTCGGTGCTGAACTTCCACTTCGTGCCGTTCGCCACCCAGCAGGGCGGGTTCACGCCGGAGCGGGCGGCGGTTTTCTTGGGCGTCGCCATCGGCTGCAGCGCGGCGGGGAAGATACTGTTCGGCTGGCTCGCCGACCGGACGTCGCCGGCCGTTCTGATGGCGGCGGCGGGCGGTCTTGCGGCGTTGGGCTGCCTCGTCCTCGAGACGGTGGTGCTGCGCGGCCAGGTCGACAGTGCGCTGGCGCTGTGGCTGTACGCGGTGCCGTACGGCCTGGGGTATGGCGGGCAGATCGTGCTCCTGCCGGTGCTGGTGGGGCGCTGCTTCGGCCCTCTCCACTACGCGAAGATCCAGGGACTGATCATGAGCGGCTTCGCTGTCGGAATTCTGGTCGGTGTGCCCCTGGCGGGATTGGTGTTCGATCGCACCGGCAGCTACGAGCTGGCACTGATCGGTGCGCTGACGGCGTTTGTCCTGTCCGGAGTGGCGAGCCTGCTGGTTCGTGCTGAAGCCTACCGCGACCGGTTTGCGAGCGCGGAGTAACACAAAGGGAGAAGGTGATGAGCGATACCAAGTTGACCCTTGAGCGTCTTAACCAGACCGGCTTTGGACGGCGGGAGTTTTTGGCGGCGGCTGGCCTGGCCGCCGTGGGCTGTGCCACCGGGCGTGTGGGCGGCCCATCCGGTCCGGCGCCGAGCGCACGCCGGGCGCCGAACATGATCGTGATCCTCGCCGACGATCTCGGCTACGGGGACGTCTGCGAGTACAGCTGTGACGGTTTGCGCACGCCACACATCGACTCGATCGCGCGCCACGGCATCAAGTGCACCGACGGTCATGTCACTGCTCCGATCTGCAGCCCGTCGCGGGCAGGGCTCGTGACCGGTCGCTACCAGCAGCGGTTCGGGCATGAGTTCAACGCCGGCGGGGCCAAGCGCTGCGAGGAGCAGGGGCTGGGGCTGCCCACCGACCAGAGCACCATCGCCGATATGATGCGCTCGGCAGGCTTCGCCACCGGAATGGTCGGCAAGTGGCACCTCGGATCGCAGCCGCAGTTCATGCCCACCAACCGCGGGTTCGACGAGTTCTTCGGGTTCCTGCACGGCGCGAACCTGTTCATCGAGCCGCGCGAGGGCCCGGGGATCCACTACCTGAAGGCATCGGAGGAGAATTTTCCGAAGATGCGCAGCCCGTACCACCCGATCTACCGCGGCGCCGAGACAGTTGAGGAGCCACAGTACCTGACCGAGGCGTTCACCCGCGAGGCGGTGTCGTTCATCGAGCGCCATCAGCACGAGCCGTTCTTCCTGTACGTGCCGTACAGTGCGCCGCACACACCGTTGCAGGTGACCTCCGAGTACTACGAGCGGTTCCCGCACATCGCCGACGAGGGCCGGCGAATCTACGCCGCCATGATGAGCGCCATGGACGACGGCATCGGCGCGATCCTCGACACCCTGAAACGACTTGACCTGTGGCATGACACCATGGTGGTGTTCCTGTCTGACAACGGCTGTGCCACCTACACCAATGCCTGCTCGAACGACCCCCTGGAGGGTGGCAAGCTCACCCACTGGGAGGGTGGCCAGCGGGTGCCGTTCATGGTCCAGTATCCGGCGGTGCTGCCCGCCGGCGCGACCTACGATCAGATGATCAGCGCGCTCGATCTGCTCCCGACGGCTTTGGGGCTCGCGGGTGCGCAGGCGCCGACGGGGCTCGATGGGGTGGACCTCGTGCCGTACCTGAGCGGCCAGAGGACCACGGCGCCGCACGAGAGCCTGTTCTGGCGCAACGGCACGAACCTCGCCGTGCGTCACGGGCGGTGGAAGTACGTCAACCTGAACCGCGGCCGGCACGAGCTGCTGTACGACGTCGCGACCGATGTCGCGGAGGAGCATGACCTGGCAGGCTCGAACCCCGGCAAGCTGGCCGAGCTGAAGGCGCTGCTCGCCGATTGGGAGTCGGAGATGGTGGCGCCGCTGTGGCCGAGCCGGCGGAAGATTCCGATCCAGCAGGAAGGGCTCGACTTCACGGTCTTCATCTGACGATGGTGCGCTACACCATGGTCCTGACCACCGAGCCGGGAGACCGTGTGAACGCCATTGACGTCTCCTCGGCGCCCGAAGGCGTCCTGCTGATCCGCACCAGCTACCCGAAGGATCGTAAGCAGGTGGAGGTGCGGCCGACCGTGCAGGTTGCAGCGCGGGCCGCGCGGATCGGTGGTGGGGGCCATCAGGGGTAGCCGCCAGAGGACGTGCCGCATGTCCCACCCGAGCCCTGTTGGCGTTTCTGATCTGTTTGACATTCGCGACAACGTGGCCCTGGTCACCGGGGGGTCGAGAGGGATCGGCTTGATGATCGCGGTCTGGCGGAGGCCGGCGCACGCGTGCACATCAGCTCACGCAAGGCAGACGTGTGTGTGCCGAGGTGGCCGCCGAGCTGTCGGAGCTGGGATGGTGCGAGGCACTGCCCGCTGATCTTCCCGACTCCGAGTCGCTGCTGGCGCTCGCATTCCAGCTCGCCCGCCGCGAAGATCGGCGCCATGTTCTGGTCAACAATGCCGGTGCGAGCTGGGGCGCCCCGCTGGAGGAGTTTCCGGAACTCGGCTTTGACGAGGTGCTCAACGTCAACGTGAAGCCGTGTTCTTCCTCACCCTCCAGCTCGTTCCAATGGCTGGAGAAGGCGGGAAGCCCGGGGGAGCCGGCGCGAGTGATCAACATCGGATCGATCGACGGCATGCATGTGCCGCTGCGATGGAGCTGGATCCGACACGCTGTTGAACAGCTCGAGGATCCTGGGGAGTGCCAGGTCGACAACGTCGTTGTGGGCGGCCTCCGGATGCTCGTGGTACGTGAAGTTGCTCAGCGCCTTCTCCGCGCGTCGAGCCGTCGCGCGCGCAGCCTCGACAGGGTTGGTGCGGTCGTTGGCGCCGTGGGAGAAGAGCACCGGCATAGTGGGTGCGTTCGCGAACGGGATCGGCCCCCGGCGCTCCTTGGCGGTGCCGGCGATCGGCGCGAGTGCGGCGTATAGCTCCGGGTGGCGAAACCCGAGATACCACGTGCCCTGACCGCCCATCGAGTGGCCCATCAGAAACGTGCGTGCGCTGTCAACGGCGTTCAGCTCGGCCACGAGGCGGGTGACATCCACCGCGTCGGCCTCCGCTGCGTCCTCCCACCCGCTGTACGGGCCGCGCCCGGATGGGGTCGCGACGAGGTAGCCGTGGCGATCGGCCAGCTTGGTGAGGAGTGTGCGCCGCATGAACGAGCGCTCGTCGCCGTTGGCGCCGTGCAGGGCGACGATCAGACGCGCGCTGTTCGCAGGAAGCTCCGGCGGGATGTGCAGGCCAAACGGGAGCAGCGCGTCGTCAACTGGCGAGCGGTAGGCGAGGCGCACCGTGCCGGACAGAGAGCGGACCGGGTCATCCCCGGCCTTCAGTGCCGTGAGGAGCTGCTCGGCAGTCTCGAGGTTCTCGTCCACGCGAAAGATGCCGGCCCGGGAAGGGTCGGGCTCCCAGCCCCGGAAGTGCCACACGATCGGGTGCGCTTTCAGCGCGTAGCTGGAGATGTAGCTGTGTGTGGCCTCCTTCACCTCAGTGGTGAGGAGCTGGAGCGTGGCAACGGCGGTCTTCGTGCTGAGAGTCTCCGGCGGTGGGAGTGCTTTCAGTGCGTTCGTGAGGGCCTCGAGACGGGTGGCGAAGTCTGCATGTACGGTGAACCGGCGCGACGCGTTCGCGAGCTCACGCCCGTCTGCGTTCGCCAGCCGGTAGTCGAGAACGTAGCTGCCCGGTGACAGCTTCGAACCACTGACCGTGACGGAGTGCGTGCTGACGGCTGCGATGGTGAGCGGCTCGGGCTCGAGGACGGCGGCGCCGGTCTGGTCGCGAACCGCGAACGACGCCGTGTACTGACCGTCCAGCGGTGCTCCGAGCGTGAACAGCGGAACCAGCGAGACGGTCAGCGTCTCGTTTGGAGGGAGCAGGCTGCGGTCGAGCCGAACGTCCAGGCTGGTGGCCAGCTCGAGGCCTTCGTCTACGGGCTGGTCTGCGAGGATGGCGAGAACGCGTGCGATCAAACGCTGAGCGGCGTCCCAGTCCTCCTTCTGGTAGGCGGCGCGTGTTGGCTGGTCGAGCGGCTGCAACGCCTCGGGAAGCGGTGTGCGGGATTTCTGGTACCGGTTCATGGCCGTTCGTGTCATCAGGCTGAGCATCCGCGCATCGTCCGGGTTGGCTGGCTCGAGCTGCTCGCCGCCCAGCAGCTGCTCGGGGATGTCGGTGGCGGCCAGCGGGAGGCTGACCGTCAGGGCGAGTGCGGTGCAGATGGTCATGGTTCGCAGCATCGGGGGCTCCTTATGGCAATGGGCAGCGAGATCAGCGGGGCGAAGCTGGCTCGAGGAAAAGAAAGGTGGGGCGCCGAAGCGCCCCCCGTTGCAAGGTGATGGTCCTTCCACGAAGGTTCTCGCGGAGGGGGAGGTTCATGGTGAGTCAGAACGTGATCGCCGCCAGCAGTCGGAACGCCCGTGGCCGCTGGATGATCAAGGTGCTCAGTGCGGGCTCTCCGGTCAGAGCCTGCCGGTCGTCCGACCCTGTCTGGGCTTGCTCGTCGGTGAGGTTGAGGACCTCGAGGCCGATCTTTCCTTCGAGCCCCTGCCAGAGAGGAAAGTTCCAGAAGATACTGGTGTTGAGCTGATACTGATCCTCAATTCGTCGACTACCGCGGGGCTCCAGGAAGTGTGTGATGTTCAACCCGGAGATCTCCAAAGTTTCCACACGCTGCCACGGCACGCCGGAGTGGAAGAAAAACAGCCCGCTGACGTCCAGACTGTGCCCACCGCCGAGGTCGGCGGCATACATTCCGCGCACCTTGAACACGTGCTTTCGATCCTGGTTGATCAGGCCCCACCGGTTGTGCGTGGAGTACGGCTCGCCACTGACGGGGTCGACCAGGTCGAGCAGCTCGCCGTAGTTGTTGGCGCAGGCGAGGGTGTTGGTGGCCTGGCAGTTGCCTTCGGTCTTGGACCATGTGTAGCTGCCGGCGACCATCCAGTTGTCCCGGAAACGACGCTTGAGGATCAGATGGACCGCGTTGCGCTCCTGCTCGGCGCCGAGGTCGCCGACGAAGTTGTTCACGCCGGTCATCGTGTCGTTGAGCTGGAGCTCGATCTGGGGGATGTCGTCCTGCTTCCAGTAGACGTAGCGGGTCTCGAACGCCCAGTCCGGGTGGAACCCCCACTTGAACCCGAGCGAGATCTCGTCCTTGTAGGCGGGATCGACCTGGACGATCTCCTGGCTCAGGTCCGGCGCCACGGTGAACATGAAGATGTCGTAATCCTGCGTGGCGGGGTTCCAGCCGTACTGGTCGTACGCTTTGCGACCAGTAGGGGTCCTGTTGAAGTTGGCGCCCCACGCCTGCGGCATCTGTGTGTAGTAGCGCCCTGCGGAGGCGGACAGGATGTAGTCGCCCTCGCCGGTGGGGTCCCAGGCAACACTGAACCGTGGCATGACGTAGCCGCTGTCGATGACGGTCTCCCCGGCGTCGTTGTCCTGCTCCTGCAGCTCCGCACGCAACCCGAGGTTGAACGTCCATCGAGGTCCGGCGGTGAAGCTGTCTCGGATGAACAGAGCAGCGTTGCTGCTCTCGTTGGTGGTGCCCCCAATGTCGCCAGGGCCAATGTAGTAGCGGATGAAGCGAGGCTGCGCGAAGCCGCCCGGAAGGCTGGGGTCGTAGCCTTGCCCGAAGACCTGGGGGGTGGAGGTCGCGTCGACGAACCACTCGACGGCCTGGTAGTCGACTCCGAGCTTGATGTCGTGGTCGCCGACGAACCAGTTCAGCGACGCGTTGAGCTGATCACGCGGGAACTCGGTGGCGCCGACACCGAGCGGCAGAGCGAAGCCGTTGTAGAGGATTCCAGTGAGCTGATCGCGGTACAGGTAGTTGTTGGTCAGTGGGCTGAACGGTGGCGCAGCGGCATCCAGCTCGCGGGTGGCGAACGGCGAGTTGGTGTTGTCGGTGTTCTGCGTCGACAGGTTGAGCTCGGAGATCAGGTTGTCGGTGATCACCCAGCCCCACTTCGCCGAGAACAGATCACCGCCGGTCTCCACGATGGCAACTGCGTAGGGATCTCCGTGGTTCCGCTGCACCACCGGCGCCGTGACCGGTGTGTCGATGTAGGTCGCCGACAGCGTGTGGCTGTTGCTCGGACGCCAGTCGATCTTGCCGAGGATCGTCTCCAGCTCGGTGGAGGTATTCAGGACATCCCCTGTCGCCAACGCGCCGCTGTTCACGATGTCATAGGTCGATCCCGAGGCGAAGAACCACAGCTGATCGCGGACGATCGGGCCACCCACGGAGATGTCGTAGTTGGCGACCAGGTCGTCCAGCGCCGGGACCTCGACCGCATCGTAGGTGCTGTTCCAGTCCTCGTTCTGGAACGTGACCTCGGCGCTGCCGCGGAACGTGTTGGTGCCGGACTTGATGATGATCGAGGAGAACCCGCCGAGGACGCGGCTGTACTCCGCATCGGCGCCGGTCGTCTTGACCTTGAGCTCCTGCACGGCGCTGGTCGGGATCTCGAGGGCAGAGCCCCCGCCGAAGCGGCTCTGGGAGGCGTCGACGCCATCGATGAAGTACGCGGAGCGCGAACCGCGAGTACCCTCGAGCGACGGATCGTTTCCCTGGAACTGCTGGCTGCTAGCACTGTTGTAAACGCCAGGTACGAAGTTAATGGCGCTCTTGTAGGTGTTGCCCTCGTCGATGATCTTCTCGAGCTCGACGCGGTTGACAGTGTCGCCGCCAGTCACGTCAAAGCGGCTGATCAGCGGTGCCCCGGCGATGACTGTGACCTCCTCGCCCATCTCGGTGCGCATCGCGAACGTCACGTCGCTCCGTCCGCCCGCCGAGATCGAGATCTCCCCTTCGGCTGGCTGGAAGCCGGGCAGTGTTGCCCGTACGGTGTACGTTCCCGGAGCAACGAAGACGAATCGGAACGTCCCGTCCTCGCCCGTAATCTTGGACTGGGTCAGCTGTTCGCCAGCGAGCTGCACGGTAACGCCCGGTAAGGGGCCTCCTCCAACCTCGGTGACCGTGCCGGTCACGACACCGACGCGGGGCGCGTCGGCCCACAGCGGACCGGTCGCCAGCGCGAGCAGTCCAACGAAGACAACGATACGTCGCATGCTCTCCTCCCTTGAAGTTGACGTGGTCACGTAGGTTCCTGTCGGGTCGTACGCTTTCCTGCAGCAATCGGCGTCTGTCGTTCGGGCTGCTCGGGCGCATCGTGCGCCGGCTCGCTGGCTGTGAGCAGCTGGCGGTCGATGGTGACCCACAGCACGCCGATCGGCCGGGTGCCGCGGCCGAGAACAGGAACGCACACCTCGGTCAGACCGTCTGCGGTCGTCGCGACGTGGCGCTCTCCGTTGATCGCGGTGGCAAAGCAGGTGGTGTCGTTGTGGCAGTAGGCGGTGATCAAGCTGGTCAGCGCAACGTTGGTGCCGGAGCTGTCCAAAACGACGATGCGTGTGAGTGCAGGGTTGCCGCTCAGTGACCGTCGAAGCAGCTGGCCGCACTCTGATCCGGTCCAGGGGTCCAAGAAGCCGGGCTGTTGGCACATCTCGCGCCAACCCTCGTCGAGGAGGGCGATCTGGTCGGAGGTCTTGCCGTGGGCGTTCTCGACTCGGACGGCTTCGATGACCAACTCGGAGGCAGCGAGTTCTGAGAGCTGATCGTGAACCACCTGCGGGAGGGGCTCGTCGGTGGTAGCCAGTGCGACCACAACGGAAAGCACGAGGCTCGAGCACGTCATGAGAGCCCGACGCGCGGTTGTTGCGGGGCAACGGTGTCGCCGGTTTCGAGTCAAATGGTCGCGAGCGGCCGTCATCGGGGGCTCCTCCCGCAGGTTGTTGGTCGGAGATACCGACTGTTCGGTATATTATTCCGCTGCAAACGGGCTGTCAAGCCGCAATGAACCGATGGGTGCGTGACAGAATGGTTCAAAGGCCGAGCGCGAGTCTGATCAGAAGGCATATGTTGTTGAAAACAGTATCGAAGAGAAAGAAGAGTTGACGAGCGGCGCTCCGTGTGCCAAAGTATACCGAACGGTCGGTTTACGGCACGGAGGAGGATCACAATGGGTGACGCATACATCGTGGATGCGGCTCGGACCCCGATCGGCAAGCGCGACGGCGCCCTCTCCGGGGTGCGTCCTGACGAGCTGCTCGGCGATCTGATGGTCCGAAGGATCGAACGTCTCGGCATCGACCCGGTGACGATTGACGATGTGATCGCCGGCTGCGTCACCCAGTACGGTGAGCAGGGCGGCAACGTTGCCCGGTTGGCGTGGCTCGGCGCCGGGCTGCCGGCCACGGTGCCGGCCACCACCATCGATCGCCAGTGTGCCTCCTCGACGACGGCGATCAACATGGCGGCCACCGGCATCATGTCCGGTATGTACGATCTGGTCGTCGCTGGCGGTGTGGAGAGCATGAGCCGGGTGCCGATGGCCTCGGATCGTGTCGCGTTCTCCAACCGCTTGATGTCGCGGTACCACATGGTGGGCCAGGGGTACTCTGCCGAGCTCATCGCGCAGCGCTGGAACCTGGACCGCCAGGAGATGGCAGAGCTGTGCTACCAGAGTCATCAAAAAGCGATTGTCGCCACGGATGCGGGAGCGTTCGACCGGGAGATCGAGCCGGTCGCGGCAACCGACAACGGTGAGCCGGTGACGGTGAGCATGGATGAGGGTCCTCGTCGCGACACGACGGTGGAGAGGATTGCAGGTCTCAATCCAGTGTTCGTGCATGGGGGGTACGTCACGGCGGGTAACGCCAGTCAAATCTCCGACGGCGCGGCGTGCCTGGTCTTGGCCTCAGAGCGGAAGGTCGAGGAGCTCGGTGTGAAGCCCAGGGCGCGGGTGGTCGGGTTCGCCTACGCCGCTGTCGATCCCACCATGATGCTCACCGGGCCGATCCATGCCATTCCGAAAGCGCTCGCGAAGACGGGACTGACGCTTGGGGACATGGACGTCATTGAGCTCAACGAGGCGTTCATGAGCGTGGTGATGGCGACCCGCGACGAGCTTGGCCTGGACATGGCGAAGACCAACATCCGCGGCGGCGCCGTGGCCCTCGGCCATCCTCTTGGCGCCTCGGGGGCTCGGCTGCCGGTGACGGCGCTCCACATCCTGGAGGATCTCGATCTACGCTACGGCCTGTGCAGCCTGTGTGTCGGGTTTGGCGACGGTGTGGCGCTGATCATCGAGCGTGTCTGACCTCGCCGCCTTGGCAGTCGGAGCGCCAACGCAGAGCACGGAGGTGAACAGTGGGTCTGTTCGATAGCAAGGTCGTGATCGTCACCGGCGCCGGAGGGGGGATCGGACGAGAGCACGCCCTGGCCTTTGCCCGTGAAGGCGCGAACGTCGTTGTCAACGATCTCGGTGTCTCCCGCGACGGTTCCGAGGCGGGCAAGGGGATGGCCCAGCAGGTGGCCGACGAGATCGTGGCGATGGGCGGGAAAGCCGTGACCGACATGCACTCCGTGTCGGACACCGAGGGCGCCGAGGCGCTCATCCAGACGGCCGTCGAAGCCTTCGGACGCCTGGACGTGCTGGTGAACAACGCCGGCATCCTCCGCGATCGCACCATCGTGAAGATGACCGACGAGGAGTGGGACCTGGTGCAGGCTGTGCACCTGCGCGGGACGTTTCTCTGTCTTCGCGCCGCGTGCTGGGTGATGATCGAGCAGGGCGACGGTGGCGCGATCGTCAACACGTCGTCCACCTCCGGTCTGTTCGGGAACTACGGTCAGGCCAACTACGGTGCGGCCAAGGCGGGCATCGCCGGGCTCACGCGGACGGCGGCCCTCGAGATGACCAAGCACTCGATCCGCGTGAACGCCCTGGTACCGGTCGCTTTGACGCGGATGACGGAGGACCTCGCGGCGGGCGCCAACGCCCCCGGTCCCGAGTGGATCCCGCCGGTGGTGCTGTACCTCAGCTCGGACCTTGCGAGCTCCGTCACCGGCCGGATCTTCGGATCGGAAGGTGGCAAGATCCGCGAGTACTACTACGAGACCACACCTGGTATTGACCGAGCCGACCGGCCGTGGACGCCGCAGGAGATCGCGGAGAGCTGGAAGGAATTGGTGCGGCGGAACTCTGGGGGCGCCGACGTCGGCGAGGGCGATCTCGATGCCCTGATCCTGGCGGGTTTGCCGGCTGGCATCGACGCCACCAAGGCCCAGGGTTGGAACGCGCGCATTCACGTCGAGCTCATCGACGGCGACGAGGGCTACACGCTGAGCGCCACCAACGGGCGGCTGACGACCCGACGCGGGCTCCACGGCAAGCCTACGTCCGTGCTGACAACCGATGAGGCGACCGCGTACGGCGTGTTCCGCGGCGAGCTCGATGGGACCCAGGCGTACATGACCGGGAAGCTGAAAATCTCCAACGTCGGCGACATGATGGCGTTCACCGACTCGTACGATCCGCAGCGCGCGAAGGAGGCGCAGGCCGGGGCGGGCGACCTCGTCGAGCATCCGGAGGAGCTCACGCCCTCTGGCCTCAACACAGCCGCCGTTGGCGCCGAGCTGCGAGGTCAGGCCACCCTCGTGCTGCCGACGGTCGTCGAGAGTCTCTCCGTGCGGTTCGGGGGGCAAAGCGCTCCTGATGTGCCCATGCTCACCGGCTGTGCCTGGACGGCGCCGCTCGTAGCCCAGGGGCTGGCGACCCTCGGCGAGCCCGATGTCACGGAAAACGTGCGCCTCTGCGGTCTCGACATCGAGCGAGCCCAACCGATCGCGCTGTACGACCTCCTCTACCCGATCCTCGTGGTCGAGGGGCTCGAGACCGATCCCGGCGGCGACATTGTGACGTTCTCCAGTGTCGTTCGACGATCCGGAAAGGTGGTCGAGCGGCACCGCTGGTTGGGGTGCCTCAGGGCTCCACAGCTGGAAGACGGAGCCGTCCCCAGGGGGGAGCCGGTGTGGATGTCCGAGGTGGGGCTCGATCAGGGCCAGGCCGACCAGTACGCAGAGGCGTCCCGAGCGCTCGTCGGTCCCGATCCGGTCGCACCCCTCGTCTGGCTCGAGCGGATCGTACGGGAGCTCGAGAGTCAGCGGCAGGTGGCCGCGGACGCAATGTCGAAGCTCTCGGTCCGCTTCCACGAGATCCCGCAACCGGGCACGGCGGTGCAGCTCCAGCTCTGGTCGCAACCGAACGGCCCGAAGACGTTCTGCGTGCGCACAGCTGTGGGCGCCGTAGCCATTTGCGGCACGGTCGTGGCGAGCGGGGAGTAGCGTCGGGCTCCGTTGATCGCCGGCGGTGCCGAACGGTGGTGTGTCTTACATCGGTGCCGGGTGGGGAGAGGGTTCCAGTGACGAGCCACGCAGCGACGTTACCCGGCTTCGCCTCTCCTGGTCGCCTGGCGCGGTGACGCCAGCTCGGGCCGCCGCGTGCTCCGCAATCACCCTGCCCACCTGGCTGTGCGGGGGATGGCGCGGTCGTCAGTCCTCGGCTTTCCGCGAATTCTCCGCCACCACCTCGTCGCGCAGCATCCGGCGCAGGACCTTGCCTACCGTCGATTGCGGCAGACTCTCGCGGAACTCCACGAGCTTCGGCGCCTTGTACGCCGCCAGCTGCTCGCGGCAGAACCCGATGATCTCCTCCGGTGTGGCGGTCTCGCCGGGCTTGAGCACCACGAACGCCTTCACCGTCTCGCCCCGGTACGGGTCGGGGACGCCCACCGCGATGCCGTTCAGCACCTTGGGGTGCCGGGCCAGCACCTCGTCGATCTCGCGCGGGTAGATGTTGTAGCCGCCGGCGATGATCATGTCCTTCTTGCGGTCGACGATCGAGAAGTACCAGTCCTCGTCGCGGACCGCGATGTCGCCGGTGGCCAGCCAGCCGTCGCGAAACGCATGCTCGGTCTCCTCTGGCTGCCTCCAGTACCCGCTCATCACGGTGGCGCTTCGCAACAGCAGCTCGCCGGGCTTGCCCGGACCGACATCGTGAACCCCCTCGTCGAGATCGACGAGCCGTACGTCGGTGTCGATGTACGGAATGCCGATACTCCCGACCTTGCTCATGCCCATCAGCGGGTTGGCCATCGCCAGGCCCGCCGACTCGGTCATGCCGTAGCCTTCGATGTAGAAGATGTCGAGGTCGAGCAGCTGCCAGATGACCTCCATGGCCAGGGGCGCGCTGCCCGAGTTGACGGATCGGAGCTTGCGTGGCAGGTCGATCTGGGATGCCTTCGGGTGGTTGAGAATACCGATGAGCATCGTCGGCACTGCCGGGAAGAAGCTCACCTTGTCGACCCTTCCGATTAGCTCCACGAGCTCGTCGATGTCAACGCGCGGGACGAGGATCTGTGTCGCGCAGTTGAACAGCCCCCAGTTGAGCAGGCAGACGTTGCCGTAGGCGTGGAACATTGGGATCGCACCGAGCACAGAACGATTTTCGATCGGATCGAGATCGGCGTATGGCTTGCCCCAGGCAGTCACCTGGAGCGTGGCCGCGACCATGTTGGCGTGGGTCAGCACCGCACCTTTCGGGATGCCGGTTGTACCCCCGGTGTAGAGAATGACCGCAGGATCTCCTGGTGCGATGTCCACCCGCGGCCAGCGGAGGCCGGGGGTCTCGTGGACGAGCGTGACGAACTGGCGCCATCCGTCCTCGAGCTCGGTGGTGCTGGTGACGGCTCCGTTCGGATCGCCGGCATAGTCGCCGAGGCCCGTGAGCACCACCGTACCGAGCTCCTCGTTCGCCCACACGTGGCGGACAACGTTTGCCGCCAGGTCGAACGACAGGAGGACGGAGGGGCGCGTCTCGCGCACCACGCCGGCGAGCTCGCGGGGCGTCGACATCGGGTTGACGTTGACGACGATCGCCCCAAGAGCCAGTGCGGCGTAGTAGCCGATGACGTACTGGGGGCAGTTGGGCAGGTGGAGCGCCACTCGGTCCCCACGACCTACGCCGAGCGCACCCAGGGAGTTGGCGAATGCAAGGACCTGTCGACGCAGCTCGGCGAAGGTCATCGAGCAACCGAGATAGTCCAAAGCCGGCTTGTCGGGGAAGCTGGCCGCCGCCACGCGCACCACTCCGTGCAGCGGAAAGCGAGGGTAGCGCATGGTCGTCGGGACGTTGTAGTCGTAGTGCCGATGCCAGGGACGGTGGTCCATAAAGCCTCCTGATCTCGAGCCGCTCTTGATACCGACCGTTCGGTATACTACCATCGGGGGTGGCGAGCTGCAACGTGTGCTCGGCTGCCGATCCTGTCCGTCGCTTTCGAGAAGCGTACAGTGTTCTGATCGTATCAGCGAGAGCGCTGGTTTCGGCACTCCAGAGCACACACGGTGGACTGCGGAGGAAGCCATGGGCGACAGCGAGGTGATCAGGTTCGAGCAGCAGGAGCGTGTGGCGATCGTGACCTTGGACCGCCCGGAGGTGCGGAACGCTCTCAGCCCGGAGATGTTGGTGCGGCTCGCCGCCAGCTGGCGACGCGTGCGGGATGATCGCGAGATCCGTGTCGTCGTGCTGCAGGCCGAAGGGGAGGCGTTCTGCTCGGGTCTCGACTTCAAGAGCATGATGCCGCTGCTGACCGGTACGGGTGCGCCGCAGAACGAGTGGGAGGAGCAGCTCGCTGCGAATCCCACCATCGGCTCGTCCGCGATGCTGCGCGACTTCGACGTCGTCAAGCCGGTCATCGCGGCGGTGAACGGTCTCGCGTTTGGCGGCGGCATGGAGCTGACGCTGGCCTGCGATCTCCGTCTCGCGTCGGAAGGCGCCAGGTTCGCGATGCCCGAGGCGAAGTGGGCGATGTTCCCCGGAGCGGGGGGAACGGTTCGTCTGCCGAGGCAGATACCGTATCCGCGCGCGTTGGAGATGCTGCTGACCGGGGAGCCAGTTGCGGCCGAGGAGCTGCTCCAGCTCGGCTTTCTGAGCTCGGTGGTGCCGGCGGATCAGCTGACATTGAAGGCGCTCGAGCTGGCCCAGCGGATCGCGGCCAACGGGCCGGTGGCGGTCCAGGCGATCCGGCAGGCCGTGCGGGGAGGGATCGGCATGCCGGAGAGTGACGCCCTGGCCAGAGAGTCGGAGCTTGCGGCGCCGGTGTTCGCGACCGAGGACGCCGTGGAAGGAGCCCGCGCGTTCGTCGAAAAACGTCAACCAACCTACCGAGGACAGTGAGCGCATACGGCAATCATGGTGACGCACGGGTGCGTAGGCACGAAGGGAGAGTATCGATGCGAGATGTGGTGATCGCGAGCTACGTCAGGTCGGCGCAGTCCCGGTGTCGGCCGAACGATCCGGACCGCGACTGGCTGTTCAACCTGCGAACCGACGACCTGTTGGCCCAGCTGCTGTCGGAGGCGATCCGACGGGCGGGGGTCGAAGCCAACGAGGTGGACGACTTTCTCTGCGGCTCGGCGATGGCCGTGGGCGAGAACTACACCATCGGCGGGCGCACGCCGTTGCTGCTGGCCAACCTGGACAAGCGCACTTCGTGCAAGCTGGTCGACGAGCAGTGCGGCTCGACCATGGCGGGGCTGCAGATCGGCTTCATGGAGATCGCTCAGGGGTTTGCCGACGTGGTCCTGTGCGGCGGCATGGAGCACATGGGTCGGATCCCGATGGGTGGCGACGGCAAGATCGAGCTCAACTTGCGCTTCTTCCAGGACCCGAAGCTGGCCCACTGGGACTTCTTCAACGCCATGAACATGGGGATCACCGCGGAGAACATCGCCGAGATGGGATTCGACCGCGAGGCGATGGACGCGTGGGGCGCCCGGTCTCACCAGCTGGCGTTCAAGGCACAGCAGGACGGGTTCTTCGACGACGAGATCCTCCCGGTCACGGTGCGGCAGGCGGATGGGAGCGTGAAGACCATCGACCGCGACCAGGCGGTGCGCTCGGACGCGACTGCGGAAGGGATGGCCGAGCTGCGGCCGGTCTTCAAGAAGAACGGAGTGATCACCGCCGGGAACTCGTCCCCGCTGAACGCTGGTGCCAACGCGTTGGTACTGATGGCTCGCGAGGTGGCGGAGGCGAAAGGCCTCACGCCGCTGGCGACGATCCGCTCGATCGGGTTTGCCGGCGTCCAACCGAATCTGATGGGCATCGGTCCGGTGCCGTCAACGCGCCGGGCGCTCGAGGCGGTGGGGCTCGAGGTTGCCGATATCGACTATTGGGAGATCAACGAGGCGTTCGCCGTGGTGGTGCTGTACGCCATGCGCGAGCTCGGCATCGATCCCGACCGGGTCAACATAAAGGGTGGAGGGATTGCTATCGGCCATCCGTTGGGCGCCACCGGCGGCCGGATCGTGGGCACGCTGGCGAGGATCCTCCAGCAGGAGGGGGGCCGCTACGGCTGCGCCACCATGTGCTGCGGTGGAGGTCAGGGCGTGGCGATGATCATCGAGAACGAGGCCAAGTGAGGGGGATGCCATGAACATCGACGACATCACGACCCTGGCGATGATCGGTGCCGGCGACATGGGTCACGGCATCGCCGAGGTGGCGCTGCTGGCGGGCTATGAGGTCAACCTGTACGACATCAACGACGAGGCGGTCGGGCGAGGCGCCGAACGGATCTTCTCAAGCCTCGACAAGCTGGTGGCCAAAGGCAAGGTCCCGGCCGAGCACGACCGGGCGATCCGCGACCACCTGCTGAAGACCACCACCGACCTGGGCGAGGCGGTGGCGAATGCGGATCTGGTCATCGAGGCGATCCCGGAGATCATGGACCTCAAGAAGACAATCTTCGGCGAGATGGATCGAGCTGCGCCGAAGCACGCCCTGCTCGCCTCGAACACCTCGACGATGAAGATCTCTGAGATCGCGGAGGCCACCAGCCGTCCCGACAAGGTGCTCGGGCTGCACTACTTCAACCCGGCGGTACTGATGCGGCTGGTGGAGGTGATCCGGGCCGAGAAGACCTCGGATGAGACCATCCGGATCGGCATGGAGTGGGCAGCGAAGAACCGCAAGCTGGGCATCCTCGTCAAGAAGGACGCGCCGGGTTTCATCGCCAACCGGGTCAACCAGGCGCCGGCGGTGCTCATCGGCGAGATCCTGGAGCGCGGCGAAGTGGAGCCGGAGGCGCTGGACGCGTTCCATCGTTCGCTGGGTGCCGCGATGGGGCCGTGCGAGCTGGTCGACTACGTCGGTGTGGACGTGGCGGTCAACGCGAGCCGCTACTTCGCCGACAATCTCGGCCCGGAGTACGGTCCACCGGCACACCTGGTGGCCATGATGGAGGAGGGCAAGCTCGGCAAGAAGACGGGCCAGGGCTACTTCACATGGCCGAACGGCGAGCGGCCGCAGATCGACCTGTCCAAGGCGACGCGACGGGTCAGTCCCCTGTGGCCGTTCCTCGTTCAGATCAACGAGGCCACCAAGCTGATCCAGGAGGGAGTGGTGGACTCACTGAACGACGTCGACCTGGCCCTGCTGAACTCCTCGGGGGTGCCAATCGGTCCGATCGGCCTCGGTCGGCAGTTTTCGCGGCTCGACCTGACCGAGCAGCTGGAGATGCTCGCCAGCCGATACGACAAGTCGATCTTCAAGCCCACCCGGCGCGTCCGCGAAGGTGGTTACAAGTTCTGACGCGAGATCGTCGTCGCCGCGGTCACGAGCAACACCTCCCGGCTCCTGCCCGGCGACCAGCTCGTCGAGAAGTGGCACGCATTCCCGGGGGTACGAACCAGACGGCCTCGGGGTCGAGTTCGCGCCCTCGGTCAGTCGCGCGACACAGCCCCAACGAACACGCCGTGTGAGTACTGGTCCTCGTCGTTCGTGAGCTGGGCCTGGTGGAGTCACAGAAGCCAGTGAGCGTCGAGCTCATCGACGGTGAGGTATCCGAGGTCGAGGTCGTCCTCGGAGAGGAACTCGCGTTGCGGATCTCGTCAGTGCCCGTCATGGCTCGAACGGAAGCACGCCTTCGGCCTCAGTGAGCATGATCCCGTGTGCGGCCTCGAATGGCCGTCCGGCCAGGTCGGTCGACAGGTGCGTCCACCTCTCGGACCACGCACACGACGCCCGCAGGTATCGGGCGAGTCGCGCCTCGTTGCGACGTATGAGCTTTTGCCGATCACCGCGTAGTCCTTCTCGCGGTTCGTCATCTTCAGTTGCGCCAGGACGTCGAGGCCGACCACCGGCGCTTCCCTTTTGACGGGTCTCTGCCACACCCGCTCGAGCGCCGCCGCGGAGACCCGTGGCGGACGGGTGACGAAGTCGCACCGGAGGCGGAGGCCTGAGTGAGTCGCGGAACTCAAGATGCGAACTCCAGCCGTGCATCAACCAGCGGACGTCGAGCGGCGCTCCGAACCGGTGGCGGGCCCGTGACCGCCGAGAACGCGGAGGACGTCGCCCAGCGCTTCCTCGTCCTCGCGGAGGATCCAGGGCGAGAACGCTCGCTCCGGGACTCACTGACACCGTCCTTCCCGCCGGTAGTCGAGATTCCCGACTAACATGGGTAGTGCCGATTCAGTTGTTCAACCGGTCCGGTGAGACAAGGAGAACGCCATGGGTGAGAGTTGCTGCGGACCCGAGAAGCTGTGTTCGATGACCTGCTGCCCCTGCGAACTCGACGTGGAGAAGATCAAGCCGCTGGTCGACGAGCCGAAGTTCATCTGCACCGCCTGCGCCCGCGTGGCCAACGAGGCGACCAACCTCTGCCAACCAGAGCCGTTGGGTTAAGCGTTTCGAACTATTTCGGAGACGCGAACAATGCCGCCAGCCACCTCGAGCTGGGTGGCTGGCAGCACGTCGTTCCGTCGAGGTCAGAATCGAAGGCGCCCAACCAATCGCACGTCGCGACCGGGGTTGAGGGCAACCGCCTTGTAGCTGTAGAGGA
>CAZXMW010000064.1:0-18419 GCA_964641415.1 uncultured Thermoanaerobaculia bacterium | reverse complement strand
TTGGGAAGCAAAAATCTGCTAAGGAAATTAGCAGATTGTGATTGAGTTCCCTACGTCACCGGCCTTCTGGTCCGCCCTCGCCTGCCGGCGAGCGCGGCCCAGCGTCACCCGTCGGCATGGCCGCGCGGTGAAATCCGGAACGACCAGCGGCCATGCCGACGGGCGCCGGCGGCCTTCCTGCTGGCCGGAGCGCGCCCCGGAGATCGAGGGCTGGGCTCGGCGAGTGCCCCCTTGAACATTGTGAGCAGCGCGGCGATGACCGGAGGGCGCTCGGCACAATGTTCAAGACGGCACGTCCGTCCCAACGCGCCCGTTCCGGCCCTGGAGGGGGTCGGTCGCCTCGGCGCGCCCGTCGCGGGGATCGAGGCGGACCTGTTTCGCTGTCGTCGCGATCGGGACCGGCCACGGACTCGGAAACGGCCACGGATACGGATACGGAAACGGTTCTACCGCACCGGCCTTCCGGTCCGCCCTCGCCTTCCGGCGAGCGCGGCCCAGCGTCGCCCGCCGGCATGGCCGCGCGGTGAAATCCGGAACGACCAGCGGCCTTCCTGCAGGCCGGAGCGCTCGACGTAGGGTGGGCCTTGGCCCACCGTCCACGACCTTGAGCGGAACGACCACGTGCCGGTCTACGAGAACGGCCTTCTGGCCCGCCCCGTCTCAGCGACTCCAGCGTCCGCATCCGCGCCCGAGTCCGGGTCCGAGTCCGAAACTGAATCCGAACCCGAGACCGAGCCCGGGGGCACGGATGCGGCTACGGTCACGGATACGGCCACGGATACGGAAACGGATACGGACTCGGACTCGGACGCGGGACAGGTACAATACGGCAAGGCTGCGATCTTTGGAGCACAGAGTCATGGGCGAACAGGATGTCCGACGAGAGTCGGAGGCGGACGAGATCCGGGTCTTTCTCAAGCACCTGCTGAACGACGTGCGCGCGTTCGAGAAGATGCTCGACGAGGACCTCTTCGAACGGGACATCCGCCGGATCGGCGCCGAGCAGGAGCTGTTTCTCGTCGATCCCCACTGGCGACCGGCGTTCAACGCGCTGGAGGTTCTCGAGCGGGTCGACGACCCCCACTTCACCACCGAACTCGCGCGCTTCAACCTCGAGTTCAACCTCGACCCGCTGGTCTTCGGTGGCACCTGTCTTTCCGCCATGGAATGGCAGATCGGCGAGCTGCTCGGCAAGGTCCGCGAGGCGGCCCGCAGCTGCGGCTCGGACGTCGTGCTGACCGGGATCCTGCCGACGCTCATCAAATCCGATCTCGAGCTCGAGCGGATGACCCCGAACCCGCGCTACTTCGCCCTCAACGATGCCATGACCCGGCTCAAGGGCGGCGCCTACGAGTTCTACCTCAAGGGAGTCGACGAGCTCCATCTGCACCATGACTCGATCATGGTCGAGGCGTGCAACACCTCGTTCCAGGTCCACTTTCAGGTCTCGCCTGACGAGTTCGCCCGACTGTACAACATCGCCCAGGCGGTGGCCGGACCGGTGCTCGCAGCGGCGGTCAACTCGCCGCTGCTGTTCGGAAGAAGGCTGTGGCGCGAGACCCGGGTCGGGCTGTTCCAGCAGTCCGTCGACACCCGCCGCTCCATGCCCCACCTGCGCGAGCAGACGCCTCGGGTCAGCTTCGGCCGTCATTGGGTCAAATCATCGGCGCTCGAAATCTTCCGCGAGGACATCGCCCGCTTCCGGACCCTGCTGTCGACCGAGCCGGACGATGACCCCTTCGTCGAGATCGAGCAGGGACGGGCGCCGTCTCTCAAGGCGCTCCGGTTGCACAACAGCACGGTCTACCGCTGGAACCGGGTCTGCTACGGAATCTCCGACGGCAAACCCCATCTGCGGATCGAGAACAGAATTCTGCCATCCGGGCCGACCCCGCGCGACGAGGTCGCCAACGCCGCCTTCTGGTACGGGCTGGTCAGCGGCTGCCTGGTGCGCTTCGACGACATCACCCAGCACATGGATTTCGACGACGCCCACGCCAACTTCTTCGCCGCCGCCGAGCACGGACTCGGCGCCCAGCTGCACTGGGTCGACGGCGTTCATGGTCCGGCGGACCGCCTGATTCTCGACGAGCTGCTGCCCATCGCCCGCGAAGGTCTCCAGGCGTCCGACCTCGAGCCGGCCGACATCGACCTCTATCTCGGGACGGTCGAGGAACGGGTTCGGGCGCGACGGACCGGCGCCCAGTGGCAGCTCGACTCGCTGGTCGCCATGGGGTCCATGGGGCCGCTGTCGGAGCGGTTGTCGGCGGTCACCGCGGCCATTGCGGTGCGCCAGCGAGACGGTAGTCCGGTGGCAGGCTGGTCCCTTGCCGATCTCGACGAGGGGGGTGGCTGGAAGCAGAACTACCTCACCGTCGAGCACTGCATGGACACCGATATCTTCACCGTCGCGCCGGACGAGCCCGTCGATCTGGTCGCCAACCTCATGGTGTGGAACAACATCCGCCATGTCATGGTGGAGGATGCCGACAACCGCCTGGTCGGGATGGTGTCCCAGAGGGCGCTCATCAAGCTCGTCGGCACCTATCACCCGGAGCAGCGCGAGGGACCGCTGCCGGTGTCCGAGATCATGCTGGACGAACCGGTCACGGTGACGCCGGAGACCGCCACCGTCGAGGCCATCGACACCATGCGCTCGAACGGCTGGTCCTGCCTGCCGGTGGTCAAGGAGGATCGCCTGGTCGGCGTCCTCACCGAAACCCAGCTCATGGCCATTGCCGGCCAGCTGCTCGAGCAGAACCTGCGCGAGTAGGTCGGGGTTCGAGAACGGCCTTCCGCTCCGCCCCCGCCGGTGGCGATTGAACTCGCGGTGCCCGAGGTTCTCGCGGACCGCGGGTTGCCGTCCCGGTCGCTGCCGCTGCCGCTGCCGCTGATCGCTGCCGCTGATCGCTGGAGCTGATCGCTGACGCTGTCGTCGGGCTCGGGTGGGGACACGGCCACGGCCACGGCCACGGACACGGACACGGACACGGCCACGGATACGGATACGGATACGGATACGGATACGGATTCGGACACGGCCACGGCCACGGACACGGCCACGGACCCGGGAGGTTGAGCTAGACTCTCACCTCAGCTGAGGTCTCGATCACAGGAGGGGGGAGACAATGGCGGAGCACGAGTTCAAGCCCTACGTTCCGGCGTCGACGTCGATGGTCGAGCTGACCTTCAAGGCGGTCTTTCTCGGCGTCATCATGGCGGTGGTCCTGGGGGCCGCCAACGCGTACCTCGGGATGAAGGTCGGTCTCACCGTGGCCGCCACCTTCCCCGCCGCCGTGGTCGCCATGGCGGCGCTGCGCATTTTCAGGGGCAACATCCTCGAGGAGAACATCGCCCGAACGACGGCCTCGGTCGGCGAGTCGCTGGTCGCCGGCGCCATCTTCACCATTCCGGCGTTCATCATCAGCGGCGCGTGGGACGAGTTCAATCTCCGAGACGCCACCGCGATCATGCTCATCGGCGGTGTGCTCGGAGTGCTCTTCGTCATCATCCTGCGCCGCGCGCTGATCGTCGAGGCCGATCTGCCCTTCCCCGAGAGCGTCGCCGCCTCGGAGATCGTCAAGGCGGGCCAGAAGGGCCAGACCGGGGCCGGACTGGTCTTCGGGGCGATGGGCATCGCGGCCGTGTGGGAGCTGTTCAAAAACGACGCCGGGCTCTACTTCATCCGTGACAAGGCTCAGCACTTCGTCGGCTTCTCCAAGTCGGCCATCGAGGTGGTGGGCAGGAAGATGGAGTACGGCGGCGGCATGTTGCTCGCCACCCCCGAGGCGTCGCCCATGGTCATGGGCGTCGGCTTCATCGTCGGCCTCCGGATCTCGGCCATCCTGTTCTCAGGAGCAGTCGCCGGCTGGCTGGTGCTGGTGCCGCTCGCGCTCTTTTTGAACCCGGAGGTCTCGGCCGGCATCGCCGAGGACGGTCTGGCCGGGCTCGCAGTGGAGGTCTGGTTCCGCCAGATCCGTCCGCTGGCGGTGGGCACCATGATCGTGTCGGCCTTTTACACGCTGTACACGCTCCGCGAGTCGCTGATCAGCGGTATCACCAAGGTCTGGGCCGCGGTCCGCGGCGGCGAGGTCGGAGCGGCGGCGCCCGAGCGCACCGAGATCGACCTCAATCTCAAGTGGGTGATGGTCGCCGTCGGCGTCATGGCGATTCCCATGTTCCTGCTCTATCGTTACTTCGCCGCGTCGACGCCGGGCGCCCTGGTGCTCACTGTCGTGATGCTGGTGCTCGGCATTCTGTTCGCCGCGGTGGCCGGTTACCTGGTCGGACTGGTCGGCAACTCCAACAACCCGATCTCGGGGCTGACCCTCTCGGCGCTGGTCATTTCGGCGGTGCTGATGGTTCTGATGGGCGTCACCGGGGTCCACGGGTTGGCCGCAGTGCTCGGCGTTTCGGGTGTCGTGTGCTGCGCCGCCGGGGTCGCCGGCGACATGATGCAGGACTTCAAGGTCGGCCACATCCTCGGCGGAACACCGTGGAAGATGCAGATCGGCGAGCTCATCGGCGTGGTCGCCGCGGCCCTCACCATGCCGGTGCTGCTCATGGTGCTCGACTCTGCCTACTCCATCGGATCGGCCGAGCTGCCGGCGCCCCAGGCCGGGCTCATGGCGCTCATGGGCAAGGGCATCGTCGGCGGTGAGATGGCGTGGCCGCTGGTCATTGTCGGCATGTTCTTCGGGATCGCATTGATCCTGATCAAGGCGCCGGCGCCGATGCTCATCGCGGTCGGGATGTACCTGCCCTTCGCGACCACCTCGGCGGTCTTCGCGGGCGGCGTCATCCGGGCGATCCTGGACTGGATTTTGGAGCGGCGGCAGGCGCCGGCGGAACAGAAGACCAGGGCGGAGAACTCCGGTGTGCTGGTGGCCTCGGGTCTCATCGCGGGCCAGAGCCTCATGGCGGTGGCCCTGGCCTTTGTCGTGCTCTACGAGCAGGCCCGCCTGGGCATGGCCGAGACCGATCACCTGCTGCCGCACCTCGGCGACAGCTTCGCGGCCGGGCTGCTGGTCTACCCGCTGCTGCTGCTGCTGCTGGTCTGGCTGCCGCTGCACCGTTCGCGCCAGTGACCGTCGAGATCGATCACGATGTTCTGTGCTGCGTGCCGCACCGGCTCGCCGAGTGGCAGGTGGCCGATGACGGGCGGGTGACCGCGGAGCGTCCGAGGCCGGCAACCCGTGGCCTTCGGGGCGTCTGGGGCCATCTGCGCTGGTTGATGTCTCACCCAAAGATCCGGTTCGACGATCTGGGCAGCCACGTCTGGCGGGAGATGGACGGCGCTGACACGCTCGCCGGGATCGCGGTGGCGACCCGCGAGACCTTTCCCGAGCGCGCGGACGGCATGGAGGAGCGGGTCGCCCTGTTCGCCACCGCACTGCACCATCAGGGGCTCATCGAGCTGCGACTGTCGTCGAGTCGGGGCGTTCGGACGGGAAAGGGAGCGCGATGACCGGTCAGCAAGATTCTCGAGGTCGGCCGGACGGCGTGGCGGACCGCTCACGCCGAGCGGATCGGTTTTCTCGTCGATGCCCGTGACTACTTCTCGGCCTTCGTCGAAGTGGTGTCGCAGGCCCGCGAGTCGGTGTTCATCTTGGCCTGGGATATCGACAGTCGGCTTCGACTGATTCGCGACCCTGACGACGACCGCAAGGATGTCGAGTTCGCCGCCCTGCTAACCGGTCTTCTCGAGCGCAGGCCCGAGCTCGAGGTTCGCATCCTGTGCTGGGACTTCTCGCCGATCTACGCCATGGAGCGTGAGCTCCTGACTCCGGTCAAGATGGACTGGGGAGGCCACGAACGACTCCACTTTCGGTTCGACGACACCCATCCGCCGACGGCCTCATTTCACGAGAAGATCGCGGTCATCGACGACAGCGTCGCCTTCATCGGAGGCATCGACCTCGGCCCCCGACGATGGGACACCTCCGAACACCGCCCGGACGATCCGCGCCGGACATCACCAAAGGGTACGCTCTACCGGCCGTTCCACGACATCCAGGTGGTGGTCTAGGGTGACATCGCCCGCAGCCTCGGAGATCTCGCCCGCGATCGTTGGCAACGGTCCACCGGAGAGACCGTTTCCGAGCCGTCGGCCGGCGGCGCGACGTGGCCTGACAGTGTCGAAATCGACATCGAGGACCTCGAGGCTCGATACCGAGTGCGGCATCGGCATCGACGCCACCGGTCGGGACGACGTCCAGGCCGCCCTGCGCCGGCTCCGGCGCCGACTTCTGTCCGAGCATCTCGGCGTCGATCCTGACGAGTTTGCCACCAGCGAGGAACGCGTCAGACTGCTTGGTGCGGTGGCGGAGCTCAGCGGCGGCGAGCGGACTCTGAAGCGGCTTGAGACCGATGAGCCCGAGCTCGGCGTGATGCTCGAGCCGGTGGCGCGTCTCGCCGATCCCGATCGTCCGCTCGATCTCGGCAATCTCATCGACGATGTGCTCTGACCCGCCACGGGATCATCACCGTGGCCGTGGCGCGCAACATCCCCGTGGCGCCGTACTCGGTGGTCAACCTCATCGCGGGCGCCACGCCGCTGCGGTTTCGCGACTCCATCTTCGGCACCCTGATCGGCTTTCTGCCGGCGCTGGTCGCCCTGGCGATGATCGGCGACCGCCTGACCAGCTTTGTCGAGAGCCCGGATTCGAGCACCCTGCTGCCCCTGGTCGGGCTGGTCGCGGTGCTCGCGGTGGGGGGTGTGCTGGCCGGCCGGTGGCTGCTCAAGCGGATGGGTTCGTGACGCGAATCGGTACCTACAACGTCCACGGCTTCGTCGGCCGCGACGGCTGCCGGGACGTCGCTCGGGTGGCGCGGGTCATCCGGTCGCTCGAGTGTTCGGCGATCGGGTTGCAGGAGGTCGACAGCCGCGGCGCGGTGGCGACCCTCGGCGAGCTCGAGGAGCTCACCGGGATGAGCGCGATCGCCGGAGCGACGATCACCGAGACCGACGGCGAGTACGGCAACGTGCTGCTGACCGATCTTCGGTTCGCCGCCGTCGTCCGTCACGATCTCTCGGTCCCCGGCCGGGAGCCGCGCGGCGCCCTCGAGGCGACGCTTCAGATGGCGCCCGGGTCGATGATGACGATGATCGTCACCCACCTCGGCCTGCACCGCCGGGGCCGCCGCGAGCAGATCCGGCGGCTTGAGGGGCTGGTCCAGCGGATCGCTAACGATTGCCCCCTCGTCCTGGTCGGCGACTTCAACGAGTGGTGGCCGTGGTCGCCGCCGCTGCGCCGGCTCGGACGGATCCTGGGAAGCGGCCGTGCCCTGCCGACCTTCCCGGCGCACCGACCGCTGCTCGCCCTCGACCGGATCTGGGCGCGCCCGGGCTCCATGATCCACGACCTGAGAACCTGTGCCGACGCCGAGGCACGTCTCGCTTCCGACCATCTGCCGCTGACCGCGAATTTGCACGTCTCAGCGGAGGTGGATTGAGCTCGGTTTCCGAAACCACGGACAGCCGGGTTGCCCAGGCTGTCCGTGGTTTCGGGATCAGCAACCCGTTCCGGCCAAACTCACTCCTCCCGGCGGATGAGCTTGCCGAGCTCGGCGTGGTCGGGCTTGATCAGCTCGCTGACCCGCTCGGTGTCGATCTCGGTGACGATGATGTCGCCGACCTCGGTGCTGACGTCCGAGAAGATCCCGAGCTTGGCCATGCCCTTGGTCTGCATGAGGTTGTCCTCGGTGGGTGTGACGTAGTGGATCGACTCGGCCTTGTAGCGGTGGATCAGGAAGAGGTGGATCACGGTCATGAGACGCTTCTGGCGCAGGGCGTGGTCGATGGTCTCCTGGTCGCGCACCGACAGGATGCTCTTGCCGCGGCGGTCGGAGATGGTGGCGAACACGACCCGCGCGACCTCTTCGTTCTCAGGGTTGAGGACACGGAGCCGGAGCAGCTCGGATCCGGCCTTTTCCGGCCGCAGCTGGACCCGGAGCGGGTCGGCGATGCCGTGGTGCTTCCGCCACAAATCGAGCCACTCCTCGAGCAGGCGCGGCGGGACCTCGGTCTCGACCAGGTGCTGGACCTGGGTCGAGCCCTTGCCCATGGCCTTGGTGGTCGCCGTGCGGCCGGACGAAGCCAGGAGCGCACCGTCGAGCCGCGGACCGCCGACCAGCGTCTGCGGTGTTTTGTACGGCGACTCGACGAGCCGGATCTTACGCTGCAGCTTGGCCAGCGCGAGCATGCCGTCCTCCTTGAGGGCGCGGGCGAAGTCCTCGACCGCCATGCCGTCGACCTGGTGGCCGCCGTAGGTGATGAAGTTGAAGACAAAGCCGAGCTTGCCGAGCTCGGCGGGGAAGGCGCTCATCTCCTCTTCCGTCATCCCGGTGGTGTCCCAGTTGAACGACGGCGACAGGTTGTAGGCGAGCATCTTGTCCGGGAAATGGGCGTGGATCTGGTCGGCGAAGATCTTCGCTTCGTGGAGGTTGGCGGTCTTGGTTTCCATCCAGATGACGTCGCAGAACGGCGCCACCGCGAGCGACTTGGCCACCGCGTAGGGGATGCCGCCCTGGACCGGGTAGTAGCCCTCCGGCGTGCGCGCCAGCTCGGGGTCCCAGTCGACGTGGATGCCGAGTGAGAAGGCCTTGTCCCGCGCCTCCTGCCACGACGCCTCGGACGACCAGTCGAGCCACTCCTCGACGGTGAAGTCGAAGGTCTGGCCCTGCTCGGTGTGGAAGCTCAACGCGTCGGCGACGGCCTGGCCGAAGGTCTTGATCCGGGCCTCGGCCTGCCACAGGTCGACGAATCGGTTGACCGCCTGGTCGAGGATGATCTCCACCGGCACGAAGCGGTCGGCGGTGTGGGCGTCAAGCAGGTCGCGCATGTAGCCGAAGACGCCGATCCTGCCGAGCCACGCCTCGGCCCTGGCGTACGCTGCATCGGAGATCCGATAGAGCAGGTGGCCGTTGAGTTCCTCGACACCCATCTCATCAAACCGTTTGAGGATCGCGAGATAGGTCACCTTCCAGCTCGGCACCGACAGGTTGGTGGCGCCGAGGATGAAGGGTTGGTCGCGGCCGTCGCCGCAGCCGTCGAGGAAGGTCGCCGCCTCGGCGTCGGTGCGGGCGACGATGATCCCGGGCACGCCCATGACGTCGAGCTGGAAACGCGCCGCGTTGAGCCGCTTGATCTGCTCGTCCACCGGCACCAGCACCTTGCCCCCCTGGTGGCCGCACTTCTTGCAGCCGGGCTTCTGGTCCTCGATGTGGTAGCCGGGCACCCCGACCTCGACGAAACGGCGCACCAGATTGCGGACGTGGGCGTCGCCGCCGTGGCCGGTGTCGGCGTCGGCGATGATGAAGGGCCGGTAGTCGATTCTGGGCGTCGCCGCACGCTGCTTTTCGGTCATCTTCGAGCGCAGGTACTCCTGGTTGCGGTCGGCGGTGAGCAGCGCCCGGACGATGGGCGCCGCCTCGTCGGGGACCTGGCTGAGCGGGTAGCTCGCGAGATCGGCGCCGGGGTCCTCGGTGATCGAGCCCTTCGCCGAGGTCGCCCAGCCGCCGAGGTAAATGCCCTCGATGCCGACCCGCTTGATCGTCACCGCCTGACCCGGGGTGTAGGGACCGAAGGTGGTGATCGAGCGACCGTCGGCGTGGAGCTCGCGCAGCCGGGTGTAGAAGTCGGAGGCGGCGTTGCGGGCGACGGTGTAGCTTTGCTCGATCGCGCCCTGCTGCTGCGCGACCTGACGCGGGCTGTAGAGCCGGGTGATGCCGCCGAATCGTGGACCGTCCATGAAGGTCTCCGCCGCCTCGACGCGGGCCTTGAACTTGGCGAGCTCGTCGCTGTCCTGCTCGGCGGTGTCGAGGTTCTCGGTGATCCGGGTTCCGTCGTTCACGAAGGCCTCCACGTAGAGCGCGATCCGCTGCTCGGCGGTCTCGAGGTCGTGGTTGTTGAGGTTGATGTTGAGCAGGTCGATGTACCAGGGCAGCTTGATCCCGGACGTGACGTAGGTTTCGACGACCTCGCGTGCGATCGGTACGGTCGTCGTCTTCGAGTGATCCCAAACGTCTTTGTCCTTGGCCGCGAGCAGCTTGTCGACCTCCTCGGCGAGCAGCCGGTCGAAGAGAGAGCGGGTGAACACGTCACCCGCTTTCACGCCCGTTTCGGGGTCGTCCTCGGTGAGCGGCGCCGCCTTGTGCAGCCACTCCCACAGGATCGACAGCCGGATCTCACCGGTGGCCATGTCCTCCATCAGGTAGAGGATGTCGTCGTCGCCGAAGAAATCGGCCGGCTTGAGGGCCGCCGCCTGCATCCCCTGGCCGAAGGCGTTGCCGTACTGCAGCGCCACCGACAGCAGATTGCGGGCACCGCGAACCGTCCGGGGCGCCTTCTCGAGCAGGTGGAGCCCGTCGGCATCGGCATCGGTGTAGGTCAAAGGTGGGAAATCGCGGCCGAGCTGGTTGGCCTCGCCGACCTTCTCCCAGACCGGCCGGACGATGTGAACCATCTTCCAGTGCGCCACCCACTTGCCGCTGGCGCCCTCCGATTGCTCGCGCTCGGCGCCGGCGACCGCCTTCTCCATGCTCGTCGCCACACCCTTCTTGGAGCCGACCGGGATGTTGGGCTCCATCCCGCCCTGCCACAGGGCGCAGCGGCCGTTGCGGTCCGGCGTGTTGACGGCCCGGCGTACGCGATCCTCGTAGGTCCGCATGTAGCCGTAGGTCATGACGATGGGCTCGATGTTGGGGTTGATGAAGTCCGGGTCCCAGCCGTTGGCGTCGGCCACCGAGTTGATGTAGTCCCAGCGGCCGGTGTTATAGCCGACGAAGTGGGGCGAAAGCGCCGCGCGGATCTCCATCAGCTGGAAAGTCGCCTCGAGCTGCTCGACCAGGACGTAGACCTTGATGGTACCGACCTCGAGGCCGAGGTGGCGCTCGAGCGCGGTCAGCATCTCGTTCCACAGCGCCGCCTCCTCGGCGGTCTGGATCTTGGGCAGGTAGAGCACCACCGACGCGCCTTTGGCCCGGAGGTTTTCGTGGTTGTTCGAGACAAAGAGCGCGAGGTCGACGATGGACGCCGACTTGGCTGTGCCGTCGGCCGAGCGGACGTGCCGGTCGTCGAGATGGAGCCCGCGGCAGCGATAGAGAACCGTCGTGAAGCCGAGCTGCTCCTTCCAGTCGTCGATGATCTTCCGGCCGAAGAAGCCCTCCGCCCACTCATTCATCTGGCCGGCGACCTTCTCGGCCACCTCGAGGAAGAGCGGGTCGTCGCCGATGGCCAGCTTGAGGTTGCGGATGTTGTCGAGCGACATGGTGTTGATCTGACCGAGCGCGTCCTCGCCGTCGAACATCCAGCCGTCGGCGCCGGACAGCAGGGCGTAGGCGACGTTGCGCAGGCTCGATTCGAGCGGCGCGTCGGGCTTTGCGCCCGGCCCGGTGCCCTGGATCCACTGGCGCTCCAGGTCGTGCGGGATCTCCGACCCGTCGAAGCTCCCGGCACGGGCGTCGGCCACGGTGATCGAGGTCCGCGGGATGGTCGCGGTCTCGTCGAGAAAACGGATCCGCTCGCGGCTGGCGTAGCGCCGGGCCCGCCGACGGGTGCGCTTGGTCATCAGCGCCTTCTGCTCGCGGTTGTAGACCGCGAGCGCCTCGATGGCGGCGAGCGCCTCTGGCGTGTAGACGTCGGGGTACTCGTCGATCAGGTGGTCGCGGATCCGAAGCTTGGTGACGTGGGTTGCTGCCATGGTTCGACCTTCCTCGCGTTGCCTTCGACCGGCTGAAACGTCGTCTCCGGCCGGTTGATCGGAGTTCGAGTGGTGCCTGTGAATTTCCGCGCTGCGGCATTTTATTCCGGCGGCCGGTTCGCGGCGGCCGTCGTTTCCGTCATCCCGGGGAGTGCCGCGATCAGCTCGACCGCTCGGAGTCGGAATCAGAGTCGCGATCGACCAGCGATTTCTCGAGCTCGTTGAGATCCTCGGCGCACGCCGGTCTACCGTTGGGGGCGCGCCCGAGACGGCGTCGGTCCCGGCTCTGACCTCGGATGGTTGCGACATCCCGGTGTGTAAGCCTGACACGATTTGCTGAAGAAGATGCAGCCTTTTCCGGCGTCGGCGCTGGGGTGGAGACGAGCGCTGGCCGATCGACGCTGGCATCGAGTTTGCATCTCATGACCCGTTGGGAAGAGGAATGACGAAAGGAGAGCCTCGATGGCCGAGTATCACGAAAAATGGGATGCGCTTTCACCGGAGGTTCGTGACCTGCACCGGGCGATCAAGAGCCTGCAGGAGGAGCTGGAGGCCGTCGACTGGTACCACCAGCGGGTGGCGCTCACCGACGACGATGGCCTGCGCCGAATTCTCGAGCACAACCGAGACGAAGAGATCGAGCTTTCTCTGCGCGAGAAGGACATGGAGGAACGATGACACGCTACATGCTCCCCGAACTTCGATTCGCCTACGACGCCCTGGAGCCGCACTACGATGCGGCCACCGTCGAGCTGCACCATCAGAAACACCATCAGAGCTATGTCGACGGTTTGAACAAGGCCGTGGCCGGCCTTGCTGACGCGCGTCAGAACGGCGATTTCAGCGCCGTCAAGCACCTCGAGCGCGAGCTTGCCTTCCACGGTAACGGGCACGCGCTGCACTCGCTGTTCTGGGAGGTTTTGACACCGGACGGCGGCGGTCGGCCCGACGGCAATCTCGGGTCGGCCATCGACAACGAGTTCGGCAGCTTCGACGCCTTCAACGCCCAGTTCCGCGCCGCGACCGCGGCGGTCGAGGGCTCCGGCTGGGGCATGCTCGCCGTGTCGCCGTCCAAGGGAGCGCTGACCGTCGCGCAGATCGAGAAGCACCAGAATCAGATGCTCGCCGGCTGGGAGCCGATCCTGGTCGTCGACGTCTGGGAGCACGCGTACTACCTGAAGTACCAGAACCGTCGCGCCGAGTTCATCGACGCGGTAATGGATCACCTTGTCGACTGGGAGGCCGTCCGCGAGCGCTACGAACGACTGCTCACGGCGTGACGTCGTTCGTCCGACCCGGACGATCGACACCCGTTCGCCCGCGCGATCTCGGGTCGATGACGAGGAGACAGCATGGCTCGCGACGAGACGACTCAGGCTCCGTCTTCGAGCTCCATCTTGAGCGAGAAGAAGTCCAGTAGGTCCTTGAGACCGAGCACGCCGATCAGGCGGTCGCCGTCGACCACCATCAGCCGGGACACCTTTGACCTCTTCATGATCGACAGAGCCTTCATGGCGTCGTCGTCCGCCGACACCGTGTTGTCGTCCGAGCACGGCCGGGCGGCGGAGCCGACCGTCCGTTGGCGCCACTCGTCCCGCGGGATCTCCTTGATCTCGCGAGTCGTGACGCAGCCCACCAGCCGGCCGCCGTCGACCACGGGGTAGAGCTTGTGGTGGTGGCGGTAGACGTGGTCCTCGATCAATTGCTCGATGGAGATCTCAGAGCGCACGGTGACCGGATCGCGGCTCATGAAGCGGCGGACCGGCTCGCCCTCGAACTCGCGCCGCATGAGCAGCTGGCGGTACGATCCCTGGGCGCCCTGCCGGACGAAGAGCCCGATGAGGATCCACCACAGTCCGCCGACCAGCCGGCCGTTGACCAGGCTGAACAGCCCCAGCGCGATGAGCAGCGCGCCGAAGGCGATGCCGATGTTCGAGCTGACTCGGGTCGCCCACCTGATGTTCTTCTTCCAGCCCCAGAGCACCGAGCGCAGCACCCGGCCGCCGTCGAGAGGAAAGGCCGGCATCATGTTGAAGATCGCGAGGATCACGTTGATGGTCGCCAGATAGCCGACCACCGTCGAGACCGGCTCCGGGGCGCCGAGGGCGCCGCCGGCGGCGGCCGCAGCGAAGCAGGCGCCGGCCACGGCGAGGCTCGCCGCCGGGCCGGCGACCGCCATCCAGAACTCGGCCTTCGGGCTCGGCGGCTCGTCGCGCATCTCGGCGACGCCGCCGAAGATGAACAGGGTGATCCCCTCCATGCGAATGCCGTATCGCCGCGCCACCAGCGAGTGGGCGAACTCGTGCAGGATGATCGAGACGAACAGGCCCAGCGCACCGCCGATCCCCATCGCCCAGTGCATTGCGGTGGACCAGTCGGGGTGGAGGGTCGGGAAGACGCCGACCGCCAGCGACCAGCTCACCAGGAAGGCGATGACCAGCCAGCTGACGTCGACGCGAACGCTGAAACCGAAGAGTCTGAACAGCTCGAGCCGTCGACCGAACATCTCAACCTCCGTGACTCGGGGGCGCAAACGCCGTGGCGACCGCGCCCGGGGACCGGCCGGGCGAGCCCGGACCCTCTCGACCCCAGATGGGCGATTTTCACCGGCGATCTGCACCAAGCTCCTGCGCTCTGGATGGTTACGAAAATACTGGACATACCGACGGAGATGCGTCCGTTTTTCGCAGCCGCCAGCGCATCAAGAGCTTGGCACATCCCATCCAACAGAATCACCTGAGGTCATGAATAGTGGGCTACACCAGCCAGTCGAACAGCACGAGCGTGACGGGTTCGTCGGCGAGATTGGTGACCGCGGCGTCGTTTCCGGGACGCTGGTGTGCCGAGGCGCCGTCGGTGGACACTTCGATCTCGACACCTTCGGCGTCGCGGTACGAGACCATCGCGCTCGAATCGACGTAGACCACGCGGATCGGCGCTGCCGGCAGATCGGCGCTCGCGCCGGCTTGCAGCGTCACCTGCCGGACCTCGACGACGTCGTTGGCGAACAACGTCAGAATGCCCTCGGAGCCGGCAGGACGGTCGAGCTCCATGAACTCGGGAAGCATGACGTCGGTCCGAGCGACCTCGACGAGCATCGCCGCCTGCAGGCTCGCGTTGGTGATCGTGACCACGCCCGGCTCGACATAGTGAAGGTCTCCTGCCGTGATCTCGGCCGACGTCACCTCGCCGTCGCGATCGATGGCGAGCTCGGCGTCGCCGTTCGGGTGATAGTAGAGGCGGTGGTTGGACTCGATCCCGGGGACGGTCTCTCCCGGCTGCAGCGCGATCCGCGAAACGTGGACGAGATCGTCGGCGAACAGAACCTCGACGCTCTCCGGTGCCGCCTCTGCGGCATCCGGGGTGACCGGCTCGCCGGGCATCAAAGTGCCCAGGTCTTCGACAAGTCCCTTCTCGGGCGGCTCGGACCCGCATCCGGCGAGGGACAGAACGAGCGTGATGGCGATGACGGTGAGGCGGTGGGTGATGTGCACGATGTCGAACCTCCTTCAGAGTCGGTTGAAAACAGGAAGTCGGGTTTCGTCGAGTCGCGGCCCTGTCACGCGACCCGCATGGGCCCGCCGCACACCGGGCACGGCGGGCAGGGCAGGTTGCTCGCCCTCGGCAGCATGTGACCGCAGTTCGAGCAGATGCAGCTTCGCTCGTCGTCCGCCTGCCGGTCCCGACCGCGTCGGGTCGTGTCACGGCTGCCGCGAGGCGCCTCGGCGGCAGTTTGCCGTTTCGGTACGTCGCGAACTCCGATGTGGCGCGCTCTGGCAGTCATGAGGGCCTCCCCTTGCCTGGTCATCACGCAAGGTCGATGCCAAGAGGGGAAACCGCGCCCTGACCTGAGCCGATCAAGCCACAGCTCGATCTGCGTCGGTCCGTCCGTTGTTGGAAGAGGTCATCGAGACCATCCGTGTCGGTCGGTTTTTCCGCCGGTGCTGCATGATTTACAACCTGAGGTGCAAGGGTTCCGACGGTGCGACGACAGCTGCGGAGCTGCTGACGGCGGCAACGCGGTGGTCTCGACGTGGCATGCTCTTTGCTTCGTTGATGGTGTTCGAGAAGGAAGGGAGAACGACATGAACACCATCGAGCGCATTTTGTGGCCGACTGACTTCAGCGACGAGTCGAAGCGGGCGCTGCCGCTGGTCAACCAGATGGCGCGTCAATTCAATGCCCATGTCCATATACTGAACGTGTTGCCCGACCTGCCGCCCATGGCGGCGAGCCCAGGTCATGATGGTCCCCTTGCGATGACCGAGTACATGGAGTCCATGGAGGAGCACGCCAATGAGACCCTCGACGAGCTCCTGGACACCGCAATCGCAGACGATGTCGAAGCGACCGCCACCGTGCGCCCAGGCAGTCCCGCTCATCAGATCGCGGAGATCGCCGAGTCGGAGAACATCGACCTGATCGTCATCGCGACCCATGGAAAGACCGGTCTCAAGCGGTACGTGGTCGGTTCGGTGGCCGAGAAGGTCGTCCGTCTCGCCCCCTGCCCGGTTCTGTCGGTGCCGCCACACCCCGAGGACGACTGATGACACAAACCGGGTGACCCTGCCGCGTCCAGCACCGAGCTGCAACAGGACGCGTCGGGTCATTCCGACTGCCTGACGTTCCCGCTGATGTCTCTGTCGGCATCGACGGTGTCGTTCGTCACCTCTTGTGTCGACTCATCGTCGCGCCGGTCTTTGGATGGGTTTTCAGCCATGCGCTCCAAGCGGGCCTCGCCCACAAGGCGGCTCGGCTCGATGTCCATCGGCGAGGTCAACAGCATAGAGCGCGCGCGGTGGATGAGCGACGTCGGCAAAGCTGAGCGCGAGCACGATGACGCCGACCCCGCCGAGCCACTCGAGCACGGAGCGCCACAGCTGATCAGGCGCCGGTCTCTCGTGCATCCTCTTCGTACCTCTTGAGCCGGTTGTACAGGGTCTTCAGGCTGATGCCGAGGGCCTCGGCGGTCCGCTTCTTGTTGCCGCCGAAGTGCTCCAGAGTGGCCAGCGTGTGGTTGCGGATCACCTCGTCGAGGGGCGTGCCGACCGGCGCCTGCAGCCCGGCGGAGCGGAGCGACACGGCATCGCGGAACTCGGGTGGGAGGCAGTCGATGTCGATCGTGTCGTGGGCCAGAATGAAACCCCGTTCGACGACGTTGCGCAGCTCGCGCACGTTGCCCGGCCAGTGGTAGCCGACGAGCGCGTCGAGGGCGCCCTCGTCGAACTCCTTGACCAGGCCCGCCGAGGTGCAGATCTGCTCGAGAAAGTGGACCGCGAGCAGCTTGATGTCCTCGTCGCGCTCCGCGAGCGGGGGGAGGCGGATCGGAAAGACACTGAGCCGGTAGTACAGGTCGTGGCGCAGCGAGCCGTCCGCCACGGATTGCTCAGGGTCGCGATTGGTCGCGGCGATCACCCGGACGTCGGCCTCGACCTCGCGGTCGCCTCCGACCCGCTGGAAGGAGCCCGACTCGAGAACCCGCAGCAGCTTGACCTGGAGGTCCTCGGACATCTCGGTGATCTCGTCGAGCAGCAGCGTGCCGCGGTGGGCCCGTTCGAAGACGCCTCGATGGCGGCGGTCGGCGCCGGTGAAGCTGCCCTTCTCGTGACCGAAGAGCTCCGACTCGATGAGCTGCGGCGACACCGCGCCGCAGTTGATCGGCACGAAATCGCCGTCGACTCGTTGGCTGAGCCGGTGGATGGTCTCGGACACCAGCTCCTTGCCGGTGCCGCTGTCGCCCCGGATGAGCACCGTGGTCTCGGTCGGCGCCACGCGTTCGACGAGATCGAATACTTCCTGCATGGCGGCCGAGGTCCCGATCATGTTGCCGAACCGACCCATCGTCCGCAGCTCTCGGCGAAGCTCGACGAGATCCCGGTGGACTCTCAGCGCACGCCGGAGGCGGCCGAGGATGATCTCGAGCCGTGCCACGTCTACGGGCTTCGTGAGGTAGTCGTAGGCGCCGAGCCGGAGCGCCTGGACGGCCGACTTGACGGTCGCGTTGGCGGTCACCAGAATGGTCTCGACGTACGGGTGGTCCTTGAGGTCGGCGAGTAGCTCGGTGCCCGTGCCGTCGGGAAGCACGAGGTCGCACAGAACCACGTCGGGCAGGCCGCGATCGAGCTGGTCGCGCGCCGATGCCAGGTCGCGGGCGGTGCGCACGACGAATCCCTCGCGCTCGACCAGGGTGGTCAGCCCCGTGAGCGCAGCCTCCTCGTCATCGACGATGAGCGCTTCGAGCTCAACCGACATGGTTGGCTCCCTCGACCGCGGGCAGCGATCGCTCCGGAGCATTCCCTGACTCGGCATGAGACGCCAACGTCCTGTCCCCCAGACGAACGGCCCGAATCGGATCCGCCGGTCGGTTCGCTTCCCGGGTACCGCGCCGTCGCGATCGGCGCCGATGGCCCGGAGCCTGCTCGAGATTCAATGCCATGATACTCAACCCGGACGTGCGCCGTCTCGGGGAGTTTGCACCGAACAGGCCATCGAGTGCGCGGCGGATAGCGGGGGATCAGGGCGGTCATGAGCAGCGCGACCATCACGCCGACGATGGCAGAGGGGATTGCGACGCCGCCGATCGGCCGCGCCCCGACCGGGGCGGGCCACGTGCCACCGGCCCAGCTGGCGAGGAAGGGGATCGCGAGCATGGCCGGCAGAGCCGGCCCCTGGGGTTTGGCCATTTACTAGAGTAGCGGACTAGATTTTCTTGATCCG
>CAZXMW010000063.1:0-18559 GCA_964641415.1 uncultured Thermoanaerobaculia bacterium | reverse complement strand
CTCTAGTAAATGGCCAAACCCCAGCGGTGGGCCAAGGCCCACCCTACGTCGAGCGCTCAGGAAGGCCGTCGGCGCCCGAGCAGCGCGGCAGCAGCTTCATCGGTACCCATCGAGCGCCGCGCTGCTCGGGCGACGCTGGGCCGCGCTCGCCGGCAGGCGAGGGCGGACCAGAGGGCCGGTGCGGTAGGACCGAATCCGAACCCGTAACCGTCTCCGTACCCGAAGCCGTTGCCGAAGCCGCATCCGTATCCGTATCCGTTTCCGTATCCGAATCCGTTTCCGCATCCGCCTGCCACGGCGGAGCTGGACGCGAAGCCGGGTGTCCGTTGCCGGTTCCGCGTCGCCACGGCGGCGCCGGTTCGCGCCCACAATCCGCCGCGACTGGGCTCGGCGACTGCCCCCTCAAACGATGTTGCGGCCCGCAGGGCGCCGACGTCCGCAGCGCGCTCGTTGCCAACATCGTTTGCGACGGCACGTCCGTCGGAAACGCGCCCATTCCGGCCCGAGACGCCCTCGATCTCCGCGACCGGCGCGCCCATCCAGCATCGTGCTCGGAGGCGGACGCGCTACGATACCGGGCGGAGGTCCGATGAAGTTGACGGTGCTGGGTGCGGGACGGTGCGTGACGGGTTCCAAGTACCTGCTGGAGTGGAAGCGCTTCGCCGCGATGGTGGACTGCGGGCTGTTCCAGGGTCCGGCCGAGAACCGTCGACGGAACTGGGCGAAGCTGCCCTATCCGCCGGCGAAGATCGGCGCGGTGGTTCTGACCCACGCCCACATCGACCACTCGGGCTGGCTTCCCCGACTGGTTCGTCAGGGTTTTTCAGGGCCGGTCTACTGCACGCCGCCGACCCGCGACCTGCTCCGAGTGCTGCTGCCGGACGCCGCGCACATTCAGGAGGAGGAGGCCCGCTACGCCAACAAGAAAGGCTACTCCAAGCACGAGCCGGCGCTGCCGCTGTTCCGCGCCGCCGATGCCCGCGCCGCGCTCAAGCTGCTCGAGCCCGCGGCCTTCGACACCTGGCACGAGCTCCACCCGGGGATCCGGTTCCGCTTCCACCGTCTGGGCCACATCCTCGGCGCCGCAGGCGTCGAGCTTGAAACCAAGGTCTCCGGCGGCGGCAGGAAGACCGTGTACTTCTCGGGCGACGTCGGCCGGTACGGCGTGCCGATCCTGCGCGAGCCCGAGGCCTACCCCGGCTCCGACGTGCTGCTGCTCGAGTCGACCTACGGCGATCGCTTCCACGGCGGCGACCCCCGGAGCGCTCTCATCGAGACGATCGAGGCGGCGCTCGAGCGCGGCGGGGTGATTCTGATTCCGGCCTTTGCCATCGACCGGACCCAGGAGCTGCTCTACATGCTCCACGAGCTGGTGGTCGACGGCGACCTGCCCGAGATCCCGATCTACCTCGACAGCCCGATGGGCATCGAGGCGACGGCGGTCTACAGCCGCTCGCTGTCCGAGCACGATGTCGAGATGCGGCACTTCTTCGCCGACCAGATCAACCCGATCTTCCCGGCCAACCTCACAGTGACGCCGTCGTCGGCGGAGTCGCGCAAGCTCAACCGGCTGGACGGCCCGGCGATCATCATTTCGGCGTCGGGCATGGCCACCGGCGGCCGCATCCTCCACCATCTCAAGCTGCGACTGCCGGACGAACAAAACACCGTGATCTTCGTCGGCTACCAGGCCGAGGGGACCAAGGGCCGGCGGCTGGTCGAGGGCGAGCCGGAGGTCAAGATCCACGGCCAGTGGATCCCGGTGAGGGCCCACGTCGCCCAGATCAGCGGGCTGTCGGCCCACGCCGACGCCGGCGAGCTGATGGTCTGGCTCGGTCGCCGCGAGCGTGACCCCGAGGCGGTCTATCTGATCCACGGCGAGTACCCGGCCCAGCAGGCGCTGGCGGCGCGGCTCGCCGAGGAGCCCGGGTGGGCGGCGGCGATCCCGGAGCTCGGCGAGACGCTGACCCTCTGAGGCGCCCTCGGTTACAATCAAAGGGGGCCGGCCGATCCGGCCACGGAGGCAGCCACCATGATGAAACCCTGCTCTCTTGCCACCCATTGGATCGTCGGTCTCGCGATGACGGTCGTGATCGTGCCCGGCTGCGGTCGCGCTCCCGAGGCGCCGCCACCGGCGCCCGAACCGACCGTCACCGCGACCGAGGCCGAGCCGGGCGTGTTGACCACCCTCGAGCTGCCGCAGATCAACCCGGAGATCGGCATCACATTGACAGCGGTGCCCGCGAACCTGGTTGCAACCTTCAACGGGAGCGACGGGTTCGAGGTGACCGATGCGCAACGGCCCGTGCTTCGCTACAACTTTGAAGCCGATCGTCCCGGAGCGCCGAGTCGTGGTCCAAGCTCGATCGGCACGTTCGAGACATTCGTTCGCAGGTTCAACGACGGCACCGCTCTTGACAGCGGCTCGCTCAAGACGGCCCTCGGTGACGCGACCTGGGCGAGCGGGAGCTATTTCGAAGAAGACCAGACGTTGATCGATATTCGGGTCTTCACACCTCACCCCTCTGGAAGCGGAACTCTGGTCGTTTGGACGGTTTCTCCCGCGGAAGCGGCAACAGTCGAGGAGCGGCTTTCGACCATTCGACGGCTGCTCGACGGGGTTTCCTGAAAACGCCGCGGCTCGTGCCGCGGCGTGTCTCAAACCTCTTCGTCACAGCGGTGAACGGTCAGTCGTTCTTCTTCTCCTCGTCGTCGGGCGCCGCGGCATCCTCGGGCTCGTCAGCGATCTCGGCCTCGACCGGCTCGTCGTCGGGCTCGTCCGCCGCTTCGGCCTCGGCCGGCGCCTCCGCGGGCTCGTCCGCCGCTTCGGCCTCAACCGGCGCCTCGTCCGCCTCTGTCGGGGCCTGCTTCGACTCCTCGGCGGCTTTGGCCGCCGCACCGCCGCCGAACACCCCCTTGGCGCGGTCGAGGAACGAGCTCTTCTTGCCGCCCCGGTCGCCGGTGTCGGCATGGTCGGCGAGCTCGTAGTCGACGAACTCGATGATGGCGAGCTCGGCGTTGTCGCCGCGCCGACGCCCGAGCCGCAGAATCCGCGTGTAGCCACCGGGACGGTCGGCGAAACGCGGCGCGATCTCGGAAAACAGCCGGCGCGCGATCTCCTTGTCCTGCACCATGGTGGCCACCCTGCGCCGGGCGGCGAGGGTGTCCGTCCGAGCCAGGGTCACCATGCGCTCGGCAAGCGGCCGCAGCTCTTTCGCCTTGGCCAGCGTGGTGATGATCCGCTCGTGGGTGAACAGGGCGGTCAGCTGATTTCGGAACATGGCGGTGCGGTGCGCTGTGGTCCGCCCGAGCTTGCGTCCGTGAACTCGATGTCGCATCGGTCTTCTCCGTGTTCGATCTGCCGGCCCGTGCCGACCTCTCGCTAACAGCTAAAAGCTAAAAGCTAACAGCTAACAGCTAATAGCTAACAGCTAATAGCTAATAGCTAACAGCTAATAGCTAAAAGCTTCCTCACATATCCAGATTCATCCCGAACCCGAGCCCGAGCACCTCGAGCTTGTCGCGCACCTCCTTCAGGGACTTGTCGCCGAAGTTGCGGATCTCGACCATCTCTTTCTCGGACTTCGAGACGAGATCGCGCAGGGTGCGGATGTTGGCGTTCTTCAGACAGTTCATGGACCGGATCGACAGCTCGAGGGTGTCGATGCTGGCGTCGAGGACGCTCTCCTCCTCGCTCTCGGCCTCGGCCTCGGGCAGGCTCTCCATCTCCTCGACCGTCGACAGCCTGGAGTAGATGTCCATGTGCCCCTGAACCAGCTGGGCGGCCTGTGACAGCGCCTCTTCGGGTGCGATGCTGCCGTTGGTCCAGACCTCGAGCACCAGCCGCTCGTAGTTGGTCATCCGGCCGAGCCGCGCCATCTCGACGCGGAAGTTGGCCTTGGTGACCGGCGAGTGGGCGGAGTCGATGGGGATGAACCCGACGTCCAAGTCTTCAATCTGGTTCTCCTCGGCTTGGACGTAGCCGCGGCCGGGGGCGACGTGGACGCTCATCTTCAGCAGGCCGTCGACCGACAGGGTGGCGATGTGCACGTCGGGGTCGATGACCTCGACCTGGTGCGATCCGACCAGCTGACCGGCCGTCACCTCGCCCGGGCCCTTGGCCTCGAGGGTCAGCACGACCGGCTCCTCGCCGTGGATCTTGAGCGGGATCTTCTTGAGGTTGAGAATGATGTCGGTCAGATCCTCGACAACTCCCGGCACCGCAGAGAACTCGTGGTCGGCGCCGTCGACCTTGACCGCGGTGATCGCCGCGCCGGGAATCGACGACAGGAGGGCCCGCCGCAGCGCGTTGCCGACGGTGGTCCCCCATCCACGCTCGAAGGGCTGGGCGGTGAACCGCGAAAAGGTGTCGGAACGATCCTCTTCCTCAGGCTGGACCTGCGACGGCCGTTGAAACTCGTGCCAGATCATTGAACCTCCAGCCTATCGGGAGTAGAGCTCGACGATGAGCTGCTCCTGGATCGGGTACCGGATGTCTTCGCGGGTCGGAACCTCGAGCACCTTGCCGGTCAGCGCGGCGCTGTCGAGCTCGAGCCACGACGGGATGCCGCGGCCCTGGGCGAAGTCGACGGCGTCGGTGATCACCGGCACCTTGCGCGATGCCTCGCGCACCGAGATCTCCATCCCGGGCTTGACCCGGAACGACGGCACGTTGACCCGCCGTCCATCGGCCTCGATGTGGCCGTGTCGCACGAGCTGCCGCGCCTGGTTGCGCGACGATGCGAAACCGAGCGAGTAGACCACGTTGTCGAGCCGCAGCTCGAGCATGTTGAGCAGGTTCTCGCCGGTGACGCCGCGCTGGCGGCTCGCCGCCTCGAAGGTGCGGTGGAACTGATTCTCGAGCAGCCCGTAGATCCGCCGCAGCTTCTGCTTCTCTCTCAGCTGCAGACCGTAGGCGCGGACCTTCCGGCGCCGACCCTGGCCGTGCTGACCGGGGGGAGCGTTGCGGCGCTCGATGGCGCACTTCTCCTTGTAACAGCGCTCGCCCTTCAAAAAGAGCTTCATGCCCTCGCGGCGGCAGAGACGACAGACCGGTCCTCTGTATCGTGCCATGATGACTCCTCAGACCCGGCGCCGCTTGCGCGGGCGGCAGCCGTTGTGCGGGATCGGGGTGATGTCGCGGATGCTGCGGATGTCGAGACCGCTCGCCGCGACGGCACGGATCGCCGACTCACGGCCCGGACCGGGCCCCTTGACCATGATGTCGACGCTCCGAACACCGTGATCCTGGGCCTGCTCGGCGGCGTTCTTGGACGCCAGCTGGGCCGCATAGGGCGTACCCTTGCGCGAGCCCTTGTAGCCGATCCGGCCGCCGGAGGACCAGCACAGAGTGCCGCCGCCCGGGTCCGCGAAGGTCACGATGGTGTTGTTGAACGAGGCGTGAATGTGGGCCACTGCGTGCGGCACATTCTTGCGCTCGCGGCGCGACTTGCGCGCTGTCTTGCGATCTGCAGCCATGCTCTCTCTCCCGCCTACTTGGTAACTTTCTTTTTACTGGCGACCGCCTGACGGCGGGGGCCCTTGCGACCGCGCGCGTTCGTGTGGGTGCGCTGGCCGCGCACCGGCAGCCCCCGGCGATGGCGGATGCCGCGGTAGCTTCCGACCTCGATGAGCCGCTTGATGTTCATGGCAACCTCCTTGCGCAGGTCGCCCTCGACGCCGCCCTCGTCCTGGATCACGCGCTGGATCCTCAGAACCTCGTCCTCGGACAGGTCCTTGACCTTGATGCCTTCTTCGACCTTGGCCATGCCCAGGATCTGGATCGCCCTGCTGCGGCCGATGCCGTAGATGTAGGTCAGACCGATCTCGACCCGCTTCGCTGCCGGCAGTTCAACACCTGCGATTCGTGCCACTGCGTGCCTCCTCGATCAGCCCTGACGCTGCTTGTGCTTCGGGTTCTCGCACAGAACCCGGATCACGCCCTTGCGGCGGATGATCTTGCATTTCGAACACATTCTTTTGACCGACGGACGAACCTTCATCGTCGCCCCCCCTCACTTGTAGCGGTAGACGATCCGCCCACGCTTGAGATCGTAGGGCGAAAGCTCCACCAGAACCTTGTCGCCGGGAAGAATGCGGATGAAGTGCTTACGCATCTTTCCCGAGATGTGCGCGAGCACCTCGTGGCCGTTCTCCAACTCAACGCGGAACATCGCGTTGGGGAGCGGTTCGACCACGGTCGCGACCACTTCGATCGCTTCTTCCTTGGCCATTGACGTCACTCCTCGAGACCGAGCACACGGTGGCCTTCGGACGTGACCGCCACCGAGAACTCAAAATGGGCAGAGAGTTTACCGTCTTCGGTCCTCGCTGTCCAGCCGTCGTGATCGACCTTCACCCGCCAGCTGCCGGCGGTGATCATGGGCTCGATGGCGATGACCAGCCCCGGCATCATGATCTGCCCCCGGCCGGCCTGTCCGTAGTTGGGAACCTGCGGCTCCTCGTGCAGCGATCGGCCGATTCCGTGACCGACGAACTCGCGGACAACGCCGAACCCGGCGGCTTCGGCCCGCGCCTGGACCGCTGCGCCGATGTCGCCGATGCGATTGCCGGGACCGACCTTCGCGACGGCGTCCTCGAGACATGCTTTGGTGACCTGCATCAACCGGCCGCCGACCCCGTTGACCTCGCCGATGCCGAAGCTCACGGCGGCATCGCCGAAGTAGCCGTCGAGCACCACGCCGCAGTCCACGGACACGATGTCGCCTTCTTTCAGGGTGACCAGCCGGCTCGGGATGCCGTGCACGATCTCGTCGTTGATCGAGGTGCACAGGGTCGCCGGGAACCCCCGATAGCCCTTGAAGGCCGGGGTTCCGCCGGAGCTGTGGATCAGATCCTCTGCAATGGCGTCGAGCTCGGCAGTGGTCACTCCGGGCGCCGCCGCCTGACGCGCCGCGGTCAGAGCCCGATGCACGACACGGTTGGCGCGGTGCATGGCGTCGAGCTCGGCGGCGGACTTGAGCACGATCATGCGACGACCCGCGCGGCGATCGACCGGTCGATGGCGGCGACGACGTTGTCGACGCTCTGGTCGCCGTCGACGGTGATCAACTGACCCCGGTTGCGGTAGTACTCGACCACTTTCGGGGCATGCTCGTGATAGGCGCGAAGCCGGTCCCGAACGACCGACTCTCGGTCGTCATCCCTGGTTTCGAGCGGCTCGCCGGTGACATCGTCGACGCCGGCCCGCTTCGGGGGATCGTAGACCTCGTGATAGGTGCGACCCGAACCCGGGTGGATCAGGCGGCCGGCAAGCCGGGCAACGATGACGTCGTCCGGCACGTCGAGCAGCACGACCCGCTCGATCCGGCGGCCGAGCTCGGCGAGAATCCCGTCGAGCAGCTCGGCCTGGCCGAGCCGCCGCGGATAGCCGTCGAGAATGAAACCCCTGGCGCAGTCATCACGGTCGAGCCGCTGCAGGATGAGGCCGCTCATCACCCGGTCCGACACCAGCTTGCCCCGGTCCAGGTCGCGCCGGATTGAACCGCCGAGCCCGGTGCCGTTTGCGACCTCGCCCCAGAGCATGTCTCCGGTCGAGATGTGCGGCAGCTGGTAGCGGTCAGCGAGCAACCTCGCCTGACTCCCCTTGCCGGAGCCCGGAGGACCCAGCAGGACCAGGTTGAGACTCGAGTACGACGGGCTCATCACCTTCTCCCGCGAATCCTGCCGCGCCGCATGAAGCCGTCATAGTGACGCATCACCAGCTGTGACTCGATCTGGTTGACGGTGTCCATGGCGACTCCGACCACAATCAGCAGCGAGGTGCCGCCGAAGAAGAACTTGATGCCGAGTCCCTCGGTGAACCAGCGCGGCAGAAAGGCGTCCAGAGTCGGACCGATGAACGGAATGGTCGCGACCTTGAAGCCTGCGATGAGCACCTCGGGCAGGATCGCCACCAGCGCCAGGTAGAGGGCGCCGACGAGAGTGATCCGGGTCAGGATGCGGTCGATGAACTCGGCGGTCCTCTTGCCCGGCCGAATGCCGGGGATGAAGCCGCCGTACTTCCGCATGTTCTCCGACGTGTCCTCTGGGTTGAAGATGATCGACGTGTAGAAGTAGCAGAAGAAAACGATCGACAAGAAGTAGACCAGGTTGTACAGGGGCTCGCCCCAGGCCAGAGCCTCGGTGATCTTCTGCAGCCAGCGATTCTCGACCATCTGGCCGATGGTCTGCGGGAACGACATGATCGAGGCGGCGAAGATCACCGGAATCACCCCGCCGGTGTTGAGCCGCAGCGGCAGGTAGGTGCTCTGACCGCCGTACACCCGGCGACCCACGACGCGTTTGGCGTACTGGATGGGGATCCGCCGCTGGGCGCGTTCCATGTAGACGATGGCCGCCACGACCGCGATCATGAAGACGAGCAGAATCGCGATGGTGATGACGCTCAGGGTTCCGGTGCGGACGTCGGTGATGGTGTTGACGATGGCGCTCGGCAGGCCGACCACGATGCCGGCGAAGATGATCAGCGAGATGCCGTTGCCGATGCCACGCTCGGTGATCTGCTCGCCGAGCCACATGACGAAAGCGGTGCCCGTGGTGAGCGTGAGCACCGTCAGCAGCCGGAAGCCCCAGCCCTGGATGTCCTCGGGCACCAGCGGCGCCCCGCCCGGCGCCGTCGTGCTCTCGAGAAAGAACGAGATCCCCATGCCCTGGATCACCGACAGCACGACGGTGCCGTATCGGGTGTACTGGGTGATCTTGCGGCGACCGAGCTCGCCCTCCTTGGAGAGCTTCTCCAGGTAGGGCCAGACCACGGTCAGCAGCTGCAGGATGATCGACGCCGAGATGTACGGCATGATCCCGAGTGCGAACACCGTCATCCGGCCCAGCGCCCCACCCGAGAACAGGTTGAGGAAACCGAGCACGGTGCCCTCGGCCGCTGTGGTGAACTCCCGGATCGCGACCGGGTCGATGCCCGGGATCGGGATGAACGCACCGATCCGGTACACCGCCAGCACGGCGAAGGTGAAGATCACCCGATTCCGGAGATCGGGGATGGCGAAAATATTGCGGAAGCTGTCGATCACTTGGTCACCACTTCACAGCTGCCACCAGCGGCCTCGATGGCCGACTGGGCGTTCTTCGAGAAGGCGTGCGCCTGAACCGTCAGTTTCTTGCCGAGCTCGCCGGCAGCGAGAACCTTGACCGGGGTGTCGCCGCGACGAACCAGGCCGCGGTCGGCCATGGTCTCGACCGACACCTCATCGCCCGAGTCGAAGATCCGGTCGAGGTCGCGCAGGTTGACGACCTGATAGGCGGTCCGGAAGATATTGGTGAAACCGCGCTTGGGAATCCGGCGGACCAGGGGCATTTGGCCGCCCTCGAAGCCGTACCGGCGGCTGTAGCCGGACCGCGACCGCTGACCCTTGTGGCCGCGACCCGCGGTCTTCCCGAGGCCCGATCCCGGACCCCGACCAACCCGCTTGCGGTTACGGGTGGCGCCGGGCGCCGGTTTGAGGTTGTGCAGCTCATTGGCCATCTCAGCCCTCCATCTTCTCGATTGCCACCAGATGGGAAACCTTGTTCACCATGCCTCGGATGCAGTCGTCGTCGACCCGGGTCACGCTGCGGCCGATCCGGCCGAGCCCGAGACCCGCCAGGACCCTGCGCTGCCTGGAATCGAACCCGATCTGGCTCTTCATCTGGGTGATCCTGATCATGGTCGTCGGTTGCTTCGCCGGCTTCGTCGGCACTGCCGGCTTCTCCTCGGCGGCCTTCTTGGCCGCAGACTTCTTGGCCGCAGACTTCTCGGCCGCAGACTTCTCGGCCGCAGGCTTCTTGGCCGCAGGCTTCTTGGCCGCGGGCTTCTTGGCCGCAGGCTTCTTGGCCGCAGGCTTCTTGGCCGCAGGCTTCTTTGCCGCAGGCTTCTTGGCCGCAGGCTTCTTGGCTGCGGTCGTCTTCTCGGCCGGAGCTTCGGCTCCGGTCGGCTCGACGTCGGTGGTTGTCTTTTCTGCGGTCATGGCTTGTCGGTCTCCTCTGCCGCAGCTTCCGCGGCGGTGTCGGCGCCGCTGTCGGCCTCAGCCGCAGCTTCGTCCTCGGCCGTTTTTGCGCTCGTCGCCTCGGTCGTCTCGGAGTCGCCGGCCTCGATCCTGGTTTCCGACGCCGATTTTCGCTTCGCCTCGGCCTTGGGCGCCGGTGCGGCGTCGGCCTTTGCCACCGGCTCGGTCTGAGCCTCGGCCTTGGTCGTGGTCTTCGGCGGAGCGTCAGCGGTGGCGGCCGCGTCGGCGCTCGGCGCACCGGTCTCCGCCCCCGGCAGGTCAACGCCGCGCAGTCGCCGGATCTGATCGTCGGTCATCAGGTTGTGCAGCGCGTCGAAGGTCGCCCGAACCACGTTGAACGGGTTGCGTGAGCCGACGATCTTGGTCAGCACGTCCTGGATCCCTGCCGACTCCATGACGGCGCGAACGCCGCCACCGGCGATGACGCCCGTTCCCGGCGATGCCGGACGGAGCAGCACCCGGGTCGCGCCCCAGCGGCCCCAGATCTTGTGCGGCACGGTGCCGCCGACCAGCGGCACTCGCACCATCTCCTTGCGCGCCTGCTCCGAGGCCTTCTGGATCGCCGGCGGCACCTCGCGCGCCTTGCCGGTGCCGTAGCCGACCTTGCCTGCGCCGTCGCCGGCCACCACGACCGCCGAGAAGGAGAAGTTCTTGCCGCCCTTGACGACCTTGGCAACCCGGTTGATGTAGACGACGGTTTCGGCGAACTCGCTGTCACGCTCTCGGTTCATCATCTGTCTGTGCCCCTAAAACTCGAGGCCCGCTTCACGGGCGCCGTCGGCGATGGCACGGATCACTCCGTGGTACTTGAAACCGCTCCGGTCGAAAACCACGGAGGACACCCCGCAGCTCTTGGCGCGCTCGGCAATGAGCTCACCGATCCGCTTGCCCGCCTCGCGGCCTCCGGTCGACGACAGGTCGCCGGCCGAGTCCTTCTCGAGAGTCGAGACCGAGGCGAGCGTCGTACCGTTCTCGTCGTCGATGACCTGGGCGTACAGGTGGCGCAGGCTGCGGTACACCGCGAGACGCGGTCGTTCCGCGGTCCCCCGCATCGGCTGCCGAGACCGGCGTTTGATCTTGTCGCGACGCTGCTTTCGATCGGTGATGCGGCTCATGCTGACGCCCCCTGCTTCCCGGCCTTGGTCCGGATTTGCTCACCGAGGTAGCGCACGCCCTTGCCCTTGTACGGCTCGGGCGGCCGCAGGCCGCGGATCTCGGCGGCGACCTGGCCGACCTGCTGACGATCCCGGCCGTGCACGGTGATCCGGTTCGCCTTGGCGTCGACCTCGATGTCGATGCCGTCGGGAATCTCGAAGTTGATCGGGTGGGAGTACCCGAGGCTGAAGACCACCGCGTTGCCCTGGCGCTCGGCACGGTAGCCGATGCCGATGATCTCGAGCGCCTTCGACCAGCCCTCGGAGACCCCGGTCACCGCGTTGGCGAGCAGCGCCCGCGACAGGCCGTGAAAGGCGCGGGTCCGGTTCTCCTCGTCGGTACGGGCAAGCGTGATGTCACCGTCGGCGACCTCCGCGGTGATGCCGTCCATCATGGGCACCTCGAGAGCGCCCTTCGGCCCCTTGACGTGGACCTTCGCGCCGGCGACCCGGACCTCGACTCCGGATGGAATCGTGATCGGTTTCCTTCCAATCCGTGACATGATTGCCCCCTACCAGATCTCACACAGGACTTCGCCGCCGACCTGCAATCCCCGCGCCTGCTCGTCGGTGAGGACCCCGCGATTGGTGGAGATCACGGCGACGCCGAGACCGTTGCGCACCTTGGACAGCTCACCGACGCCGCGGTAGACGCGGCGGCCGGGCCGGGAAATGCGGCGCAGCCCGTGAATCACCGGCTCACCGTCGTCAGCGTACTTCAGGTAGATTCGAATGGTCCCCTGCGGGCCCTCCTCGACCATCTTGAAGGTGCGGATGTACCCCTCCTGCTTGAGGATCTTCGCGATTTCCAGCTTCATCTTCGACGCCGGCACATCCATCCGGTCGTGACGGACCGAGGTGGCATTGCGGATCCGAGTCAGCAGGTCGGACACGGGGTCGGTCATGCTCATGGTCGTCCCCCTTACCAGCTCGCCTTGGTCACCCCGGGGAGGAACCCCTCGAGGGCCAGCTTGCGGAAGCACAGGCGGCACAGCTGAAACTTGCGCATGTATCCCCGCGGACGACCGCAGACACGGCACCGATTGCGGTGGCGCACCTTGAACTTGGGCTTGCGAAGGCTCTTGGCAATACTCGACTTGCGGGCCACGATCGTCCTCCCCTAACGCTCTCTGAACGGCATTCCGAGCCCGGCGAGCAGCGCTCTGGCCTGATCGTCCGTCGGAGCCGTCGTGGTGATGGTGATGTTCATGCCCAGGGTGCCTTCGATCTTCTGGTAGTCGACCTCGGGGAAGATCAGGATGTCCCGCACGCCGAGCGTGTAGTTGCCGCGGCCGTCGAAGGCGCTGGGCGACACACCGCGGAAGTCGCGGACGCGAGGCAGCCCGATCGCGATCAACCGCTCGAGAAACTCGTACATGCGCTCGCGGCGCAGGGTCACCTTGCAGCCCACGGGCATGCCTTCGCGCAGCTTGAACGCCGCGATCGACCTTCGCGCCTTGCGGATCAGCGGCTTCTGGCCGGTGATGTTGGCGAGCTGCTCGACCGCGACGTCGAGCAGCTTGGCGTTGCGCGAAGCTTCCCCGACCCCGATGTTGCAGGTCACCTTTTCGACCTTCGGAACCTGCATCGGGTTGGACAGCCCGAACTCCTTCTGGAGCGTGGGGAACACCTCGTTCGTGTACGTTGTGAGCAAGCGCGCCATCGTCCCTCCTAACGGTCGAGAATCGCGCCGTCGACCTTGGACACGCGGACCTTCCGTCCGTCGTCCAGCACCTTGGTACCGACCCGTGTCGGCCGGCCGCTGTCCGGCGACACCACCATCACGTTCGAGACGTGGATCGACGCCTCGCGCTCGACGATGCCGCCCTTGATCTTCTTCTGCGGGTTGGGCCGGGTGTGGCGCTTGATCATGTTGACGCCCTCGACCACGATCCGCTGCCGGTCCCGGTCGACCACGAGCACACGACCCCGCTTGCCGGCATCCTTGCCAGACACCACTTCGACGTTGTCGCCCTTCTTGATCTTCATCATCGACTCCTACAGAACCTCGGGGGCGAGCGACACGATCTTCATGAACCGCCGCTCCCTGAGCTCACGCGCCACCGGTCCGAAGACCCGGGTGCCGACCGGCTCGCGTTCGGCGTTCACCAACACCGCGGCGTTTTCGTCGAAGCCGATGTACGAGCCGTCGCGGCGCCGCTTGCGGGCCCGGGTCCGAACCACGACCGCCTTGACCACGGCGCCCTTCTTGATGTCCGACTCCGGGGCCGCCTCTTTGACCGCGCAGACAATGATGTCGCCGATGCCGGCAGTCCGGGGCGCCGCCGACCCACCGAGCTGACGGATCGCCTCGATCTTGCGCGCGCCCGAGTTGTCGGCCACGTTGAGCATTGTTCCCATCTGAATCATTGGTCGTCTCCTGCCCCCGCGCTCACACGGCCCGCTCGATCACCTTGCGCACCCGCCACCGCTTGCGGCGCGACAGGGGCCGGCACTCCTCGATGAGGACGCGATCGCCCTGGTTGCAGGCGTTGTCCTCGTCGTGCGCCATGAACTTCGAGCTGGTCCGCACGAAACGGTGATACAACGGGTGCATCACGAAGCTCTCAACCTTGACCACCACCGATTTGTCGGCGGCCGCCGACAGCACCATCCCGACCTTGGCGGTCTTCCGGGTCGTTTTCGCCGTGTCCGACATCATGCACTCTCCTCGAGCCGGCGCTCGTTGATCACGGTGAGGACGCGGGCGATGTCCTTGCGCACCTCGCGGATCTTGATCGGGTTCTCGATCTGGCCCGTCGACTTCTGAAAGCGCAGCTTGAACAGCTGCTCCTCGAGATCCGACAGGGTCTTGGTCAGCTCGTCGTTGGACCGTTCGCGCAGCGCCGTCGCCTTCATCGTCGCTCTCCTCGGGTCACGAACCGGGTCTTGATCGGCAGCTTGTGCGCCGCCAGGCGCATCGCCTCGCGCGCCACCGGCTCCGCCACGCCCTCCATCTCGTAGAGAATCCGGGCCGGCTTGACCACGGCGACCCACTCCTCGGGGTTGCCCTTGCCCTTCCCCATTCGAGTCTCGAGCGGCTTCTTGGTGACCGGCTTGTCGGGGAAGACCCGAATCCAGACCTTGCCGCCGCGCTTGACGTGACGCGTCATGGCGATACGGGCCGCCTCAATCTGGCGCGCCGTGATCCACCCGCGCTCGACGGCCTGGAGGGCGAAGTCACCGAACGAGACGGTGCTGCCGCGATGGGCGACACCGCGGTTCTTGCCGCGCTGTTGCTTCCTGTACTTGACCTTCTTGGGCATCAACATGATGACGACTCCTCACAGACGGGGACGCTGCTTGCGGGCCCGGTGCCGCTCACCGCGGTAGACCCACACCTTGACGCCGATGACGCCGTAGGTGGTGTAGGCGGTGTCGAACCCGTAGTCGATGTCGGCCTTGAGCGTGTGCAGCGGCAGACGGCCCTGCTGGTACCACTCGGAGCGCGCGATCTCGGCGCCGTTGAGGCGGCCCGCGCAGCGGACCTTGATTCCCTGAGCACCGAAGCGCAGCGCATTTTCGATGGACCGCCGCATGGCGCGCCGGAAGGCGATCCGACGCTCGAGCTGGCGGGCGATGTTGGCGGCGATGAGATGGCTGTCGATCTCGGGCCGCTGGATCTCCTGGATGTTGATGTGGAGGTCCTGACCGTAGCGGCGCATGAGGTCGTCGCGCAGCTTGTCGACCTCGGCCCCCTTGCGGCCGATGATGATCCCGGGCCGCCCGGACAGAATGTTGACGCGCAGCTTGGACGCCGTACGCTCGATGTCGACGGCGCTGACCGCGGCGTTCTTGAGCCGGTGCATGAGCTCCGAACGTAGCTGGAGGTCCTCGTGCAGCAGATCGGCGTAGTTGGATCCGTCGGCATACCAGCGCGAACGCCAGGTGTTGTTGTAGCCGAGCCGGAACCCGTACGGGTGCGTTTTCTGTCCCACTGCTGCCTCCTAGCTCTCGCGCACTTGAAGCTCGACCGTGATGTGGCAGGTCCGCTTCAGGATTCGGTGCGACCGCACCCACTTCGAGGCCGGCCGCGCCCGCTTCAGGCTCGGACCGCCGTCGACCCGGATCGAGCTGATGAAGACTCGATCGACATCGACGTCGGGGCGGGCCTGCTCGAGGTTCGCCAGCGCCGACTTCACCACTTTGGCAACGTCAGCGGCGGCGTACTTGCGGCACAGCTGGAGCGAAGTCAGCGCCGGCTCCACCGCCTGGCCGCGGACCAGGTCGGCAACCAGCCGCACCTTGCGCGGCGACGCACGATAGTAGCGCAGAGTTGCTTTGGCGTCCATGGCTGACCTCTAGCGTGCGCCGCGATCGGACCGACCGCCGCTGGCGTGACCGCGGAACGTCCGAGTCGGAGCGAATTCGCCGAGCTTGTGCCCGACCATGTTCTCGGTGATGAAGACCGGCACGAACTTGTGACCGTTGTGCACGGCGATGGTCGTGCCGACCATGAGCGGGGTGATGGTCGATCGCCGCGACCAGGTCTTGATCACACGCCGGTCGCCGGAGTCAGCGACGGCCTGCACCTTCTTCATCAGGTGGTCATCGATGAACGGTCCCTTTCGGATCGAGCGAGCCATTGTCTCTCCCCCTACTTCTTGCGCCGCGACACGATGAGCCGGTCGGAGCTCTTGCGGCGGCGGGTCTTGGCGCCCTTGGTCGGCCAACCCCACGGCGACACCGGGTGGCGACCCTTGTTGCGGCCCTCGCCGCCGCCGTGCGGATGGTCGACCGGGTTCATGGCGGTGCCCCGGGTCTGCGGTCGGACGCCGAGCCAACGCGACCGTCCGGCCTTGCCGATCTTGATGTTCGAGTGATCCGAGTTGCCGACCTGCCCGATCGTCGCGAGGCAGGCCGACAGGACCATGCGCATCTCGCCCGACGGCATCCGCAGCGTGGTGTACTTGCCTTCCTTGGCCATGATCTGGGCGGACGCGCCGGCCGAGCGCACCATCTGGGCGCCCTTGCCGGGCTTGAGCTCGACATTGTGGACCAGCGTACCGAGCGGGATATTGCCCATGGGCATGGTGTTGCCGACCCGGACATCGACTTTTTCGCCGGCCACCACCCGATCGTCGACCTTGAGTCCGCTCGGCGCCAAAATGTAGCGCTTTTCGCCGTCGGCATAGTGCAGCAGCGCGATGTTGGCCGACCGGTTGGGGTCGTACTCGATGCTCGCGACGCGCGCCGGCACGCCGAACTTGTCGCGCTTGAAGTCGATCAGTCGGTAGCGCCGCTTGTGACCGCCGCCGCGGTGACGGACCGTGATGTGGCCGTCCGAGTTGCGACCCGACGACCGCTTCGTGCCCTCGGTGAGCTTCTTCTCGGGTTTGGACTTCGTCAGCTCCTCGAAGTCGAGGTTGGTGACGAAGCGCCGTCCCGGCGATGTCGGTTTGTGGTTCTTGATCGCCATCAGTGACTCCTCACACGCCCTCGAAGAACTCCAGGGTCTTCGATCCCGGCGCGAGCTTGACGTAGGCCTTGCGGGTCGCCGCGCGATGATTGGCGATCCGGCCGTAACGCATGATCGGCTTGCCCTTGCGGTTGACGATATGCACCGATGCGACCTGGACGTCGAACAGCTCCTCGACCGCGTTGCGGACCTGGATCTTGTTCGCCCGTTTGTCGACCTCGAAGCACACCGTGTTCTCGCGCTCCTGCATCATCGTGGTCTTCTCGGTGAGAAGCGGGCGACGGATGATCTCGCGGGCCTTCATGACAGCACCTCCGCCAGCGATTTGACCGCGCCCTCGGAGGCCACGATCCAGCGGTGGTTGAGCACCTCGTAGACGTTGACCGAGCCGGCGTCGAGCATGGTGATCTCGGGCCGATTTCGGCTCGCCAGATGAAGGTTGAGGTTTTCCAACCCGTCGACCAGGAGCACCTTTTCGCCGGTCACGCCGAGGCCGTCGAGACGCTTGACGAAGGTCTTGGTCTTCGGCTCGTCCAGGTCCAGGCTGTCGAGCACGACCAACCGGCCCTCGGCCAGCCGCTGCGACAGCACGCCGCGCAGCGCGGCCCGACGCGCCTTCTTGTTGACCTTCTGGACGTAGGACCGCGGTTGCGGCCCGTGCACCGTTCCTCCGGAGCGCCACAGCGGCGACTGCCGGGTTCCGGCGCGCGCCCGCCCGGTGTGCTTCTGCTTCCACGGCTTGGTTCGGGTTCCGGTGACCCGACTGCGATCCTTGGCCGCGTGGGTGCCGCGGCGACGGCTCGCCAGATGGGCGCGAACCACCTCCCACACCAGGTGACCGCTGGCCTCGCGGGCGAACACCTCATCCGGGAGCTCGACCGAGCCGACGACCTCGTTGTCCCAGTTCTTGACGTCGATCTTCATGACTGGACTCCCGTCTCAAACCTTGACGATGCGGACGTACCCGTTGCGAGCGCCGGGCACGCCGCCCTTGAGGAACAGAAGGTTGCGGTCCGCATCGACCTTGACCACAGTGACGTTCTTGACGGTCACCCGGCGATTGCCGGTCTGACCGGGCATGCCCTGGCCCGGAAAGACCCGGGACGGCCACGCCGAACGTCCGATGGAGCCCGGCGCCCGGTGGAACATGGAGCCGTGGGTGGCGCGTCCGCCGCCGAAGCCGTGGCGCTTGATCACGCCCTGGAAGCCCCGTCCTTTCGAGCGTCCGATCACGCGAACCCGATCGTCCGGGCCGAAGATGTCGGCGAGCACCGCGTCGCCGGGCTTGGACTCGTCGTCGGCGTCGACCGGAACCTCTCCGAGGTGGCGGGTCGGCGGCACGCCGGCGGCGGCGAAATGGCCCTGGATCGGCTTCGGCGCGTTGCGCCGCGGGCTCGACTCCACCAGCCCGAGCTGGACCGCCTCGTACCCGTCTTGCTCGACGGACTTGCGCTGAACGACGACGCACGGACCCGCCTCGACGACGGTGACGGGGACCACGCGCCCGTCGTCGTCGAAGATCTGGGTCATGCCCACTTTCTTGCCGAGAATGCCGCGTACCATGTCCACCTCACCGTGCGCCATAGGCCTTGATCTGGACATCGACGCCGGCCGGCAGCTCGAGCTTCATGAGAGCGTCGATGGTCTGCTGGGTCGGCTCGAGAATGTCCAGAAGCCGTTTGTGCGTGCGAATCTCGAACTGCTCACGGGACTTCTTGTCCACGTGCGGCGAGCGCAGCACGGTAAAACGCTGGATGTGCGTCGGCAGCGGGATCGGCCCGAAGATCCGGGCGCCCGTGCGCTGCGCAGTGTCGACGATCTCGGTCGCCGACTGATCCAACAGGCGATAATCGTAGGCCTTGAGCCGAATGCGGATCTTTTCGCTGGCCATGTCTACTCCAAGATCTCCGTGATGGATCCGGCGCCGACGGTGCGGCCGCCCTCACGAATCGCGAAGCGAAGCC
>CAZXMW010000062.1:0-18933 GCA_964641415.1 uncultured Thermoanaerobaculia bacterium | reverse complement strand
ATCGGGATCGGGATCGGGATCGGGATCGGGATCGGGATCGGGATCGGGATCGGGATCGGCGAAAGGCTAGCGCGTCAAGCGCTGCAGCGCCAACCGCAGGACCTCGCCGACATCGTCGGCGGGGTTGTCGGCCAGGACGGCTTCGACGGCCTTCATCGCCTGGGCCTGCCTGTAGCCGAGATTGACGAGCGCTGACACGGCGTCGCCGCGAAGGTCGTCGGCGCCCGCCGCGGAGGACGTCAATCGTCCCTTGAGCTCGAGGAGAATCCGCTCCGCGGTCTTTCGGCCCACCCCCGGCGTCATGGTGAGCCGCGCCAGATCTCCCGTCTCCACAACCGCCGCGAGCTCGTCGGGCGGCAGGCTCGACAGAACGGCCAGAGCGATCCTCGGGCCGACTCCTGCGACCGCGATGAGGCGCTCGAAGGCGTCCAGCTCGTCGCGGGTCGGAAAGCCGAAGAGGTCGATCGCGCCGTCGGTGACCCGGGTGTGGACGAACACCGCAGAGGAGCCCGACCGGGCGAGGTCGTGGGCGGCGCGCAGCGTGGTCGAGACGAGATACCCGACCCCGCCGACGTCGACCAGGAGCCGCCCAAGCTCGAGCTCGTGAATCCGGCCCTCGAGACGGCCGATCACGACCGACCTCTGGCCACCGGCACCGTCATCGGCGCGACCGCCATCACCCGGCGAGCTCTCATCCCCGGCGCTGGAAGGTCTGACGGAACTCCTCGTCCGCGGTGACCACGGCGTCCCGTCGCCGCTCGTTGATGATGGCGACGAGCAGCTGCTGAGCGCGCTCCGCGAGCAGCCTCGCCCGCACCGGCTCACGCTCGGCCGCCATGTCCTCGGGACCGAGCAACCGCAGGGTCTCGATCCGAGCGACCGCCGCCCCTCGGCCGGCAATCGGAATCGGGCCGACCACATCGCCCTCCTGTCCCGAGAACACCGCTTCGTCGATCGCCGAGGCCGCGCCGATGGCGCCGACCGGCGTCCCCCAGCGGTGGTCGCGGGCCCGGGCGAGGGTGCCGTCGTACTGCTCCGCCAGCGCATCCACGGCGCTACCGGCGGCGAGCTCTCGGCCGAGCTCGGACGCCCGGTCGAGCGCGATCTGGAGAGCCTTCTCGCGGCGCAGGCTCTGCTCGACCTCGCGCCGCACGTCTTCGAACGGCGCCACGCCCGCGGGCCGCACTTCCTTGAGCTGCCAAACCATCCACCCGCGCGGGATCGCGCGCGGCCCGCGAACCGCTCCCTGGTCCACGGCGAACACCTCGGTGGTGAACCCGACGTCGTCCCCGGTGCCCGGGATCGGGTCGGTCTCGGCGACCGGCGGACTCTCGTTGAGGACCGTGGCCTCGTCCTCGTCGGCGATTCTCTGCCAGTCGGCATCGTCTTGGGGAGGCTCGTCCCTCAGCCGCCCGGCGAGCTCGCGAGACCGCCGCTCGGCCTCCACCGAGGCGCGGCCCTCGAGCACTCGGAACCGGACCTGCTCGACGACGTCCTCGAACGGCCTCTGGCGTTCGGGCCGGAAGCCGTCGATCTTGATGATGTGGTAGCCGAACTGGCTCTTCACCGGCCCGACGATGTCGCCCGGCTTGGCGGCGAAGACGGCCTCGTCGAACTCGGCCACCATTCTGCCGCGGCCGAACCAGCCGAGGTCCCCGCCACGCTCGCGGGAGCCCGGATCATCGGAGTGCTTTTCGACCAGCGCGGCGAAATCACCGCCGGCGCGGGCGATCTGAGCAACCCCTCGTGCCCGCAGCTCGGCCTCGGCGACGGCGTCCGGGTCGGCGTCGGCCGGCGTCCGGATCAGAACGTGGGCGGCTCGGGCCTGCTCCTCCTCGACGAACTCGTCGAGGTGTCCGTCGTAGTAGGCGCGCAGCTCGGCGTCGTCGACCGGCAGCTGGCGCCGCAACCGGGCCGTCTCGACGACCAGGTAGCGGATCACGCGCTGTTCGGGTCTGGCGTAGTCCTCCACGGAGATTTCGTAGTGCGCCCGAGCCTCGTCCTCGGTCAGCTTGACCTCGCTGAGAAAGCGTTCGTAGGACAACAGCACGGCATCGAAGTCGGCGAGCTCGCGGGCCCGCCGAATGCTGCGCTCGACCTCGGCGTCGGTGACAAAGACGCCGCGCCGCATCATGGACGTCAGCTTGTTCAGGGTGAGGTCCTCGGCGTGAGCGCGCTCGAACTCCTGCGGCGTCATCTGCAGATAACCGCGGAGAATCCGCTCATAGGTCTCCGGTCCGACGAAGGTGCCGTTTTCGTCCTGGAACAGCGGCATCGACAAAATGTCACTCTGCAGCTCGGCTTCGGAGACGCGGATCCCGACCCGCTCGGCCTCGTCGAGCAGGAGAATCCGGTTGGTGAGATACGCCATGGTCTCGTCGAACAGGTTGACCTGGTCCTTGATCTCGCTCCATTGGTCGCCGAACTGCTGCGAGTACTGCTGCTCGAGGCGGCGCATTTGGGACAAGAAGTCCTGACGCGAGATCGTCGTTTTCCCGACCCGAACCGCGGCGGCGGCGCCGCCTCCCGGACCGGATCCGCCAGCGCCCCAGTCGACGAAGACCAACAGGACGAAGACCGCCACCACCCCCCACAGAATAAACTTGAGGTGACGAAGATTGTCTCGGAGCCATTTCAGAGCCATGAACGCCCTCCTCGGGACCCGGTCAGGACAGCGAAGTCTACCGGAGCCGACCCGGCAGCGCAAGCCGCGCTCAGCTGCTTGCTGCTTCTAATCAAGCATGTTACGGTGCGAACTGGGGGATCGACGGCTTTGGCACGAGGCATTGAAATCGACTGGTACCTGATCAAGGTCGCCAACATCAAGCGGATCGTCGCGATCGTGATCACTGGTGTCGTTGCCGCTGGCCTGGTGTTTCTCGCTCACCAGCGGCTCAACCTGCCGCCGGAGGCGCGCGCGCGACGCGCCATCGAGCGGGCCGAGCTCGCCGAGAGCGAGGCCGAGTCGCAGGTGCTGCCGCAGAACCTGCACCGAGAGCTCGGCTCCGCGGCCGCCCAGCTCGAGGTCGCCCGCTCGAGCTACCTCGGCGAACGCTGGAGCGACGCCGAGGCCGACGCCGACAGCGCGCGCCTGCGTTTTCTCGCCCTTGCCGGAGCCGGCACGCACGAGCTCGCCGGGGTCGGCGAGTTCTTCAGCCTCGAGGGTCGGGTCCAGCTGCAGCGTGCCGGCACGTCGGAGTGGGACACTGCCCGGCACCGAATGCCGGTGTTCAACGGCGACTTCATCCGCAGCGGCCGAGACGGTGCGGCGGAAATCCTCTTCAGCGACGGCAGCCTGTACCGGATCGCCCCCGACTCGTTGCTCGAGATCCGCCACACCCCGGAATCGGCGAACCCGAGCGGCGCCGTCAAGATGCGGGTCGGACGGGTCCACGTCATGACCTCGGGGTCGTCATCCACGGTGAGCACCGAGACCACCGAAACCGAGATCGCCAGCGACAGCCGGATCGCAGTCGACGTCACCGACGGCGCCGACGGCGCCACCCGAGTGGCCGCCTTCGACGGCCGCGCGAAGGTCACCACCCGGTCCGGGAACGAGGTGGTGCTCGCGACCCGACAGCAGGTCGAGGCCGACAGTCGCGGCAACCTGTCCCCGACCCGGAGGATCCCCGATCCGCCGCAGCTGCTTGCTCCGCAGAGCAACGCCAGCTTCGACCTCAGGAAGGTCCGGGAGGTCACCCTCGAGTGGCGCGGACGAGCCGACACCGAAACCGCCCACGTCCAGATCAGCCGATCGCGCCGCTTCAGCGACGACACCGTCGAGATCGACAGCCCGCCGCTGGCGCGCGACAGCGCGCGGGTGCGGCTGGTCGCGCCGGGGACCTACTTCTGGCGAGCGGCGCTCGTGTCCGACAGCGACGTCCGGAGCGAGTGGAGCGAGGCCCGACGAATGCGGGTCTACTCGTCCCTCGACCGAGCGATTCTCGCGGACCGGACCGCCCCGATCCTGACCCTGCTGCCGACCCAGCAACTCGGCGCGATGTTCATCATCCAGGGCCAGACCGAGGCCGGCGCTTCGGTCACCGTCAACGGCGAGTACGTGGTCATCGACTCGGACGGTCGGTTCCGCAAGACCGTCGAGATCCCGCGCGAGGGCTGGAACAACATCGAGGTTGTCGCGACCGACCCGGCGGGCAACAAGACCCGCCGTGCCGAACGGGTCTTCGTGGAGGTGTATTGATGCCGTGGTCCAGCCTGCTCGGGCTGTTTTCGTCCGATCTCGCCATCGATCTGGGGACCGCCAATACCCTGGTCTACGTGCGCGGCCGCGGCATCGCGGTGGTCGAGCCGTCCATCGTCGCCGTCAACCGGATCACCAACCGGGTCGAGGCGGTCGGCGCAAAGGCCAAGGAGATGCTCGGCAAGACTCCGTCGAACATCCAGGCGATCCGACCCATGAAGGACGGCGTGATCGCCGACTTCGAGGTCACCGAGAAGATGCTCGAGCACTTCATCAAGAAGGCCCACGGCAGGTCCTTTCTGGTGCGGCCGAGAATCGTCATCTCGGTGCCGTCGGAAATCACCCAGGTCGAAAAAAGAGCGGTCAAGGACACCGCACTGAAGGCTGGTGCGAGCGAGGTTTATCTCATCGAGCAGGCGATGGCGGCCGCCATCGGCGCCGGGCTGCCGATCACCGAGCCGTCGGGCAACATGATCGTCGACATCGGCGGCGGAACCTCCGATGTCGCCGTGATTTCCTTGGCGGGGGTGGTCTACTCGCGCTCGGTGCGAGTCGCCGGCAACGAGATGGATGAAGCCATCATCCAATACCTCAAGAAGAAGTACAACCTCCTTCTCGGCGAGAGAACGGCGGAGCTGATCAAGATGGAGGTCGGATCGGCCTACCCGCTTGACGAGCCGCTCAGCATGGAGGTCAAGGGCCGGGACCTGGTCGAGGGCGTGCCCAAGAACCTCACCATCACCGACGAGGAGGTGCGCGAGGCCCTGACCGAGATCGTCGCAACCATCGTCGATGCCGTGCGCAACGCCCTCGAACGAACGCCGCCCGAGCTGTCGGCCGACATCATGGACAAGGGGATCATTCTCGCCGGCGGTGGCTCACTGCTCAAGAACCTCGACAAGCGCCTGCGCGAGGAGACCGGTCTGCCGGTGGCCCACTGCGAGGAGCCGTCGTCGGCGGTGGTTCGCGGCACCGGGCTCATGCTTACCAACATCGACCTGCTGCGCAAGATCGCGATTGCCTGAGGACCGCTCCGACGCGCCCGAGGTGGGCATGGGCGAAGCGCCCGTCACCGGCGCGGCGCCGGCCGCCGGAGCTGTGCGGGCGCCGTGACCGACCGCCACGTCCTCATGGTCCGGACGGTCCTGCTCTGGCTGCTGCTCGAGCTGGTGGCCGCGGCCCAGGTTCGGACGCCGAGCGAAGACCCGGTGCTCGTGTCGTGGGCCAGGGTCGCGGTGTCACCGGTCGTCTGGGTGGGTGAGTCCACCGGGCGCCTGGCGCGCGATCTGGCAAGCGCGGTCTCCGACGCGGCTGATCTCGCGGTCACCACCCGCCGTCTCGAGCTCGAGCTCGAAACCGCCCGTGCGATCAACCGGTTGCTCGAGGAGGATGTCGCCGCGAGAGCCGAGCTGGCCGGCCTCGGCGGCCGACTGCCGGAGCTCGCCGACACCGCGGTTCCGGCGCGCACGGTCTACCGGAACCTCGACCGCGGACGCCTCGTCGTCCGGCTCGCCGACCGTCGAGGCGTGCTGCCCGACACTCCCGCGCTGGCTGCCGGCGGCGTCGTCGGCCGGGTCGTCCGGTGCACCGGCGAGCGCTGCTGGATCGAGCTCATCACCCACCCTGTAGCGGCGGTCGCGGTGCGCACCCTGGACGGCCGGCTCGACGGACTCGCGGTTGGTGGCGACGCCGGTGGCCTCGAGATCCAGTTCGTGCCGCGCCAGGCGCCGCTGCTGCGCGGCGAGGCGTTGGTCACCAGCGGCGCCGACGGGGTCTACCCGCCGGGGCTTCCGGTCGGACGGGTCACCGCGGTTCGCGAACGCGCCGACGCCTTCCTCGACGTCCGTGCCGAGACCGCCGCCGACATCGCGACCGTCCGGGCGGTCGTGCTGCTCACCGGCTGGCGATCGCTCGGGACAAGCCCGGAGCCGGATCTGTGACCGCGGTTGTCCTGGTCGCGTTCGCCTTGGCCGCCCAGGTCATGCTCGGCTGGCCGGTGTGGCCTCACTGGTTGGCCGCCGTCCTGCTGCCCATGGCCTTCGTCGTCGGCCGACCGCTGCGCCACGAGGAGCGCCGCTGGCCGCACTCCGCCCTCGCCATCGGTCTGGCATGGGATCTCGTCCTCGAGCCGGTGATCGGCCCCGGCGCCATCGCGTGGAGCGCCGCGGCGGTCGTCATCGGTCTGCTCGCGCCGCTGGTGGCCGACCGTTCGGTTCGGGCGTGGTTCGCGTTTGGCGCGGTCGGCGCCGCGGTCATGGTCGGCGTGAGACAGCTCGCACTGTTGCCGCTCGGGATCGCGACCCCGCTGACCCTGCGGTTCGCGTTGCTCGCGATCGGACTGACCTCGCTCTGGTGCGGTTTCGTCGGCTGGATCCTCGCCCTCGACCTGCCGTCTCGGTGGCGCGCTCACCGGGCGCGCAAGCTCAGGTAGGCGCCGGTGGAGATTCGCGAAGACCTGAGCCCGATCAGGCGGCGCGCGATCGTGCTGCTGCTGGCGATCTTCGTGGCGCTCGGCGCGCTGCATTTCAGGGTCGCCGAGCTCCAGCTGGTGGCCGGCGAGCACTGGCGGCGAATGGCGGAGAACAACCGACTGCGCCGGCTGCCGCTGGCCGCGGTCCGGGGCACGATCTACGACCGCCGGGGGCGGATTCTGGCCGACAACCGTCCGACCTGGAATCTGCTGCTGTTCCCCGACGAGGCGCGCGACCTGGACGGCACCCTGCTCTTCGTCGCAGGCCTGGGCGTTGCCGACGCCGCCGGACTGCACCAGCGGGTTCGACAAAGGGGGATCGACCGGCTCGCGCCGATGGTGGTCGCCGAGGACCTGTCGTGGCCGCAGGTCGCGCGGGTCCGGGCGCACCAGAGCGATCATCCCGAGCTGTCGGTGGTCGCGGGCTTCCGCCGCTCCTACCCGTTCGGGTCGGCGACGGCTCACGCCGTCGGCCACCTCCGACTGGTGACCGAGCGCGATCTCGAAACCGACCTCGACCTCGACCCCGACGTTCGGATCGGAGCGACCGGCATCGAGGCTTTTGCCGACCGCTTTCTCCGCGGCTCCCCGGGCGAGCGCTGGGTCGTCGTATCGGCACTGGGCCGCCAGCTGGGCGTGGTCCGCGAGCGATCGGCGATGGCCGGCAAAGACCTCGCCGTGACCCTCGACGCGGAGCTGCAGCAGGTCGCCGCCCAAGCGCTCGGCGACCGCGGAGGCGCGGTCGCCGCCATCGAGCCACGCACCGGGGCGGTCCGCGTGCTGTACTCGGCGCCGTCTTTCGACCCCGAGCTGTTCGCCGGCAGGCTGTCGCACGACGCCTGGGCGGCCCTGATCGACGACCCGAGACACCCCCTGCAGGATCGCAGTCTGCAGGGAACCTATCCGCCAGGCTCCACCATCAAGCCGTTCCTCGCCCTGGCCGGTCTCACCGACAACCTCGTTTCGCCCTCTTGGACCGTCCAGTGCACCGGCTCGCTGACGCTCCACGGACACCGGTTCCGGTGCTGGCGGCGGAACGGTCACGGTCGGGTCGACATGACCCGCTCGATCGAGGCGTCGTGCGATGTCTACTACTACCAGCTCGGCCAGAAGCTCGGGATCGACAGCATGGCCCGCTGGATGCGGGCTTTCGGTTTCGGCGAGCCGACCGGAATCGGTCTGCCGTCGGAGGCCGGCGGGCTCATCGGCACGCCGGAGTGGAGTCGACGAGCGCGCGGCACGCCGTGGTACCCCGGCGAAGCAGTTTCGGTGTCGATCGGCCAGGGCCCGGTGCTGACGACCGTGCTCCAGCTTGCTCGGGCGTATGCCGCGCTGGCCAACGGGGGACTCCTGGTGACGCCGCACGTGGTCGTCGGCTCACCGCGCGCCGAGATCGTCGATCTCGGTCTCGATCCGACTCACCTGGAGGTCGTCCGCCGCGGGCTCGAGCTCGTGGTCCACGGTGACCATGGCACGGCTCGGTCGCTGGGCCGGCTGCCGGTGGCCGGTAAGACCGGCACCGCCCAGGTTGTCGGGCTCGTCGATGGCGTCGACTCCGAGGACCTCGAGGCCCACCTCCAGCACCACGCGTGGTTCGTCGGCTGGGCGCCGGTCGATGATCCCAGCCTGGTCGTCGCCTTGATCGTCGAGCACGGCGGCGGCGGCGGCAGCGTGGCGGCGCCGACCGCCGGCGAGATCTTCGCCGCGGTCACCGCCTCACATCGGCCGGTCCCGTCCGAGGGTGGGTAGAATCGGACCGTGGAGCACCGCATCGACCCCTGGTTGATCCTCGCAGTGGTTGGCATCTTCGGCGCCTCCCTGGTCACCCAGCACGCCGTTTCGGAGGTCGTCGGCGGGCAGCTGCTCGCCCGGCAGCTGCTGTGGTCGTGCGCCGGCATGGTCGGGCTTCTGGCGCTGTCGCGGGTGCGTCCCGAGCTCTACGCCCGCTTCGCGCCCGCCCTGTACGCGATCGGCCTGGCGACGCTCGGCGCCGTGCTCGCCGTCGGCGAGGTTCGGTCGGGAACCCGGGGCTGGTTCGCGATCGGTCCGCTCACCGTGCAGCCGAGCGAGTTCGCGCGGGTCACCACCATTCTCATGGTGGCGGCATGGCTGGGCCGACGCAGCGGCGGCCGACTGTCGATCCGCGAGTCCGCGATTGCCGTCGGCCTGGTTGGAGCCGCGGCCGGGCTGGTCGCGCTCGAGCCCGACCTCGGGGTTGCGCTGACCTACCTGCCGATCGCGGTCGCGGCGCTCTGGCTCGGCGGGCTGCCGCGCTGGGCGTGGGTCGCCATTCTGGTGCTCGCCGTGCTCGCCGGAGGCACGGCCTGGCACACTGTGCTCAAGCCGTTCCAAAAGGAGCGGGTGCTGACCGTTCTCGACCCGGAACGCGATCCGTACGGCGCCGGCTATCAGGTTCGACAGTCCAAGATCGCGGTCGGCGCCGGAGGGGTGCTCGGCCAAGGAGTCGGCCGCGGGTCGCAGTCGCTGCTGCGCTACCTGCCGGCGCAGCACACCGACTTCGCCTTCGCGGTGTGGGCCGAGGCGACCGGTTTCGTCGGGGCGACCGGACTGATGCTCGCCTATGCGCTGTTGCTGTATCGGATCGGGATGGCTGCGGCAGTCGCGGAAAATCGACACGCCCTGGTGCTGGTCATCCTGATCGGGGCCTGGCTCGCCTTCCAGGCGGTGGTCAACTTCGGCATGGTGGTCGGGCTGCTGCCCACCACCGGCGTCACCCTGCCGCTGTTCTCCTACGGCGGATCGTCTCTGCTGTCGACCTGCTCGGCGCTCGGGGTCGTACAATCGGTCTGGCGGCATCGCCTGGTGAATCAGTGATGAGTACGACTCTGTTCTTGTCGGTCAACCCCTTCGAAACCCGGGTTGCTCTGCGCGAGAAATCGCGGCTGGTCAGCTATCGGGCCGAGCGACACCGGGCGTCGTCGGTGGTCGGAAACCTGTACATGGGTCGCGTGACACGGGTCCTGCCCGGCATGCAGGCGGCGTTCGTCGACATCGGTCTGGCCCGCGACGGGTTTCTCTACGTCCGCGAGGCCGGTGGCGTGCTCGATGACTTCACCGACATCTTCCGGATCGACGATGAAGTGATGCCGGCGCCCGATCCCATGAGCGACATCGGCGACCTGCTGCGCCGAGGCCAGCAGATCCTGGTCCAGGTCGTCAAGGACCCCATCGGTACCAAGGGCGCGCGTCTGACCACCCACATCACTCTGCCGGGCCGGTTTCTCGTGTACATGCCGACACTGGCCCAGCTCGGCGTGTCGCGCCGGATCACCGATGACGCCGAACGGAGCCGGCTCAAGGAGGTTGTCGAGCCGTTCGGTGGCGGCGGTTGGATTGTCCGCACCGCCGGGGAGGGCCAGGGCTCGATCGAGCTCGGCGCCGACCGTCGCTACCTGGTCGCCCTCTGGCAGCAGATCCAGGCCGCCGCCGACCGGGGGCAGGCGCCGTCGCTGGTACACCACGAGCTCAGCCCGGTCCTGCGTGCAGTTCGTGACACCTTCACCGCTGCCGTCCAGGAGGCGTGGGTCGACGACGAGGAGGCGTTCGAGGAGATTCTCGACTTCCTCGAGCAGTCGGACCCGTCGCTTGTGCAGCGTTTCAAGCTGTACCGGAAGTCGACCGATTTGATGAGTGCGTTCGGTCTCGACCGCGAGCTCGAGAAGGCGTTGCGTCCCAAGATCTGGCTCAAATCGGGCGGTTACCTGGTCGTCAACCAAACCGAGGCGCTGGTCGCGATCGACGTCAACACCGGCAAGTTCGTCGGCAGCCGATCGCTCGAAGAGACCGTGTTCACGCTCAATCTCGAGGCGGTGAGGGAGATCGTCAGACAGCTGCGACTGCGCGACCTCGGCGGCATCATCGTCATCGACTTCATCGACATGGAGAAACCGGAACACCGGCGAGACCTCTACCAGGCGCTCGCAGTCGAGCTCGAGACCGATCCGGCGCGCACCCAGCTGCTGCCGATGTCGGACATCGGCCTCATCCAGCTGACCCGAAAACGGACCCGGCCGAGTCTCGACCGGACCTTGAGCCGCGAGTGCCCGTACTGCCACGGCTCCGGTCGGATCAAGGCGCTGCCGACGATCTGCCTGGAAATCCGGCGCGAGCTGCTCGCCTCGGTTGCGGCCGACGTCGCCGATCAGGTGTCGCTGACGGTTCACCCCGAGGTCTCCCACTACCTCCAGGGGCCGTTCCGGGACGTGCTGCGCGAACTCGAGGACGACCACGGAGTGCAGGTCATCCTGCGGGAGAATCCCCTGCTCCACCAGGAGCAGTTCGAGATCATCGGCTAGCCTTGTTCCCGTCCGGAAACGGCGCTTTTTGGCAATCTCGGCGTCAGATTACGAATTTCCTTGTGCGGCGTACAGACGTACGCCTCCGCGTACATTCTGATCTTCCTTGACCTTGCACAAAAACCCCTCGTTTCCGAATCGAGAACTGCGCAGTCCCCATCGGAGTGTCCGGATGGGAACTAGCCTTGGGACATAGCCTCCAGGAACTCGGCGTTGGTTGGCGTCTGGCCGAGCCGTTCGAGCAGCAGCTCCATGGCCTCGACCGGCGACAGCGACGACAGGACCTTCCTGAGCACCCAGATCCGGCGCAGCTCCCACTCGTCGATCAGCAGCTCCTCTTTGCGGGTGCCCGACCTGTGGATGTCGATGGACGGGAAGACCCGACGCTCGACCAGCTTGCGGTCGAGGTGGACCTCCATGTTGCCGGTGCCCTTGAACTCCTCGAAGATGACGTCGTCCATCCGAGACCCCGTGTCGATGAGCGCGGTGCCGACGATGGTCAGGCTGCCGCCCTCCTCGATGTTGCGGGCCGCGCCGAAGAAACGCTTGGGCTTTTGCAGCGCGTTGGAGTCGACACCACCGGACAGAACCTTGCCGGAGGGCGGCACGACGGTGTTGTAGGCGCGGGCGAGACGGGTGATCGAATCGAGCAGAATGACCACGTCTCGCCGGTGCTCGACCAGGCGCTTGGCCTTCTCGATGACCATCTCAGCCACCTGGACGTGCCGTGTCGCCGGCTCGTCGAAGGTCGAGGAGATGACCTCGCCCAGAACCGACCGCTGCATGTCGGTGACCTCCTCGGGCCGCTCGTCGATGAGCAGCACGATCAGGGTCACCTCCGGGTGGTTGGACGTGATGGAGTTGGCGATCGCCTGCAGCATCATGGTCTTCCCGGTACGCGGCGGCGCCACCAGCAGACCGCGTTGGCCCTTGCCGAGAGGAGTGGCGAGGTCCATGACCCGCGAAGTCATGTTGTCGGGAACCTCGAGCTTGACCCGTTCCTCCGGGTACAGCGGCGTCAGGTTGTCGAAGTGGACCTTCTCCATGGCGACCTCGGGCGGCTCGAAGTTGACCGCCTCGACCTTGATCAGCGCGAAGTAGCGCTCGCCCTCCTTGGGCGGCCTGATCTGACCCGACACCGTGTCGCCGGTGTGGAGGTTGAAGCGCCGGATCTGGGACGGGGACACGTAGATGTCGTCTGGACCCGGCAGGTAGTTGTACTCCGGCGCACGCAGGAAACCGAAGCCCTCCGGCAGCACCTCGAGCACCCCTTCGCCGAAGATCAGACCCTCGCGCTCGGTCTGACGCTGCAGAATGCGGAAGATCAGATCCTGTCGCCGCATCCCGGTCGGGTTTTCCACGAACAGCGACTTGGCGACGCTGCACAGCTCGTTGATCGTCATCTCTTTGAGCTGGGTCAGGTCGAGCCGCCCCTCCTGGGCTGCAGCCGCCGCCGCCTGTTCACGCTGCTCGATTTCGTCGTCGAGGTCGAGCGGGATCACCACCGGTTGTTCTTTGTCGTTCTTCTTCTTGCGTCCCATGTCGAATTTCTCCGTTAGGATGACGATCGCCACGCATCGACGAGCTCGTCGATGCGACCGAGCAGTTCCCTGCGTCCCTCTCCGGTCGTGACACTGACCACCGCCGGTGGTCGCGCCAGTCCGAGCTGCTGCTGGACCTGCATGCGCATTTTCACTCGTGCGTTCCGTTTCACTTTGTCGGCCTTGGTCAGCACCACCAGACGCTCCCGTTGGTGCGTCAGCACCAGCTCCTGCAGACCGAGGTCGAGATCGGTCGGTCCATGCCGGACGTCGATCAGAGTGACGACCCCGGCCAGCCGATCCTCGGTCGCGAGGTAGCTGCCGAGCTCCCGGCCCCACTCCTCACGCAGCGCCCGGCCGACCTTGGCGAAGCCATAGCCGGGCAGGTCGACGAGGAAGAAGGCGCGGTTGACCAGGTAGAAGTTCAGCATCCGCGTCTTGCCCGGCGCCTTGGCGACCCGCGCCAGATTGCGACCGAGCAGCCAGTTCAAGAGGCTCGACTTGCCGACGTTGGAGCGTCCGGCGACGGCGACGTGGGCAAGCCAATCGCGCGGCCGGTCGGCGGCCTTGAGCGCGGAACCGCAGAAGCTGACCTCGCGGATCTCCACAGATGTCAATGAGCCATTGGCGAAGAGTCCACGCGCGACTCGCCGTCGCCCGCGGCCGCCGTCACCTCGGTGTCGATGCCGCCGACCAGCGCGTTCGCCAGCACCTTGTCCATGTGGTCGACGAAATGGTATCGCATCTTGTCCCGGACCTCTTCGGGGATGTCTTCAATGTCCTTCTCGTTCTCTTCTGGGAGAACGACCTCGAAGATGTCGGCGCGGAACGCCGCCAGCAGCTTCTCCTTGACGCCCCCGACCGGAAGCACCCGTCCGCGCAGGGTGATCTCGCCGGTCATCGCGACATCGGCTCGCACCGGCGTTCCGATGAACGCCGACACGAGCGCGGTGGCCAGGGTGATCCCGGCCGACGGTCCGTCCTTGGGAATCGCGCCCTCGGGCACGTGAACGTGGATGTCGGTGGTGCTGAACGCGTCGGGCTCGATCCCGAGCGCTTCGGCCCTGGACCGGACGTAGGACAGGGCCGCTCGCGCCGACTCCTGCATGACGTCGCCGAGTTGACCGGTCAGGGTCAAATTGCCCTTGCCGCCGCCCATCAGCGTAACCTCGGTGGTCAGCAGCTCGCCGCCGACCTGGGTCCAGGCGAGCCCCGACGCCGCACCGACCTCTGGCTCGAGCCCGCGTCGCTGGGCCCTGAAGCGCGGCTTCCCGAGCAGCTCGCCGACGATTTCCGGGTTGACCTCGAGCGAGGCGTTCCTGGCCTTGATCTTCTCCTTGAGCACCTTGCGCGCCAGCTTGCGGCACAACGAGGCGATCTCGCGCTCCAGGTTGCGGACCCCGGCCTCGCGGGTGTAGCGCTCGATGAGCAGCATCAATCCATCATCGGTGAACTCGACGCCGAACCGCTTGAGGCCGTGCCGTTCGACCTGACGGGGGACCAGGAAGTGGCGACCGATCTGGAGCTTCTCGTAGTGGGTGTAGCCCGACAGCTGGATCGTCTCCATGCGGTCGAGCAGCGCCGGTGGGATCGGGTGGGTGACGTTGGCGGTGCAGATGAACAGCACCTTCGACAGATCGTACTCGATGTCGAGATAGTGGTCGTGGAAGCTGTTGTTCTGTTCGGGGTCGAGAACCTCGAGCAGGGCGCCCGCCGGATCGCCGCGAAAATCGGCGGCCATCTTGTCGACCTCGTCGAGCAACAGCACCGGGTTGACGGTTCCGGCCTTGCGCATCATCTGGACGATCTGCCCGGGAAAGGCGCCGATGTACGTCCTCCGGTGGCCGCGGATCTCGGCCTCGTCGCGGACACCCCCCAACGACAGCCGGACGAACTTGCGGCCGGTGGCGCGCGCGATCGACCTCGCCAACGAGGTCTTGCCGACCCCGGGCGGCCCGACGAAACACAGAATCGTGCCGCCGGTCTTGCGCACCAGCTGGCGCACGGCGAGGAACTCGATGATCCGTTCCTTGACCTTCTCGAGACCATAGTGGTCCTCGTCGAGTACCGTCTCAGCCCGAAGGATGTTCCGGATCTCCCGCGATTTCTTGATCCACGGCACCGCGAGCAGCCAGTCGACGTAGTTTCTCGACACGCCCGCCTCGGCCGACACCGGCGGCATGCCCTCGAGGCGTCGTACCTCGATCAGCGCCTTGTCCTTGGCCTCGTCGGTCATCCCCGACTCTTCGACCTGGTTCTTCAGATCGGCGAGCTCCTCGGTCGAGTCGTTCCGTCCGAGCTCCTCATTGATCGCCTTGATCTTCTCGGACAGGTAGTACTCGCGCTGGGCCTTCTCCATCTGCTTCTTGACCCGTGACGACAGCCTCCGGTCGATGTTGAGCTTCTCGATCTCGACGTCGAGCAGGTCGTTGAGCCGCTGCAGCCGATCGAGGGGGTTGAGCAGCTCGAGCAGCTGCTGTTTCTCCGCGGTCGGCTGGTTGATGTGGGCGGCGAGGATGTCGGCGAACTGGTCCGGATCCTCGGTTTGGAGCGAGGCCAGCACGCCCTCGGCGGACAGGTGGTGGGAGAGCTTGGCGTACTCCTTGAAGAACTCGGTCAGCTGGGTCATGTAGCGGTTCAGCGTCGGGTCCTCCCGAACCTCGACCCGCGCGGTCTCGACCTCGGCCACCAGGCACTCGGGGTCGTGGAGCACCGCTGACAGGCGGGCCCGCTCCAGACCTTCGACCATGACCTTGATGTTGCCCGACGCGAGCTGCAGGTGCTGCACCACCCGGGCGATGACTCCGAGCGAGTAGATGTCGTCGACGGCCGGTTCGTCGACCTTCGGATCGCGCTGGGTGGTCAGGAAGAGCCGCTTGTCGGGACGTTCGAGCGCGCGCTCCAAAGCGACGACCGACGGCCGCCGCCCGACGACGAATGGCGCCATCATGTGCGGGAAGACGACCATGTCCCGCAGCGGGACGATGGCGAGGATCTGAGGGTCTCGGGCTGGTGTCATGAACTCGTCTTTCATTCGGATGAATCGGCTTGAAGGCGGCGGTATGTTTCGGGGCCGGGCATGGTCGCACGGCCCGGCGGCGGATCAGCTCACCTTTCGCACCGCGGGAAGGACCTCGATCCGGCGCTCCACGACGTCTCGAGTGATCTTCAGCTCCTTGAGATCGGGCAGTGCCGGGATCTGGTACATGATGTCGAGCATCAGCTCCTCGAGAATGATCCGGAGTCCGCGGGCTCCAACCTTGCGCGAGATCGCCTCGTCAGCAACCGCGTCGAGAGCATCGGCGTCGAAGCTGAGCTCGACGCCCTCGAAGCCGAGCACGGTCTCGTACTGTCGGACCAGGCAGTTCTTGGGTTCGGTCAGAATCCGAACCAGTGCTTCGTGGTCGAGCTCGTGGAGCGTCGCGACCACCGGAATCCGGCCCACGAACTCGGGGATCATTCCGTACTTGATGAGATCCTCCGGGTGGATCTCGTCGAGCAGATCGTCGGCATCGGGCGCGTTGCCCGACAGGTCGACGCCGAAGCCCATCCGCTTTTGGTTGAGCCGACGGGCGATGACATCGTCGAGACCGACGAAGGCGCCGCCGCAAATGAACAGGATGTTTGTCGTGTCGATCTGCATGAACTCCTGGTGTGGGTGCTTTCGACCGCCCTGGGGAGGCACGTTGGCGACCGTGCCCTCGAGGATTTTGAGCAGCGCCTGCTGCACCCCTTCACCGGAGACGTCCCGGGTGATGGAGGGGTTCTCGGCCTTGCGAGCCACCTTGTCGATCTCATCGATGTAGACGATGCCCCGCTCGGCGGCCTCGCGGTCACCGTTGGCGGCCTGATACAGCCGGAGCAGGATATTCTCGACGTCCTCTCCGACGTAGCCCGCCTCGGTCAAGGTCGTGGCGTCGACAATGGTGAACGGCACCTGGAGCTGACGCGCCAGGGTCTGGGCGAGGAGAGTCTTGCCGGTGCCGGTGGGCCCGATGAGAAGGATGTTCGACTTGGCGAGCTCGACGTCGTTGTGACCGCGACCCCGCTGGTACTCGATCCGGCGGTAGTGGTTGTAGACCGCAACCGCAAGCTTCTTCTTGGCGGTTTCCTGTCCGATCACGTACTCGTCGATGTAGGCCTTGATCTCGGGCGGCTTCGGCAGCACCTGCTGTCGCGCCTTCGCCTCGTGGACTCGGTCCTCGGCGATGATGTCGAGACAGACCTCGACGCACTCGTTGCAGATGTAGACGGTCGGGCCCGCAATCAGCTTGCGCACTTCGTGCTGGCTCTTGCCGCAGAAGCTGCATCGAAGCACGTCACCGTCTCTGCTCGACATCTATCCTCCCGGGAGCATTGTATCCCATACGTTCTACTCTCTGGAAACAATGATCTTGTCGATCAGACCATAGTCCTTCGCCGCGTCGGCCTCGAGGATGAAGTCCCGCTCGGTGTCGAGGTTGACCTTGTCCATCGGTTGCCCGGTGTGGTCGGCGAGGATTCTGTTGAGCCGCTTCCTGAGCCGCATGATGTCCCTGGCGTGGATGTCGATGTCGCTGGCCTGTCCGCCGAGCCCGGACATCAGGGGCTGGTGGAGCAGCACTCGGCTGTGGGGCAGGGCGTGGCGCTTGCCCTTGGCGCCGCCGGCGAGGAGCACCGCGCCCATCGAGGCCGCCTGGCCGAGCGCGATGGTCGCGACGTCGGGTTTCACGTACTGCATGGTGTCGTAGATCGCCAGCCCGGCGGTGATCGAGCCGCCCGGGGTGTTGATGTAGAGGAAGATGTCCTTCTCCGGGTTCTCGGCCTCCAGGAAGAGCAGCTGGGCGATGACCAGCGACGCGACCGAGTCGTCGATCGGCGATCCGAGGAAGATCACGTTGTCCTTGAGAAGGCGGGAGAAGATGTCGTACGCCCGCTCGCCTCGACTGGTCTGCTCGACGACCACAGGAACCAGCATCACTCCACCTCCCCACCGGCGCGCCGGATCATCTCGTCGACCACGGAGGTCAGGCGTGCGGCGTGTCGAATTGCGTCCAGCTTCTCCTCGGCGGCGAGATTGGCCTTGTGCTCGGCGGGCGGGATGCCGAGCTGACTCGCCTCGGCGGCGACGTAGGCGTCGACCTCGGCCTCGGGCACCTCGACCGACCACTCCCCGGCGAGCTGCTCGAGGATCAGGTTGTCCGCGACGTGGCGCCGCGCGACCGGTTCGGCCTTGGCGGCGAGCTCCTGCCAGTTGAACTGGCCGCCGTCGAGGTCGGCGCCCTGCATCGCCATCTCGTAGGCGAAACGGTTGACCCTCTCGTTGACCGCGTTCTGGACCAACGACGACGGCATTTCATTGAGGTCGACGTCGGCCGACAGTTCATCGAGCAGGCTCCGGCGCCACTGCTCCCTGCGCTCCGCCCTCTTGCGTCTTGTCAATGCGTCGCGGACGCGGTCCTCGAGCTCGTCCAGCGTGTCCAACCCGAGCCCCTTGGCGAGCTCGTCGTCGACCTCGGGCAGCGCCTTGCGCTTGAGCGCCTTGACCGAAATCGTATAGTTGACGGACCGGCCGGCGCGCTCGACTTTTTCGTCATCCTCCGGAAAGCTCTTGATCGCGACCCGCTCATCGCCGACCCTCGCTCCCTGGAGAGCCTCGTTGACCTCCGGGGGCAGGTTGCCGCCGCCCAGGACGAACCGGGCGTCCTGCTCCTCGTAGGGCTCGTCGTCCGAGCCATCCATCCGGCCGACCAGATCAGCCTCGATGAGCATGCCGTCAACCGCAGCCTCGTTCTCGACCGGCTGCCACACCGCCTGCTGTTCGCGCAGCTTCTCGAGCTCGGTCTCGATCTCGGCGTCGCTGATTTCGAGCGACACCTCGGGGAGCTCGACAGTGGCCGGGTCGGGCAGCTCGTAGCTCGGCCGAACCTCGAGCTCGGCAACCAGGTTGAAGCTCCCGGCGTCATCGAAACCGACCTCGCGCACCTCGGGCATGGTCAGCGGCTGGAGGTCCTCCTCTGCCGCCATGACCTCCTGCCAGACGAGCTGACTCAGCTGCTCCTTGAGCTCGGTTTCGATGTCCTCGGCAAATCGGGCCTGGATCATCGCCGCCGGGGCCCGGCCGTCACGGAACCCGGGCAGCTTGGCTCGGCTGCGAATCGTCCGGATGATCGTGTCGCGCTCGCGATCAACGACCTCGGCGTCGATGCTGCCGGTGATCTCGATCCGATGGTTGGTGTGCTCGGTCAATGTGTACGTCATGAAGAGAACTCCGGTTGGTGCGAAAGGGGGGAGTCGAACCCCCACGGGGTCACCCCCACGAGATCCTAAGTCTCGCGCGTCTACCGGTTCCGCCACTTTCGCGCGGAAAAGGGAGTGGTGAGCCGTGGAGGAATCGAACCTCCAACCTAGGGATTAAGAGTCCCT
>CAZXMW010000061.1:0-19091 GCA_964641415.1 uncultured Thermoanaerobaculia bacterium | reverse complement strand
CCTCCGTTTATGGCTGAATTATACCATGACCTTAAGCAACCGGAGACGCAGGTTAATAATTTATAATTATAAAAGTCATCCCATCCACTTTGAGGGTTCGGTGTACTCGTTGCGGGGAATCCTCAGCCCCGGAACGAGATCGCGCTCGGGAACGACGACGATCGACTTGGGATGGGTCGGGCAGGCGTACTCGCACAGCCCGCATCCAGTGCAGGCGGCGGAACCGACCAGCGGTCGGCTGCCGATCATCATCAGAGCCTTGTCGGGATAGGGGCAGGCTTTGTAGCAGCGGGTGCACAGCTCGCCCTTGAAGGTGATGCAGGTTCTCGGGTCGACCTTTGCGATGCCGATCCGGACCTGCGGTGGCCCGCCGTCTGGCGGTTTCAGGGCGCCGTCCGGGCAGGCCGCGATGCACGGCAGGTCGTCGCACAGCCGGCACGGCGTTCGGCTCGGCGAGATGACGGGCAGCCTGCGGCCGTCGGCCTCCTCGATCGTGAAGATCGCGTCCACCGGGCAGACCGGGATGCAATCGCCGCACCGGGTACAGGCGTCGAGAAACGCCTCGTCCGGCTGAAGGGCGCCGGGCGGACGCAGAACGGCGTCGGGATCCGGGGCGCTGGAGGATCCGACCGCCTGCCTGACATCGCGAAAGGTCCCGAACCAGGACGACAGAAAATCACGGCGTGAGGTGCGGCGGTCATCGGTCATGCGTCGGCATCCTCCGGGACCGGAATCTCTCGCCACGGCGCGGCCCCGGCGAAGGCGACCGGCTCGGAAGTGTCGACCAGCGCGCGCCGCGCGGGTCGGGTCACTGAAGCCCCGGGCAGATCGCGCACCGCCCGACGGACGTTGTCGGCGGGGGTTCGCTCGAACCAGTTCCGATCGGCGCCCGTGAGACTGATTTCGTCGGCCGTGGCGGGGGTCCGGGTGACGCGCTCCATCGTCGTAGATTATCAGGATCCCGATTGAACGAATCTCACCGGCGATCTGCACCAGGCTCCTGCGCTCTGGATGGCTGCGACGATACTCGACAGATCAGCGGGTGTGCCTCCGTTTTCCGCAACCATCAGCGCATCAGAATCTCGGCACATCTCATCGAGCACCGGCCCGGGATCAGAGGTTGCTCGGTGCTCGGCAGAGAAACCGCACCGAAGACCGGTGGCGCCGTTTCGGGATCACCGACAGGGACAGCGTTCAGGATTCGCGACGAGGCTCGGCGAGCAGTCGCCGCAAGACTCCGGGACATCGGTTCCCAGGCCCCGTTGCGAGGCCCGGAAATTGCTACGGCATCTCCTCCCGCTCGAGCATCTCCAACGCCTCGGGCCGCGGCGCGTTGTTCGCCGCATCCCAGTACGGCGACAGCCGGCGCAGCCTGGCGACGATGTCGGGGAAGACCTCGATGACCCGGTCGATCTCGGCGTCCGAGGTGTAGCGGCTGAGCGAGAACCGCACCGAGCCGTGGATGGCGGTGAACGGGATGTGCATGGCGCGCAGCACGTGGGACGGCTCGAGCGAGCCCGAGGTGCAGGCCGAGCCGGACGAGGCACAGATTCCATGGGCGCTGAGCTGGTAGAGGATGCCCTCGCCCTCGATGAAGTGGACCGCCAGGTTGAGGGTGTTGGACAGCCGCGGGGCGTTCTTGCCGTTGACCTCGAGGTATGGAATCCGGGCCTCGAGCTCTGCTTCGAGCCGATCGCGCATCGCCTCGATCCGCGGTTCGTCGTCGTCGTGGCGCTCCATGGCGAGCTCGACGGCGCGGGCGAGGCCGACGATGAAGGCGACGTTCTCGGTCCCGGCCCGGCGCCCGTCTTCCTGGTGGCCGCCGAGCAGGAACGGCCGGCAGCGGGTGCCGCGGCGAATGAACAGCGCGCCGACGCCTTTCGGGGCGTGCAGCTTGTGGCCCGAGAACGACAGCAGGTCGACGTGCTCGAAGCTGCCGCGCAGGTCGATGGGCAGCTTGCCGACGGTCTGGGTGGCGTCGGTGTGGAAGACGATCTCGGGATCGGTCTCCTTGGTGATCCGGGACAGCTCGTTGACCGGGTAGATGACGCCCGTCTCGTTGTTGGCGTGCATCACCGATACCAGCAGGGTGTCGGGCCGCAGAGCGCGGACGAACTCGGCCTTGTCGATTCGCCCTTCGTGATCGACCGGAACGAAGTCGACCTCCAAACCGCGCCGAAGCAGGTCCTCGCCGACCTCGTAGATCGCGGGGTGCTCGACCCCGGTGGTCACGATGTGACGACGCTCGGCGTTCGCGGCGATGGTGCCGAAGACCGCGGTGTTGTTGGACTCGGTGGCGCACGAGGTGAACAGGATCTCGTCGGGCCGGGCGTTGCCGAGGGCTCTGCCGACCCGCTTGTGGGCGTCGGCGATCGCCTCGGCCGGGCCGCGCGCGGCGTCGTACATGGAGCTCGGGTTGAAGTACTCCTCGTCGAGGTAGGGTTTCATGACCTCGAGCACCTCCGGTGCGACCCGGGTGGTGGCGTTGTTGTCCAGGTAAATGATGGCCATGTCGTCGCCTCAGACCTCGATGACCTGGATGCGCTGGTCGACCCGGTCCTTGAGCGCCTGCTCGACGAGCATCTTGATTGTTCTCCGGGATCCGACACAGTCGGCGCATGCTCCCTTCATGGAGCAGTAGACCTTGGCGTCCTTGATGTCGACGATCTCGATGTCGCCGCCGTCCCTGGCGAGCTGCGGCCGGACGTAGTTGTCGATGACCTCCTCGACCTTCTTGGCAAACTTGAAGGGCGACACCTCGGTCGGCAACTGCGCCTTCGGCGCCCGCGCCATGGGCAGCATCGGAAGCTCCTTCATCCTGGTCGGCAGTGGGCCGTTGACCTCGTCGAGCAGATCCTGCAGCCCTCCCGGTGTGTGGTGGCACGACATGCACGCGCCGCCGGCCTTGATCGCTCCCGTGATGTCGGCGATGGTCTCGAGTCCGAGCTCTTCGATCTTGCGCTTAATGTAGGGCTCGGTGAGCCCGAAGCAGGTGCAGACCAGCCTGCCCTCCTCCTGCTCGTCGCGGCGGATGTCGATGCCGAGATCCGACAGGTTGACGCCGCGTTTCTGGGCCCAGTTGAAGACCGCGGCCTCGAGAGCCTCGGCGCCCATGACCGAGCAATGGACCTTGGCCTGGGGCAGGCCGTCGAGATAGGAGACGATGTCCTGGTTGGTGATTTCCAAAGCCTGGATCGGCGTGAAGTCGCCCTCCTCGATGATCGCGCACAGGGCCTCGGAGGCGGCGATCGCCGACGTGCAGCCGAAGGTCAGGTAGCGGGCCTCGGTGATCCGGTCCAGCTTGGGGTCGGTGGGGTGGCGGTCGACGCGAAAGGTGAAGCGCAGCGCGTCGCCGCAGGCGATGGATCCGTGCTCTCCGAAGCCGTCCGCATCCTCGATCTCACCGAGATGGGTACCGGGCTGGCCCGACACCGCGGCCATGAAGAGATCGGTGGTTTTCTTGGAGTAATTCCAGGTCATAGCGCCTCCGCCCGCGCGTCGCACAGGCACAGGATGATACCCGATCCGCGCGTGCATTATTCCGTCCCTTTGCCGCTCCGGAAACCTCAGGCGGGGCATTCGCGGCCGCTCCCCGGCCGCCGTGTGGTCGCGGGACGTGAACGACCCGTCTTCTGAAAACCGAAATCGAGACCTCGGGCCCGGGTTGGAACGAAGGTGCGCACCGCGGACCAGGTGGGTTCTCGAGTGAAGTACACTCGATGGATGCTGCATGGACCTCGCCCCACGTTCGTCAAACAAGTGTCGGTGGCCGCGGTCGTGCTCGGCGCGACCGCCTGGATGGTGTCGGCCGCTCACCCGGAGCCGGTCCGCGGTTCTCAGGGCGCCGTTGCCAGCGCCGCCCCGGCCGCCACCGAGGCGGGGATCGGAATCCTCGCCGCCGGCGGCAACGCGGTCGATGCTGCAGTTGCGACCGCGCTCGCGCTCGCCGTCGTCCACCCGCAAGCCGGCAACCTCGGAGGGGGCGGTTTCGCCGTCGTCCGGATCGACGGCGAGCTGCTCAGCCTCGACTTCCGCGAAACCGCGCCTGCGGCCGCAAGCCGCGACATGTACCTGGACGCCGGTGGCCGACCGGTGCGCGACAAGAGCCTGGTCGGTCCGCTCGCTGCCGGCGTTCCGGGCACGCCTGCAGGCTTGTGGGAGCTGCACCGAAAGGTCGGCCGGCTTCAGTGGCAGGCGGTCGTCGCGCCAGCCGCGCGGCTTGCCGGCGACGGTTTCGTTGTCACTCCGCGGCTTGAGAGGTCGGTGGCCAAGGCGATGAAGCTGCTCGGCCGCTTTCCCGAGACCGCGGCGGTGTGGTTGCCTGACGGTGCCCCGCCCGTCGCCGGCACGCTGATGAGGATTCCCGCACTCGCGGCGGCGCTCGGAGCCTACGCGAAGCGCGGCCCCGAGGCGCTCACCGCGGGGCCGCTGGCCGCAGCCGCGGAGACCGCGTCGGACCGCTACGGCGGCGTCCTGACCGCTGCCGACCTGGCGGCGTACAAGCCGGTGTGGCGGGAGCCGATCCGGTTCGACGCGTTCGGGTGGAACGTCGTCTCCATGTCGCTGCCGTCGTCTGGCGGGATCATTCTCGGCCAGACCGCCGGGTTGCTCGAACGCACCGGATGGCGACGGGCGCCGCGTTTCGGCGCTGCCCGCTTCCACCTGCTCGTCGAGGTCTGGCGCAGGGCGTTCGCAGATCGGGTCCAGCTCGGTGATCCGGAGTCCACTTGGGCGACGGCCAACGACCTGCTCGACCCCGACTGGCTCGATCTTCGCGCGAAGAGCATCAACGCCGACCGGGCGACGGCGTCCGAGACGGTCGGATCGTGGCAGCCGGCGGTCGCCGGCGAGCCGAGCGAGACGACCCACCTGTCGGTGGTCGACGCCGACGGCAACGCCGTGAGCATGACGACGACCCTCAACGGCAGCTTCGGCTGCGGCCTGCTCGTTCCCGAGGCCGGCTACCTGCTCAACAATGAGATGGACGACTTCGCCGCCGCTCCCGGTAAACCCAACTACTACGGTCTCATCCAGGGCGAGGCCAACGCGGTCGGACCGGGCAAGCGGATGCTGTCGTCCATGTCGCCGACAATCGCATGGCGTGACGGCGAGATCGTTGTCCTGGGCTCGCCCGGAGGCTCGACCATTCCGACCGCCACGGCCCAGGTGCTGCTCCATCTCATGGTCGACGGCGAGGACCTGCAGACCGCGATCGATCGGCCGCGGATCCACCACCAGTGGCGGCCCGACGAAGTCGTCGCCGAACCCGACGCGCTGTCGCCCGAGACCGCGGCTGAGCTCGTGCGGCGCGGCCACCGCCTCGCGGAACGCGACCACCTCGGTGAGGTGCATGCGGTGCGACGCCTCGACAGCGGGATGGTCGAGGCCGCAGCCGATCCGCGTGGACCGGGATCGGCAGGGGTCGTGACGCCCGCTCCAGGCTCGTGATGCAGCTCGTCGAGGCCATCTGCCGTGATCACCGCCTGATCTGGCGCGTCGCGGGCTCGCTGGTCGCCTGGGCCGAGCGCGGCTCTGACCGTCCCGACGCGGCGGCCGATCTGGACGATTACGTCCGTTTTCTCAAGATCTTCGTCCACGGCCATCACCACCGCCGCGAGGAGATCCTGTTTCGGGCTCTGGTCGAGCACGCCGAGGTTCCACGCCATCGGGGTCCGATCGAGGTGCTGACGGCGGAGCACGAGGAGTCGCAGCGACGCATCGACGCGCTCGCCGCCGCCGGTTCGTCAGAGGCGACCTCGGCCGCGGCCGTTGCGCTCGCCTCCGAGCTGCTCCAACACCTCGACAAGGAGGAGAGCGTGCTGCTTCCCGAGGCCGAACGACGACTCATCGACGGCGGCATCCGGGAGCTCGACGATCCGCCCGCCTCGGCCGAGGTCGAGGCCGCCGCCGAGCTCGGCCGAACGCTCGTCGAGCGGTGGCCGCCCATGGACCCGCCCGACCTCATCCGCGGCGACGGCTGCATCGTCTGCCCCGCTTTCGGCGACCGCTGCCGCGGCATCGAGACCGAGTGGTGGAGCGACTGGGAGCGGGAACACTACGCCGGGTTGGATGAAGGATGAGAGCACGATGACACCCTTTCCTGCCACAACATCGGCCTTCCGGACCGCCCCGCCCGACGGCGAGGCGGTCCGGCGTCGCCCGATCATGGCTCGTGCCTGGCTGTTCCTTGTCGTCGCTGTTTCGATGGCCTGCGGCGGAGGCCCGGCGCCGCCGGCCGGTCTGACCGAAACCCAGCTCGCGGGATGGCAGGCATACGTCGACCTCAACTGCGCGAGCTGTCACGGCGAGGCCCGCCGGGGCCAGCGGTCGGGACCCGCCCTCACCGGCCTCGCAGCCCATTGGACTGCCGACGCGCTTGTCGGGTACCTCAGCGACCCGGATTCGGTGGTCGAGAGCAACCCGCGCCTCGCCAGGATCTCGAACAACTACCTGATCAGCATGCCGGGGCACTCCGGAAAGTCACCGGGCTACGGAGACAAGGTCCGCGGCGAGAAGCTCCGGGCGCTGGCGGCTTATCTGTTGGTGGATCCGGGGTGAGCCCGGAGCGTCTTGGGGGGTTGAACCCGCTTCGGAGTCGGCCCCTGCACGCCCGCCGCAGCGATTGGACTCGCGGTGATCGAGGCGGTGCCGTCCGCTGTCGCCGCCCGCTGTCAAAATCGGTTTCGGCTCCGGACACGGGCACGGCTCCGGCCACGGACACGGCCACGGACACGGCTACGGACACGGCTACGGGCACGGCTACGGACACGGCCACGGACACGGCCACGGCTACGGCCACGGCCACGGCCACGGACACGGACTCGGCCACGGACGCGGGAGAGGTAGAGTACCGCTCATGAAAAGAACCACGTCCCTCGTCGCCCTCGTCGCGATCGTCCTCCTCGTCGCCTGTGCGCCCGCGCCGGAGCCGGCGGATCTCGTGATCACAGGCGGAAAGATCGTCACCATGGACCCCGACAACCCCGAGGTCGAGGCTCTGGCGGCGCGCGGCCAGGTGATCGTTGCGGTCGGCGCCGCGGCTGAGATCGCGCCGTTCATCGGCCCCGACACGGAGCTCGTCGAGCTGGGCGGCGCCCTCGCAGTGCCGGGTCTCATCGAAGGCCACGGCCACTTCACGAGCCTCGGCCGGTCGAAGATGATCCTCGACCTCACCGCTGTTTCCGACTACGCGGATCTCGTCGACATGATCGCCGAAACGGTGTCCGTGACCGAGCCCGGCGCCTGGATCCTCGGCCGCGGCTGGCACCAGGAGAAGTGGCGAGCACCGCCCGAGCGCGGGGTCTCGGGCCTGCCAGATCACGACGCGCTCAGCGCCGTGTCGCCCGACAATCCCGTGATGCTCACCCATGCCAGCGGACACGCAGTACTGGTCAACGCCTCGGCGCTCGAGCTCGCCGGGATCGACGACGCCACGCCCGATCCGGCCGGTGGCGAGATCGTCCGTGACGCGACAGGCCGTGCCATCGGCGTGCTGCGCGAGACCGCAGCGTCCCTGGCGTCGGTTCACCTCGACGACGAACCGGACGCGGCGGCCCTGCGCCGGATGGTCGAACTCGCGGCCGGCGAGTGTCTGGCCCACGGCATCACCACGTTTCACGACGCGGGGTCGAGCTTCGGGGTTGTCGAGCAGCTGCGCCTGATGGCCGAGGCCGGCGAGCTCGAGCTGCGGCTGTGGGTGATGCTCAGCGAGGACAACACGACTCTCGCCGAGCGGCTCCCCGAAACCCGGGTCCACCGAGCCGGTGACGGGTTTCTCACGGTCGGCGGCATCAAGCGTTGGATCGACGGCGCCCTCGGGTCGCACGGCGCCTGGCTGCTCGAGCCGTACAGCGATCTGGCAACCAGCACGGGCCTCAACATCGTCACCCGGGACGAGCTGCGATCCGCTGCGCGCCTCGCTCTCGAACACGGTCTCCAGCTGTGCTCCCACGCCATCGGCGACCGCGCCAATCGGGTTGCCCTCGACGTCTATCAGGAGGCGTACCAATCTGTTCCGGCGCCCCGCGACCTTCGCTGGCGGGTCGAGCACGCCCAGCACCTGCACCCTGACGACATCCCGCGCTTTGCCGAGCTCGGCGTCATCGCGGCCGTGCAGCCGACCCACTGCACCTCGGACGGGCCGTGGGCCGAGCAGCGGCTCGGTGCCGAGCGCTGTCGCGACGGCGCGTACGTCTGGCGCGCGTTGCTCGACTCGGGCGCCGTCATCGCAAGCGGCACCGACTGTCCGGTGGAGCCGATCGCCACCATGCCGTCGTTTCATGCCGCTGTGACCCGACGGATGGCCGACGGCGAGGCGTTCTACCCGGAGCAGGCGATGTCGCGGATGGAGGCGCTGCGGGCGCGCACCCTGGACGCCGCGTACGCGGTCTTCGAGGACGACGTCAAGGGCTCGCTCGAGGTTGGAAAGCTGGCCGACATTACCGTGCTGTCGCGCGACATACTCGAGGTGCCGGTAGACGAGATCCCGAACACCGAAGTTCTGTACACGGTGGTCGGGGGAGTGGTGCGCTACCAAGCGCGGTAGGTCACAAAGGCCCGCATCCGGTTGGGGTACTCTCGAGACGGAGATCATGCCGACCACGGGATACACCCACACCTGTGCCTCCTGCGAGGCCAAGCTGTCGATCCACGAACGGTACGTGGGACGGGCGCTGCACTGTCCCCACTGCGGCACCGAGTTTCTCGCCGACCCGGCGCTGGCCGACGTCGAGGACCTCATGGAGGACCTCGCGAGGGATGACGGCCGTGGTGGGTTCCCATGGCTGCCGGTGCTGGTGGTGGCCGCCGTGTGTGCTGCGGTTGTGTGGTGGCTCGGCCAATCGGAGCACAGCGGGATCTTCGCACGGCTGTTTCGAGCCAATCCGAGCCCGGGGCAGTTCGCCGTGCTCGAGCTCGAGAGCGAGCGTCGGGTCCCGGCGGCCATGGACCACGAGACCGTCGTCTTCATCGTTGCCGCCATCGAGGATGACGATCCGGGCGCCATCGAGGCGCTCGCGGTCGAGGGCCGGGTCATCGAGGTTGCGGCGGGGACGCGCGTCAAGGTCATCGAGCTGGTCCGCCGCCAGCGTGCTGCGCGGGTCCGGATCCTCGATGGTCCGTGGACCGGGCGTGTGGTGTGGGTTCCACGGGCGGCCTTGCGCTAGGAGCCGAACGCGGACGCGGGTGCTGCCGGAGGCATCGTGACCGAACGGTGGTACAGTGGCCGGGCGTGGAGGATGTTGCAAGAATGAAACAGATGGTTGCCATGTCGCTCATCGCCGTGATGTCAGTCCTTACGCTGACCTGCACGGGGGGGCCCACCGTCGAGCCGTCCGCCGCCGGGCTTCCGGCCGGGCCGCACCCGATGGTGGTCATCGCCGTCGACGGGCTTCGTGCCGACGCACTCGGATGCTACGGCGGCGCGGTCGCCACGCCCGCGTTCGACGGCCTGGCCGCCGAGTCGGTCCGCTTCGACCGGGCCTGGGCCCAGGCGCCGGAGATGCTGCCGTCGCTCGCCGCCCTGCTGTCCGGGATGTACCCGACGAGCAACGGTTTGCGGTCGCCGGGCGACGAGCTGCAGGATGCTGCGGAAACGCTCCCGGAGACGCTCGCCGGCGCCGGGATGGTGACGGCAGCCTTCGTCGAAGGGGCGCCGGGTGGCGCCGGTCTCGGCCTTGCCCAGGGCTTCGACTCGTTCCAGGTCGTCGAGCGGCCGGGCGCCGAGGGGCTGCTCTGGATGGCCGACCACGCCGGTGAGGACTTTCTGCTGGTGATGGCCGGCTGGGGGTCGCGCGCCATCGACGAGGTCGGGCTGCTGCTCGACGAGGAGTCTGCGATCGAGCCCGAGCGGGTCGCCGAGGTGCTGGTCTCGCGCGGTAGCGATGATCCCCGGCTCTTCGACGAAACCGAGCTCGCTCGGGCCCGGGACTGGTACGCCGCCCGTGTGCAGGTCATGGATGCCTTCATCGGCGACTTCATGACCGCGTTTGCCGCCGCGGGCCTCGACGACCGGGCGACCCTCATGGTGCTCGGCAGCAACGGTCTCGCCCTGCAGGAGCACGGCGACCTGTTCGGCGAGACGGTCTACGCATCGACCACACACGTACCGCTGCTGGTCCGGTTTCCCGGTGGCGTGCGGGCAGGCGTTGTCGACACCGTGGTCGAGATCATGGATGTCATGCCGACCCTCGTCGAGTTCGCCGGTCTGACGCCGGCTGCCGCGGTTCAGGGTGCGAGCCTGATCCCCGTCATCGAGGGCGCTGCGACGCCGCCGCACGTCGCCTTCGGGGAGACGCCGAACGGCGACGGCCAGAGCTTCGTCGCTCTCGCCGGCTATCGTGCGGTGGCGACAGGCGACGATGGTGGGCTCGAGCTCTTCCACACCGCCGTCGATCCCCTCGAGCTCGAGGACCTCGCCGAGACCGAACCCGACAAGCTTGCCAAGTTGTCAAACGACCTCGAGGCCTGGTCGAAGATGGTTGCCGCGGCCTCGCTCGACCCCGAGCTGCGCAGCGATGCCGAACTCGACGACGAGACCCTGAAACAGCTCAAGAGCCTCGGCTATATCCAGTAGACGAAGCCGGGACCCAGCGGCCTGCCGGCTTCGAGGTCTCGCCGTGGATGAAGCGGACGGGTAGAGTAAGAATGATGAATGATGAATGATGAATTTCATCGCAGCCGCCTTCCGAGTGCGCTGGTGAACCTGATGCGATGTCATTCATCACTCATACCTATTTTTGCGCTTCCTCCTTTGCGCGCATCTTCTGCCACTTGTTGACGATCTTCTCGATCCCGGCCTCGACCTTCTTGGACATCTTCCGGGGATCTTCGGGAATCGTTCCGCTCAGGGTACCTCGCCAGACCAGGGTCTCGGTGGTGGCGTCCCAGATGTCGATGACCAGGGTTCCCGCCTCGTGGACGATTGGGGTCGTGGTGGTCATGCCGCCCATGCCGCCCCAGTAGGGGTCCCAGTACCAGCCGGGTCCGTAGCCGTAGCCCCAGCCCACCGAGGTGGTCATGAAGCTGACCTCCTCGCCGGACTCGCCGTGGTAAGTGACGTAGAGGTCGGGGTTCGACCCGACCTCGGTCAGCCCGGCCTTGGTGAGGTGGTACTCGATGGCGTTCTTGATCCGGGAGTGGATGAAGGGGTTGTCGTCGCTGAGCGACGCCTCGGGGGTGTCGCCCCAGGCGAAGGTGCGGTAGCTCGCGAGATCCGCCGACCGGTCGTAGTCGACGTAGACCTTCTGGGCCGCCGCCGGGGCGGCGACCAGGGCGAGAACGATGGCGAAACCGATGGTCCTGTTCATGATGTGCTCCTCAGTGCTTGTTCTTGAGTTCTTTGGCCCGCATGTCGCGGAAAGCTTCGACGATCTTGTCGATGGACTTGTCGATCTTCTTGACGGTCTTGAGGGGGTCGTCGCCGATGGACTCGACGGCGGTGCCGCGGAACACCGCCTCCCGGGTGCGTGGGTTCCAGATGTCGACGACGAGCATTCCCTTTTTGAAGTCGGTGGAGATGGTCCCGGAGGCGATGGCCGGCGCCCAGTACGGCCCCCAGGTCCAGCCGGTGCCGTAGCCGTAGCCGAAGGTCGCGGTCATGGTCTGGGTCTGGGTGGAGCTGGAGGTGTGGTAGGTGACCTTCACGTCGGGGTTCTCGGTGTCTTCCTTCAGCCCGGCCTTGACCAGGTAGTACGTGATGTTGTTCTTGATCAGGCCGTCGACTTCGGGGTAGTCCTCCTTGAGGGAGGTAGTGTTCGTGTCCACCCACGCGAAGGTCTTGAACGAGGAGAAGTCGGCGGTGGTGTCGTAGTCGACGTAGATCTTCTGCGCCATGGCGGGGGCGCTGGCGAGGGCGAGCAGGACGATAGAAGCTACGATGGCGCGGCGTCTCATGGCGTGTCCTCCGGGTTGATGGCCTGGTCCCTGACGGGCAGGCAACGTACCACGAATCGCGTCCGGCGTCGCCGGATCAGCCGCCGCCGAAGATGGAGCGGCCCTCCATCTTCTGCGGTCGGTCGATGCCGAACCACTCGAGGATGGTCACCGGCAGGTCGATGATGTTGGGGTTCGCGGCCGCGATGGGCCGGCTCGAGAACAGAGTGCCGGGCACGAGGTCGCGAGCCATCGAGTGATCGCCCGACCACGCCCACGGGTTGAGGTTGATGATCTCGGACCCGGTGGCGCCCATGAACGAGGTCGACGAGTTTCGGTAGCCCGGAGTGTAACCGACCAGCAGCTCGGCCATCGTGCCGACCTGGTCGCCGGTGTACATCCCGTCGCGGTCGTAGACCTTGGCGATGGGCCGCTGGCCGGTCTCGCCGTCGGTGACCGACTCAAGCTCGCGCTTGAGCTTGGCGGCGAGCGCACGCGCTTTCGCGGGCTCGACGATGCCGTCGCGCTCGCGCCCCTTGAGGTTGAGGTAGAGGGCGTTGAAGCCGATGCCGTAGGCTGCGGTGCGGCCCCAGTCGATGTCGAAGATCGAGGTTTCGGGCTTGCGCTCGGCGCCCGGTTTGACCGCGAGCCAGCCGTTGTCTCTGAGCCACGTGTTGAGGTGAAACTGGCGGCCGAACTGGGTGAAGCCGTGGTCCGAGCAGATCAGCAGCAGGGTGTTGTCGTCCACCGCCGGCAGGACCTTGCCCACCAGCGTGTCCATCTCGGCGTAGAGGTCGAGGATGTAGCCGGCGAAGCGCGGGTCCGCCTCGGAGTGCATCGGGTGTGTGCGGTCCATGTTGCGCCACATCATGTGGGCGTCCTGGTCGGTCGACGACACGTAGAAGTAGAACAGCCCGGTGTCGAACCGCGGCCACAGGTGGTCGAACAGGGCCATTCGTTCCCTGAGCACAAGCTCGGCCTGACCGACGTACTCCTCGTCGTTGAGGACCTTGTAGTCGAAGGCCTTGGTGTCGCAAGGCAGGCCCTTGGTCCAGAAGGCGCCGATGTCGCGGGCGATCTCGGCGCCGAGCTCCGCCGGGTAGGTGACCGGCCCCGCCTGGTGCACGGGATCGATGTTGACGGGAGTGACGTAGAGCTTGAAGTGCGGGCCGACCTCCTTGAGCAGGAAGCGGGCGTTGCCGCGCACGGTGCCGATGATCGGCAGCAGCTCGAACTCGAGGGACACCCAGGGCGAGTACTGGCCGCGCTTGAGCAGCACCGTGTGCCCCTGAATGTCGAGGCGGGCGCCGTCGGCATCGGGATCCAGGTAGACCGTAAACGGGATCTTGACCGTGTTGGCGGTGGGGTCCCGACCGTCGTCGACCGGCGTCTTGAGCCCGTTGACCGGTCCGAGGAGGTTGGTGCGGACGGCCTTGTTCTTGACGTCGACGTACTGGACCGTGCCGCCTTCCATTCCCGGGTAGTCCTCGAAGGGGTCCGACGTGTAGTAGCTGAACATCCCGTAGGCGTCTGTCAGGTCGGGGGTGCCCATGCCCGAAATCGCGTACGTCGCGGTGTCGTCAACCGGGTAGTTGGTCGGGATCTTGGAGACGAAGGAGGGGATACCGCGATCGGTCAGGTAGCGCCAGAACGGCGTGCCGTGGCGCAGGTTCTTCGGTCCGCCGCCCTTGACGGGCAGGTGGACGTCGCCGATCGAGAAGACCACCTCCGGTTCGGTGTTCTCGAAGATCGAGAACATCGGAAGGTAGGTCTCGGGGTCGCGGATGACGAAGTCCGTGATGCCGTGGCCGCCAGGGCTCATTCCGGTGATGAAGGTCGACCAGGCGACCGGGCTGAGCGCCGGCATGGTCGTGCCGAGCCTGGAGAAGCCGCCCATCTCGGCGAGACGCTTGAAGTTCGGCGCGCGACCCATGTCGATCAGTGCGCGGATCAGCTTCGGGTCCATTCCGTCGAGGCCGAGCACAATCACCCGCTTGTTGGTGGTCGAGGCGCCGCCGCAGCCGGCACTGACGCCGCCGATGCCGGCGGCAGCGGCACTGCCCCCGAGCATGCGGACGAATTTCCGGCGGTCGACACCATGGGTGTGGTCGAAATGTGCCACTCGGATCTCTCCTCCGGAACCGGGGTGTGATGACACCGTCGGCCTACCCAGGTACGACAGGCCGCGAACCGAGGATATTCCTCGATCTCGGCGGATTCGACCCGAGCGTGCGACGGAGCTGGGGGCTGGTCGCTGACGGCTGCCAGCCCGGACGCGCTAGAATACGCCGCATCGCCGCCCGGGCGAACCCGAGCATTGGAGCCCTGAGAATGTCTGCCGACAAGAAGAAGGACCGTTATCGAGAGACGCTGCATCTGCCGACGACCGAGTTCAGCATGCGCGCCGGTCTGCTCGACAAGGAGCCCCGGTTTCAGGAGCGCTGGCGAGCCATCGACCTGTACCGCCGCCGGCAGGAGCAGCCGCATCCGGCGGGCCCCTTCGTCTTTCACGACGGACCGCCGTACGCCAACGGCAACATTCACATGGGGCACCTGATCAACAAGATCCTCAAGGACCTGGTCGTGCGCAGCCGCCAGATGGCGGGCCACGAGGTGCGCTTCGTCCCGGGGTGGGACTGTCACGGTCTGCCGATCGAGCACAAGGTCATGAAGGAGCTCGGTGCGGAGGCGGCCGAGCTCGACACGATGGAGATCCGCCACCGGTGCCGCGACTACGCCGCCGGCTTCCAGAGGATCCAGGCCGAGCAGATGATCCGCCTCGGCACCACCGGAGACTACGACAACCCCTACCTGACCATGAACCCGGGTTACGAAGGTGCGGTGCTCGAGGTCTTCGCGGCGCTCGTGGGCAACGGCCTGGTCTATCGGGACCTCAAGCCGGTCCACTGGTCGATCGAGAACCGGACCGCCCTGGCCGAGGCCGAGCTCGAGTACCACGATCGGGACGATCTTTCGGTGTACGTCCTCTTCGAGCTCGTCGACGCCGACATGTTGCCCGCCGGGTTGGCGGCGCCGGCCGGCGAGCGGGTCGACCTGATGATCTGGACCACCACACCCTGGACTCTGCCCGCCAACCTCGCGGTGGCGGTCGGTCCGGTCGCCGAGTACGGGCTGTACCGCGCCGCTCACGCCGGCGGCGAGCGTCTCACCGTGATCGCCGCGGACCTCGCCGGGAGGGTGCTCGGAGAACAAGTCGAAGAGCTCGGCCGGTGTCGGGGTGCGGAGCTCGCCGGGAGCGGCGTGCGCTACCGCCACCCGTTCATCGAACGGACCTCGCCGGTGGTGACCGCGGACTACGTGACCCTCGAGGACGGCACAGGGCTGGTCCACACCGCGCCGGGCCACGGTCAGGAAGACTACGAGACCGGTCTCCGAGAAGGGATCGACATCTACTGCCCGGTGCAGGAGGACGGTACCTTCGACGACTCGGTGCCGGGGTGGCTGCGGCGGGTCGATGTCTGGTCTGCCAACTTGAAGATCGTGGCGGCGCTCGACGCTTCGGGGCATCTGTACCGGCAGTTGAAGATCTTCCACAGCTACCCGCACGACTGGCGTTCGAAGACGCCGACCATCTTCCGCGCCACCGAGCAGTGGTTCGTCGGCGTCGACCGGGACTTCGGCGAAGCGAACAGGAGCCTGCGCGAGCGCGCGTTGAGCGCTGCCGTCGATGACATCTCCTTCGTCCCGGAGTGGGGCCGCAAGCGCTTCGTCGGGATGATCGAGAGCCGGCCCGACTGGTGCATCTCACGCCAGCGATCCTGGGGCCTCCCGATCCCCGCGTTCCACTCGGAGCACGGTGTGCTTCTCACAGAGAGCTCGGTCCGGGCGGTGGCGCGCTACCTGCGCGACCACGGCTCGGACGCATGGTTCACCTCGGCGCCGGCGGCACTCCTCGCCGACTACGATCCGGCCGCCGACGACGCCGCGCCCGACTGGCTTCGGGACGCCGGGGAGGACGGTATCGCGGGCCTCGACAAGGGCCGCGACATCTTCGACGTCTGGTTTGAGTCCGGCTCGTCGTGGAACGCGGTCATGCGCGAGCGCGACATCGGCTACCCGTGCGACCTCTACCTCGAGGGCTCGGACCAGCATCGCGGCTGGTTTCAGCTGTCGCTGCTGCCGGCGCTCGGAATGACCGGCCGGTCGCCCTTCGAAACGGTGCTGACCCACGGCTTCATGGTCACCGCCGAAGGCGAGAAGATGTCCAAGAGCCTGGGCAACGCGATCGAGGTCGAGGAGCTGCTCGAGCAGCACGGCGCCGACATCTGCCGCTGGTGGACGGCGTCGCTCAACTACACCCAGGACATGAAGGTCGACTGGGAGTACTTCCGGGTCGCCTCCGACGAGTACCGCAAGGTGCGCAACACTCTGCGCTTCATGATCGGCAATCTGGCCGACTTCGACCCGTCGTCCGACCGCATCGAGGTTGGAAGCGACGACCGGACGAGCCTCGACTGGTGGGCTATGGCCGAGCTCGCGAGGCTCGTCGACGTGGTCCGCGACGGCTACCGGACCTACCGCTTCAAGCGGGTCGCCGAAGCGATCTTCGACTTCTGCAACGAGACCATGAGCTCGGTCTACATGGCTGCAGTCAAGGACCGATTGTACTGCGACCCGGCTGACGGGCGTCGGCGCCGGCGGACCCAGACCGTGCTCTGGGATGCCGCCAGCGCGCTGATCCGCATGGTCGCTCCGATCCTGGTTCACACCGCCGACGAGGCCTGGCTCGCACTCCACGGTCTCGACGAGTCCAGCTCGACCTCCGTCCATTTCGAAACGCTTCCCGAGCCCGTCGAATGGGATCTCGGGGACGGTTGGCCGGCGGTCATGGAGCTTCGCACCGAGGTGCTTCGCAGGCTCGAGGCGGCCAAGGAGGCGCCCGGAATCAAGAACACTCTCGACGCGGGCGTCGACGCGGTCCTCGATCCGGTGATCGCCGAGGCCGTGGCGCTATTCGCCGCCGAGCTCGCCGATCTGTGCGGCGTCAGCCGCTTCACCTCGAGAGCCGGCGACGAGCCCTGCGTCACCATCGTCGACCTGCGCGACGAGCCGCGCTGCGAGCGCTCCTGGAAGCGCGACGGCACCGTGCGCGAGCGCACCGACGGCGGTCTGCTGTCCGATCGCGACGCGGCGGTGGTCGGCGTGACGTGAGCGCCTTCTGGCGGCTCATCGCGCTCCCGATCCGCCTGTACAAGCGGTTCATCTCGCCCTTCATGCCGCCGGCCTGCCGCTTTGAGCCGACCTGCTCGGTCTACGCTGCCGAGGCGATTGAAACTTACGGGCTGCGCGGCGTCTGGTTGGCGGTGAAACGAATCCTCAAGTGCCACCCGTTCCACCCCGGTGGGTATGATCCGGTTCCGCCGAGGAAGGAGCAATCAGCTGTCGGCTCCATCGCACATCCCCGGCTTGACACTCCGTCAAACGGGATCGATCGTTCGTCAACAGCCGAAAGCCGACAGCCAACGGCTGAGAGCTAGTTCCCGTCCGGAAACGGCGCTTTTTGGCAATCTCGGCGTCAGATGACGAATTTCCTTGTGCGGCGTACAGAAGTACGCCTCCGGGTACATTCTGATCTTCCTTGACCTTGCACAAAACCTCTCGTTTCCGAATCGAGAACTGCGCAGTCCCCATCGGAGTTTCCGGATGGGAACGAGCTAACGGCTCGCGAGCCACTCTCCCATGCGGTCGAAGACGGGCCGGCGGTCGAGCAGGGGCTCGTTGAAGAGCTCGTGGAAGTAGCCGCTCCACTCGACATACTCGACGAGGTTGCCCGGTGCGGCGGCGACCCAGTCCCGGGTCGCGTCGGGATCGACGATTCGGTCGGCGCCCGCCTGCATGATGAGCGCCGGCACCGCGAGCCGGGGCGCCTCGTCCAGGGCGGCGCGATGGGTGTCGGCGACCGCGTCCGCCCACCCGATCGACACTCTGTTGCTGATCAGAGCATCGGTCTGGTAGGCCTCGACGACAGTCGGATCTCTCGACAACGCGGCGGCGTCGAGCTTGGTGTCGACCATGACCCTGGGCGTCAGTCGCGACAGCACTCGGGCCGCCCGGGAGACCAGGGTCGTCGGCCTGATGTCAGGGTGGAACCCGAGAAACGGCGACGACGCGATCACGCCGTCGACGAGCTCGTCGTTCCTGAGGGCGTAGAGGATTGCCAGCAACCCGCCCTGTGAGTGACCGATCAGGTACAGGGGGGCGTCGGGGTGCCGAATCCGGGCCAGGCGACGCGCCTCGCCGACGTCTGCGAGAAACTCGTCGAAGCTTCCGACGTGGACCCGGGGGCCGGGACTTCGGCCGTGGCCGCGGCAGTCGAAGCCGAGGCAGGCCCAGCCGCGGGCGACGAAATGGCGCACCGGGTTGAGGTAGCGGCCCGAGTGCTCGGCGAGGCCGTGGATGAACACCAGAACGCCGTCCGCTTCTCCGGGCGGTTGCCACGATTGCCAGTACAGGGCGAGCCCGTCGTCGGTGGCGACCGTACCTTCCTCGTGGTTCATGGTTTGGCTTTCCCCCTCTGTGTTGATTCTAGCCAGTTCTCGTCCGGAAACGGCGCTTTTTGGCAATCTCGGCGTCAGATGACGAATTTCCTTGTGCGGCGTACAGAAGTACGCCTCCGCGTAAATTCTGATCTTCCTTGACCTTGCACAAAAACCCCTCGTTTCCGGGTCGAGAACTGCGCAGTCCCCATCGGAGTTTCCGGATGGGAACTCGCCAATTTCCGGCCCGATCGGGAGCGGACACCCGGCTTCGCTTCCAGCTCCGCGGTGGCAGGCGGCTACGGATACGGCTACGGCTACGGATACGGCTACGGATACGGAAACGGAGACGGATACGGGTTCGGATTCGGTCCTACCGCACCGGCCTTCTGGTCCGCCCTCGCCTGGCGGCGGGTGCGGCCCAGCGTCGCCCGTCGGCATGGCCGCGCGGTGAAAATGCGGAACGACCAGCGGCCATGCCGACGGGCGCCGGCGGCCTTCCTGCTGGCCGGAGCGCGCCCCGGAGATCGAGGACTGGGCTCGGCGAGTGCCCCCTTGAACATTGTGAGCAGCGCGGTGATGACCGGAGGGCGCTCGGCACAATGGTCAAGACGGCACGTCCGTCCCAACGCGCCCGTTCCGGCCCTGGAGGGCGGCGGTCGCTTCGGCGCGCCCGTTCCGGCCCTGGAGGGCGGCGGTCGCTTCGGCGCGCCCGTCGCGGGG
>CAZXMW010000060.1:0-19997 GCA_964641415.1 uncultured Thermoanaerobaculia bacterium | reverse complement strand
GCATTTACTCAACGGCAGGTCTGCGCACCGTGGTCTAGTAAACTCGCGCTAGAGGGTGCAGCGCGTATCGGCTGGTTCGGCTGATCATGCTTCGGTCGACCTCCTCGTTTCCCGGCGCGGTCACGGCCGAGAGTACCTCTCACCATAAAAAGACGCCCAGCGACCGTCAACCGGCGCGGGTGCGGCGATCCGGGCGGCTCGCAACGTGATCGGCACCGCCGGTCGGCAATGAGCAAGAGACCATGCGAGAGGATCGAAGACCACAGCAGAGAATCGGTTGCGAGCGGGTCGGAGGCGTCGGGGTCGCGGCGGTCGTTGGCCGCCATGAAAGTGCTGTCGAATCTTGACCACCGTCAACGACGGGCGCTGCTGTCGTCGTGCACCCTGGTCTCCTGAACGCCGGGTTGGCCGGTTTCAGTGCCACGGAGTGTTGCATGGCCGTTCTGCCCATCCTTTGCTCCCTGCTGCTGGGCGCCCACTTTCTCAGGGCCGAGGGGCCCGGTGCCGCCCTGACGGCGGCGCTGATCCCGGCGCTGCTCCTGATCCGCCGGCGGTGGAGCCTTCAGGTCGTGGGCCTTCTGATGATCGCCGGCGGCGCCGAGTGGGTGCGCACGCTGGTCGGGATTGCCGCTATCCGTGTCGAGCTCGACCAGCCGTGGCTGCGCATGGCGTTGATCCTCGCCGGCGTCGCCCTGCTGAGCTGGCTCGCAGCCTGGCGCCTGCTGCGGCACGAGCAGCTCGAGCGGCGGCCGGACCCGAACCGGACAGCGTGGCTGTCGACGGCCGTCTTCCTGCTGGTGGCGACCGCGCTGGGCTTCATCCAGCAGCGCGTCGAGCTCGACATGCTCCTGCTGGAGCGGTTCGTTCCCGGCTTCGGATGGCTGGAGGTGGCGGTCCTGGCCGCCTACGGCGCGTTCCTCGCCGACCGCATCCGCAACCCGGCGACCCAGACCCGATGGCGCATTCGTGCCTGGCGGATCTTCTCGGTTGTGTTCTTCGCCCAGCTGGCGCTCGGCATCTCGGGTCTGGACCGGTTCCTGATGACCGGCGAGCTCCACATGCCGGTGCCCGCGCTGATTTTCGCCGGACCCCTGTACCGCGGCGAGGGGCTGTTCATGGCGATCCTGCTGGTGTCGACGATCGCTCTGGTCGGGCCCGCCTGGTGCTCGTACCTGTGCTACATCGGGGCCTGGGACGACGCCCTCGCCCGGACCCGGAGAAAGGCCGGCTTCGTCCGCAACGAGCCGCTGCGCATCGCCATCGCGGTACTGGTGGCTGCGACGGCCGTCGGGCTGCGCGTCGCCGGCGTCGGATGGTTGCCCGCCACGGTGCTCGCGGGCGTTTTCGGACTGGTCGGGGTGGCCGTGATGGTGGTCTTTTCGCGGCGGCGCGGATCGATGGTCCACTGCACGGTGTACTGCCCCATCGGGTTGGCGGTCGACTGGCTCGGCAAGTTGAATCCGTTCCGGATCCGGATCGAGCCGAGCGCGTGCACCGAGTGCATGGTCTGCGCCCGGGTCTGCCGCTATGGCGCGCTGGAGCTGAGCGACATCCGGGCCGGCAAGCCGAGCCTGACCTGCACCCTGTGCACCGACTGCGTGTCCGACTGTCCGACCAGCACCATCCGGGTCGCCTTCCCGGGCCTGTCCGCCGCCGCCGCCCACAACCTGTTCACCGCCCTCATCGTCAGCCTCCACGCCGTGTTCCTCGGTGTCGCCCGGATCTGACGAGAGCACCTGCCTCCTGCGTTCGGCGGGATCGGTCCTGGAAACACCCCAATCGGGCAGATATTCGGGCTGTGCGGCCAAGGATCGAGAGCGGATCGCCAAGCACAACCAGGACGAAAACACCGACGCTCGGTAGATGCGCTCGGGAAGCTGTCACGCGCCGTGCACGGCGGCCGGCACGTCGCGCGCCAGCCCGAAAGGATTCCAGGCCCAACGAAACCGTGAATGCAGTAGGTTGCGGCTCCCGCGAAGACGCCCCGGTTGGTCGTCTACACAGAACGATCCGAGGAGGCGATCCGAATCATCAGCGCGCGATGGGCCACCGAGCCGGAGGCTCGCCTGTTTCGGCAGCACACGGGGATGGTCAAATGAGTGACGAGATTCCGGAACTCAAGGAGGGCGATTTTGAACGTGCGATTCCGCACAGGGTTCGAGAACGCATCATTCAGGGTCAGCTCAGCGGCGGGGATGACATCGCCCTGCTGAGACGCTTCCTGGGGATGACGCAGGTTGCATTCTCCCAGGCGCTGGGGATCAGTGTTCACACTCTTCGGAATTGGGAGCAGGGCCGGCGTTCCCCTGAAGGGCCAGCACTCGCGCTTCTCCGGATCGCCGCCAGACACCCTGGCGTGCTTCGTGAGAACCTCGCCGCAACCGCGTAGACTCGACCTCTTGGTACGGGGCCCCGGGTACCATTTCGGTGCCTGGCCTCAGAACCTGAGTCGGTGCCATGGACACATTTGCACACTTGCCTTCGCTTCTATGGGTTGCTGGCGTCCCAGGCGGAGGTCGTGCCCGACTCGAACCCGTCGTAGAAGATCAGCTCGACGGCATCGAGGTTCGTGACCTCGACGGCGTCGATGATCCCTTCGTAGTCCGGCGCGCTCGAGTCGTCGTCCACCGTGAAGGTGACCTGGTAGGTCACCGGCCCGTCGGGAACCCCGTCATTGATCGGGGTGACGGTCACCGGCTGCTCGGTGAACCAGTCGGAGGTCGTGAAGCTCAGCTGTCCCGGGTCGACGGTCCCCTCGCCCGGGTCGGCTGAGGCGACGTCAATCACCACGGTCCCGCTCGGCGCGGCGCACAGGCGGACACCGATGGTGGCCGCGACGCCGAGCTCGGTGGTTGTCGCCGGGTCGCCGCTGACGCACAGGCCGTTGGCAAAGCTGATCTTCGGCGTCCCGCTCGCGAGATCGTAGTAGCCCACCGCCATGCTGTGGTTGTGCGGGTTGGTCGCGGCGCCGATGCCTTCAGGATTGTCCCCGGGTGGAGTGATCGCGAACTGGACGCCGATCCCCATGCCGTCGGTGGCGTTCGCCAGGCGTCCGATCGCCTGGTCGGGGCCGTCGTCGACGACCGCAACCAGCAGCCGCGGCACCCTGGGGTGCGCGGTCGTCCGGGCCCACTCGGCAAAGGAGACGGTCGAGATGAGCTCCCGCAGATCGCCCACTGAGGCGTCCGGCTGCACCCGCCGGGCGTAGGCCAGCGCCGAGGCAGACCACGTCCAGCTCACGAGAAACGAACCGTCCACGGCGCTGTAGGACACGTCAAGGTCGAGGCCGGACGCGGTGGCGGGCTCGATGAGGAAGCTGGTGCCGACGAGCTGACCTGTGGCCGCGTCGACCCGGCGTCCGTGCACCGAGCTCGAGGTTTTCCAGGCGACCAGAAACTGGCCGTCTGCCGGGTTGTGGGCCAGGCCGGGGTTGTAGCGGTTGACGTTCATCGTGTCCTCGATGGGAAAGCTGCCTGCACCCTGCGGCACGCCGTCCGAGCCCACGAATCTTCCGTAAAGCCGGGGCGAGCCGGTGCGATTGTCGGTCCATATCACCAGGTAGCGCCGGTTGACGGTGTCGAACTCGGCCCGCGGCGGTCCGGGCTCATCGCCGACCATGAGGTCCGAAATCTCGACAGCAGACGGGTCCATGGTGCCGTCCGGGAAAAAGCGGCGGCCCATGATGCGGGAGTTTGTCCAGTCGATCCACACCGCCAGGAAGGCCGAGGCGCCAGGATCGGCGGCGACCCCGCAGAATGGCTGCGAGCCCGAGGTGGTGTCGAGCACGAGCGGGGTGCCGACGGCAACACCGTCCTCGTTGAACCGTTGTGCCTGGAGATCGTAGTCGGGGGTCGCCTCCCAGAAAAGGAGGCCGTAGGTGCGGCTCGCCGAATCGAAGGCCAGCAAATCGGCCAGGTTGGCCCCCGCCGCCGCCGTGCCGTAGGCGGCGAAGGCGATCCGAACCTGATCGGATCCCGGCTCGACCAGGTCGGCCACGGGCAGCGCGAACTCGTAAGTCTTGTGACGGTAGGGCGCGCGGTCGGTCGCACCGAAGCTCGTGCGGCCCCACCGCCGGTCAACGGCGGTGACCCTGTGCTCGAGCAGCTCGCCGCCCCGCTCGACATAGACCGCTGCGTAGTCGGCGCCGTCGTCCACGGTGTTGTCCGGCGTGAAATCGAGGGCGACATAGAGCGTCTCGCCATCGTCCATGACCCAGCCGTGGGTGGTGCCCTGGGGATGGCCCGAGTCGCAGGGAATGCGCTCGGCGAAGAGCGGCTCGCCGAGCGCTTCTGCACCGAGGTCGCCATCCACCGACAGGCGACCCGGACGCGAGGTCGGCCGGTAGCTATAGAAGGCTGACTCGACGCCCATCACGCGGTGGGTGTTCTCGGGCGGGAACTGAAACGCCGCCTTGCTGATTTCCGCGGGCTCGATGCGCGCCGTCAGCTCGAGCAGAGCCGGCTGTCCCGAAACCGCCGGGAAGGTGAGCTCGAGGCCGTCCGGCGGAACCTCCATGATGTCGAGATCCGCGGCCTCGAGCACGGGCCGAGACGTCGCGGTGAGGGCGACGGGCAGGGCCCCCGCCAGGGTCGCGGCGTCGACGTGGGCGAGACCGCCGTTGCGCGGCACGATCCGCACCCGGGTTGCATCGTCACCGACCCAGGCGGATAGATCGACCCGTCTCATCGCCAGGAAGCGGTTCGCGGGAAGCGTCCCCGCCTCGACCCAGTCGCCGTCACGCTTCACCCAGATCTCGAAGGCGCGGCGCGGGCGATCCACCCGTGGTGCTGCCGGCGGCGTGGACGAGCTCTGTTCGGCCAGGCTCGTATTGCGGACCGATGACGGCCCGAGGGAAGAAGAATGCGCGTCCGAAACCGCGGCCGCCAGCATCAGGTTGGTGACGAAGGTGACGAGGACGATCGGTCGCATCACGGCCTCCTTGAAACGAAGCGTGCTCACAATCGGTTCGCCCTACGGAGCGGCTTGCGACCACTCGGAGGTGTCACCGGACTCGAAACCGTCAGCGAAGATGGCCACGGGGGAGCCGCCCGAGAGGACGTGGACGACCACGTTGTTGGTGGTGTTCTGGGTACCGACCGCGACCTCGGCCCGACCGTCTCCGTCGAGGTCTCCGACCGGATACACGCTGAGCACCCTGTTGCCCGTGTCGAACGCCCACAGGATCTCACCGCCGCTGCCGCTCATGGCGTAGGCGTGCCCGTCGAACGAGCCGGCGATGACGTCGTCGAAGCCGTCGTCGTCGAGGTCGGGGATGGCGCGTGCGGTCCACACGTTGCCACCGTTCAGGGTTCCCACGGTGGTCTTCCAGACATCGCTCCCGTCCGACCCGTCGAGCACCGACACCGCGTTCTCCCACGAGCTCACGACAACTTCGGCGATACCGTCCCCGGTGATGTCCGCGAGCGGGTCGACCATCATCCCGAAGTCGGTCACGGTGGTCGATGACCAAAGAACCGAGCCGGTGGCGCCGTCGAGACAGCGGATCGCCGAGCCGTCCGTGACCCACAGCACTGCGAGCGCTTCGTCGATCCCGTCCGAGTTGATGTCGGGCAGCACGCCGACCGCATACACGTTGGCCGGATACGACCAGAGCACGTGGCCGCCGGGCTGTGTGGTGCCGCCGTCCATGCACAGGACCAGGTTACCGTTGTCGATCACTGCCGCGAGCACGTCGTCGTCGCCGTCGCCGTTGACGTCGCCGATCGAGCGGACGGAGCCGATGGCGTCCATCGCCTGGTAGCGCCACAGGACGGTAGCCTGGCCCAGCGCTGTGCTGGCGCCGTCGACCACGTACAAGCCGTCGTTGGTGGAACCGACGCCGAACGCAACCTCGGGGACGCCGTCGCCGGTGATGTCGTCGAGCTGAGCGAGGGAGTAGACCGTGCCCGGGTCTGGCTCGAGGAGCGTGTCGAACACCCACGTGACGGAGCCGTCGATCCCATCGTAATCGTATGCCTTCTTGCCCGCGCCCGACGAGCCGGCGAGGAAGTTCTGGGAGCCGTCGCCGTCGGTGTCGGTGACCGGGACGAGGCATTGGTCGCCGTAGAAGTACCCCGGCTCCTCGAGGCTCCAGACGACGGTTGCCGCGCCCGAGCTCGAGCCATCGAGGCAGAAGAGATTGTCGCCGACGTGGAAGATGTCGAGACCGAAGACGATCTCGTCGAGCCCGTCGCCGGTGACGTCCGCGATCGACCGCACGGCCACCGCGTTGTCGTCGCCGGTCATCTGGAACAGCTGTGTCGGCGCGACCACGTCGCGCGTGTCGGCGGCGCGCTCCGTGGAGAGAAGCTCGGGCGGCAGGTCAGTCTCCGACCGCGCCCAGGCGTGCATCGTCTCCGGCTCGCCGGCGCAGGTGCCGGGGCTCGCCACGACCATCGCTCCGAAAAGAAGAGCCAGGAAGAACGAAGCTCGCATCGTCGGTGCTCCTTCCCGCTCGGGCCGCTTGATGCGTCCCACCGCACCACCCACTCTCTCACAACCGCGTGTTGTCGGGACTTCATCGGCATCGGTGCCGGGTGTGCAACCATCGGTCGGTCATCTCGTCCGCCGCACCATGGCACTCGGCGGGGTCCTGCGGTCGAACGGTCGAGCGCGACCGCGCCGAAGTTCGCGTACACGACCCGCTCGCGCTCGAATGCCGCCAGTCCGTCGCGTGTCTTCTCGAAATCCACAGGTACCTCGGCACGAGGTCGTCCGGCTGCTGCAGGGTGTCGGGTAGTTGTCGCAGGAGCGGACCGAGCTGCTGCTGTCGTGGCGACACACCGGCTTCTCGGTTCTCAACAGGTTGGTCGTAAAGCCCGAGGATCAGCCGTCTGTTGGGCGACGGGTTCACGGCGGCGCCCTCAGCCGAACAGCAGACCGAAGACGACCAGGAACGACACCACCACGGCCACCGGCGCCGCCAGGCATCCGAGGAGCACCCCCGCGCCGACCGCCGCCGGGTGCGCCTTGGCGTAGGCGCCGAACCGCCCCAGCTCCTCAGGCCGGTCCGGCGCCTCGATCTCGTCGGCCGCGCGGGCGAGGTCGGCGAGCTGGAGGGCGATGGTCGCGAACCTGTTGGATACGATGTCCGAGGGTTGCAGCCGCGGTGATGCGTAGCAGAGGGTCAAGGGCTCGAAGTAGACGCTCGACGTGGCGCCGGCCTCGTCGATCAGCACCGTCAGATCGGCCATGGCGCTCAGGGCCAACGGGCGCGCAATGAGCCGCCGGGTCCACTCCGGATTCCGGGTGACGATGCGAAATCCCTCGCAACCGGAAGGGACCTCCGGAAGGACGTGCATGCGTTTGAACCGCCGGTACATGAACTGCATGATCCGGTTCTCGGTCACGCTTTCCTTGACGATGTACATGCGGACCTTCGCCGAGGTCTCGACCTCGATCCGCAGCCGGTAGCCGAGGGTGTGCCGGGTTCGGATGTCGCCCGAATACCGTGTCCGGTGGTCGCGGCTGAAGGTTGCCGTCAGGCGGCGTCCTTCCATCTCACATCGCCATCGAGTGGTCTTCCCGTCCTCTACGAAGCCGACCTCGCCCAGGGCCCGGCCGACGGCCTTGTTGAGCTGGGCAAACTCATCGAGCGGTCTCATCCGACGGCGCCCGACTCGTGGACCGCTGGCTCGCTGCCGCGCCGCGCCGCCGCCTCGATGGCCGGCGCGAAGCGGAGTCCGACGACGCCCGCAGCGAGGAAGAACAGACCGAGGGGGAGGGGGACGAAGGCGCCGAGCTTCAGCGATCGATCGATGACCGCCGAGCTCGGATCGGCTGGATCATAGTAGACGTCGATCGCCCGGCCCGGCGGGAAGCGGCGAGCGGCTTCCCGGGCATCCTCTCGGTGTTTGTAATCCGGGTGCGACTCGCCGAGGGCGTATCGCGATCCGGTGTGGCCCCGGCCGTCCACAGTCCAGCGGTAGGTGATCTCGGGAAAGTAGCTGCGGCGCGCCTCACGCCTCGACTCCGAGAAGTCGCTCTGCTGTTGCATCAGGGTCTTCGTCAGCACCCTCGTCGAGACGACCGACCCTTCCACGGCCGGCCACGATCGGGCCTCGAGGCCGTCGATGATGAAGAAGACGCCGAAGACGGCAAAGAACAGACCCAGCGCAGCGATGAACCCGAAAAAGCCTTTGATCATCAGTCGCGATCCTTCCTTCGATTTCTGCTTTCACAGGTGATCGCGCCGGAGGCGGGCGAAACCGGACAGAGGAGACCGTCGAGCTGGTGGGTTCTCGATCCGCCGGTCGAAAAAGCCCGGGAGGCTGGCCCGAACAATTCTGGAGCTGTCGGCTGCGGGCGAGAGGCAGGTCGAAGGCGTCAAGGTGAGCGTGGCGGCTGCCGGACCGGGCGAACAGCGCTGCCCGGTTTGGGTCCCTTGAGGACCTCAGAATGTTCCCAAGAGACAACTCCCTCAGGTTCTCAAGCCAGGCACCAGCAATGGGGGTTACTTCTTGTCTTTCGCCGCGCGGGTCGGGAAGAGCCCGAGCGCGGAACGGGAGCCGCCCCGGTCGGAGGAGGCGGCACAGCGGTCGAAATTGGACGGCGTCGGGCCGGCCCGAGTGGCCGGAGGCCCGTCGGGCCGACCCGGGAAAGGCGCACCATGGCCGATGACGACCGGCTGGCCAGCTACCGCGACAAGCGGGACCCGGGGTCGACCCCGGAGCCTGACGCCTCGAACTCCGAGGCGGGCGACGGCCCGATCTTCGTCGTCCAGGAGCACGAAGCCAGCACCCGCCACTTCGGCTTCCGGATCGAGATCGACGGCGTCCTCAAGTCCTGGTCGGTCCCCAAGGGCCCGTCCACCGACCCGTCGGAGAAGCGGATGGCGATCCCCACCGAGGACCACCCCGTGGACTACGCCGACTTCGAGGGGGTGATCCTTGAGGACGAGTACGGCGGCGGCACGGTCCTGATCTGGGACCGCGGGCCGTACCGCAACCTGCGCCAGGCCGGCGACGACGACGGCGCCTCAATGGCCGAGGCCCTGGACGAAGGCAAGCTCGAGGTCTGGCTCGAGGGCGATAAGACCCGCGGCGGCTACGCCCTCATCCGGACCGGCGCCGCTGACGATGACGGCGCCCGTTGGTTGCTCGTCAAGATGGACGACGACGAGGCCGACGCCCGGCGCAAACCGACATCCACCGAGCCCCAGTCGGTGGCCAGCGGCCGCACCATGGACGAGATCGCCGACGACGAGGGGGACGAGGAGTGAGCGGACCCTTCGACGCCCTGTCCGACGAGGAGCGGGATGCCCTCGAGGAGAGAGATCACCCGGACTGGCTCGACCCCATGCTCGCCACCCTGACCCACGACCACTTCTCGGACCCGGACTGGATCTACGTGGACCTCGAGCGGTCGCCTGCGCCACCCCCGCTTCCTCGGCCTGCGCTGGGACAAGGACGCTGAGGACGTGGTTCGCGAGGACGGGAGCTGACATGGGTGGTGACACGGTGAAGCTCGGACGACGCTCGGTTGAGATCTCCAACCCCGGCAAGACCTACTTCCCCGACGACGGCCTCACCAAGGCCGACCTGGTCGACTACTACCGCCGGGCCGCCGAGGTGATGCTGCCCTACATGAAGGACCGGCCGCTGACCCTGCACCGCTTCCCCGACGGCATCGACGGCGAAGACTTCTACCAGCAGCAGCGCCCGGACTGGTTCCCGGACTGGGTCGGCGGGGTCGAGCTCGAGCGCCGCGGCGGCGGCAGCGTGGTCCACACCGTGGTCGACAGCGTCGCCGCCCTGGTGGTGGTCGCCAACTCCGGCTGCATCACGCCCCACCTGTGGCTGAGCCGGAGCGACCGCCCCGAGAACCCGGACCAGCTGAACTTCGACCTCGACCCGCCGTCGGAGGACGGCTTCGGCGCGGCGTTGTTCGCGGCGCGGCGGCTGCGCGAGCTCCTCGACGAGCTCGGGCTCGTCCCCCTGGTCAAGTCGACAGGATCCAAGGGCCTGCACGTCGTGGCGCCGCTGCGGCGCCGGCACGGCTTCGACGAGGTCCGCGACTTCTGCCGCCGGGTCGCCGAGCTGCTTGCGGCGCGCCACCCGGAGCGCCTGACCACCGCCCACCGCAAGGACCGCCGCCGCGGCCGGCTCTACCTGGACGTTCAGCGCAACGCCTACGGCCAGCACGCGGTGGCGCCGTACGCCGTCCGCGCCCGGCCCGGGGCTCTGGTCGCGACGCCGCTGGCCTGGTCGGAGCTCGACCGCTCCGGCCTCGGGCCGCAGAGCACAACCATGACCTCGCTGTTCCGCCGCCTCGGCCAGCGCGACGACCCGTGGCGGGAAGGGTGGCGGAAGGGGCGCAGCCTTGACGGTCCCCTCACGCGGCTCGCCGACCTCGAGGAGGAGGGCGAGGGCTGACGTGGCCGGTGCGGTCGGCGTCGGCACCCTGCTGTTGGTTCTCGGGCTGTCGCTGGTGATCGCCCGGCTGGCGGCGGTGGCCCTGACCTACACCGAGCTCACGCGCGTGATTTGATTGATGAGGGTTCGTGGCGAACGGCGGAATGTGCAAGCGCGGCGGTGTTCTCGCAAGAGGAGGAAGCGAAGGCGGACTCGTGGTGCGTCGGGCGACCGTTTCGAGAAAACGCCGTCACGCACCGCGGATCGCGACGTGCGGCAGATCGCCCTACGTGCCCTTGCGTCGGTTCGACCGTTGGTTGGAGGCGAGCACGCGCTTGCGGACCCGCACCGCGCCGGGAGTGACCTCGACGAGCTCGTCGACGTCGATCCACTCGAGCGCCAGGTCGAGGGTGAGCTGGCGCGGCGGCGCCAGCCGGAGGGCCTCGTCGGCGCCCGCCGCCCGCATGTTGGTCAGCTTCTTCTCGCGGGTGACGTTGACGTCGAGGTCGGCATCGCGGGTGCTCTCGCCGACGATCATGCCCTCGTAGACCTCGGTTCCCGGACCGAAGAAGAGCGTGCCGCGCGGTTCGAGGTGGTACAGGGCGTAGGTCGTGGTCCGGCCTGGGCGGTCCGCCACCAGCGCTCCGGTGGCGCGGCCGGCGATCGGCCCCTGCCAGTGGGACCAGCCGTCGAAAAGGTGGTTGAGGATGCCGGTGCCCCGGGTGTCGGTGAGAAATTCGGAGCGGAAGCCGATGAGGCCGCGCGACGGGATTCTGAAGGAAAGCCGGACCCGGCCGTGGCCCGGGTTGTGCATCTCCGACATCTTGCCCTTGCGGCCGCCGAGCTTCTGCGTGACCACGCCGACGTGCTCCTCGGGGCAGTCGACCTGGACGATCTCCATCGGCTCGTGCTTGACCCCGTCGATCTCACGGGTGACGATCTCGGGCTTGGAGACCGACAGCTCGTAGCCCTCGCGGCGCATGGTCTCGATGAGAATGGCGAGCTGGAGTTCGCCCCGGCCCAGGACCTTGAAGGCGTCGTTGCCGAGGATCTCGAGGCGGATGGCGACGTTGTGCAGGGCCTCCTTCTCGAGCCGGGCGCGGATCTGGCGAGCGGTGACGTAGTTGCCCTCCCGGCCTCCGAAGGGCGAGGTGTTGGCCGAGAAGACCATGGCCATGGTCGGCTCGTCGACCGCGATCCGGGGCAGCGGTCGCGGTTCCTCGGGGTCGACCAGCGAGTCGCCGATCGAGACCTCGTCGAGCCCGGCCAGGGCGACGATGTCGCCGGCGACGGCTTCGTCGACCTCGACCCGCTTGAGCCCCTCGTGGGAGTAGACGACACCGACCCTCACCGTGCAGACACCGTTCTCGCGGGCGATGCCGACGGTGCTGTTGGCGACCAGAGTTCCGTTGACGATCCGGCCCACCGCGAGCCGTCCGAGGTAGTCGGAGTAGTCGAGATTGGTCACGAGCAGCTGCAGAGAGGCGCTCGGATCGCCGTCGGGAGCCGGCAGTGCTGCGACGATTTCTTCGAGCAGCGGCCGCAGGTCGGTGAGCTCGCCCTCGATGCCGCGCCGGCACAACCCCTTGCGGGCGTCGGTGCAGAACACCGGAAAGTCGAGCTGCGCTTCCGTGGCGTCGAGGTCGATGAAGAGGTCGTAGACCTCGTCGAGAACCTCTGCCGGGCGCGAGTCGGGGCGGTCGATCTTGTTGAGGACAACGATCGGCGGCAGCCCGAGCCGCAGGGCCTTGGAGAGCACGAAGCGGGTTTGCGGCAGCGGTCCTTCGGCGGCGTCGACGAGCAGCAGGACCCCGTCGACCATCTGCAACGTCCGCTCGACCTCGCCGCCGAAGTCGGCGTGGCCTGGGGTGTCGACGATGTTGATCTTGATTCCTTCGAAGTGCACCGAGGTGTTCTTGGCGAGGATGGTGATGCCCCGCTCGCGCTCGAGATCGCCCGAGTCCATGACCCGTTCGTTGACGCGTTCGTTGGCGCGGAAGGTCCCGCTCTGCCACAGCATGGCGTCGACCAGGGTGGTCTTGCCGTGGTCGACGTGGGCGATGATCGCCAGGTTTCTGAATGAATGGTCCGACATGAAATGGGCTCTCCTCTCTCTTTTTCGGGCGGAGATTTGCCCATGGGAGGATCTCCGTTCGGAACAGAGGAGGGAGTGTAGCTGAACGACGTTCGATCAGCTACCGTTCATCCGACAGGTTGAAGTGCCACGCGGTCAGGGTTTCAAGTTCGAGCCCGCCGGAGCCCGTGTCGGTAGCCCGCCGGGTCGAGAACAGCGGGTCGCACCGGAGAAACCCGCCTCACTCGGCTTCGCCGTCGTCGACGACCAGTTCATCGAGCAACCGGAGCGCCTCGTCGGCCATCCTCGCAGGCACCGTGAAGACGACGCCGCGCGACCTCGGGTTGAAGATCGATCCGCCGGTGAAGGCGCCGCGAAAGGCGCCGAAACGGTCCTCGCCGAGGGCGAGATAGGGGATTCCGGCGCCGTCGAGGATCGATTTGATGATCGCGACCTCGGTCGGGTCGGTGCTCTCGACGATGGGGGCCATCTCCTCGTCGGCTCCGACCGGTGGTTTCAAGATGCCTCCTTCGCGCCCCGGGTCGTCGGGCCGGCGGGGGGACATGGCCGCTCCGCAGTACGGGCAGACCGCGATGTCGTCGCGGTACTCCGACCGGAGTCCGGTCCTGACATAATCCGGGCACTTGTCGTTGGGGCAGTACATGCTACTCGGAGAAACGACCGTCGGCGCGGTCGCGGGCCGCGCGCGCCGCCTCGAGCCATCCGGTTCTGATGTCGACACGGTCGTCGAAGTTGCCGACGAAGGGCTTGACGTCGAGCACCGGCGTGCCGTCGAGAAGGTCGATGTTCTCCACCGTCAGGGTCGCGCCTTCAATGGCCACGAGGTCGACGATGGACAGCCCGATCGGGTTGGGGCGTTTCGGTGCCCGGGTGGCGAACAGGCCGCGCTCGACCGTGTCGAGATAGGGCACGACCTTGAGCGAGAACCCCCGGCTTCGGTGGAGGTGGCTGATCAGGTAGATGTGCGAGAAGCCGTCGAGGTCGGCGAGTCCCTCGACGTAGTCGTCGAATATCTCGACCGAGCCGCGGGCGCCCTTGGCCCGGGACGGCTGGATCGGCGTCCCCGACTGCTCGGTGAACGGGCTGTGGACGATGCCGATGGGCCGGTATTCGACGTGGTGCATCGGCATCTAAACCTGTTCGTCCCAGTTGTCGAGCATCGCCTCGGCTTTTTGGACCGACTTGGCGTAGCGGGTGTTGTCCTCGCTGAAGACCCCCTTGAGCATCCGCTGGAACTGCATGAGCCCGGTCATCAGACCGCCGGTGATCCGGACGCCGTTGCGCCGCCCCCTGGTCCGGACCATCTCACCGCCACGCTTGAGCGCCTCGGTGGCGCCGGGCGCGCCGGGGACGAAGCCGGTGCGATCGGTGATCGTGTCGAAGCCGGGCTGGACATCGCGCAGCGCCGTTTCGAGCTCGGCGAGCGCTGGCTCGACATCGCGACCGTGAAAGAACCCGCTCAGGCTGATGTACAGACGGTTCTTCGACCGGTCGACGCGAAAATCAAAGGTTCCACTCATCATTGTCCTCCGGCCGGGAGCGTCCGCGCCCGCCCTTCGAGGATACCGAATCAAGAGCCGGGCGGGGAGGGCAGCCTCAGTCGAGGATGATCCGGAAGGCCTCGGCGAGGGTCGGCGCAGTGAATCGGTAGCCGGTCTTGCCGAGCACGTCGGGCTTCACCCGCGTCGATGCGAGCAACAGCGCCTCCGCCATCTCGCCCAGGGCCGCCTTGACGGCGAAGGCGGGGGCGGGGAGGACGGCCGGCCGGCCCAGGTGTCCGCCGAGCGCCCGGGCGAAGTCGCGGCAGGTCACCGACTCGGGCGCGACCAGGTTGACAGGCCCGTCGATGGCCTCGTGGTCGATCACGTGCTCGACGGCGGCGACCACGTCGTCCATCGCGATCCACGGCCAGAACTGGCGACCGTTGCCGATCGGTCCACCGAGGCCGAGCTTGAACGGGGTCAGCATCTTGCCGAGCGCTCCGCCTTCGCGGCCGAGGACCATGGCGAGCCGAATCGGAACCACCCGGGTGTCGTCCGACCGCGCCGCCCCGGCGGCCTCCTCCCAGTCTGCCGTCAGCTCGGCGAGAAAGCCGCTGCCGCGGTGCGAGCTCTCGTCGAGCTCCTCGTCGTCACGGTCGCCGTAATAACCGGTGGCCGAGGCGTTGATCAGAAGCGGGGGCGGCGCCTCGGCCGCGGCGATCGCGCTGACCAGCGTTCGGGTGGAGTCGATCCGGCTCGAGCGCAGCTCGGTTTTGACCGAGTCGGTCCACCTGCCGTCGCTGATGTTGCGGCCGTTGAGGTTGATCACGACGTCAGCGCCGCTCACTGCCGCGGGGTCGAGCTCGCCGGCATCGGGTCGCCACTCGATCTCGGCCGACGGATCCTTCGGCGATCGGCGGACCAGGCGGATGACCGCGTCGCTGCGGGCCCCGAGGGCGTCAACCAACTTCTGTCCGACGAATCCACCGGCGCCCGACATGATGATTTTCATGACACCAGCATAGCGCGTTCGGCGTTTGGCGGTATCCCTGAGGAGCCTGCGCCTCAGAGGCACTCGACGAATACCCTGCCGGCGATCCCTTCGCTTTTCTCGACGGTCGATTCGGTGCAGCTTCCGAGGTCAGGGCGACCAGTCGCGGGCGTGGTCCGCGACGACGGCGGCCAGGGCCGAGACGTGGTCGGGATCGTCGTTGAGCGCCGGGATGTAGCGGTAGCCGTGCCCGCCGGACGACTCGTAGATTTCGCGGCCCCCGACCGCGACCTCCTCGAGGGTTTCGAGACAGTCGGTGGCGAACCCGGGGCAGATCACATCGACGCCGTTGATTCCGCGCCGACCCCAGGAGCGCAGGCGCGCGTCGAGGGCAGGCCGCAGCCAGTGATCACGACCGAAGCGCGACTGGTAGGCCATGTGCCAGCTTCCGGGTTTGAGCTCGAGCCGTCGGGCCAGGGCCGTGGCGGTCGCCGCGCAGTGCTCGGGGTAGGGGTCGCCGGCGTCCGCGATGCGCTGTGGGATGCCGTGGAACGACATCATCAGCCGATCGGCGGGCCCGTGCCGACGCCGGAACCGTTCCACGGATCGGGCCAGCGCCGACAGGTACGCCGGGTGGTCGTGGTAGTTCGTCACCGCCCGCACCTCGGGGCCTCGGCCGAGACCGGACAACCCGTCGGCGACCGCGTCGTAGATCGAGGCAGTTGTGGTGGTGCTGTACTGGGGGTACAGCGGCAGGACGAGGATCCGTCGGCAGCCGGCGCGGTTCAGATCCTCGAGGGCGCGACCGATCGACGGCGCGCCGTACCGCATGCCGACCACCACCGGCATCGGGCGGGCCCGGCCGTCGCCCAGGCGCGCGGCGAGCTCGCTCGCGATGCGGCGCGTCATCACCGGCAGCGGCGGACCGTCCTCGGTCCAGATGGTCCGGTACAGCCGCGCCGATCGCCGCGACCGCAGCGGCAGGATGACGAGGTGGAGAATCGGCCACCACTTCCAGCGCGGCAGGTCGACCACCCTGCGGTCGCCGAGGAACTGCCGGAGATAGCGGCGCAGTGCGGCCGGTGTCGGCGCGGCCGGGGAGCCGAGGTTGGCGACCAGCACGCCGAAGGCCGGTTTGTCGATCGAGGTCGGGAGGACCGTCACGGGCAGCGGCAGCTCTTGAACGTCACTGCGCGGTCGGTTCGTCCGCGAAGTCGTCGGGATCGAAGCCGTGCATGTCGGGGACCTTGGCCATGATCTCCTTGATCATCTCCTGGTGGCGGACCTCCTCATCACGCAGCCGGGTGAAGAGCTCCTTCGTGGACTCGTCGGAGGCCTCGGGCAGGGCGCCGTCGTAGAACTCGTAGGCCTTGACCTCGGCGTCGAGGGCCACCTCGAGGGCTTCGTTGATCGACATGAAGGCGCGAGCGCCGTCGTAGGACGGGGCCTCGACCTCGACGATCAACGAGGTGTCCGCCGTCGACGGTTGGTTTCCGAACAGACGACTCCGCTCGCCGGCCAGGACCTCGGCGTGCTTGATCTCGTTGGCGGCCATGAAGCGGAAGAACTTGGCCACCTCGGCCCCATGGTGGGCCTCGAGCTGTTCTGCGAACTCGTCGTAGCGCTCCTTGGCCTCTTCCTCGATGGCGATGGCGAGATCGAGCGTGTCTCGCGGACCGAGCTCGGCGAAGTCGATTTCGTGGCTCATGAGCGGCCTCCAGTTCGTCACCGGCCAACGTCGCGGCAACGTTGATCGGGACGAAATCGTGACCCTCTACGGGCTTCTTGTCAAGCTCGTTCGCGCCAGCGCACGAGCTGCCAGGCGAGCCCGATCAGCCAGCCGAGCGCCATGAACACGAGCACCGCTCCGGTGTGCCAGATGAGGACGTGGGCGAGACTCGTCACGGGGCACAGCAGATGGATGACGGCGTCGCCGGCGACGGTGGCGCCGGCGCCGCCGAGCAGGCCGGCCACCGGGGCGCGCAGCGGGAAAGCGCGAAAGACCAGCCAGAGAATGACCGCGAAAACCGGCAGGGCGATGGCGCTCTCGTGTTTGAAGCAACCGATGCCCGACGAGATGCCGTCGGCCAGGTCGATGATCGGGGAGTAAATCGCGGTCGCCACACCGATGAGGACCTGGACCGCGAGAGCGGTTCCGGCGGCGGCTTGAATCACGCCCCATGGTGCGCCCTGACCCGGCACCGCCTCGCGCATCGCGAGCCCGATGAGAAGCACCCCGAGGGCGAGCTGAAGCATCGAGCAGCCCCAGCTGAGCCACATCGGCAGCTGGTCGAGATCGGAGCGCAGGCCGGCCCTGGCGAAGGCGAAAGCGAGCACCACCGCGAGGCTGCTGACGGCGACCAGGGTCCTCATCCAGACCGGCGGCAGCGGCCGGACCGGTCGAAGGTCGTGCTCGACGGTCGCGCGCAGGGTGTCCGGCAGCGACTCCAGGCTCATCTCAGACGCCTTCCCCGGTGAGACTTTCTCGAATCCTTTTGATGGCGCGGTGGGCGCGCACTTTGGCGGTCCCCCCGGCAATACCGAGGACCTGGCCGACCTCGTCGAAGCTCAAGCCGAGAAGATGGTGCAGGATCAGGACCTCCCGTGCCGACCGTGGAAGGGCGCCGAGCAGACGCTGAACCGTGGCGCGGTCGGCAAGCTGCTCCATCTCGGGCATCACTGCGACCTCCGGCAGGTCCTCCTCCGGCAGCACCTCCTTGCGTCGTTTCATCGCCCTGAGGTGCATGAGCGCGACGTGACGGGTGATGGCGTAGATCCACGGCCGGACCGGCCGCGGCGGGGTGTAGGTCTGACGAGCCCGGTGGAGCTGCAGGAAGGTCTCCTGCAGCAGGTCCTCGGCGGCGGCCTGATTGCGGACGAAGGTCCATAGGTACCTGATGAGTGGCCGTTCGAGGGTCCGGTACAGGCCTTCGAACGCCTCCATGTCCCCCTTCTGATAGTCGATCATCAGCTCGATCAGCGTGCGCTCTTCGGCGTGACGATCGCGTGCCATCAGTGGATATGCCTTTCCCGTTGCGGACGTTACCTTGATAAAAACACGAAGGCAGTGGTCGAATATTCTCTCGATTCGATCCGGATGACGTCGGCAGCGGACAGCGGCAGGGCCAGCGGTACCGCCTCGATCTCCGCGAGTTCGATCGTTGAGGCGGGGCAGAGGGCGGTCGTCGGAGAAACCCGACACATCCCGGTCCCGGGGCACCAACGCCCCGCCTGCTTCCGAGCACACTCCGGCTATGATCTCCGGATGAGTGTCGCCGCCCGCCTCATCGCCTGGTTTTGCGCCAACGCGCGGCGGCTGCCGTGGCGGGAAGCGCCGCGTGACGGGTACCGGACCCTGGTCGCCGAGCTCATGGCGCAGCAGACCCGGCTCGACCGGGTGGTGCCGCGCTTCGAGGCCTTCATGGCTCGGTTCCCGAGTCTCGGGACGCTCGCTGCAGCAACCGAAGACGAGGTGCTCGAGCTGTGGTCGGGGCTCGGGTACTACCGACGGGCGCGACTGCTCCATCGGCTCGCGCGCGAGGTCGGGGCCGCGGGGGGCGAGCTGCCGGACACCGCGGCACGCCTCGCCGAGCTTCCAGGAATCGGTCCCTACACCGCCGCAGCGATCGCGTCGATGGTGCATGGCGAGGAGGTTCCGGTTTTCGACGGCAACGTGGCGAGGGTCGGCGCACGAGTGCTGGCGCTTGCCGGTGATCCTCGACGGCAGCCCGGCAAGGACGCGATTTTGTCCTGGGTCGGGGAAATGCTCGCTGTGGCTGATCCGGGCGAGGTCAACGAGGCGCTCATGGAGCTCGGCGCCACCGTGTGCAGTCCGGTCGGCCCGCGTTGCGATGCCTGCCCGTTGGCAGAATGCTGTCGGGCCCATGCCGGAGGCGACCCGGAGGCCTACCCTCCCCCGAAGCGCTCCCGTGCGCCGGTGGATCTGCGATGGCTCGCCGCGGTCGCCGAGGATCGAGACGGCCGGTGGCTGCTGCGTCAGGTCGATGACGGACCCATCCTCCGCGGTCTGTGGCTGCCGCCGTTTTCAGAGATCGAAGCGGCGAACGAGATCGAAAGACAGGGCGCCGGTCTGCTGCCCTTCGCGATCGACCGGCCCTGGAAGCGATTCGATGCGGTGCGCCATTCGATCACCCACCGGCGGATCGAGGTGGTTCCGGTGCGGGTTGTCCTCGACGTTCCGCCTGCGGTGTCCGGGCAGTGGCGGTGGGCCGACCCGCGATCGCCGGGCCTGCCGACCTCGTCGTTGCTCGGCAAGCTGGTGCGGGCCGTGATGCGCTGATCCCGGGCGCCGGCGGCCGTCCTGCGGGTCAGTCGCGGTGGACTGTGGGCGCGAAGGCTCCGCCGTGGCAGGCGGAAACGGATACGGAAACGGTCACGGAAACAGAGACGGAGACGGATACGGTTACGGAAACGGAAACGGAAACGGAAACGGATGCGGATGCGGATTCGGTCCTACCGCATCGGCCTTCTGGTCCGCCCTCGCCTTCCGGCGAGCGCGGCCCAGCGTCGCCCGTCGGCATTTCGTGCCTGTCTGCCGTGCGCTGCCGATCCGGAGGGGACCCCTCGACTCGGTCGGCGGCCTCCCTCGCTCGGGGTGACAGGAGGGGTGCAGCCGGAACCGTATCCGACACCGCATCCGTATCCGACACCGCATCCGAACCCGACACCGCATCCGGAACCGATACCGCATCCGAATCCGACACCGCATCCGAACCCGACACCGCATCCGGAACCGATACCGCATCCGAATCCGACACCGCATCCGAACCCGACACCGCATCCGGAACCGAAACCGCATCCGGAACCACCCCGGCGCCCTTCATTCGGAGGCAGGTCATTCACGACCCGCGACCCCACGGCGGTCGGGTTGCGGGGCCTGAAGGTCCCGCCTCCGGATCCGGGTGCGGTGTGGCGGCAGCCATCCCTGGCTGCCGATCGGTTGGTCGAGTCGGGCGCGCTGCCGATCCGGAGGGGTCCTTCGACTCGCTTTGCTCGCTCAGGAGCGCTGCTCGGGCGCCGGCGGCCTTCCTGCTCGCCGGAGCGCTCGACGTAGGGTG
>CAZXMW010000059.1:0-19999 GCA_964641415.1 uncultured Thermoanaerobaculia bacterium | reverse complement strand
CTCGCCGATCGCGGCGTGGTGGGCGTGGAGGATGGTGCGAGCTTTCTCGAGCCTGGGCCGGCAGGCCGAGCCCCAGAGGCCGAAGGTGCGCACCTTGACGAAGCCCTGCAAATCCGAGCCGGCCTCAACGAGACCGCTCGATCCGCCGAAGGCGGATTGCGTTCAACACGTCGCTGCAGCGGACCTCAGCTCGTGTCGAGTGCATTGCACTTCGCCGGCCTTCGGCCGCCGGCAATGCACCCGCCACGTCGGCCTTCGGCCGAACGCTGGGTCCGCTGAGCTCAGGGCGTTAGGCCATCGCAGCAACCCCTATACTTGACGAGTGAAGGTAAGAGACCTGCTCAAGTTGATGGAGAAGGATGGTTGGTACCTGTCGAGAACTCGAGGGAGCCATCGGCAGTATCATCATCCTGAAAAGCCAGGGACGGTAACGGTGTCGGGTAAGCTAGGAGCGGATATCCCGATCGGAACCCTCCGAAGCGCGTTGAAACAGGCTGGCCTTCTGGAAGCCAGGGAGTGACGGACATGCAGTATTTGGTGGTGATCGAACAAGGAGATCGAGGTTTCGGCGCGTACGTGCCCGACCTGCCAGGGTGTATCGCGGCCGGGGCTAGCCAAGACGAAGTTCTGGCTCTCATCCAGAAAGCCATCGAGTTCCATATCGAAGGCATTCAGGAACAGGGAGCCCCGGTCCCCACACCCGCCTCAACAGCGCAAGTCGTCCATGTCGGCGCTGCCTCACGATGAAGGGTTGATGTCGCGCGAAGCCGCGACATCAACCCTTCATCGTGAGGCGGTTGACATTCTAGAGAATTCGAACTCTTTCGGTCATTCGGCTTGGTAAGCGCATCGCCCGCCTCTCACCGGAATTCGTCAATCAGGCGATTGATGGCCTGAACGAAATCGTCGCCTGACGATGAACTGGAAAGCCTGCTCGAAACCGCGCACCTCATGCGGTTCCCGAAAAATGCCGAACGTCTCCTCGCGGCGATTGCCAGAGCCAAGTCGAAACCGCTCAAGTTCCTCCCGAGCGGCACATGGTCGCGACGGCTTACCGAAGAGCATCGAGTCGTCTACCTGGTTGGCGATGGGTGGATCGACCTCCTGCAGGCGAGGTATCACGATTGATGTACCCGCCTGACCGACTCGTTCCACGGGACGAAACCCGCGCGAGCGCGGCTTTCGTCCCGTGGACTCGGACCGTTAGGCGGTTGACGCGGTTTCGTTGGGCCAGGCATTTGTTACAGGCCTCCCGGGCCGGGGCTTGCGCGCGGTGCGCCTCGAGCGCACACTGAGCGACGGAATCGGAGGACCGATGGACGACCCCGACCCTCGAGTAACGACGACAGATTGACCCCGTCCCGCCGGGCGACCTCCCATCCGCCGGGACGGATCGGAGGTTCCGATGAACAACCGCCGACCGCTCATCGCTCGTGCCCAACTGAGCTTGAAATCCTCAGCCCCGCGCCACGGTGAGGTGCGGCCATGACCGCGGCCGCCGAGGCGACCCGCCTGTCGGCCGAGGATCTGCGCGAGATCTGGCCGGTGCTCGACGCCCGGGAGCGCTCACAGGGCTTCACCCTCCTCGAGCGCGACGAGGCGGTCGACTTCTTCCAGTCGTTGTCGGCGTTCTCCCAGGCCCAGGTCGTCGAGGGGCTGCACGGCGCCGAGCGCCGGCTGTGGCTCCGGTCGCTGGCGCCGGACGACGCCGCCGACCTCCTCCAGGAGCTCGACCCCGAGCTGCGGGCCGCGCTGCTCGACAAGCTCGACCCGCCCACCCGGCACGAGGTCGCTGCGCTCATGGCCTACGCCCAGGACGACGCGGGCGGCCTCATGAGCCCGAGGTTTGCCCGGGTCCGGCCCGACCAGACCGCCGATGAGGCGATCCGCTACCTGCAGCGGCAGGCCCGCGACCGCCTCGAGACGATTTACTACGCCTACGTGCTCGACTCGACCCAGCGCCTGCTCGGGGTCGCGTCTTTCCGCGAGCTGTTCGCGGCCGCGCCCGACCGGCCGGTCCGGGAGCTCATGAACGAGAGCTTCATCTCTGCACCCGAGGACATGGACCAGGAGGAGGTGGCGCGGCTGCTCGCCCGCCACGACCTGCTCGCCCTGCCCGTGGTCGACGCGGCCGGCAGGATGAAGGGCATCGTCACCGTCGACGACATCGTCGACGTGGTCCAGGAGGAGGCGACCGAGGACGCCCACAAGGCGGCCGGCATGCAGGCCCTCGACGCGCCCTACCTCCAGACCGGCATCTTCGAGATGGTCCGCAAGCGCGCGGTGTGGTTGACGGTTCTCTTCCTGGGCCAGATGCTGACCGCCAGCGCCATGGGCCACTTCGCCGACGAGATCGCGAGCGCGGTGGTGCTCGCCCTCTTCGTCCCGCTGATCGTCTCGAGCGGCGGCAACTCGGGCTCGCAGACGACCACGTTGGTGATCCGGGCCATGGCCCTCGGCGAGGTTCAGCTTCGCGACTGGTGGCGCATCCTGCGCCGGGAGCTGGCGTCCGGGCTCATCCTGGGCGTCATCCTGGCCGCCATCGGCCTGGTTCGGATCGTCGCCTGGCAGGGTCTGTTCAACGCCTACGGCGACCTCGGCTTCCTGGTCGCCGTCACCGTCACCACGAGCGTGGTCGGCGTCGTGCTCGTGGGCACCCTGTCCGGCGCCATGCTGCCCTTCGTGCTGCGCCTGGTCGGGGCGGACCCGGCGAGCGCCTCGGCGCCCTTTGTCGCCACGGTGGTCGACGTGTCGGGGGTCGTGATCTACTTCGGCCTGGCCCGGCTGCTGCTCAGCGGGAGCCTGCTCTGATTCTGCGCCTCCCGATCGCTCGCTGCCCGCTTCGCGACGCGTCGGAGGGGGCGACCCTCGATCGCGTCGATCCGGACATGGCATTCCCAGCCGCCGGTCATCAGCCGTGTCAACGCGGCGTGGACCGATCGGGCCTCGGTGCCCTCGGGCCATGGTGGAAGATCAGGCCCCGGACATCATCGTCGCCGGCAGCAAGATCGACGATCAACAGCTCGCCCGCCTGACCCGGGCCTTCTACGAGGACATGGTCAAGGTCGTCATCGACATCGAGCGCGACGTCGCCGCGGTGGGCGAGGAGCTGCACGTAGATGCCGAGGAGCTGCTGCTGGCGGAAGGAAGCCGTCAGAGCGATCTGTGGGGCGCGAACGACTACCCGGGGCACAGCCCCGACGCCTGCATCGAGTGCACGTCGTTGATCAACATCCGGCCCGCACAGGGCAATCGGAGCATGCTCGTCGAGGACGAGACACCGCGTGCGCGCGTCCGCGAGCTCACCTTCACAATCATCGGTCGGGGAGGACCGCTGTCGTGACCGCCCTGTACCTCGGGCCCGAGCCCGACCCCGACGCACACCGCGCCCCCCTCCGCTTCCTGCAGCAGCTGTCTCCGGCCGGCGCGGCACAGATTCCGCTCCTCTTTGATTACACCATCTTTACCTGATCTTCTACAGCGCTTCACCCCCGACTGGATAGACTGACGCCCGATTGCAAAGTTGTTCAATTAACCTCATTTTAACGGATCAACGAAGGCGGTAGACGAGAATGCGAATCGTTAAACTACTCAGGGTTCTCGGATGCCTTGCGGCACTCAACGTCGCGGTCATCGCAGTTGCAGGCGCGCAGTCGCTCGGCGGTGCGTCAGTGGTCGGCGTCGTTAAGGACGACACCGGCTTCGCGATGCCCGGGGTCACGGTGGTCGTGACTCCCGTCGGCGACGGCTCGGATCAGCAGGTCGCCGTCACCGACGTCGAAGGCGCCTTCGAGATCAGAGGGCTGCGGCCGGGAACCTACCTCGTCCAGGCGATGCTCGACGGCTTCCAACCGCTCGCGTCCGAGGTCACCGTGGTGACCGGCGAACGGGTGGAGCTGTCGCTCGGCCTGGCTCCCGTCACCTTCGGCGAGACTGTCGAGGTCACCGCCGAGGCTGCACCGTCGGGCGAGGTCGAGGTGCTCGATCGCCGGCGGATGGCCGCGATTGTCAGCGACGCGATCTCGTCCGAGGAGATGAGCAAAAACTCCGACTCGGACGCGGCGGGCGCGGTCCAGCGCCTGACGGGAATCACGGTCGTCGGCGACAAGTACGTGTACGTGCGGGGGCTCGGGGAGCGCTACAGCGGAGCGACGATCAACGGCTCGAGGCTGCCGACCACTGAGACCGAGAAGCGCGTCGTACCCCTCGACCTGTTCCCGGCCGAGCTCCTCGAGTCGATCGATATCGCCAAGACTTCGACCCCCGACATGGCCGGAGACCTCGGCAGCGGCGCGGTCGAGATGGAGACCGTCAGCTTTCCGGGCTCGACGGTCTTCTCCCTCAGTCTCGGCGCCGGCGCGAACAGCACGGCGACCGGCGATTCGTTCACCGACTACGCGGGCGGCCTCGGCTTTCTCGGCGACGGCGGTCAGCCGATCCCCGGGATCATCCCCGGCGTGCAGCTGTCGCGGCGCACCGCGCTCGATCCGGCGGGCTTCACTCCTGAAGAGATGCAGACCTTCGGACAGGCCTTCGTCGGCGACTGGACCGGCGCCGAGGATGCGTCGGCCGACCCCAACACCGAGTTTTCGCTGACCTGGGGAGACACCTTCGGACCGTTCGGCGTCGTGGTCTCGGCGACGTCCAACCACGGCTACGAGTCGATCGACGAGGAGCAGGCCTTTTTCGGCCTCGACTCCGGCGGCCAGCTGGTGCCGCGCAACGACTACGATATGGTGACCGACCGCGAGGCGGTCCGCAACGGCCTGGTGGGCAACCTCGCTCTGCGCCTCGCCGACGGTCACAACCTCCGCCTCAACTCGGTCTTCACCCGCGACACCTCGAACGAGAATCGCTTCCAGGAGGGTCTCAACACCAACAGCGGCGGCCTCATCCGCGACTACCGGGTCCGCTACATGCAGGAAGAGGTGACGGCGATCCGGCTGTCGGGAGAGCACAACCTGCCGGGACCGGGTCTGGCCAGCCTGCTCGAGTGGAACGGCGCCGTCTCCGAGGCGACCAACAGCTCGGACCTGCGTGAGAACCTCTACCGCGAAAGCGCCGGCGGCGTCTTCGCCCTCGAGGTCGGATCCCCGGAGTCCGGCAAGATCGAGTTCTTCGACCTCGAGGACCGGATCGAGGAGGCCGGCCTCGACTACACGATCTTCCTGTCGTCGATCGGTGAAGGCTACGGCTCGGTCAAGGGCGGCATCTCGCTTTTCGAGAGGACCCGAGACTTTGACGCCCGGCGCTTTCGCTTCGTCACAGCCAACCAGCTCCAGTTCGACCTGACCCTGACGCCCGGGGAGATCTTCATCCCCGAGAACATCAGACCCGACGGCTTCGAGATTCGCGAGACGACCGGCGTCAACGACGCCTACGACGCGAGCCACACGATCGATGCCGCCTACCTGATGGGCGACGTGACCTTCGGAAAGTGGCGGGTCATCGCCGGCGCGCGCTACGAGGACTCTGAACAACGCGTGCTCACCTTCAACCCATTCGACATCGAGGACGAGGTCGAGTCGCGCAATCAGAACCAGGACGTGCTGCCGTCGCTCAACGTGGTCCGTCAGCTCGGCGCCGCGACCAACCTCCGCTTCGGATACGGCCGCTCGGTCAACCGGCCGGAGTTCCGCGAGCTCAGCCCCTTTACCTTCGTCGAGGTCACCGGCGGTCGCTCGATCGCCGGCAACCCCGATCTCACCCAGGCGACGATTGACGCCCTCGACCTGCGCTGGGAGACCTTCCCCGAGGCCGGCGCCGTGATGGCCGCGAGCGTTTTCTACAAGCGCCTCGACAGCCCCATCGAGCGCATCGTCCAACCCACCACCGAGCTGCGGACCTCGTTCGTCAACGCCGACTCGGCGACCCTGTGGGGCGTCGAGCTCGAGTTCCGGCGTTCCCTCGAGGTGCTCTCATCGGGTCTACGGAACTGGTCGGTCAACCTCAACTACGCCTACGTCTCGTCCGACGTCGAGGTCGGCGAGCAGGACTTCTCGGTGTCCACCAGCTCCAACCGCCCGCTCGAGGGGCAGTCCGACAATGTCGGCAACCTCGCGATCCAGTACCTCAAGCCCGAGTGGGGCACCATGGTGCGCCTCCTGACGACCTATGTCGGCGACCGCATCACCGACGTCGGGTCCTTCGGCCTGCCCGACATCTTCGAGTCTTCCTACAGCTACGTCGACCTCGTGGTGTCGCAGCAGTTGGACTGGCTCGCCCGGGGGCTCAGCGTCAAGCTCTCAGCCGGCAATCTCCTCGACGAGGACAGGACCTTCACTCAGGGATCGGAGATCCAGCGCCGTTACCAGCCCGGCAGAACGCTCGGCCTCAGCGTCAGCTACTCGTTGTTCTGACACGTGTCGATGATTGACCGTGAACCGCCTACCGCCTCGAACGCCCTGCCGGCTGCGGCCGGCACGCGCTTCGGCTTCGTCAACCACAACCCTTCTTCCAAGGAAAGGAGCTCATGATGCGTCGTTCGATTCTGATGACCGCACTGCTCGTCGCGGCCTGCCAGGTGGCTCTGGTCGCCTCCGCAGAGCAGCTTCGAGGACCGCAGCAGGGCCGCGATGCCCGCCGTGCCCCGACCGGCCACGAGCTGTCCGTCGAGAAGGTCGTGCTGACGCCCGACCAGATCCAAACGGCCGAGCTCAAGGCCGCGGCCGCAACCGCCAACGGCCAGCGCCCGATCGTCCTTCTCGAGACCAACTACTACACCTTCGTACCGGGCGACCCGCTCCAGCTGCGGATGACGATCCATCCCAACGGATTCCCGGCCACCGCGACCATGTACCTGTACCGCGAGGACCGGCTCTCCGGCGCCCGGCGGTATTACAACATCGCCGCCGACGCCCTTCTGTCCCAGGGGGAGATCGCGGACCTCTTCGGGGCCGCGGGAAGCCCGCAGGCGATCGTGCTGCCCACGGTCGAAGACCTCGTGCTTCTCGGCACGGCAACCGACCCCGTCGAGATCGGCTGGGGCATCAACGGCGCCCTCGGCGCCTCGATGGTCGTGCCCGCCGGCGAGACCGGTCTCTACCAATGGGTGCTGGAGGTTCGCGACGCGGCCGGCGCCCGGGTGATCTCGCGCTCCAACGCCATGTTCTCCTATGTCGAGGACACCGTGCAGATTTCCGGGACCCTGTCCACCGCCACCTGGACGGCGAACAACCGTTACATTCTCAATGACTTCGTCTTCGTCCCCGATGGCGTCACCCTGACCATCGAGCCCGGCACGGTGGTCTACGGCGGTGACAGCCGCGCGAGCCTGTTCGTCTCCCGCGGCGGCAAGATCATCGCCGACGGCACCTCGCGCCGGCCGATCGTCATGACCTCGGCGCTGAAAGTCGGCGACCGCGCCCAGCGCGACTGGGGCAGCCTCATCGTGCTCGGGCGCGCCCCGATCAACGAGCCCGGCGGCGAGGGCTTCATCGAGGGCCTGCCGAGCCAGCCCGAGTTCGCCTTCGGCGGCGACGACCCGGCCGACTCGAGCGGCGTCCTGCGCTACCTGCGCCTCGAGTTCGGCGGCTTCGAGATCGAAACCAACCAGGAGATCAACGGCCTCACCCTCGGCGGTTGCGGGACCGGCACCGTGGTCGAGTACGTCCAGGTGCTCCACAACAAGGACGACGCCTTCGAGTTCTTCGGCGGCACCGTCAACGCCCGCTACCTGCTCGCGGTGGCCCCGGCCGACGACACCATCGACTGGGACCTCGGCTTCCAGGGCAGCGTGCAGTTCGTGGTCAACGTCAAGCGCGGGGTCAACGACGAGAACGACGGCAACCTCATCATCGAGGGCGACGGCCATCCGCAGAACTTCGAGCTCACCCCGCTGTCGAACCCGAAGCTCTACAACGCCACCGGCTACGGTACCGGCCGCACCGATGTCGGCGCCTACGGCAACGTCATCCGCCGCGGCTCGGCCGGCAAGGTCCACAACATGATCATCACGAACAGCCGGCGCGCTCCGGCGACGATCCGCGACGACGCCTCGTTCAACAACGCCGCCGATGGCGAGCTCGTGTTCGACAACTCGATTCTGTTCGGCGACTTCTCCGACGACGCCTTCGGCTCGAGCAGCGATCGTCCGGCCGACACCCGCGACTTCCTCTTCCAAACCATGGCTGCCAACCGCAACACCGACCCGATGCTCGCCATCGGCGCCCCCAGCCACGTCAAGACCCTGATGCCGGACCTGGCGCCCCTGGCCGACTCGCCGGCGCTCGACGTCGACTACGTGGCAACTCCCCCCGACGACGGTTTCCTGGTCCCCGTCGACTTCATCGGCGGCGTCGGACCCAACGACAACTGGCCCCTGTCCGGCTGGGCCAACTTCTCGGACAACTGACGGCGAAGCCGGGAAACGGAGACATATAAATGAAGCGCACACTTGTTCTCATCGCTGCGATGCTCCTGCCGCTTACCGCGGTCGCACAAACCTACACCGCCTCGTTGAGCGGCGACAACGTCGTCGGCGGGGGCGCCGACGACGGCGCCGGCCTGGCGGTGGTGACCTTCAACGGCACCGATGTCAGTTACACCATTCTCGTGTCGGGAACCGACGCTCCGACGGCGGCCCATATCCACGAGGGCGCGGCCGGGCAGAGCGGCGGCGTCGTGATCAACTTCAACGCGTCGTTCACCGCGGGGAACGCGACCGGAACCGTCTCGGCCGACGCCGCGGCGGTCTCCGCGATCCTCTCCAACCCGGCCGGCTATTACGTCAACGTCCACACCGGGACCTTTCCCGACGGTGCGGTCCGCGGCCAGCTCAGCTCCGGCTCGGGTGGACAGGTCGAGACCGTTCTGTACTTCCCGGTCGTGGCGAGTATCGCCGGCCAGGCCGGAACCGACTTCCACACCGACGCGCGTCTGGTCAACCGCAGCGGCGACATCGCCACCGCCGAGCTCTGCTACTGGCCCGAGTCCACGGGCGGCAACCAGAGCCCGGCGAGCTGCAGCACCCAGCCCATCGCCCCGAACGAGCAGCTCGTCCTCGACGACATGGCCACCGAGCTCTTCGGCGTGACCAACGGCAAGGGCGCCGTGAGCATCAGCTCCGACCGCGCGATCTTCGGCTCGGCCCGGGTCTACAACGACCAGATCGCGGCGGGCGACGGCACCTTCGGCCAGTACGTTCGCGCCGTCTCCATGGACGATGCCGCAACCAGCGGCGCGGTCGAGTTCCTGTCCAACGAGCCTACAGGGTCGGGCACGGGCTTCCGCTCGAACATCGGTCTATTCAACCCCAACACCTCGGCGGCCCAGGTGACTCTGTACGGCTGGGACGCCGACGGTACCCTGCTCGGCAGCACCCAGCGCACCATCGGCCGGACAACGATGCAGCAGTTCCGAGTCGACCAGCTGTGGCCGGCCCTTGCCGACTACGGCAGCCACTACGTGACCTTCACCGCGGCCATGCCGATCTTCGTCTACGGGTCGGTGGTCGACAACGTCAACGGCGACGCCGTCTACGTGCCGGCGACGGCAGCCAACTGACCAGACACGATTACTCTTCCCTTTCCTCCGTTCGTCTCTTCTCTCCCCGGCGTGCCCGCGCCGGGGATTTTTTTTTGCCTCGCGCTCAAGACGGAGACGGCTCAGAACACCCAGGACAGCTTGGTGAAGAGCGTGTCGCCCTGATCCGGGGCCTCGCCGATCTCCGAAGTCCCCCGCTGATAGGCAACCTGGATCGAACCGAAGGGCGGCTTGAACCGCCACACCCACACGGCCTGGATGTTGACTTTGTCGACGGCGCTGTTGGTCTGCAAGAAGAGCTTGACGAAGTTGTCGGGGTTGAAGTTGTAGGCACCATTGAAGACGTGGATCCAGGTGGTTTGGTTTTCGGGGTCGGGGTCGAGCTCGAGGCGGGTGGCGGAGTACTCGAGCCGGAACCGGTCGCCGAAGGCCCACCCGACCTCGGCGCCGTAGAGTCGAAGGTCGCTGTCGTAGTTCACGCCGGTTCCGGCGAAGACGAAGATCGAGCGTCCGTCGCGGCTGTCCCAACCGGCCTCGATCTGGACGCGGTTGTTGCGGAATCCCTTCTCGAAGACCTGGTACTCGTCGAGGAGGTCGAGCTCGATCTCGAAGCCGCGGCGAAAGACGAACTCAACCTCGGCGTCGAGCTCCCAGCTCCTGAGCCGGCCGTCCTGGCTGTAGTAGCGGTTGTAGTTCGCTTCCGGTTTGATCTTTTCCATAGATCCGGTCTCGAACCAAAAGGTGTGCGAGAGGTTCGTGTCGAACTCCCGGCGATCGTCGTCCCTGAGGAACCCGACCGCGTTGAAGTCGTCTTTGATGCCCTCGTCGAGGTTGGTGTATCGGATGTGGAAGTGGGTGGTCGAGCTGTCGAACGCGGGCCGCAGAAACCAGGCGAGCCCGCCGTCGGCCGTGGGACCGTGGACCCGGAGGAACTGGCCGGTGAGACCCAGGGTGTCGGTGAAGAAGAGGGTCGTGTCGAGACCGACGGAACCCTGGTTAGCGTCTCCCATACGCCGACCGGCGCCGAGGAAGCCGATGTTGGAACCGCGGGGCAGACTGTATTGGAGCCGCGCGATGCCGGAGTCGGCCCGTTGGGTCGCGCCGTCATCCGACGCCCGGTCTTCGGAGGTGGCGATGGCGCCGTACTCCATCTTGCCGGCGGTGCCGGTGGCTTTTCCTCCCCATGTGATGTCGCCGATGCGGCGGCTGTAGAACTGGCGGATCCGTTGAGCGTAGCGCTCGCTGCCCTCGAGGAAGAAGGGCCGTTTCTCGGGAATGAAGAGCTCGAACCTCGTCAGGTTGATGACCTCGACGTCGGCCTCGATGAGGGCGAAATCGGGGTTGACGGTGAGATCGACCCCGATGGTGCTCGACGGCCGCCAGCGGAGGTCGCCACCGATCTCGAAATCGGCGTCGCCCGATTCATCGATCACGGCGAGGCCGTAGGGAATGGCCAGCCACGTCTTGTCGGCGCGGCGTGTCAGCTCGAGGCCGGTCAGGGTTCCAAAGCTCGAGACCCGCCACTCGCTTTCGGTGGGTCCGGACCAGAGCGAGGTCTCGAGCCGCCTCGGAACGGTGCGGGACACATTCAAGCCCCACTGCCGATCGCCGCCGGAGCGGAACCTCAGGACCTTGAACGGGATCTCGAACTCGGCGACCCAACGATCGTCGTAACGCCGGGCGGCGCATCGCCACTCGACGTCCCACAGGTCGTCGACGGTGCGGCCGTTGTCGGCGAGGCGGGCGTCCCACTGGGTGGCCAGCGGGTTGGTCGAGAAGAAATAGGCCGTGCGCTGATCCGAGAAGGTGTCGATCATCACCCCCACCGAGTCATCGCGGTCCATCTCGCCGTCGCGCCTGGTGACCGCCGCGGACAGGCGCTCGAGATGCGGGTCGAAGGCCTCGATGGCGACATAGAGCGCGGTGTCGGTCTGAGCGACCCGAATGGTGGTTCGGAAGGGCGATGGCCGACCCGATTCGGGTTCGAACTGGATGAAGGGCCGGTCGAGGACGGGCACACGGTCCCACTCGTCAGACGAGATGGCGCCGTCGATTGCGGGGGCTTCGTCAAGCCCGGTCACCGCGACACTCGGGCGCTCGGCGGCGAAGGTCGGAGGAGGGAAGGAGAGACAGGCGCCGAGAAGGGACAACAGGAGGCGCCGGCAGACCATGACCCCGGTGATACACCGCCCGGCTTTGGCAGTCAATTCTCCACCCGTCGTCGGCGGGGCCGATTGCGGAGATTTGGCGGTGGGAATGGCGGACGGGCCCCGGCTTTGTGCGAGAATGTCGTCGAATCGTCCACCCGGCCCACGGTTCGGGTCCGGCAGGAAGGAAGAGCTGATGGCCACACGAGTCGACTGGTACTACCACCGCGGGGGTTGAACATCGTGCAAGAGATCCTCCGGGTTCATGGAGGAACGCGCGGTCGAGATCGACGAGACGATCCCTGCAAGCCGCAAGCTGGGCGAGGACACCGCCCGGGACCTCATCGCCTCGGCGAAGACGATCACCATCGCCAAGGGGAAGAAGGTCGACCAGTACGACGGTGGGACCGCCTCCGACGAGATCGTCACCAAGATGCTCGGTTCCACCGGCAACCTCCGGGCGCCGACCATTACGGTGGGCGACCGGGTCGTGGTCGGATACAACGAGGGTGTGTATCGGGAGATCTTCGGAGACTGACCCCACCCAGGTCGCGCTCACCGGGTGAAATCGGTTCGGCCCGTGTCGAGCGCCGCGGAGACTCCCATCAGAAACCCCAGGTTGCGATACCGCAGCGATCGAGGCTCTTCGCAAACTCTTCGTCGAAGGTCGCCACGAATGCCGACCGAAGGTTCGTCGCCACGTCGGCGAGTACGGCGTCCGCGAAGTCCCGGTAGGTTCCGGGCCACACCTTCAATACTCGCGACCAACGGAGAGCATCCACGGCCTCCACTCCCGGAAGGGCCAGGAATTCCTCGACGACGGATCGCACGAGGTCCCGCGGCTGGCTGTAGTGGTTGACGAGGACATACACCATCTCCGTGACGACCTGCTGGTGGACGATGAGCCGCAACTTGGCCCCCGTAGCCTCGAGCAGTGACGCCGCCTGGGACTGTTGGTGCTCCTTCCGATCCGTCAGATACGACAACACCACATTGGTGTCGACGACGATCGGGGTCACGCTTCGTCCAACCCGCGCTGCGACCGCGCCTCACGGACATCGTCAACGACCGATCCCGCCCCGACACGGATCGTTCCGCGACGCCGTGTGAAGGCCCGAGTGGCGACCGAAACTCGGATGCCATCCTCGGTCTCCTCCCACATCAGCGTGTCGCCCGCATCCAGGTCGAGGCGATGTCGTGGGGTCTTTGATCGGTGCCACCCTTCGCATTCAAAAAAGGAAAAAAGGAAAAAGGAAAAAGGTGCCGGTCACGCTATTACGGTATTACCGAATTGTTACCGAAGGAATGCGACCGAAGGGCGTTGCAATAACGCAATAGCGTGACCGGCACCTTTCCCTCGTCGCCACCCCGACCGGCGCCCCGGTGGTCGTGACCTTCTTCGGCCCGGCCTGGCCGCTGCTCGGCGGGACCCTGCTCTGATGCTGCGCCACCCGATCGTTCGCCGCCCTCCGCTGCCTGCTGCAGCTGTCGCCGGCCGGCGCGGCGCAGATCCCGTTCATCCTCGACGGCTCGTAACCTTCAACCTGCCTCGGATGTCGGGCGCCACAGGTCGTCCAGCGGGCTGCGGAGGTCTGGCGCCATGGTCTGCAGCACATGGGTGTAGATCATCGTCGTCTCCACGCTGCTGTGACCGAGCAGTGTCTGAACCCGGCGGATGTCGACGCCGCCCATGAGCAGATGGGTGGCGAAGCTGTGGCGCAGGGTGTGGACGCTCGCCGGCTTGGCGATGCCGGCGCGACGCACCGCCGCCTTCATCGCCTTCTGGACCGTAGCTGGCGACACGTGCCAACGGCGTATCGTGCCCCCGGAATCGGTGCTCAAGGTGCTGGAGGGGAAGACGAACTGCCAGCCCCATTCGCGTCCCGCGTGCGGGTACTTGCGGGCCAAGGCGCCGGGCAGCGGTGCTTCCCCCGCCCCTGCCGCGACGTCCCGTTCGTGAACTTCCCGCACTGTGGCGAGATGCCTCCGGAGGGGAGCTTCGAGGCGCTGCGGCAGAAACGTCACCCGGTCCTTATCCCCTTTTCCTGAGTGCACGGTGATACTGCCGGCCTCGAAGTCAAGATCCTTGACCCGCAGAACAACCAGCTCGCCGAGCCGCAGGCCGCTGCCATAGAGCAGCTCCAGCATCAGCCGACGTGATCCTGTCAGCTCTTCGAGAACTGCCATCGTATCGGGTACCGACAGGACCAACGGCAGCTTACGGCCGCGCCTGGCGCGCACGGTTTCCGCCATGTCCCCGAGCTCCGTGTCGAACACGTTGCGGTACAGGAAGAGCAGCGCATTGAAGGCCTGGTTCTGCGTCGAGGCGCTCACCCTGCGCCGCGTCGCGAGATGGCTCAGGTAGGCCTTCGCGTCAGCCGTCGTCGGCGGCCCCTCTCGGCAGTTACCCAGGTACCGTAAGAAGCGTCGCGCCCAGCCGGTGTAGCAGTCCACCGTGCGCGGGGAGTAGTGGCGCAGGCGCAGCAGCTCGCGCATGGCAGCCACCGGCTGCCCAGCCGGCGGTTTCGGCGCGGGTGCCGTCGCGCTCTGCGTTGTTTCAGCGAACTGCCCGCAGTACAGAGTCACGGCCTCCGCCGCTTGCCGGATCTGCCAGTCCGCCGTGTGCCCTGCCGCGAGATCGTCGAGAAACACCCGTAGGGTGTCACGCCAGCTCTCGGCCGGGCGCACCGATTGCAGACGCTGGAAGCGCTCGACCCAGCGCACCAGGTAGGGCGCCCGGTTGTCGGGCGCCAGCCGCCGAGCCCGGAGCCACTGTGCGAAAGCAGCCCCCTGTATGGTGTGCTCGTTCATGGGGGTACCGACCCAGTAGACGGGCGCTCTTTTGCGACTGCCATGCTATGTGTACCTCCGCATAGCGCAGTAATGGCGACCATCCGGCGACGCGTCACGGCTCGGCGTCGCGGCGCGAAGGCCGGTGGCCTGACTTACGCTTTGTTTATACCCTATCACGATCCGTCGAGCAAAGGCGCCCCGCCGCCGTCATTCCGGTTCGAATCGTGGCAGGACCGCGCGCAACAAAGAGGCGATTGACCTCCGACAAAGACCTGAGAACCAACCACTTGCTCATCCGGCGTTGGGCGAGATGCACCTGCTTCTCCCGAAGCCCCGTTTCGAGCGTTGCGCACCATGTCAAGCGACCCCCTGACCGACAGCCCAGCCGGGATCTCGGACTCAGCCGGTGGTACGTGCCTGCCTTCCTCCCTTGACACGTGAGCAGGAACCAGCATGATGGTTTCATCATGAACCCCAACAACGCGACGGCCCCTGCAAATGCGTACTTCCACATAATCAATGGTTAGGGAGAATAATAGGAATAATACTATGATATACGGGCCACCAATCGCATCACTAATATTTCTTCTGGTTTTTGCAGTAATATTAATCAGACTTCAAGCCAAATCTACAAAGAGCAAAGGTGAAGATACGACTGCACACAGTGAACGAATATATAAAGATTTTGAGATGTATCTCAAAGTTTCATTGGGTTTAGTTGCAGCATTTGGTTTTATTCGTATTGATAAATTTGAAAGAAATGCAAAAATTGCTAGAGAAGCACTTATAATTATTGGTGGTATTTCACTATTCGTAATGGTTACGTTTTGTATTTTTATTATCTGTCACCAAGCATCAAAAGTGCGCAGATGGAAAGATATTGAATGGGAGAAAGCAATTTTTTGGCAAGAACTATGGGCATGTTTAGCCATGTGGTTCTTTTCTTCGGGAGTTTGGATTGCCTCGCATGTTTGGTAAAAATTTAAAAAAACATGATATCAATATGTTCATGAGACCATTTACAAAACATTTTCCCTAACAAAAAAATACACCGGACAGCACACGTACTCGATAAGGCTTAGCCCAAAGCTACGGTTCAAAAATCATTGTTATTCAGCAATCGGTGCAGCTGCCGGTGATTTTGGCGTTATGCCTCAAAAGATTCAAATCATGGATATGAAACCTACAAAGGCCGAAGAGCTATTCTTAAATTTGGGATATAACCGTTTCTATGATTTGTTCGATGAAATCATCAATGATAATTTTTGGAAGAAGGAAGATTGGTATCGATTTTCAAAAATATCAAACATATTTGCAGTGTATTCTGAACTGCTTAAATACGAACCTTTTAGACTCGTTCTCGAAGCTATAAAAAAGCAACGTCCTCCGATGGAATCTGAAATCGGTGGTCCCCTATTCAAAGTAGTGCGCAACATTCTTGCTCATTTCCCGGTGTTTGAAACTTGGAATGATGTATGGGTAGCTAAAGAACTGGTTAACTGGCAAGGAGAGGGCCAAACAATAGACCGATTTCTTAAGAAGTTCTCTGGTCGCGAAGAGGTAAAATACAGGTTCTGGGAAGCCGAGAAAAAGCTAATGACTTACATTTGTATTCGATTTCCAGCCGAGTACAATGACAACAGAATTTTCCTCAAAGACATGATCTCAGAGAAAGATGGTGTTAAATTCTCTCTTATCATGATGAAACAAGTATTAAATACACAAGTGGAGTCAGTTGGAGAAAAGGCATAACAATAGTTTGCAGCGGATGTTTTTCGTCGCTGCGCTCCTCAAAACACCGCTGAAACAGGTGTTAGGCGGTTGACAAACCCCGACAGTGGTATGACAATTGGTCATACCGGAGGTTTGAAATGGCTAGCGCGAAGATCGCCGTCAGCTTGAACAAGGAAACCGTCGACAGGTTAGATCGACTGGTCGGAGAGGGTGTGTACCCAAGCCGGAGCCGAGCAATCCAGGAGGCGCTCGAAGAACGACTCGATCGCATCTCTCGCGACCGCCTTTCGCGGGAATGTGCGAAGCTCGATCCTGCCTATGAGTCTGCTCTCGCCGAAGAGGGGCTAACGTCGGAGGTTGACCAGTGGCCCGAATACTGAGAGGTGACGTCTTCTGGGCCGACCTCAACCCGGTGAAGGGACAAGAACAAGCCGGGCGCCGGCCGGTCCTCGTGGTGAGTCACGAAGTGTTCAACGAACGGTCCGGGACAGTCATCGCGATGGCGATCACCAGCCAACCCCAACGTGCCGGTTTCCCTTTGAATCTGGAGATCACCGAACCAGGTTTGCCGAAACGATCTTGGCTCAAGATCAGCCAGGTTCGGACGCTCTCGGTTTTCCGGCTTGGCGAGAGGATGACCCGACTGTCTCCGGAGTTCGTCAACCAGGCGATCGATGGCCTCAACGAAATCGTCGCCTAACCACTCGCTCAAGCGGACCCAAACACTGCCGGGTTTGGTCCGCTTAGCTCGAACTCGTTAGGCCCGCCACGGATGTCCAACCTCCTCGAGGAATCCGAGAAACACGAAGCTCAAGCAGCTCGAGAACGGGTCGCGTACTACAACCCTCTTGTTTCATTGGGCAGTGATCGCCCTACCCTCCTTCTCGACGTTGGCTGCGGCAACGGATACGCGGTCCAGGAATGGAGGTCACGTGGCGTCGATGCGTTCGGCATCGATTGTTCGCTCTACCGAATGTCGAGATGGGTGATCGAACACCCGGCTCCAATCCCATTGGTGGTCTCCGATGCGACGGCGCTGCCCTTCCCAGAAGGCACATTCGACGTCGTCCTTTCATCCGGCATGATCGAACACGTCGGGGTTGATGAGTCTTCTTCGCCTTACACCGTTCGACCACAGCCTGACAAATCCGCACTTCGCCGCCAGGCGATCAGCGAAATGATCCGTACATCTACTGGATCTGGGCGCGTTCTACTTGATTTTCCAAACGGGTCTTTCCCAATCGACTTCTGGCATGGCGACAACGTCGGCGCATTCCGCATCCATAGCATCCCCGACGCCCTGCTTCCGTCGTTCGGCGACGTACGGGAGTGGGCCGGATCAGCCGGGAGTAACGCCGTCATTCTGCCGCTTTCTGGACGGTTGAGGTTCCGTCAAGTTGGGCGTCACCTTTGGGGTCGGCTTGCTGCACCGGTCATGCGTGTGGTGATCGGCCTCCTCGATATGTTCAGCCGTGCCGGCATCGGCCGCTTCGTCGCGCCACTGTATCCTTATCTTGTCGTTGAACTCAGAAAGGAACCACATGCCTAACATCGCGTTCCAGCGGACCGCGACCCGCGCGAGCGCGGGTCGCGTCCGCTGAACTCTCGTCGTTAGGCCCATCTCAAATGGCTTGCTTCATGTTTGACACCAACGTCTTCAACCACTTCCTGGACGGGCCAGGTAACTACCAAGAGATCTCCGTTTGGCCGCGAGTCCTGGTGACCCACATCCAACATGACGAGCTGTGCGCCACGAGGAATGCCGATAGGCGGCAGGCCTTACTGTCCGTTTTCGAGGAGATTCCATCTGACGAGGCTTCAACTGATTCCGCGGTCTGGGACGTTTCCAAGTTCGACAAATCAGGTTGGACCCAACCGGGAAGCATAATGAAGGCCATTCGCGCACGCCTCGATGAGTTGAACCGCGGGAAGGCCAACAACACCCAAGACGCTCTAATCGCGGAGGCGGCGATCAACCGGTCATGTGTTTTGGTTACGGACGATGATGATCTATTGAAAACTACGCGAGAATTCGCGGGGAAGGCAATCAGTCTAGATGACTTCCTTTCTAGGCACCTCGCGGAGTTGGGGGGGAAACGCAATGAAGCAACGAAAACTCCGTGACATTGCTGGCGAGTGGCCACCTGGCGCTTGGTATCGATCCTATGCCCATGCAGACAAATTAACGCCGGATCTCGGTCTAGCAACAGTCGCTTCTATTTCGATCAGCAACAACGACGTGAATCTGACTATCAATTCGAACGGCGCATTCTCTACATCGTTTCTCATCGCCGACCCGGACGACCGTCAAAGAGTATTGGACGTTTTGTCAGCCGCGATCGGTGAACAGCTCCTCCCGCTTGGAGATGCCGAGGTATAGAATCGTGGCGACGTCAACTAAAGACCACGCGAGAATTATCTGTGCCTGGTCAGACGATTCGAACGATCTAGCTCCCGAAAACGCCGGAATCGTCTGACCTGGGCACCGGTAGCGAGACACAGGATGTCAACTATTACTATCCTGTTGTGGAACCACAGGGGGCACCGCAGATGTTTGGATTTAAGCGGACCGAAAAGCTAGAGTCAATCGATTTTCCGCCTGATTCGATGTGGGTTTTCCTGACAACCGAGAACATTTTGACTGGGAGTTTCATTGTCGACATTTTCATGGTTTTGCGCGCCTACTACGTGATTGAGGATGGGAAGATCAATGGCGGACGCCAGGAGCGAATGTCCGTTTTCCCTTTTCGATTTGCCCACGCACGACCAAACCTCCCGTGGCGGGAGGCATTGCTTCTGAAAAAGAAAAGATATGACAGATGGCGAATGGTGATGGCCTCCAGGTTCATGGGCGAAGTAACTTTACGTAATTGGGAACATCACGACGCATACATGGTGCCAAAAGATGCTCCGGTTCCTAAGCATATGGTCCCGGACGATATCGCTCAGTACGCCGACGGTTTCGATTTTGATCTTCGCTGGGAAACACTTGGGAAGGATGAACCGCTTGGGGCTGATCACAACAGGCTGTACCAGTACAGGGAAGGTCTACCCTGGAGATTGAAGGTGTTAGAGAGCTTTGTCGATACCTTGTACGCACATGTTATCGCCACCGGACAACCCGAGGATTCCGTCTCTTTAGCCGCGGTACAGCAGGCATTGGAGGACGGCGCTGCAGCAGTATATGAAGAAGAACGTGAGCGATGGCCTACGCTGTTCCGAGCAATGAATCTCGAGGAACCGTTTTCTGGGTCAACGACCGAGCCGAGATGGGGACCGTGCAGCCTCCGTCATTGGGTTGACCATCGGCTCATTGACTACCTGATTGAGGACCACGGTTACAACATCGTTGAAAACTACGAGCTGTACAACCCGCTGAACTTCAACCCTGAGGCATTTCGGTTTGTGGGCTATAGGCTTTCCGATTACGCTTGATCCGCCCCGGTGTTCCAGCGGACCCTAACCTGCGCGAGCGCGGTTCGCGTCCGCTGAACAACGATCGTTGGCGCGGCGCTTCGCGGCGGGAGTTAATCGCACGCCCGGTGTCCGGCGCGGCGCCGGCCACCCGGTCGTTCAACCCGACCATCGCAGGTTCCAGTCGGACGCAAGCGTCCGCCTTATATCCTCCTCGGCGGCTTAACTCCCAGCCCGTTAGGCCTGGTCCCGAAAGGAGAACAAAGGACGCTAAATGGACGGAGGAAAATGGCCCGCTATCGCAATCGAAGGCATCCTGCTCGGTACGACTGTCGCGTTCATTGCGGCTGGCCGAGACAACCTCTGGATGACCGAGTAGAGTCCACGGATGTGGTGTAACAACGTGGTGAGATGTTCGTCGTCGTCGA
>CAZXMW010000058.1:0-20344 GCA_964641415.1 uncultured Thermoanaerobaculia bacterium | reverse complement strand
CGCCGATGGCGAAGAAAGCCCGGAACGCGATGTTCGGCCCGTCGATGAGGTAGAGCTTCTTCCTGTCAGTCATTTTCGCAGTGTAGCGCGCTCCTCTCCGATCCCGATCCCGATCACGTGGCCGTGTCCGTATCCGGATCCGGATCCGTGTCCATTGCCGTACCCGTTCCCGATGCTGGATGCTGGTTGCTGGATGTTGGATGCTGGATGTTGGACACGGGATGGAATCGCTCCCGCTCCCGATCCCGTGCCCGTGTCCGTATCCGTATCCGGATCCGGATCCGTGTCCATTGCCGTACCCGTTCCCGATCCCGATGTTCAACCTCGGCCTTCTGGCTCGCCCCCGCCTGGCGGCGGTGCGGCCCAGCGTCGCCCGGGCAGCGCGGCGCTCGGTGGGAGCCGATGAAGCTGCTGCCGCGCTGCACGGACGCCGGCGGCCGCGTTGTAGACCGCTGCTGTGTTCGGGTTCGGAACGTCGTTGCTGAGTACCTGAGCGTTGAGTTGGAGCGCAGGCGTCCCCGCCTGCCAATCAGCGTTGAGGGCTGGAGACGAACGAAGCTGGGCTGCCTGGCACATCGGCCTTCTGCCCCGCCCCGCCTGGCGGCGGAGGCGGCCCAGCGTCGCCCGAGCAGCGCGGCGCTCGGTGGGAGCCGATGAAGCTGCTGCCGCGCTGCACGGACGCCGGCGGCCTTCCGGCTGACCGACAGGGCTGCACGGGGTTCAGCGCTCGGGCTCGGAGGGTGCCCGGCATGGACATTGTGTGCGGGGCGCTCGGGGCCGCGGCGTGATGCCGCACAATGTCATGCCCGGCACACCCGCCTCGGCGCGCCCGTCGCGGTGATCGAGGCGGTACGGTTCGCTGCCGCTGCCGCTGCCGCTGCCGCTGCCGCTGCCGCTGCCGCTGCCGCTGCCGCCGCCCCGGCGCCGTGTTACGCTGCGCCGCGATGAAGACACGGATCTCAGTGCTGCTACTTGTTGTGTTTTCGGCCGTCCTCGTGGCTGCCGACGAGCCGGTGATTGTGCCGCGACATGTGCTCGATGCGATCGAGGACCAGGACCCGAATCCGCTGCCGCGCTACGCCACGGCGGAGGAGCTCGCGATGCCGCCCCTGGCGCTGCCCGAGTGGGTGCTCGCACCGCCGGTCGGCGTGGTCGACACGCCGCCCGAGTACGCCGACAACGAGGGCCTGCTGATCCGCTGGGGCTCGTACAACGACGTGCTCACCGCCATGACGGTGCCGATCACCACCGGCGACCCCGAGGCGGTCGTCTACATCCTGGTCTCGGGCGCCTCCCAGCAGTCGAGCGCCACCACCACCCTGAGCGGCGCCGGCGCCGACATGTCCCAGGTCGAGTTCATCATCGTCGACACCGACACGGTGTGGATCCGCGACTACGGCCCGCGCTTCATCGCCGTCAGCGGACGCCGCGCCGTCGTCGACCACTCCTACAACCGGCCGCGGCCCAACGACAACCAGATTCCGGACTTCATCGCGAACCTCTGGGGCGAGCCGTCCTACGACATCGACCTGTACCACGGCGGCGGCAACTTCCACCTCTCCGGGGCCGACGACGCCTACATGACCGAGCTCATCGTCAACGAGAATCCCGCCGTGCCGCCGGCCCAGATCGAGCAGCGCTACCTCGACTACCAGGGCCTGGACCTGACCATCACCGACGCTCTGCCGTGGTGGTTCGACTCGACCCAGCACATCGACATGTGGATGCTCCCGGTTGCTGATCGGGAGGTCATCATCGGTGAGTACGCCGACGGTACCGCAGCCAACACCGTGACCGAGACCTGGGTCACCGAGCTGACCAGTCGCGGCTACACCATCCACCGGACGCCGGGCTGGAGCTCGGGCGGCACCCACTACACCTACACCAACGCGGTGGTCTTCAACGATTTGGTCTTCGTTCCCGAGTTCTCGGGCTACGCCACCGAGAACGCCCAGGCGGTCGCGGTCTTCCAGGCCGCGTTTCCCGACAGGACCGTCATCCCCGTCGACTGCACCGGCATCATCGGCTCGGCCGGCGCCATCCACTGCATCGTCATGCACGTGCCTGAGGTCGAGGTCCCTCTCTTCGAAGACGGCTTCGAGGACGGAACGACCGGCGCCTGGGTCGTGGTGGTGCCGTAGCGATTCGTCGGACGAATCGTGGCGGCGCGTCGGACGCGCCGACCGGGCGGGGAGCGCTCTCGGAGACCGGGACCGGATCCGGACCCGGTGCTGGTGCCGGGCGCGGCCGCAGCAGCGGCCGGCCGTCGTCCCGGTCCTCACCCGCCCCATTGGAGGTGGTGGCGGTCGCCGGTCATGTGGCGGCGCAGGGCGTCGGCGGCGGCGCGCCACTCGTCGGCGGTGATGCCGCGGCCGAGTTCGGGAAAGCCACCCTCATCAACGACACGGTGCGCAGGCCGATACTGGGCGAGCAGTGAGATCGCCAGGGTGGGGGAGAGCTCGTTGGCGATCCACTCGAGGTTGGCCTCGATTCCGGCGAGCTCGCCGGGCAGCACCAGCATCCGGATCAGGATGCCCCGGTTCAGTGCTCCGGTCGGGCCGAGCTCCCAGGCGTCGCCGACCTGGCGGAACATCTCGGCGATGGCGGCCCGGGCCCGCTCGGGGTAGTCGGGGATGCCGGCCAACCGGCAGCCGGTGTCGGGGTCGGCGAACTTGAGGTCCGGCATCCAGACGTCGACGATGCTGTCGAGCAGCTCGAGGGTCGCCACCGAGTCGTAGGCGTTGGTGTTGTAGACGATCGGGATCGTGGGCCCGCGCCCGGCGGCGAGAGCGAGAGCGCGCACCAGCTGCGGCACTTGGTGGGACGGCGACACCCAGTTGATGTTGTGGCAACCGCGGTCGGCGAGCTCGAGGTAGATCGAAGCGAGCTTTTCGTCGGAGATGCCCCGGCAGGCAAAGTCCTCGGGGCGCTGCGAGATGTCGTGGTTCTGGCAGAAGGCGCAGGCCAGGTTGCAGTGAGCGAGAAAGACCGTGCCCGAGCCCATGATGCCCGAGATCACCGGCTCCTCGCCGTGGTGCGGACACCACGAAGCCACGACCGCAGTCGAGCCGGTGTTGCAGGCGCCGAGCTCTCGTCGGCGATCGATTCGGCACTCGTGGGGACACACTGTGCAGTCGCCGAGCATGGCGTCGAGGGAGCGGGCGCGCTCGGCGAGCTCGCCGGAACGGGCGAGCCGGACGTACGAGGCTCGCGGGGCGCGGCGCAGTGCGGTCAACGATCTGCTCCGTGATCGCGATGGAGGCTGTCGCCATCCCAGCGCAGCACGAAACGATCGGGGTAGACCTTCTCGATGACCGAGGCATCGCCGAGGTCGGCGCCGACCGCGATGTCGTGCCGTCGCGGTCCGGTCATGAGCCGCGCGGCCTCGCCCCACGGCTGCCAGGGTCCGTCGTCGACCAGGATCACCGCGCGCTCGAGCCCGGTCGCCTCGAGCTGCCGCTCGAGCGCCCCCGTGACGCCGTAGTAGCCGCGGTACAGCCCGAGACGCCAGGGCAGGGTGAGCACGGTGCCGGCGACCAGCGCGAGGACGACGCCGGCCACCGCCCGGACCGCGGTCGGCGACGGCCGGGCCCAGCGGCCGAGCTCGCGAAGGCCCCGCGCGGACAGCAGCACCAAAAAACCGGCGACGTCGACGGCGTAGCGGGCGCCGTAGCCGTGCAGCCCGTGGGCGCGGGTCGACAGATGGCCGACGGCGACCGCGATGAGGATCGCGAGCAGCAGCCAATCGGCGGTCCGAGCGCGCCGCAGCACGAAGGGCAGGGCCATGACGCCGAGGGGCAGTGCCAGGGCGAGCTCTCCGGTGAGCAACGGCCAGCCCCAGCCGTGCAGACTCGCGGACAGCGCGACCAGTATCGCGTCCAGGTTGCGCAGGCCGAAGGGCGCCAGCTCGGGCGCGTACATGGTGCCCGCGGTCAGCGAGTAGGGCAGGGTGAGCGGGTGGCCGGTGGTCGCCGCATTGTGAGCGAAGGTCGGCAGGCTCGCCGCGAGACCGCCGATGGTGGCGGCGGCGATGGCGATCCGGGCGGCCGGGCGGTCGCCGCCGCGGGTCGCCCGCACCACCAGCCAGGCGCCGAGCACCACGGCCGCGGCCACCGCGGGCAGCGGTCGCACCGCGAGACAGCACCCGAGGGCCGCCCCGGCGCCCGCGCCCCACCACCAGTCGCGGCGCCGCTGCGCGAGCAGCAGCAGCCACAGCGCCAGGCTGACCAGAACCGCGCAGGCGAGATGCGGGAACATCGATCCCGACAGCAGCCGGAGCAGCGGCGACGCGGTTGCCAACGCTGCCGCGGCGATCCCGGTGAGCTCGTCGTCGAGCTCGCGGCCGGCCAGGAAGACCAGCACGACGAGCACCGCCCCGAGCACCGGGTTGACCAAATGCGGAGCGCCGACCATCAGACCGACGGCGAGCAGCGCCGGCCAGCCGATCGGGTAGTGGCCGATCCAGCGATCCTCCACCACGTAGGTGAAGGGGATTCGAAGGTGGTCCTGGATGGCGGTGGCCGCGGGGGCGACGTCTCCGTCGAGCAGCCACCGCGCCTGGAGCAGAGAGACGACCTCGTCGATCTGATGCGGCAGACCGCCGAGTACATCGACGGCGACCCAGGCCGACACCAGCGCAGCGAGGCAGGCGAGCCCGAGGGCGCTGATCAGTTCAGGGCGGCTCGATTTGCCGTCGCGTGGGGCTGAGGTTCTCCGGCCCGCTCGAGCCGCACGACGAACGCGGGCGAGGGCGGCGACCAGGCCGACGAAGGCGATCACGACAGCCGCCGCGGAGACGCCCCGCAGCAGCTGCGCGACGAGCGCCCCGAGGTCGGCCGCAGGGGTCGGATCGAGAGTGGTGACCTCGATCAGCCGGCCGTCGCCGTCGCGGACGACAAGGTAGTTGTCCTTGACGCCGCGCCGGAAGGCGAGGTCGACGCTCGGCTCGCCGTGAATGCGGAAGGTCGTCTCCCTGGAAAACCGCCCGAGCAGGACCGCGCGGATCGTGAAGGGGCCGTCCACCGCCTTGTCATGCCCGGCGATCGCGGCGGTGGGGATGCGGTGGTCGACCCACCAGTCGCCGACCGGCGCCCGGGCCGGGCTGGACGGCGGGCGGCCTCGGCCGGTCGGCAGCTGCGCCACGCGCCGGTCGGTTTCGAGCTCCCAGTGGACCAGATGGGGTGTCTGCACGGCGTCGGCGGCATCAAGGGTGATCCCGTCGAGCGACCGGATGGTGTCGCCGAGCACGACCTCGGTGCCGGCGACGGTGAAGCGCAGCCGGCTGCCGACGGCGTCGACGGTGACCTCGGTGCGGCGATCGACCAGCGCCGCCGCGAGCCAGACAGCGGTGGCTGCACCCAGCCACAGGGCGACGGCAGGCCAGCTCGAACGATCGGTCCACGGGTTCACCCGCTCATCATACGGGGTGCGGCGGTGGTCGCCGCTGCCGAGTCCGTGTCCGTGGCCGTGGCCGTAGCCGTATCCGTATCCGTATCCGAGTCCGAGTCCGTGGCCGTATCCGAGTCCGAGTCCGAGTCCGAGTCCGAGTCCGTATCCGAGTCCGTGTCCGTGGCCGTATCCGAGTCCGTGTCCGTGGCTGCATCCGAGTCCGAGTCCGTGGCCGTAGCCGTATCCGAGTCCGTGGCCGTATCCGAGTCCGAGTCCGTAGCCGTGGCCGTAGCCGTATCCGTAGCCGTATTCGTATCCGAGTCCGTGGCCGTAGCCGCCTCGCCACGGCGGAGCCGGTTCGCGCTTACAATCCACCGCGACCGGGCTCGCCGATTGCCCCCTCAAACGATGTTTGGGCCCGCAAAGCGTCGACGTCCGCAGCGCGCTCGCTGCCAAAATCGTTTGAGAAGGCACGTCCGCCGGAAACCTGCCCATTCCGGCCCGAGACACCCTCGATCCCCGCGACGGGCGCGCCGAGGCGAACGGCGGCCCCCAGGGTCGGAAGGCCGATGTCAGGGCACTTCAACCATTCGGTGAGTCTTGTCGAGGGTGCCGGTCGATCCGGCCTCGACCGGCTCGACGACCGGCGCATCGCGTACGGCTCGGCGAAAAAGGTCGACACGCACCTCAAGCTTCTCATCGGCGCCAATGCTGTCGCCCGGTCCGGACCTACCCGCGCGCCGTGGATCGGGCCGCAGCCCCGGTTCCTTCGTCGACGAGCTCGAGCCGCTCGATCTGAACGAGCATGTACAGCAGCCGGAAGATCCACTCCTCGTCGCGCTCGCGCTGGACCAGCTCGGCGACCCGCGGACGCTCGTCCTCGATGGTGCGGACGATGCGCAGCTGGCGACCTGACAGATGGAGGTCGGCGGGAACGCCGCTGCCGCACCGCACCACTCGGCGCTGCATCGCCTCGCGCATGACCTGGCGGACGATGCCCAGGGGCAGCCGCTCCTGCACGCCCTCGTGGATCAGCGTGTGGCTGCGCAGGTTGAGCGGCAGCACCGGATCGGCCGGCTGTGAGTCGTGGAACAGCTCGAACGACCCGGACGTCCAGGTGAACAGGTCGAGGATCCGATCCCGAACCTGCTCGCCGAGGGCTCGGAACAACTGGTTCGGCGTGCACACGTCAAGGGCGAGGAGCGCCTCGGTGAAGCGCAGTCCCTTGCGGGCCGCAAAGTCGAGGACCTCGGCGTGCTGCTCCCGGGACAGCTCGCCCTGGGACACCAGGTATTCGCCGAAGCGCTCGCTCTCGATATTGGACGTGGCGAAGACCGGGTGGCCCTCCTCGAAGAAGACCGACTTCTTGACCGGCTCGCGGATCAGGTCGAGCCGTCCGTCCTCCCGGCTCTCGGCAAGCCAGTGGAACAGGCTGCACAGTGACTGCTGCATGAGCTGACCCGTGACGTCGGGCGGCCCCTGGGCCTCGATCTCGGTCTCGATGGCCGGCACCGCCACCGGGCCGGGCTCGCGGCCGCCGAAGATGTTGAGTGGGTTGCCGCTGCCGGCCGGGGCGACCCGGGTCGGGGTCTCCTGCCGGGCGCGGGCCTCGTCGCGCGTCTGAAGCTCGCTGAGCAGATCCTGCTCGGCCTTGAAGTCGCTCTTCTTCTCGCGCTCGATGTCGTCGGTGAACAGCGCGTGCATGAAGGTCGCGACCTCGGCCTTGGACATCGGCTGGGTGGCCGGGTCAACCCTCGCCAGCAGGTCGTCGCGCATGGCCGCCGCTGACGGATACCGGTCGTCGGGGTCGGTCGCGATGGCCCGATCGACAATCGTGCGCAGCGCCTCCGGCAGCTCGTCGATCCGCCCGCGGTCGAAGTTGCCCTTCCGGATGTCGAGCAGCATGACCATCTCGTTGGCCGCTTCGCGCAGCGGCGCCATGGTCAGCATCTCGGCGAAGACGATGCCGAGGGAGAAGATGTCCGACCGCCGGTCGACCTCGAGGCCGCGCGCGCCCTCGGGGCTGATGTAGCGGACCTTGCCCTTGATCACGCCGTGCTCGGTGTGCTCCTCGCGGTCGCGGGCGCGGGCGACGCCGAAATCGGTCAGCTTGACCTCGCCGGCGTAGGACAGAACGATGTTGCGCGGGCTGACGTCGCGGTGGACGATCTCCTGGGGTTGGCCGTCCGGCGAACGGAATTCGTGGGCGAAATCCAACCCGGTGCAGACCTCCGAGACCACCAGGGTCGCGAGACGCCACGGGAAACGGCGGTTCATGGCGGCGAGGCGTTTCAGAATCCGGTACAGGTCTCGTCCGGAGACGTACTCCATGGCGATGTAGGGAACCGAGTCGACCTCGCCGAGGTCGTGGATCTGGACGATGTTGTTGTGCACCAGACGTGACGAGATCTTGGCCTCGTCGGTGAACATGCGCAGGAACCGGGTGCGCTCGAGCAGATGCCCGTGGATGCGCTTGATGGCGACCGTCTTGGTGAAGCCGCGGATCCCCTGCACCTTGGCTCGATAGACGTCCGCCATGCCCCCGGAGGAGATATGGTCGACAAGGACGTACTTGCCGAAGCTCTGCATGGGTTCGGTACGAGCCACTGTTCGGTCCCGGGACAGTGTAACTGAGATCGATTCGGGCCGGGACGCGTCGGGGTTCTCCGACAACGGTCTTCTGGGCTGCCGTGCCCTACGGCATGGCAGCCCAACGTCGCCCGAGCAGCATTTCGTGCGTGTCTGCCGCGCGCTGCTGAGCCGGAGGGGACCCCTCGACTCGGTCGGCGGCCTTCCTCGCTCGGGGTGACAGGAGGGGTGCAGCCGGAACCGTATCCGGCACCGCATCCGAATCCGAATCCGAACCCGACACCGCATCCGAACCGGATACCGCATCCGAATCCGACACCGAATCCGAACCCGACACCGCATCCGGGACCACCCCGGCGCCCACCCGGAGGGGGCTCGTTGACGACCCGCGACCCCACGGTGGTCGGGTCACGGGGCCTGAAGGCTCCGCCTCCGGATCCGGGTGCGGTGTGGCGGCAGCCATCCCTGGCTGCCGATCGGTTGGTCGAGTCGGGCGCGCTGCCGATCCGGAGGGGGCCCTTCGACTCGCTTGGCGCGCTCGGGAGCGCTGCTCGGGCGCCGACGACCGTTCGGAAGATGACGGGGCTGTCCAGGCCGGGAGGTGGTTTCTTGGAGCTTGGGTCGATGTGTGTGGTGCGGGCATCTTGCCCGCCAACGATCTTTGAGGGCCGGAGATCGCGATGTGTCAGCTGCCTGGATCATCGACATTGTGTGGATCGCGATGACGGCCGGAACGCGCTCGGCACAATGTCAAGGATGGCACGTCCGCCGCAACGCGCATATCGCGATGATCAGCGGCACGCCCGCCGCAACGATTGGACTCGCGGGGCTCGGGGCTCGTGCGGGCCGGAACGCGCTCGGCACAATGTCAAGGATGGCACGTCCGCCGGTGGCGCGCCCGTCGCGGATACGGATACGGAAACGGATACGGCTACGGAAACGGCTACAGCTACGGCTACGGCTACAGCTACGGCTACAGCTACGGCTACGGCTACGGCTACGGCTACGGCTACGGAAACGGCCACGGAAACGGATACGGAAACGGATACGGAAACGGATACGGATACGGAAACGGCTACGGATACGGAAACGGAAACGGAAACGGACGCGGGCAGCTCAGCCGAAGAGGTCCAGCACCTGCCGCACGGCGATGGCGAGAAACAACGCGAGGGCAGCGGCGAGCGACATCACGCCCAGCGCGCCGCTGCAAAGCCGGCCCATGAGCGGGCGCCGGGTGGTCAGCCAGAGCAGGCTCGCGGCGAGGATCGGCATGAACAGACCGCCGGTCAGGGTGTAGAGCCTGATCACCCACACCGGGCGGTCGAGCCCGAGCAGGATCATGGGCGGCAGCGCGAGATAGAGCAGGGCGCCGCGGTAGATCCAGGAGGTCTCGTCGATCTCGCCGGATCGCCGATTGACGAAGTCGGCGAAGAGGTACGGCACGCCCTGCCAGACGCCGAGGGTGCTGGTGAAGACCGCGGCCCACAACCCGATCAGAAAGACCGATCGGGCGACACCGCCGACGGTCGCACCGAGCCGCTCGGTCGCGCCCAGCTCGAGGGCGTCGGCGCACGCCACCAGACCGCGGCTGCCGGCCGGCATGCCGTCGCTGCCGGTGAGCGCCACGGCCGCGAGCACCAGCATGGCCGCGCCGAACAGACCGGTGAGCAGGTAGCCGAGGGCGAGGTCTCGGCGAACGGTGGGCAGCCAGGATCCGCCCCGCCATCCCTTCTCGCGGATCCAGTACCCGTAGGACAGCATGGTCACGCTGCCGCCGATCCCGCCCATCAGACTGAGGATCGTGCTCGCCGAGCCGGCCGGCATCCTCGGAACGAGCAGCCCGCGCAGCACGGCTGCCAGGTCGGGTCCGACCAGCACGACGCTCGCGAGCAGCGTGAGCGCCATGAGAGCGATGAGCCCTTTCATGGCGGACTCGAACCGCCGGTATCCGCCGATGGTGACCAGCGCCAGGGCCGCCAGCGAGTGCAGCGCACCCCAGACCCCGATGGGCAGTCCCGGAACCAGCGCGTGGGCGGCGACGCCGCAGGCGCTCATGAGCCCGCCGGCAACGATGAAGCTCCAGCCGACGAGGTAGATCAGAAATCCGGCTTGGAACACCTTCCCGAGATGGTCGCCCCAACCGTCGATCAGGGTCCGCCCGGTGGCGAGCTGCCACCGTGCGACGCCTTCGTTGAGGCCGAGCTTGAGCAGCGCGCCGACGACGATCACCCAGAGCAGGGTTTTGCCGAACGACGCGCCGGCGAGCATGGCGGCGAGCAGATCGCCGGCGCCGACCCCGGTGGCCGCCACCGCGAGTCCGGGACCGACGAGCCGGAGCCAGTGGTTGGGGCCGGAGGGCCGGGCCTCAGTCGAGGACATGCTCGACGGTCGCCCAGTCGGCGTAGAAGTTGAACAGCACGTACGGGTAAGCCTCCGTTTTTCGCAACCATCGACGCATCAGAATCTTGGCACATCTCATCCAGCAGAATCGCTCAGCTGAGGTTTGCAATTTCAAATTGAGAATGTATCGCGATGATCATCCCTGACGAAGACCGAGAATCGGACTTTCCCACCGATTGCGAAGGCGTCCTCGATGGGGTGCCCCGTGTCCGGGCTCCTCGGCCCACCACGGAGCGGACTCATCGTGACGGGGTGGTGTGTCGCCGAACAGCCGCTTGCGAGGCGCTTCGGCGGGGGAAGCCTCGACGCCGGGCGAGTCGTCGTTACCAGACCACCTCGGCCATGGTGCAGTTGATGCCGCTGCCGATGCCCATCAGCGCGATCCGGTCGCCGGCGTGGAGCCTGCCGCCCTCGACCAGCTTGGACAGCACGATGGGCACGCCGGCCGGTCCGATGTTGCCGTGGTTCGGGTACAGTCGGAACACCTTGCCGAGGTCGATGCCCAGAGTGCTGGCGAAGCGTTCGGTGTGCGCCTTGCCGACCTGATGGATGATGAAGTGGTCGATGTTGTCCGGAGTCCAGGCGAGCACGTCCATGGCCCGGGCCCAGGTCTTGAGCGCGAGCTCCATGCCGTGATTGAGCAGCTTCTTGGCGTTGGTGACCATGTTGTCGACCTGGGCGTAGCAGAGCCGGCAGTGCTGGGTCGCCGACAGGTTGACGCCGCCCAGGAATCGGTGCTCGCCGGGCGCTCCTTGGGCTCGCGCCAGCACCATGGCGACCGCGCCCGAGCCCAGGGTCAGGGTCGCGAATGCGTCGCGGAACGTCTCCCAGGTGGTTTCCGGTCGGCTCAGGCGCTCGATGGTGCGCCGGGTTGCGTACCGGGTGTTCTCGGCGTTGACCACGATGCCGTAGTCGATCTGGCCCCGGTCGATCATGTTGCTGACCATCTCCATGCCGTTGATGAAAGCCAGGCAGGCGTTGGAGATGTCGAAGTTGAGGCAGGTCGGAGCGAGGCCGAGATTGCGGTGGACGAGGGATGCGGTGGACGGCTCGATGAAGTCGCGGCACACCGATGTGTTGACCACGACCCCGAGCTGCTCGGCGTCGATGCCGGCCTGTTCGATTGCCCGCTGTCCGGCCTCGGTCGCGGCCTCGCTCGGCGGCATCTCCTCGTCGAAGTGACGGCGGCTCTCGATTCCGGAAAAGCGCTCGATCATGCCCGCGGGCACCCCGAGCCGCTTCATGGTAGCTTCGAGCCTGGACTCGATTTCGTCCGAGCGCACCGGGTGAGGCGCATCGACGTGCGCCACACTGAGGACCTGAACATTGTCGAAACGCATACGGTTCTCCGGGGCCGCGACGGTTTGGCGATGATCTCGGACGCGGCGTTGGGTGACAGTGTACCAAGTCGAGCTTCGTCGGAGGTTTGCAGCCGTCGTCACTGGCGTCGTTGGCGGCGGCGGCGTTCCATGGGAACGGGAAGGCGGTCCCGGCGACGATCGTCGCCGGCGCGGCGGTCGCGGCCGACACGGACGTCCGACCACGCGGTGTAGAGAAAGCGGAGCGCGACCGCCAGCCCGACGATCGACAGCACCGATGCGGCGACGAGCAGCGCGAGGCTCATGAATCGATTGTAGCCGGGTGATTCGGGTACCTTGCGACGCATGGCGATCGCGACCGGGATCCGGGGAGTACTCGACCGGAGAGTCGTCGACTCCGCCATCATCGGCAAGGTCTACGCGGTGGCGCCGTCGGGGCGCACCAGGACCCTGCGCATCGAGAAGGGCGGCAGCATTGATTTGCGAGGTGACGGACCGGTTTCGGAACCCCATCCGTAGATGGAATTCGTGAACCGCGGCCGGGACGCGCTCGGCACAATGTCAAGGACGGCAGGTCCGCCGGTGGCGCGCCCGTCGCGGGGATCGAGGCGGCACCGTTGACGCTGTCACCGGGATCGGGCTCGGGATCGGGATCGGGATCGGAGTCGGAAACGGAGTCGGGATCGGAGTCGGAAACGGAGTCGGGATCGGAAACGGAAACGGAAACGGAAACGGGAGCCGCTCCTGCTGCCGTGGTCTGGTAACGAGAGAGCGAACGACGATCAGCGCGGATCGACCGGCGCCCGATGATCTCCGGAGCCTGCCCGTGGTCCAACCGCGCGGCCTTCGGCCGGAGCGGCCGGCGCGATGGCGCACGCTGACCCTCATCGCCGTGCACCTGGCGATGCTGGCTCACATCGCCCAGAGCCACGGCAACCGGCGCCGCGTCCGCGGTCATTGCCGTCGGGGGCGCGCGGTCGTACCGGGTCCACACGTCATCAAGCAGCTCGCCCCGGCTCATTCCCGGCAGGCCTGTGGATCGCGGGATGCAGCCGTCCGGGAAGCCGTTGGCGACGGCCTGATCGCGGAGAAAGGCGATGTAGTCGTCGCTCGCGATCTGGTATCGGAGCGTCGCCTCGATGGTGAGATCGCCGGCGGTCCATGCGGGCACGATGACGGCGTATGCGGTGTCATCGTGGTTGACCAGAATGCCGGATCCGGGCGCGGTCTCGGTGTAGGTTCGTTCGATGGGCATCGGCACCCCGGTATTGATGCCGTTGGAGTCGATCAGGGTGAGCACCGGGCTGGTCACATTGTGGCAGTTGCCGGTGCTGCCGTGGCAGCCGGCGCACGCCCCGGGAGGGTAGGGGCTGAAGGCGAGCGGCGGCTGGGTGCCGTTGCCGGTGAACGCACCGCCCAGGACCGCCGGCAGGCCGACGGCGACGGCGACGATCGCGATGAACCAGGTTGCCGCGCTGCGATGGCTGCTGCCCACTCGATCTCCCGTCGAATCGGGATCGAATCCGACCGCGAGCCGAGCGCGATGCGCCGCATCGCCGGGTGTCGAACCGCGAAGACGCGAAGCTCGGGAAGCCATTGCGACATCGCAGTTCATCGCAGAGGCGCAGAGACGCGGAGACATCGCAGTTCATCGCAGTTCATCGCAGACATCGCGGATCAACGCAAAGACGCAAAGCTATCGCAGCCATCGCAAAGGAGAAGTCGAGTCCTCGCTGTCTTCTCGAAGTCGCTGGGCGAGATCAGCCCGCACTTCGTCGCCGACCCGCGCCCGGTCGGCGGCTCCAGGTTCCGGATCCATCGCGACGTCCGCTTCGCCCGCGACAAGAACCCCTACAAGACCCACGCCGCGGCGCAGTTCCGCCACCGCGAGGGCCGCGACGTCCACGCTCCTGGTTTCTACCTCCACCTGGAGCCGGGCGACGTCTTCACCGGCGCCGGCCTCTGGCACCCCGACGGACCGACGCTGGCCAGAATCCGCACCACGATCGTCGACGATCCCGACGGCTGGCGGTGGCCGACCCGCGGCCTGACCCTGGGCGGCGACAGCCTGGTGCGGCCGCCGCGCGGTTTCGATCCGGAGCACCCGCTGGTCGACGATCTCAAGCGCAAGGACCTCGTCTGCTTCACCGAGCTCGGGCAGGCCGCCGCCTGCTCGCCGGGCTTCCTCGATCGCTTCACCGAGACCTTCCGGAACGCCTCCCCGTTCATGCGTTACCTCACGGAGGCGGTCGAGCTCGAGTTCTGATCGCCGCCGACGAAGGTCGGCCGGATGGCGGGCGGATTTTGTGATGACGATGACGCCCGGACCGTGAAAACGGCGTCAAATCGGGCGACCGGGCTTGTGCGCGTCCGACTGCTCGCCCATAATCTCTTGAACGACGACCATCGACCCTCGAGCGGTGGCTGCGGTCGCCGCTTCGCAGGCGAAACCTCCAAGGGGAGCACACAATGAATTCACGCGGTACGGCTTTTCACATGACCCGACTGACCCCCGTCCTGGTGGCGGCGTGCGCGCTGCTGGCGGCCGGCACGGCCCTCCCGGCCGACGCCGCCCCGGACGACGTTCGAGACAACCTGCGGGTGGTTCGTCCCGACGGTTCCTCCGTGGCGTTTTCGAGCTGGGAGGAGGCCGGCAGCCGGTGGACCGCGGTGTCCAAGGACGGCGGGGCCACCTGGCCCGAGCCGCGCGCCATGGTCGACACCATCTCGCTGCGTGCCGGCGCCCTCGTGCCCGGCGTCACGTCGCCGGTCGCCGCCAAGACCATTCCGGTGGCCGACGACAACCGGGTCTTCCTGGTTCAGTTCGAGACCCAGAGCCTGTCGGCGTGGCGCGACCGGTTGCGCGGGCTCGGTGCCGAGGTGCTCGTCTTCGTGCCCTCCAACAGCCACATCGTGCGCATGGACGCCGGGCTGGTTCGGGACGTCGAGGCGCTGCCCTTCGTCCGTTGGGTCGGCTCGTACGATCCGGCCTTCCGGACCGATCCCGAGCTTCTCGCCGCCCTCGACGCGAGCGACGTCATGACCACGCGGTACAACCTCATGACCTTCGTTCCCGGCGCCGACGACAAGGCCCGCCTGGCGGCCGAGGTGCAGGCGCTCGGCGGCCAGGTCGTGCGGGCCAACGACAGCGGGTACATCCTCGAGGCCGACCTCACCGACTCCCAGGTGCTCGCCCTGTTGCCGTCGAACGATCTTCAGTGGATCGACGAGTGGTCGGCGCCAGAGGAGGACATGAACAACGGCCGCGAACTCGCCGGCGCCGACTACGTACTGTCGACCCCCGGCGGCTACGACGGTACCGGCGTCCGGGCCGAGGTCATGGACGGCGGAGTCGACACCGACCACCCGGACTTCATCAACCCGGTGCCGATCCACGGGAACGTGAGCTCAACCGGAACCAGCCACGGCACCTGCACCTACGGCATCAACTTCGGCACCGGCAGCGGCAGCGCGCCGGCGACCGGCATGGCGCCCGGCGCCTACGGCTACTTCGCCTACTACAACGCACTGACCAACCGCTACTCCCACACCGCCGAGCTCGTCAACCCGGCGCTTCCGTATCAGTGCGTCTACCAGTCGAACTCGTGGGGCAGCGCCAGGACGACCCAGTACACATCGATCTCGGCCGAGATGGACGACATCATCTGGCAGTCCGACATCGCGATCTTCCAGTCCCAGTCCAACGCCGGGTGGCAGGACTCGCGGCCCCAGGCGTGGGCCAAGAACGTCATCTCGGTGGGCGGGGCATATCACTACAACAACGCCGACCCGAACGACGACCGGTGGAGCTCCGGCGCGTCGACCGGGCCGGCCGCGGACGGCCGGATCAAGCCCGACCTGACCTTCTTCTACGATTCGACGTACACCACCGATGCCGACCCGGGCGGATACTCCAGCGGCGCGTACACCGGGACCTTCGGCGGGACATCGGGCGCCACGCCCATGGTCGCGGGAACCTCGGCGCTGCTCTTCCAGATGTGGGCCGACGACGTCTGGGGCACGGCCCCCGGCGCCGGTTCGGTGTTCGACGAACGGCCGCACTTCACGACCACGAAGGCCCTCATGATCAACACCGCCAACCAGTACGACTGGACTCTGGGCGGCAACAACTCCGACCTGACCCGGGTCCGCCAGGGCTGGGGCTACCCCGACGTCCAGAACGCGTACGACCGCGCCGCGCTCACCCACGTCATCGACGAGAGTTCGGTGCTGCAGGCGCTCGACAAGGACATCTACAACTCGGTGGTCCCGGTCGGACAGGATGCCCTCAAGGTGACCCTGGTCTACGCCGACCGGGCGGGAACTCCCGGGGCCAATCCCCACCGGGTCAACGACGTCACGCTCAAGGTCATCGCGCCGGACGGCGTCACCGAGTACTGGGGCAATCACGGTCTCGACTCGTCGGTGTGGTCGTCGCCGGGTGGGTCGGCGGACACCCTCAACACCGTCGAGAACGTCTTCATCCAGAACCCGACGCCCGGAACCTGGACCATCGAGGTCGAGGCGGTCGAGGTCAACATGGACGTCCACGTCGAGACTCCGGAAGACGACCAGGACTACGCTCTGGTGATCTACGGTGTCACCGCAGTCACCGACGAGCTGTTCAGCGACGGCTTCGAGTCGGGCGACACCTCGGCGTGGGGCAACTGGGTGCCCTGAGCGGGCCCACCGCCAATCCGGTTGTAGCGCCGGCCCCGGAATCGAGTGTACGGACTCGTCCGGGGCCGGTTGCCGTTGGCACCCCCGGAGCACGCCGTTACAATGAACCGGTGGCCGGTGACCTGCTCCTCGCCGATGTGAGAGTGACCTGGTCGAAGATGTGGTCACACCCTCTCGGGCGGGTGGCCGTGGGCGTTTTCGTGGCGGCTGCCGCGCTCTATCTGCTGCAGATCGGCCCGGAGTACGTTCGTGGCCGGGTGACCGCCCATCTCGACCGGGTCGTGCTGCCGTTTCTGATCGCGCTCTTCGTGGTTCGGACCTGGCGGGTCGAGCGTCGGGAGGAGCGCCGGTTCTGGCGGCTGATCATCGCCGCCCTGCTGCTCTGGTTGACGGGCACGACCCTGTTTCTCATCCAGGCGCTCGCCGGTCTGCCGCGATGGCTCGACCTGGCGGTCGACGTCTGCTACATCCAGCTCTATCTGTTCATGTTCCTGGCCAGCGACCAGCAGCCGCATCTCGACGACGGCTGGTCGCGGCGCGACGTGCTCTACCCCTACTCCATGATCTCCGCGGTGACCTTCATCGGCATCATGTTCGGCTACTTCGTGGTCGTGCCGTGGGCGCTCCAACCGTCGGAGAACGCGCAGTACTTCGCGTCGTTCAACCTTTACGTCACTCTCGATTCGCTGCTGGTTCTCCGCTTCGTCCTGCTCTACCGGGCGGCGTCGAGCTCGCGGTGGCGGCGGTGCTTCGGCGGTCTCGCGATCGCCACGGCGGCGCTGGCGATCGGTGACCTCTTGGAAGGCCTCTACTTCGCCGGGCTGTTCGACGCCGTGATCGGAGATCCCGCGGACGTGGTGTGGCTCATCCCGTTGTTGAGCTTCGCTGTGGTCGGTCTGACCTGCACGACGCCCGACGACGACGCCGCCGCCGAGCCGGAGCCCGGCGACGGCCGGCGGGTCCAGAGCCTGCTGCCGTTCTACGCTTTCGTCCTCCCGCTGGTCCACCTCGGGCTCTATCTCATGGGCTACCTGGATGCCGGTGCGCGTGCGCCTCGCGAGGCGATCGTGTTCTCCGGTCTGGTTGTGTTCGCGGGAATCAGCCTCGCGCAGCAGATCTCGCTCGAGAAGGCGGTCGCGTCGATGCGGGCGGACCTGGTGCTTCGGGCCCTCGACGACCGCCTCCGCCAGTCCCGGCGCATGGAGTCCATCGGTCGCCTGGCGGGCGGCATCGCCCACGACTTCAACAACCTGCTCATGGTCATCAAGAGCTATGCCGAGCTCGGCCGGCGGCACGCGGTGATCGGCGACCCTCGGGTCGACGACAAGCTGGTCGAGATCGATCGGGCGGCCGATCGCGCCACCGAGCTCGTTCGTCAGCTGCTCGCCTTCGGGCGTCGCCAGGAGCTCAAGCCGGAGAACGTCCAGGTCAACAGGTTGATTCGGGGTCTCGAGAGCATGCTCGGACGTCTGATCGGCGACGACGTCGAGTTTTCGGTCGATCTCGACCCCGAGGCCGGTGTGACCCGCGCCGACCCGACACTGCTCGAACAGGTCATCGTCAACCTGGCGGTCAACGCCCGCGACGCCATGCCCAGAGGCGGCCGGCTCGAGATCACGACCCGGCCGATCGCGGGCCCGGACGACGACGGGTCGGCCATGGTCGAGATCGCGGTGCGGGACACCGGGGTCGGCATCGACCCGGCGATCCGCGACCGGATCTTCGAGCCCTACTTCACGACCAAGGAGCTGCAGAAGGGCACCGGACTCGGGCTGGCGACGGTGCACGGCATCGTCGAGCAGAGCGGCGGCGCCATCGACGTCGTCAGCCGTCCCGGTAAGGGCAGCACCTTCACCGTGCGCTTTCCGCAGGTCGAGGACCGTCCCGACACGCCGACGCCGGTCGTGGTCCACAGGCAGGCGTCGATCGCCGGCGTGACCGCGCTCATCACCGAGGACGAATCGAACATCCGCGAGGCGCTGGCGGAGTACCTCGAGGCCCTCGGAGTGCGGGTGCTGGAAGCGTCGGACGGGGTCGAAGCGCTCGATGTCGCGGCCGCTCATCCGGAGACCATCGATGTTCTGGTGACCGACCTGGTGATGCCCAGAATGAGCGGCCCGGATTTGGTCGAGGCACTGCTGCCTCTGCGGCCGGGGATCAAGGTGGTTTTCGTGTCCGGCTACACGCCGGAGGCGACGGCCGGCTACGGGTCGCCGGCCCCCGGCGCGGTCTTCATGCAGAAGCCCTTTCTGCTCGGCGACCTGGCCGAGACGATCCGTCGCCTGCTCGACCGCTGAGCTCGGACCGACCGGAGCCCCGGGATCACGGGGCTGACGACGACCAGGCGCCGGTGTCGCCCGAATCGAAACCGTCCGCTCAATCAGGACCATGCCGTGGTCGGCCGCGTGCTGCCGAACACGGTTGTTGTTGAGCTGCGGAGTTGCGTCGTCGCGTTCGAGACGGGCTGGTCTCGAAGATGCGGCTCAGCTGCCGCCGCAGAGCTGTCGTTTCCGAACCGCGAGCTCGCGCAGGGTGGCTGCAATCTCCCCGCCGTCCGAGCCCGCCTTTCCGGCGCGCGCTGCCAGGTCGTCGAGAGCTTCGGCGTCGGCCGAGGCACGATCACGCAGTGCCGCAACCATGTCGTTGAACACCGGCTCGAGATCCTGGAGGTTGTCGTTGCGGCGCAGTCTCAGTGAGACCTGATAGTCGCCCTGGCGGACCCGGTCGAGGCGCTGACCGACGGCGAAGACGGCCCCCGCCGTGCGGTGGGTCTCGACAATGGTCTTGAGCGAGACCGCGATCACCAATGCGCCGGAAAGGGCAATCATGACCACGAGCGAGACGGTGTTCTGTTCCTCGATCAGCGGTTGGAGCTGTGGCGCCACGGCGGCCAGCAGAGTGCTCTGCGAGGTCCGCATGACGGCGAAACCGAGGTTGACCAGCACCACGAGCGCAAGGACAACGAAGGTGGTCATGAAGGCGGCCCTGAGCTGGCGGCGGGGATCGATGAGGTAGCGACGCCGGACGGTTCGCTGAGCCGCGGGTCTCGATCTGGATTCGGGCATGTCGGTCTCCATGCTGCCGGCTGTCACGGCTGCGCGCCGTCGGTGACGACGGATCTCAGAATGCTCAGCGGTCCCGCCGAGATCACGCTTTCGAGCTCGGCGCGGTCATGGACCAGCAGCGAGCCGGCAAAACCGAGCGCGTTGACCGAGATCCGGCGCCAGAGCTCCCGGCTTCGCGGCACCAGGAGCATCCACCGCCGGGTGACGAGCAGGTTGTACGGCCGGCCGTCGGTGATCCCGAGGGTGTCGCAGCCGAGCCGGTAGATGTCGAACAGCGGCTCGGCGTCCCGAGCCGCGATCCGCCGGCCGGACAGCGGCAGCACCACGTGAGGAAAATCGAGCGCGTCGATTCGGGTCGCCCGGCCCGGGGCCGGCAGGTCGCGGAGGATCTCGTCGATCGGGGTCGGTGCGGGACCGAACCCGAGCGGCACCGGGACCAGCTGAAGATGCCGGTGCGGCTGGCTCGCGCCCGCCGTGGTCCCTCCGTTGTAGAAGCCGAGCCCGTCGAGGTCGTCCATGCACGCGGCGAGCGCGCGAACGTCGTCCGAATCGAGCAGGCGATCCTGAGAAACGAACCTTCGGGTCACGATCAGGACGTGGTCGGGAATGACGTTGAACTTGTTGAGCACCGCCAGGTGGCCCGGTCCGACCTCGCCGATGACGAGCTCGGGGTCGGGTGGCAGAAACGGGTTGGGCCGGCGGCTCGCCGCTGCGCCCGCGGCGGCGGTCTTCCTGTTCTGGAGCTCGGTGATGTGGACGACGAACGGGATTCCGCCGTCGGTGACGACGACCCGCTCGGTCGGCATCGTGATGAGGGCCCCGTTTTGGGTCGCCCGTATGCTGGTCGAGGCGACGGCGCGTTGCAGCGAACTCACGCGCGCAGTGTAGCTGCGCCGGGTCGCC
>CAZXMW010000057.1:0-20639 GCA_964641415.1 uncultured Thermoanaerobaculia bacterium | reverse complement strand
TACTGGGTCATTCCTCGTGAGCAGACGTGGGGCATTCTTCGCGAGCGCTCAAGTCGTGATTGACCGCATCGGTTCGGCTGTAGGTCAGCGCCTCCATCGTCCGGAGATCACCGAGGGCCTGCCGAACTGGAATCAACCGGGCGCGGATCTCGTCCGGAGGCGAACTCTCCAGTACCGCCGTTTGGAGGTCGCCGGCAAGGGCGTCCCAATCGCCCGCAGCGAAGAACCCGAGGAACCGGCGGCAGGGTGGCTCGAGTAGGGCGCGGTCGGCATCGGAGAGATCCTCGGCCGGCTGCGATGCAGAGACCACGGAGGCCATCCCCTCGTCGTCGACCTCGAGGGTGTACCGGATCCGGTCGCCCTCATGGTCAACCGCATTGCAGTGGAAGCGGCTTCCCGCAGCGAGATCGGTGTGGACCTCACAGGCGAAGGCGTCGAACCCGAACCCGTTCGACTCGGCAAACGCGGGCTCGATGAGTCCGCGCATGACGGTCGAGAGTTGTTCGAGCATCTCGTCTCTCGTCGGCGCATGCGCGGCTGTCTGATTTGCAGCGGCGAGGGCGGCGACGATCAACGCGAAAAGGAGGGCGTACGGGTTTGGCTTCATCGGCATCGCCTTTGCTATCAGGTCTCAATCTCTTGACGATAGCATGATCGCGCTCTCCGTTTCAACGGTAGATTCTTCGACAGCGCAGTCAGGGCACCGGACGCGCGCAAAGCCGTTCTCGAAGAAGCCGCAGGTGGCAGACAGGCGGAGGACGCTCCCGCTGGCGCTCGACGTGCCGGCGGCCGTGCACGGCGCGTAACAGCTCTCAGGGACGCGTCTGCGTCAGATTGCCTAGACGGCTTTCCTCGTAGCGATCCCGGGACTCATCGAGAAGGGGATGGCGAGCTTAAGACGGATCAGCTCCGACAAGGAGACTCCCTCATCGGAGGCCTCGCGACGGAGGGAGCCATGAAGACTCTTCGGCACCACCACCGTCAATCGACCTGACAGTGCCTCCACCTCTCGCCGAAACTCCTCAGCCGCTTCGGCGGCTCAAGCAGAGAGCAGATCCTCGCGGGTCGGCCGGGGCTCGGGCTCGTCGTCCTCCTGCCGCTACCGGCGCTCGATCTTCGCTCCAGGGTGCGTCAGCTCGTGCACCTCCTTGAGCTTTCGGATCGCGACATGGGTGCAGATCCGGGTCGTCGAGATGTCGGCGTGGCCGAGCATGGCCTGGATGAAGCGGGTGTCCGCGCCGCCCTCGAGCATCAGCGTCGCCATGGTGTGGCGGAAGAGATGACCGACCGATGGGTGCACACCCGGCACCGATGCGGATGCGGCTGGCGTTCAGGGCTGGGAATCGTCTGGTTCGTCTGACCTGGAGGCACCCGTTGGCGGTTCAATTATTCGGGCAGGCTCTGTTCGGCGGCTGCAAGTTGCTGGAGGGCAAGCTCATAGACCTCGTCTTCGTCCTCTGGGGCCGGCCGGGTCTCCCAGCGCACGAGGTAGAGTTCCTCGGGCTGCAGACGGGTTCGAATCGCCGACTCGACTGTCCGGGCGTCGGGCGCCGGCGCCCACCTTCGTTGCAGACTCGCGAAAGAGACCGGATCCGGGTCGGGCTGGTTCTCGTTCGGCCCCGGCGTCACCAGAGAGGTGACCAGATCGGGAACGAGCCACTCGCCGGCCATGGTTTCGAGCGAGTGCCACAGACTGACGGGCGGACGCTCGATGAACCCCCCGTTCTCGGTGAACCCCTCGATCTCGATGATCGGTCCGTCGGGGGTGATCGTGAGGCGCCCCTGAAAGGTGTCGAAGACGAGGCGCGAGAGTTCGTTGAGGGAGTAGGCCTGGCCGGTATCGATGACGAGCACATCGGCAACCCGCTCCATGGTTTCGATCACCGCGGTGACGAGCCCTTCCTCGCGCTCGCTGAGCGGGCCGAGGGATGCTTCATCCTCGTCGAAGATGTAGCCGAGGCACAGAACGGCGCGGTCGGGAGCCCGGTCGAAATAGGCGTAGAGTGCGGTTGCCGCTTCAAGGTAGGCGGCGACCTCGTCCGACCAGGCAACGAGCGCTTCATCGAGGTGTGCCCGTTGTAGGCGGGTGGCCTGACCGGCCCCCACAGGTCTGAGTTGGAGTTCTCGAACGCGGCCCGCTTCGTTGGAGTAGGCGTTCAATCCCTCACCGCCGAGCAGGCGCTCGACCGGGCGGAATGAGTCGAGAAGGGCGCTGTGGATCCCCTGCCGAATATGGCCGTCGTGGCGCACGATGGTGCTTCGATCGGCGATGGCGTCGAGATCGGAGAATCTCCGGCTCCAACGATCCAGACCGCTGGCGAGATCCAGGCGGGCGTCGTCGGTCCTTTCCTTCACCGCGGGGTTGTCGCCGGTCGCCGCCGGTGAGGCAATCCCACGGACCGCGGTGACGACGATGGCCGGACCGGGCGTGAAGACGATGTGGAGGTGGTCCCGAACCGGTTCTTCGTAGCAGGCGAGGAGGGGCAGGCACAGACCAGCAACGGCGGCGAGACGAACCGATTTCATCGTGCGGCGAGTGTAACCTAAGCTGAGCGACTCGCACTGGCGATCTGCACCAAGCTCCTGCGCCCTGGATGGTTGCGAAAATACTCGACATACCAACTTGGTACGGTCTGGTCGCGCACCCTCAAGGATGCGCCTCCAGATATCAATCGTGCTTTCAGAAGTTCGACCGATTGTAGGCGGGTCGTTGACGGCCCGCGACCACGCCGTTGAGGGTGTGAGATCCGCCCAACCTGAGCGATCCGGATCGGTATGTCCCCGTTTTCGACGGGCTCGGCTCACCCACCAAGCGCGATCCGCAAAGCCCGTGCCTCGGCGAGAAGATCGCGCGCGGCCGCCGCCACATCGCCATCGTCCGTCGATGACGGACCCGCCGGGTGACGGTGCAGCGAATCGTCGGGATCGCCGAGACCGGAGTCGCGCAGGCCGCGCATCCGGTCGAGGATGAGATCCCGGATGTCCTCGGCATTGTCGACGCCGCGGAAGTAGCCCAGGTGCATGTTGTCGGCCTCGGAGGTCTCCTTGCTGCCGTCGCTCGAGGTTTCGGCGCCACCGCCCCCGGCGGTCCGAACCTGGAGATCGGCGATTCCGAAGAGCCGCTGGACCGGGCCCTGCCTGAGCGACAGGTTCTGAATGTTGGCGAAGGTCATCGTCCGCTCCCGCACGGTGGTGATCCCCTCGCGGATGCGCAGGCTGGCATCGGTGATCATGTACCAGCGGTAGCGGTAGTCGAGGCCGACCATCAGAAAGCTGACCGGAATCTGAGCCAGGTAGAGGGCGACACCACCGACCTCGACGACGGACCACAGCTGCCGACCGAAGGGCAGCCCGCCGAACTCGAAATTGGTCATCACCACGAACAGACCGACGACCAAACCGATGCCCGTGCCGAGCTGTTTGAGGCCCCACATGGCCAGCCGGTAGTGATAGTAGCCGCGGGCGGCGTTGAAGACCCGGAGGGAACCGGGCGACCCGAGCGGCGGCTCGGGCTCCGGCGGCACCTTGAGGCCTCGGGAGATCCAGCCGGTGAGCACGCCGTCAACCACGGTCCGCTCCCCCGTCCCCGGCGCCGGCGCGGTGCTCGAGCGCGACCCGCACGGCGCGCAGCTCAACGGCCACGTCGCGGAGCACCCGGGCAACCTCGCCCGACGAACCCGCCGGGGCCGGCCGGGCGCCGTCGCCCCGCTCCACGGTGGTCGACAGCCCCTTCGCTCCGCGCATCCTGGAGTACAGGAAGTCGCGAACGGCCCGGCACTCCCGAAGACCCTCGATGGTCATCTCCGCCTTGGCGCTGCCGCTCGCGGTCTGGATCTGGATCCGAGCCAGCCCGAGCCACCGTTCGACGAAGTTGCTCGTCAGGTGGATGTCCTGGATCCGCGCGAAGGTGAGGTTGATCTCCCGCCTGAACAGAATGCCCCACCGCATGGACACCCCCTCCTCGGAGAAGCGGTAGTGCATGGTGTGGTAGCGGAAGTAGAGCGGCAGCAGCACGAACGGGAAGAACGGCCCCGCGAAGAGCGAGGCGAAGAGGTAGTAGGTCATCAGCGCCGGATCCGGGCGCTCGATGCGGAGGATCTCCTCCGACGTGAGCGGCGGTGCGTCGGGTTCGGTGGCCATGGTGGACTCCCCCTCTCCTCAGGTGAACGTTCTGAATCATACTCGGGTCGGAGTCCGATGCCGACGATCACACGGCCGTGGATCATCCGGGCACGTCAACGCTGCTTGCGGACCCAGGCCTCCCAGGCGTCGTCGCCCACCTTTCGGGTGAAGACCGAGTGGCCCTTGGCGCGCATGGCGTCGATGAGCGGGGCAACCTGGAAGCTCGACCGGACGAGCACAACGTCGCCGGCGGCGATGTCGTGAAGCGCCTCGCCGAGCCGGGCCACCGGAGTCGCTCCCTCGGCGAGCAGCGCGTCGGCGTCGAGCTCGCGGCGGGCGCCGCCGGCGATCCAGCCGGGCGCCGCGCCGCCGACGTCTGCCGACGCACCGTCACCGTCGAGGTCCGCGATGTCCTGCCCCAGAGCCCCCCGGAGCGCGCGGACCAGCTCGTTGACCGGCATCTCGGCGACCCGCGCCGCCTGCTCGAGGCTCGCCACCTTGGCCACGGTCCGGCGAAGCACAGGGTTTCTCAGCGCCTTGAACGCCGGCGCGATCTGGATGAGGGTCGCCTCGAGCTCGGGGTCGGCGTCGAGCAGCGCTCCGACCTTGGTCTCGGGCGTGATGACCACGGCGCTCATGCCTCGACTCCGTCACCGGGAAGCTCGGCGAGCAGCCGCCGCTCCCCTTCGAGCGCCCGCAGCGGTGCGATGTCCTGGGTGACCTCGAGGGTGCCGAGAAATTCGCCCGACTGGTCGCGCACCGGAAAGTAGCGGATGTGGACGAAGCGCGGGCCCATCTGAATCCAGAACTCGGCGACATCTCGGGTGCCGGATCTCAGGTCCGCGACCACCTGCTCGACGATGTGAACGCTCTTGGGCGGGTGGCAGTCCTCGACCTTGCGGCCGATGATGGCCCGGGTGCGGTCGAAGACCCGGTCGGCGCCCTCGGTGAAGAAGCCGACCCGGTCGTCAGCGTCGACGAAGGTGACGTCGAAGGGCAGCGTGTTGAGCAGGGCCGTCAGCTGGCGCAGGCTGAGGTGGCCGGACGGCAGGGTGATGGCGTCGTCCGACGGCAGCTCGACCGGCTTTTCGGGCAGCTGCGGCAGCACCGGGAGCCACACTCCGGCGGGCTCGACCAACCCCTCGCCGAACTCGTCCCACTGGCTGCGGACCTCCTCCCAATCCCGGGTCGTCAAGTGCTCCAGACACATGGGCCAGAGGATCCGATCCTCCTTCGAGGTCATGCCCTCGACCTGCTCGAGCATGGGGTCGACGACGGTCCCCACAACCAGCCCGAGCTCGTCTCCGGCCAGCTCGCCGGCGCTCTCGAGCACCTCGGCCGCCGCCGCGATCTTCTCTCTGATCTCGTCGTGAACGCCCCACATGACCTTGGGAGGACCGGCGATGCCGGCCTTTTCCAGGTACGGAAAGACCAAGTACTCCTTGCGCAGGTAGTGGACCTCGACGCCGGCGAGAGCGTCGTGCGCCTGCCGCCACGCCGCGAGATCGGGCTGCTCGTCGCGGCGACGGACCGCGGCACGGTACGCCGCCACGACATCCCGAATGCGCTCGTTTTCGAGACCGAAGGTGTGGACCGGGTGGCCGGCGGGCACCTCGGCAGGAGCGCAGGCGGCGCCACCGCCGAGCACGGCGGCGTGGACGTCGCACATCCGCTGGATCTCCTGCTGCGGCATGCCTTCGGCCATCAGCGCGTTTTCCATGGCCGCGATCTCGGTCGGCCCGACCTCTGCGAGGAGATCGCCGAACTCAGCTTCCAGGCTGTCGGCCTCGGCGCCGTCGTGCAGCTTCTTGATGATGCCCTTGAGGGTCTCGATCCGGTGACGACTGTTGTCGATGAGTTCGCTCATGGTTGCCTCCTGCAATCGAGGATGAGGCTCCATCGCGACTTTTTCCTTGATCTGGATCAGGTTGCAGGGACAATCGCGGAGGTCAGTCGATCTTCAGCCCGAGGTAGCGAAAGACGGCGGCGCAGTCAGAGCAGCGTCGCGCATGCCGGCGCCAGCTGCGGACGTATCGGGACCGCGGCGACTGCATGGCGAGCATGGACGGGCTGACGTGACCGCCGCGCTCGCTCAGATTCGGGGCGCGCCGATACCTCATGACGAACCCGGAGTTCGCCATTTGCGCCACCAGCGCGTCGAGCCCGACGCGCCTCTGGCCGGAGGCTGCGGCCGCAATCACAGTCGTTCTCCCGCCACCAGTGTACGCCAAATCACCAGCCGATTGAATCGCGAATCGGTGACGCGGAACACGCAACCGGCGGGGAGGATGGCAGGCTGGAAGCCTGCCCCACAATGCGGCTCGGCTGAGGGCTGGGGCTTCTACTGCCAGGTGACGCGGTAGCGGCAGACGTCGCCACCCGACGCCCGGCACTCCTCCTCGACAATGCGGACGTTTCTCGCGCCGCACAGCTCGAGGGCCTTGCGGTACCAGCCGACCACGGTCAGGCAGTCGGTCTTGGAGAAGGTCTCGGCCTCGTGAGTGGTCAGCACGCCTTCGCGCTCGCCGGTCGGCTGGTACTCGCGCCAGCCGACGTCGTAGTACAGCCGATAGATCTGCGGCGCTTTGGCAAGGAACGCCTGAGGATCGCCCGGCGCGACGAAGGTGTTGTGCAAGGTCGCCAGGTTGACCTCCGCCGAGGCCTCGCCGAGTCGCTCGAAGAAATGCGTGCTGCCGCCGCCGAGCATCTTGACGATGGCGTCGTCGAGCCGCTTGCCGACGTCGAACTCGACCCAGGTCACCGCCACCAGCCGGCCGAGGACCTTCCGGTCCTCCTCGGAGAGGCTGTCCAGAACCTTGTCGAGCCCCGCCTCGCCGAATTCCTTGCGGACGAACTCGAGCCGGGATTTGACGACCGAACCCTTGACCCTCTGCTGTGCCATGGTGCCATGGTACCACCCGCGTCCCGCAACGGCGGCACGGCGTCGTGTGCCGCGGCCGCGACCGACGACCGGCGGCATGTCACAATGCTCATCATGAACGGCGTGCCTCATTGCCTTCGGCTCCGAGCCTCGATCAGCGTTTTGATGGCGCTCGCTCTCGGGTCGATCTCGAGCTGCGCACCGGAGGCACGGCGAGATGCCGTCGGCCGGCTCGCAGAGCTCGACGTCCGAAGCCGGAGCATCGTGGTCGTGCTGTCCGACACCCACCGCTGGGACCACGTCTCGGTGTCGGTCGATCCGGAGACGTCGCTGACCCCGAACATCGCCCGCTTGGCGGCCGACGGCGCAATCTTCGACAACGTCCTGACGCCGGTGCCGATCTCGGCGCCGGCCTACGCCACGCTGATGACCGGGCTGGCGCCGCTCGAGCACGGCCTGTTCAACAACGAGCAGGATCTTCGGACCGATCTGCCGCTCGTCCAGGAACGGCTTCGCGACGCCGGCTACCGAACCGCCGCGGTGGTCGGCAACCCGTTCTGCTCGGCCGGTCACGGTTTCGCGCGGGGGTTCGACCACTTCTGGGACCGCATCGACGGCCGCGGCAACCACGGCGAGGTGATCACCGACGAAGCGCTGCGTTGGCTGGCCGCGGTCACGGACGACACCCCGTTCTTTCTCTTTCTCGCCTACATGGATGCCCACACGCCGTACATCAACGACGAGGTCCCGCCGAGCCTCCGGGTCGAGGTCAACGGAGCCCACCTGCTCGACGCCCGGGCCGAGAACGCCCACGTCGAGCAGCGCTATCCCGTCGCTCTGCGCCCCGGCCGGAACGTGGTCGAGCTGCGCTTCCTCGACGGCGGCGCGCCGGCAACCCCCGCCGACGACCCGAGCCCGCTTCATGTGCGCGGACTGCGGCTTGCCAGCGGGCTCGCGTTCGACCGGGAGCGCGGCGTCGAGCCGGTGTCCGGCACCGGGTTCGAGCGGCTCGCCAACCGGGCCGAGCTGGTCATCGTCAACCCTCGGCCCACCCGAGTCGACGACGAGCTCGTCTTCCGCTGCTATCGGAAGTACCGCCACGAGAACATCCCGCGTTTCTACCGCGCCGGGGTCCGGAGCTTCGACCGCAGTCTCGGCAGACTGATCGCGGCTCTCGAGGATCGCGGGCTGTACCGGGATGCGGTGGTGATCTTCCTCTCCGACCACGGCGAGATGCTCGGCGAGCACGGCGCCTGGGGCCACGTCGAGCACGTCCACCAGGAGAGTCTGCGGGTGCCCATGGTGATCACCGCCCCGGGGCTCGCCGGCGGCACCGTCGGCCCTTCGCGGCTCGGGCTGAGCGACGTCCACGACCTGATTCTCGAGCTCGCCCTCGGCTCGGACCCCGGTCGCCGACAGACCATCAAGGCGCGCGCCTCCCGCCCCTTCATCGCCGCCACCTATCCGCCGGAGGGCGGCACGCTCAAGGTCGCCGCCATCCGGGATCAGCTCAAGGCCGTCGTCACCGCCGACGGGGTCGAGCAGGTGTTCGACCTCACCTCGGATCCGGGAGAGCGGACGGACCTCGCGGCGGCCGATCGAGGCTCGGACGCAATCGCCTCACTGCTCACCACCGCACGTGACGAGCTCGCCGCCGCGGCGTCGGCCGAGCTGCTCGACATCGAGCTGCTGAGCCAGGACGAGCGCGACCGCCTGCGCGCCCTCGGCTACCTCGTGCCGGAGCACTGACTCACGGACTCGTGGCTGCCCACGCTCCCGTGCCGCCCGACTCGAAGCCGTCGATGAAGATCGGCCGGCCGACCTCGTCGGCGCCGACATCCGGCGCCGCGTCGCGCACCATGGCGTCGAAGTCGCGGTCGCACTGACCGGCCGGAAGCGACGATCCGGCACCGACCGGTGCCGAGGCGGGATCGGCCAGGTGGAGATCGCCGGCGGCGACGTCGACGAACAGCGTCGGCGCCGCGAAGGTCATGTTCCCAGCAAGCACTCCGGTGCCACCGCGGTCCCAGATCCGGTCGGTGACCAGGTTGTTGGCCAGGGTGACCTCGGTCGCGATGAAGCGCCACTCCATGGAGGAGGCGGATGGCGCCTGGGTCGATGCCACGGTGTTGTGGACCGCGACCGCGTCGTCGGCCCCCCACAGACCGATGCCCGAGTCGAAACCGTTGGGCGACGCGAACAGGTCGGGGTCGGCGGCGGCCACGAAGTTGTTGCGGATGATGCCGCCGGTGTGGCCGTCGACGCCGTCGCCGAGGCCGAAGCCGATGCCGCGGGCGCAGTCGAGGACCAGGTTCTCCTCGACGACGGTGTCGACGCACCGACGCCACATGTGGATGCCGTGCTCGGACAGGCCGTCGTCGCACCAGAAGCCCTCGATCCGGTTGCGTCGGACCAGCCACCCGGTCGCCGCGTGGGCGTCGAGCCCGCCGGTGTAGCAGTTGTTGCGGATGTGCGGCCGGCCGGCGTCGGTGAGCTCGAGGTGCGAGCACTCGAGGGTGCCGAAATCGACGGTGCCCCCGTTGAGGGGGTTGACCTTGATCGCCTGCTCGCCCGGATCGACGACCCCGAGGTGGTGCAGCACCACGCCTGAGATCGAGCTCCCGGCGCTGGTGCCTGTGATGTGGATCGGGTGGGAGTCGGCCCGTCGGACCGTCAGATCGGCGATGGTTGTGTCCGACGCCTGGATGGCGATCAGCTCGCCGGTCACATAGCCGCCGTCGAGCACCACCGCCTCGCGGTCGCCGCTGACCGAACGCAGGGTCAGTCCCGGGGTCGAGAACACCAGCCGGTGGAGCGAGTCGCCGCCGCTCATGTCGTAGAAACCGTCGTGCAGGAAGACCGTCGTTCCGGTGGCAGCGCCGGCAATGATGGCACGCAGAGTGTCGGCCTCCGCCGGCCAGACTTCGATAATCGGCCCGGTCGGCGGCGGCAGCGGATCGCAAGGGGCCTGCGCGGCCGATTGGCCTGCCCCGGCGACGAGAACGGCAAGCAGCACGATCACAACGCGGAGCTTGATCACGTCAGGACACCTCATCGACATCCATCATGGCGGCGATCCTCCCGGCCGCGGGTGAGCGGCGTCACCTCACGGCGATGACGCATCCCACTCGCCGAGCGAGCCCGACTCGAAACTCGAGCCGAACACCGGGCAGTTCAGGCCGGGCGTCGTGAAGGAGCCGGGCAGCAAAGGACCGTGGAGGAGTCACGCCGCTGTCGTGACCAAACCGACCTGAGGCGTGAACCCGCGGTGGGCTCGCGCCGGAGTCGGCGCGCTACACTTTGCAGGTGAACGCGAACTTCTCCTCCCCTCCCCTGCTCGACGACCAGGCCCTCGCCTACCTGGGCCGGATCGGCGAACGGCTCGAGTTCGCCGAGGGGGAGACCATCCTCTCCAGTGGTCAGGCCCGCTCCGACTTCTGGGTTCTCCTCGAGGGCGAGGCGGAGGTGCTCGCGCGTTCGGACGGCACGACGGGGGAGCGCATCATCCGGCTCGGCCCGGGCGATACCTTCGGCGAGCTCGCCATCCTCCGTTCCGCCCCGACCTCGGCGGATGTCGTGACGGTCACTCCCGTCACTGTGCTGCGCTACCCCGGCGAGTACCTGCCGACCGCGCTCGCCGAGTGCGATTCTCTGCGTCGCGCACTGCTGAGCCGGATGGCCCACTTCATCCACCGCCAGACCGCCGCCACCCTCGGGCTCGCCAAGCAGACCCGCGCGCTCGCCGATCTCTACCAGGGCGGCACCGAGCCCGGCGAGATGATCGCCAACTCGGCGCGGATGCGCAACGTGGTCGCGGCCATCGAGCGCACCGCCGCCGGGCGCGAGCCGGTTCTCGTCACGGGCGAGTTCGGCACCGGCAAGCTGCTCGCCGCGCGAATGATCCACGCCCGGTCGGGCCGGGAGGACGCACCCCTCATCGCCCTCGACTGTCGCGAGCTGAGCACCCGCGACGCCAACCGGCTGCTCTTCGGCACCGCGCGGGCAGCAGACTCGGGGCTCGCTGCCGAGCGCTACGGCGCCCTCCATCTGGCCCACGGCGGCACCCTTGTGCTGCGCGGCATCGAGGCCCTCGACGACGACACCCAGCTCGAGCTCGCGCGCCACGTCGAGGCCGAGCGCGAGGTCGACGAGCCGCCGTTTCCCGACGTCCGGGTGGTCGCAACGGTCGACACCAGCGCCTGCGGCGACGACCACGCGTGCCTGCGCGACGAGCTCGTCGACCAGCTCGGGGTGGTCATCGAGCTGCCGAGGCTCGCCGACCGACCCCGCGACATCCTCCCTCTCGCACGGCTGTTCCTGTCCGAGGTCGACTCCGAGGGCCGGCTCCGGCTGTCCGACGACGCCGAGCGGGCGCTGGTCTCGCTCAAGTACCGGCAGCGCAACGTCGATGAGCTGCGCTCGCTGATCGAGCTCGCGGCGCGGGTCGCCGACGGCGACGAGATCCGCGCCGAGCACATCTTCTCCGGCTTCGACGGCGAGCGACCGATCGGGTTCGAGGTCACCGACCTCTGGCTGGTCCGGTGGCTGGTTCGCGGCCGCGGTCTCGAGGTGGTCCGGGGCGCGGTCGCCGCCGTTTTCATCGCCATGACCGTGATCTGTCTCTTCGCCGCCGGCACGGCGCTCGCCGGGCACACCAACAACATCGTCTGGATGCTCTGGGAGCCCGTGGTGTTCGGCGCCTTTCTGCTCGTCGGGACGGTGTGGTGCACGATCTGCCCGCTGTCGAGCGGCGGCAAGACGGTGCAGCGGTGGTTCTCCCTCGGACGACCGCCGCCGGCGTGGATCCTGCGCGCCGGGAGCTGGTTGTCGGCGGCCGGGTTCGTGCTCATCCTGTGGTCCGAAGAGTTCTTCGGCATGACCTCCAACCCGTTTCCGACGGGCTTTCTGCTTCTCGGTCTGATCGGCGGCTCGATTTTCTGCTGCGTGCTCTGGCAGCGCGAGGTCTGGTGCCGGCACATCTGCCCGCTCGGCCGGCTCGGAGTCGCTTTGGCGCCGGTGGCGCCGCTCACCATCGCCGCCCGGCGCTCGATCTGCGCTTCGACCTGCACCACCCACGACTGCTACAAGGGCAACTCCGACATCGAGGGCTGCCCGGTGTGGCACCACCCCCAGCTCATCGGCGAGTCCCACCGGTGCAAGACCTGTCTGACCTGCCTGCGGAGCTGTCCCCACGGCTCGGCGGGACTCTACCTCCGGCCGCGCCTGCGCTCAGCGTGGCGCCTGGTCAGCACCGAGAGCTACCTGGCGCCCTTCGCCCTGACCGTGTTCTTCCTGGCGCCGGTGCTGGTGCTGATTCAGCGCGGCGGCGCGCCGGCCGAGCCGCCATGGTTGACCCTGACGTGCTGGCTCACCCTGCCGGCCGCTGCGCTCGCGGCTGCCGGGCTGTCGCCGGCCATTCAGCGCAACGGGGGCAGCACCGCCCTCGCCGCAGCCGCCGCCTGCGCCCTGCTGGTATTGGGCTGGGGGCCGCTCATGGCCTACCAGATGGGGCACATCCCGTTCCTCGAGTCGCTGGTCGTGGTGTCACAGCCCGGCACCTGGTGGGCCAGGTGGCCGGGGCCGGCGGTCACCGTCATGTCCATGGTCCGGGTCGCGTGGGTCGTGTTCGCGGCCGTTCTGTCGGCCACCATCCTGTGGAACGCCAACGGCGCGGCCCGCAAGTCCGGCGTCGAGATCCGAGTCTCCGGGTGGACGCTGCTCATCATCCTCTGCACGGTCTACACCTTCGGGATGCTCTGGCTCGTGGCCTGAAATCCCGATCGGGAGCGGTCCCGTTCCACGCCTTCGACAGGCTGCACCAGGTCTACACCGCGGCCCAGCCGGACTCTACCGGCCGAGTCACCGTGCCGATCCTGTGGGATCGGAAGACCGCAACGATCATCAATCACGAATTCTCGGAGCTCGTCCGCATGTTCGACCGCGAGTTCGGCGCCATCGGGGCGACCGCGCCGGTGTACTGCCCCGACCACCTGGTCGAGTCAATCGACGGCGTCAACGCTTTCGTCTACCGCCGCGTCAACGACGGGGTCGACAAAGCCGGCTTCGCCACGACATGATCAACCCGGCCGGCATCGTCCCGGCGGGACCGGTGATCGACTTCGCCGCACCGCACGGGCGCGGGTAGGAGCTTTTCCCGCTTGCGCCGGCTTGAGGGTCGGCGTACGATACGAACATCCCATCCACGCTGGGAGGAGTCCCAGCATGAAGACACCGGCCCATTTCACCACCCTGGTCGGGTTGTGGATCACCCTCGCCTCATCGGGCCTGACCGCCGTGGCATCGGACCCGACCCCGACACCGGCCCCGACACCGAGTCCCCGAAGCCTCGCTGACTATGCGCGCACGACAGCCCTCGCGCGCGCTCCCGACGCGCCCGACAGCGCCATCGTCATCACCGGCGACAACCTCGACCAGCTCGGCCGCGACGCCGTGCTCAGCGTCGCCGGCTCTCCGCTGCCCGAGCCTTGGCGACCCGACCCGGCGAATGTGGTCGACCCGAAGCTGCGCCAACGTTGGCGCTCGAAGGTGCTCGCGCAGCGCGCCCGCATCACCAAGCTCGAGGCCCGGAGAGCCCAGGCGGAGGCCGAGATCGACCGGCTCGAACGAGGCAGCCTCGACGCGCGCACCCTCGACCGAATCGAGAGGGCCGAGGCCAAGCGCGCAATGATCGACAACCAAATCAAAGATGAACGCGCCGTGCTGTCCCGAATCGTCTCGGAGGCCCGGAAGCAGGGAGCGCAGCCGGGGTGGTTTCGATGACGATGAATTTTCAATGATGAACTTTGACCTGAGCTGAGCGATTCTGCTGGATGAGATGTGCCAAGATCCTGATGCGCTGGTGGTTGCGAAAAACGGAGGCATACCCGTTGGGTTGTCGAGTATTTTCTCAACTATCCAGGGCGCAGGAGCTTGGTGCAGATCACCAGTGAGAATCGCTCAGCTTAGGTTTGAGTAAGAGGACTCGATCGCGAATGTTATGCTCCGCGGCCCGGAGACACCGTGACCCTGCCGTTCGCCCTGCCCCGCCGCGCCGATCTCGCCGCCATGGCGCGCCTCGCGATCCCGGTGGTGGTCGTCCAGGTCGGGATGATGCTGTTCGGCGTGGTCGACACCATGGTTGTCGGACGGCTTTCCTCCGAGGCTCTGGCGGCGGTCGCCCTCGGCCACGTCGCGGTGATCACGATCTCGTCCTTCGGAGTCGGCCTCATCCTCGGCATCGACCCGCTGCTCAACCAGGCCCTCGGCGCGCGCGACACCGACGCCTTTCGCCGTGCCTTTCAGCGTGGGCTCGTGCTCGCAATCGGGCTGATGATCCCGACGACACTCTTCCTGCTCCCAATGGAGACCATCCTCGGGCTTCTCGGCCAACCTCCCGAGATCGTTCCCACCGCGGCGGCGTATGCCCGGATCTCGATTCCGGGTCTGCTCCCGTTCTACGGCTGGGTGGTGCTGCGGCTCGCGCTCCAGGCCATGGAAAAGCTCAGGCCCGTCGTCATGACCGTGGTCCTCGTCAATCTCTTCAACCTGGTCGCTGATTGGGTGCTGGTCTTCGGCGCCGGACCGGTCCCCCAGCTCGGGCCGATCGGCTCGGCGTGGGCATCGACGATCGCCCGAACACTCCTGTTCGCGGTCATTCTCGTCATCGACCGCGACGATCTCGGGCCGCTGTTCCGCTTTGACCGGGAGTCCTTTCGCCGACGGCCGCTGGTTCGGGCCTTCACCCTCGGCCTGCCCATCGGCTTCCACCTCCAGCTCGAGCTCGTCGCCTTCACCGTGATCGCGCTCCTGATGGGCGGCATGGGGACCCTGACCATGGCGGCCCACCAGGTCGCGATCAACCTCGCGTCGCTGACCTTCATGGTCCCGCTCGGCGTCGCGCAGGCCACAGCGGTTCGGGTCGGCAATGCCATCGGCGCCGGTTCGAGCACCCGGGCACGTCGAGCGGCGTCATCGGGGCTTTTGCTCGGTGCGGGGTTCATGACCCTGACCGGCATCCTCTTCATCGCGGCGCCCGGGCTGCTCGCCCGGGCCTACACCTCGGCCGGGGATGTCGTGGCGCTCGCGGCGACCCTGATTCCCATCGCCGGCTTCTTCCAGGTGGTCGACGGGCTCCAGGTGGTGTCGGCGGGCGTACTCCGCGGCGCCGGCGACACCCGCGCACCCCTGGTCGTCAACATCATCGGCTTCTGGCTCATCGGCTTTCCGACCAGCATGGTGCTCGGCTTCACCCTCGGCTACGGTCCGCAGGGGCTGTGGTGGGGACTCGTCGCCGGCCTCACCGCCGTCGCGTTTTTCCTGCTCGTGCGGATCGCCTTCAGATTCCGCGGCGACCTCGAGCGCCTTCAGGTCGACGATGCGACCTGATGCCGAATTCTGAATTTTGAATTCTCAATTTTGAATGACGTCGCACCGTCGCAGGCGAGCAGGCTTCGCTGTCGCTTCGCCCGGCCGAAGGACGCCTGCGCTTCAAGTCACCGCGACCTGTTGGAGCGCCCGCGTCCTCGCGAGCGATTGGCAACTCGATGGACTGTACGGAGTCGATAAAGTGTCTCATTTTCAACGGTTTGACGCCGAATCAGAGCCCATTTATACTCGAAGCACTCAGTTCACATGAAGCTGCCGGGGAGGCCCGAGATGATGCACGCTCGCTCCGCCGTGAATCGGACGCTCGTCGCTGTCGCGGTCGCAGGACTCATGCTCACCCCGACGCCATCGGCCGCGAATGATCGACCCGCCGTTTCCGAGTCGGCAAACGCCCAGTCCGGCGAATGGATCAGCGGCGTGGAGGACGGGCTCCGCCACAGCGAGTATCACTTCCGGTTCGCGCCCGCGAGCTATCGCTCCGAGCCCGGCGAGGTCTTTCAGGCGCCGAACCGCGCCCACGGGCTGCGGCTCTACCTCGACGAGCACGGGCTCGAGGTGCTCGACCGGACGGCCGAGGGCGTACCGACCCTCCTCCGGCTCCGGCTTCTCGCTGTCGGGCGGGACGATCAGCTGATCGACGCCGGACATGGCCAAGGGTTCACCGACAAGAACACCCTCGGCTGGACCCGTGACGGACTTGTGGAAACCACGCTCAACACCGAACACGGCGTGCAGCTCGCCTGGGAGATCCTCGACCCGCCTGAGGGCGACGGCGGTCTCACCATCGAGCTCGGTCTGTCCGCAGCGGGCGTGACCGTCAACCGGGATCGGGTGGCGATCCGATCCACAGACGCCGACCGGCGGCTCCACCTCGGCCGGCTCGAGGCGGTGGACGCCACCGGCGCACCGCTGCCCGCACGATTCGAATCGTCGTCGGGGGCGCTCCACGTCGTCATCGACGACGCATCGGCGGTGTATCCGGTGACCGTCAAGACGCTCCTCGACGGCCTCGCCGACTCGACCATCGAGCTCGACCAGGCCAACGCTGCGTTGGGCGTGGCGGTTGCGGGCGCCGGCGACGTCAACGGCGACGGTTTCTCCGACGTCATCGTGGGTGCCAGCGCCTACGACTCGGGCGAGACCGACGAGGGCGCCGCCTTCGTCTTTCTCGGTGATGTCGCGGGGATCGACACCTCCTATGACGTTCGTCTCGAGTCCGACCAAGCCGAAGCGGACTTTGGTTGCAGCGTCGCGGGTGCGGGCGACGTCAACGGCGACGGCTATTCGGATGTCATCGTCGGCGCCAAATACTACAACTCGGGGCAGGACAGGGAGGGTGCAGCATTTGTCTTCCTCGGCTCTGCTTCTGGTGTCTCCGGTACGGACCCGGGGACCGCGCACGCCCAGATCGAGAGCAACCAGGCCAGCGGGTTTCTCGGTCAAAGCGTGGCCGGCGCCGGTGACGTCAACGGCGACGGCTACGCCGACGTCGTCGTCGGAACGGCATCACTCGGAACCGGTGGCACCGCGTTCGTCTTTCACGGCGGATCATCGGGAATCACCGGCACCAGCCCCGGCGACGCCGACACCCGGATCGACGGCGACCAGCCGGGGGGCGCCGTCGGCCAGACGGTCGCGGGCGCCGGCGACGTCAACCGCGACGGCTACGCCGACGTCATCGTCGGCGCCCCCGAGTACGACGCGGGCGCGAACGACGACGGCGCGGCGTTTGTCCACCTCGGCAGCCCGTCCGGGATCTCCTCCACCTTCCAGGTTCGGCTGCAGGTCGATCAGGACGACGCCTTCTTCGGTTGGAGCGTAGCCGGCGCCGGCGACGTCAACGGCGACGGCTACGCCGACGTCATCGTCGGCGCCAAGGACTACGAGGACTCGGACTCGGAAGAAGGTGGCGCGTTTGTGTTTCACGGTGGGCCGAGAGGTTTGATCGCCGCCTTCGCCACCAAGATCACGGCCGATCAGGTCAACGCCTCCCTCGGACAAAGCGTCGCCGGCCTCGGCGACGTCAACGGCGACGGCTACGCTGACGTCGCGGCCGCTGCACCAGGTTTCGACGACGGCGAGACCGACGAGGGTGCCGCGTTCGTCTTCCTTGGCAGTGCAACCGGCGTCCAGGCCGACTCCCCGGGCGACGCTCTCGCTCAGCTCGAAACCAACCAGAGCGGTGCCGGGGGCAACCTCAACGCTGCCGGCGCCGGAGATGTCAACGGCGACGGCTACGCCGACGTCATCGTCGGCGCACCGGCCTTCGACAACGGCCAGACAAACGAGGGCGTCGCGTTCGTCTACCACGGTGGGGGTCTGGGCATCATGGGATCCGATGCAGCTACAGCTGACGCGGCGATCGAGTCCGACCAAATGGGTACCAAGCTGGGATACAGCGTTTCCGGCGCCGGCGACGTCAACGGTGATGGATATGCCGATCTGATCGTCGGATCCCCATACTATGATTTGGGGGAGATGAACGAGGGTGCCGCGTTCGTGTTCCTCGGCGGCGAGGACGGAGTCATTGGCACGGACCCGGGCACCGCCCACGCAACAATAGAGTCGAATCAGGATGGCGCAGGTCTCGGAACCAGCGTGAATCCGGCCGGTGATGTCAATGGTGACGGATTCGCAGACATCATCATTGGCACGCCATCCTTCGACAACGGCGAATCCGACGAGGGCGCGGCGTTTGTTTTCCACGGCAGCGCCATGGGAATCACGGGCAGCGATCCCTCCAACTCTGACGCGTTGATTGAATCCGATCAGGTTAACAGCCAACTCGGCTTCAGCGCCTCCGGGGCCGGCGATGTCAACGGCGACGGATTCAGCGATGTCGTCGTTGGGGCTCCCACCTTCGAATCCGGCGAAACGGGCGAAGGGGCAGCGTTCGTGTTCCTCGGAAGCGAGAACGGCATTGTCGGCACCAGCCCCGGGACTGCCCATGCGCAGATCGAATCCAACCAGGCCGTCGCGCAGTTCGGCTGTTCGGTTTCAGGAGCCGGCGACGTCAACGGTGACGGCTATGCGGATGTGATCTTTGGGTCGAGTAGGTACGAAACAACCGTCTTTGAAGGCGGATGTGCATTCGTTTATCACGGATCTCCGACAGGTATCTCGGGATCGGGTCCGATCGACGCAGACGCTCAGTTGTGCGGGAGCATCTTTTTCGGATGGTCCGGATACAGCGTGTCGAGCGCCGGCGATGTCAATGCCGACGGCTACTCCGACGTGATCATTGGATCACCTGGGATGCCCAACGGTCCCTTCCCATCTGGTAAGTTCACAGTGCACAGGGGTTCCGCGACCGGAGTCGTCTCCGGCCCGACGATCGCCAATGTTATGTGCGACGCAAGTTGCGACGGCCTCGGATATAGCGTGGCCAGCCTAGGGGACGTCAACGGTGACGGTTTCGGTGATGTGGTCGTTGGCGCACACTACCCAATGAACAGCTCGGCGAACACGACCCTCGTGTTTCACGGAGGCCCCAGTGGAATTCTCGGCAGCGGGCCTACGTCCGCTGAGCGGCGAATCGATGGCTTGTCGATGGGTTTCAGCGTGTCAGGCGCCGGTGACGTCGACGGCGACGGCTTCGCCGACCTCATCGTGGGAGATCCAGATCACGGGGGCGGGGCAGCCGGTGGCGCGTTTGTCTTCCTCGGTGGCGGCGACCAAGGCCGTCACGTGCTGACCCGGCAGCTGCGCGGTAGCAGTCAGAACGACCCAGTTCAGCCCTGGGGAACCAGCACGGCAGAAGACGAGTTCCAAGTTCGAATGACCGCCACCCATCCGGCGGGGCGCGGTCACCTCAGGCTCGAGGTCGAGGCCTGTCCGCCCGCGCTCGCCTTCGGCGACCCCGGATGCGTCACACAAATCTCCACCGGCTGGGTGGACGCGCCCACCGGCGCCGTCGAGCTCACCGAGACGGTGTCGGGGCTCACCTTCGGCACGCTCTACCGATGGCGGGCGCGTGTCCTTTACGGGGGCCTTGCGGATGCGCCGGGAGTGACGCCACCGCCGCACCCACCCCATGGTCCGTGGCGGCGGCTCGACGGGCAGGCCGACGAGGCCGACATCCGGGTCTATGACACGAATGCTGATCTCTCGCTGAGCGTCGACGATGACCCGGACCCGGTCACCGGGCTTGAGCCGCTGACGTACGCCCTCGACGTCACCAACTCGGGGCCGGACGAGGCGTCCGGGGTGTCGGTCGTCGACACATTGCCGACCGGAACGACCTACTCGAATGCGACCGGCACAGGGTGGAGCTGCGACCACACTGCCGGCGTGGTCACGTGCAGTCGTTCGAGCCTCCCGGTCGGCGCCGCACCGCCGATCACCATCGAGGTGATCGCGCCGCCGCTCGCCGGGATGATCACCAATGCAGCCGTAGTCAGCGCGACCGAGTTAGACAGGGTTCCTGCCGACAACGAGGACATCGAGACCACCGACGTAACCTCCGCCCCGCAGGCCGACCTGTCGATCAGCAAGAGCGGCTCCGGGGTTGTTGCGGTTCGCGGCACCAGTTACAGCTACACCATCACCGCCTCGAGCCCGGTGACGGCAGTCGGCTCTTCGGTCTCGGATGTGTTCCCGGCCGATCTCGAGAACGTGACCTGGTCGTGCGTCGGAACAAACGCCATTTGCGCAGCGAGCGGCTCCGGCAATATCACGGACACGGTCGACTTCCTTGCCGGCGGAGTGGTGACCTACACCGCTACCGGCACGGTCTCGGCCACGGCGCTGAGCATGCTGGAGAACACCGCAACGGTGGCTCCACCCACCGGTGTCTGGGATCCCAACTCCGTTGACAACACGGCGACCGCCGAGACCACGGTCGCCGATCCCGGCGAGGTGATCTTCTTAGACGGCTTCGAGTCTGGGAACACGACGGCGTGGAGCTCGGCGGTCGGCGGAACGTAGGCTAACGACGTCAGGTCGAGTCGCCGACCTGACGTCGAATTCTCAATTCTCAATTCTGAATGTCATCGCACCATCGCCGGCGGCGGCGCCGGCGTTACAAGGCACAACGACCCTTTGTAGCGCCCGCGTCCCCGCGGGCGATGGGTGCCGGTCCTTTTCCCGAACGACACTGACGCTCGACAACATCGCACCGTCGCAGGCAGGGACGCCTGCGCTACAAGTCACGGCTGCCTCTATTCACAGTTCATCACTCATCATGAGAATTAAAAACTGAGACCTGCGTCTCCGGTTGCTTAAGGTCATGGTATAATTCAGCCATAAACGG
>CAZXMW010000056.1:0-21501 GCA_964641415.1 uncultured Thermoanaerobaculia bacterium | reverse complement strand
GGGCCAAGGCCCACCCTACGTCGAGCGCTCCGGCGAGCAGGAAGGCCGCCGGCGCTCGCCGGCAGGCGAGGGCGGAGCAGAAGGCCGGTGCCCTCGGCAGCCCAGATTCGCGTCTCCGGTCCTCTCCCCACGACCGCGCTGCCCGGGCGACGCTGGGCCGCACTCGCCGGAAGGCCGGTGTCGGGGATCCGTTATCATCGTCCGCAGGAGGCGCCATGACCGACACGAAGAAAACCGACGCCCGCATCGACCGCCGCGACGTGCTCAAGCTCGGCACCGCGGCCGCCGCGGGGTTCGCAGCCAACAGCGTGCTCGGCGGCGAACCGAAGACCCTGCCGGCGCTGCCCCACAACCCGGTCACCCCCAAGGCCATGCCGACCCGTAACCTGGGCGCCACCGGATACCAGGTCGGGATCTTCTCGCTCGGCGGCCAGTCGGCCATCGAACAGCCCGACAACTTCGACGTCGCGGTGCCTCTGATCGAGCGTGCCCTCGATCTCGGGGTCAACTACGTCGACACCTCGGCCCGCTACGGCGGCGTCGAGCACCGTTGGTCCGAGCAGTACTTCGGCGAGGTCATGAAGCGGCGCCGCTCCGAGGTCTACCTGGCCACCAAGAGCCACGACCGGACTCGCGACGGCTCCCTCAGGCTTCTCGAGCGCTCCCTCGAGCTGCTCAAGACCGACCACGTCGACCTCTGGCAGATGCACGCCCTGTCGCGCATGGATCAGGTCGAGGCGTCCTTCGCCGAGGGCGGCGCCATCGAGGCCTTCGTCGAGGCCCGCGATCAGGGCCTCGTCCGCCACCTGGGGATCTCCGGCCACGCCGACCCCGACGTCCTGATCGCCGCCATCAAGCGCTTCGACTTCGACTGCATCCTGCTCGCTCTCAACGCCGCCGACCCCCACCACCTGAGCTTCAAGGCGAAGCTCCTGCCCCTGGCGGTCGAGAAGGAGATGGGCATCATCGGCATGAAGATCCCGGCTCGCGGCCTCATCCTGAAGTCGTGGACGGCGCCCGAGGATTCGGGCTCGCGCTACGCCGGTACCGTCCCCGGACCCCTCGACATGCGGGAGGCCATGCGCTACGTGCTGTCGCTGCCGGTGAGCACGGTGATCGTGGGCTGCGACGACATCGCCCAGCTCGAAGAGAACGTGACCCTCGCCCGCGCCTTCAACCCCATGAGCGGGAGCCAGCTCGCCGAACTCGAGGCCCGGGCCGAGCCGGTCCACAAGCAGGCGCTCTTCTTCCGCAGCTGGAAGGGCGATTCATGAGGTCTCGTCACGAGGTCGGCGAGGCGCCGATGGATCGTCGGCCGCAGTAGATCCCTCATGGCTTCTTCGGCCGAGGACCCTCGAAGACACGGAACTCGAACAGGGTGCGCTCGTCGCGCACCGGCACTCCCCCACTCGTCATCGTGGTCGGCGGCGTCCAACCGATCGGACCCGCATCACGGACGGCGCTCGCGCCCGGTCACTGAGCCCCGGCGGCATTCTCCTCACCGAGGAAGCGCAGCGCGATCTTGCGGCCGTAGACCTTGGCGAAGAGGTTGGCCTTCTTCTTGAGAGTCCAGCCCTCGAGCAGCAACCCCGCCGTGCCGTCGAGCCACAGGATGACCTCGCCGTCGGCGACGTGGGCGGTGAGGTCGGTGACCCGTTGGGCGTGCTCGCGGTCGAGCGCGTCGGCCACTCGGAGCAGCGCCGCGAGCCGCACGACCCGGACCTGCTCGGCCTCGTCGAGGGCGGTGAAGAAGACGTGGTGGTCGGCGGGGTGCGCCTTGCGGTGGTAGCGGGCGACGTTGGCGACCAGCTCCATCTCCCGCTGGCTGAAGTTGGGCAGCTCGGTGTGCGAGATCAGGTACAGCGAGTGCTTGTGGTGGCCCTTGAAGCTGACGAACTGACCGATGTCGTGGAGCAGCGCCGCCGCGTGCAGAATCCGCCGGTCGGCCTGGCCGAGCCCGTGCAGCGACCGGAGCTGATCGAACAGCCGCAGCGCGAGCTTGGCCACCAGCATGGCGTGGTCGCCGTCGAACTGGTACTTGCGGCCGACGGACAGGGCGCTGGCGATGACCTCGCGCTCCTGGCGGTCCTCGTGGTCACGCTGGCGAACGAGCTGGCTGACCAGATCGTAGAGTATCCCCTCCTTGATGCCGACGTGGGGAACCAGAATCTCGTCGGCGCCCGAAACCTCGGCCAGCCGCTCGTAGACCATGGCGGCGGGCAGAATGACGTCGGCGCGGTCCTCCCGAAGGCCGAGCTGCTCGACCCGCTCGCGGTAGGAAAGGCCGGCAAGTCGCTCGATGATGGTGCGCAGGGTGGCCACAGGCAGGTGACTGACGCTCATCTCGTCCGCGATCCCGCCGAGCTTGGCCAGGGTCTCGATGTTGCCGCCGGTGGCAACGTAGCCCGCGACGCCACTACCCGAGCGCACGGCCGGCACCTTGAGCACCGAGATGTACTCGGACAGCAGGCGGCGAAACCGACCGGGATCCGCGCCCGACTCGGTGAGCTCCTCGAGCAGCCGGACCGAGCCCATGGTATGGGACTCCGACCAGAAGGTCCCGTTCTGGTCGACCAGCGATACCTCGACGCTGCCGCCGCCGAGGTCGACGAGCAGCCAGGCACGGTTGCCGAGGGGAATCCGTCGCGCCACGGCCTGGTGGACCAGACGCGCCTCTTCGGAGCCGCCGATGACCTCGAGCCTCAGGCCGGTTTCGTCATGAACGCGGCTGCAAAACTGGTCTCGGTTGGAGCTCTCCCGGACCGCGCTGGTCGCGACCGCCCGGTAGTGCTCGATGCCGTGAGCGTCCATCTGTTCGCGGAACCGCTTGAGTGCAGCGACCGCGCCGTCCATGGCCGCCGCGTCGAGTCGCCCAGACACGTAGACGCCGTGGCCGAGCCGAACCGGCGCCCGTTCGCTCGACAGGGCCTCGTACTCGGCTTCGGTGCGGAACTCGGCGGCGAGGAACCGGATGGCGTTGGACCCCATGTCGACGCACGCGACCCGGAACGGAAACTCGACATCGAGCCCAATCGGCGTCGGCCGAGGGGCTGCGCCGCCGCGGGCCGTGGTTTCAATGGGCTGCTCGCTGGGTTCGGCCATGGCGGGGCCATTTTACAGCAGCGGCTTGAGCATCCCGGGCGTCACCAACCACCGCAGCTCGCCGGTTCCCGGACCGAGCCGCGACCATCCGTCACCGCTGATGGCGACGCACGCCGCGGCGCCGGTCGGCATGGCAACACCGCCGCCGCCGATGAGCACCGACACCAGGTCGGACCAGGTCGGCTCGTGGCCCGCGACCAAAATCCTCCGGACGTCGCCGGCCGCCGCCAGCACACCGGTGACCACGTCGTTCCAACCGCCGCCGTGGAACGAGTCGACGATTTCGACCGGCGCCGCCCAGCCGCCAGCTTCGGCTGCGAGCTCGACGGTCGTTCGAGCGCGCACGGCGGGCGAGCTCAGCACCAGATCGGGCGCCGAGCCGACCATGGCGAGCAGACGTCCCATCCTCTTCGCGGCCTTGACGCCGCGCTGTGCCAGCGGGCGCTCGCGGTCGGTCGGTGCGTCGGCGCCCCAGTCCGATTTGGCGTGGCGCATGATGATGAGCTCGGGGCTCATTCGACCCTCGCGACATGGTCCACAACCGGTTGCTGAACCACCATTCCGTCGTCGAGGCGGAGCGCGGTCAGGCGACCTCCGTAGACGCACCCCGAGTCGAGACAGACGACGTCGCGGGCGCGGTAGAAACCGAGCATGGCCCAGTGGCCGAAGAGCACGGTGTAGCCCTGGCGGATCACCGCCGCGGTGTCGAACCACGGCCGGAGCCCCTCCGGCGCGGCGTCCGGCGGACCGTTGTAGTCGAACACGGCGCGGTCTTCGGGACCGACCATCCTGATCCTTGTCATGGCCACGGCCGCGGCGGACATCTGCTGGTCGCGGGGCAGGTCGACGTGCCACGGCTGCGAACGTCCCTCGTGGATCGCCGCCAACATCGAGGTCGCATTGCCGGCGTCGCAGTCGGCATGAATGGCCTCGGCATAGCCCTGGGCGAGCTCGATGTTCCACTCCGGCGCGAGACCCGCGTGAACCAGCACGTAGGGCCCGAACTTGTGCATGAGGGGCAGCCCGCGCAGCCAGGACAGCAGCTCGTCGCGGTCGGGAGCTTCGAGCACCTCATCCAGAGTGTCGCTCTTCTTGGCCTTCGCCACGCCGCAGGCTCGCGCCAGCAGGTGGAGGTCGTGGTTGCCGAGCACGGCGCTCAGCCGCCGGCCGCTGGCGGCCGCCCAACGCAGCACGTCGAGCGACGCCGGCCCGCGATTGACCAGATCACCGACCAGCCAGAGCTCGTCTCCGGACTGCCACCAGTCGATCGCCCCGAGCAGCTCCTCGAGAGTCTGCCAACAGCCGTGGATGTCGCCGATGACCCAGGTCGCCATACCACCCCGTCCCCCGCCTCCGCGCCCGACGGATGTCCATTATCCATGAATCCACGCGGAGACAACGATCAGAGGCAGGGGCGGCGGCAGGGACCTCATGTCGGAGAAACCCGACGCGTCCCGGCGGCCCCTGCCGCCCCTACCCGTGCACGCACACCCCGGCGTAGCCGACCACCGAGCTGTAGTTCCGGTTGACGTCGCCGGATGTGGCGTAGGCCACAAGGTGGGCGTCGACGGCGCCGAGAGCGTTGGCCGCGGTCAGCGCCACCGTTGCCGGAATGACGCCGCACATGGTGATCCGGTTCCGGTGGACGGTGTCGTACAGCGCCTCGGGATCACGCGCCAGAGCGGCCTCGATGGCCATGTGATCGAGGCGGCGAGCGGTTTCGTCGCTCTGGTGGTGGGACATGTCCGACGAGGCGACGATGCCGATGGGTTCGTCGAGCTCGGCGATGACAGCGGCCAGAGCCCGACCGAGCTCGAGGCAATCGTCGAGGGCGAGATGGGCGAGGCAGATCGGCAGCACCGTCACGTCGGGGCGACGGCGGCGGAGAAACGGCAGCTGGACCTCGATGGAGTGCTCTCGAACGTGCGCGCGATCGTCCGAGCGGGCGCCCGGATAGGCCCCGAGCAACCGCTCGGCGAGATCCGAGTCCACTGGTTGAGGCCCGGTCGGGGTGCTCCAGCTCGAGTGCGGCGTCACCGCCACCGGATCGCCATCGCCGCTGTGGTTGGGACCGAGCACGATGACCCGTCGCGGAACGTTCAAATGCCCGTACAGCTGCCCCGCGACGCTGCCGGAGTACATGTAGCCGGCGTGTGGGGCGATGCAGGCGAGCAGATCGTGATGGCCGACCTCGTCCGGGACCAGAGCGACGAGGGCGCGCTCGAGCGCCTCGCCCGATCCCGGGTAGAAGGCGCCGGCGACGGCAGGCGGGCGGGTCGTGGTGTCCATACCCTCAACCTAGGTCGCCGACCCGTGACCGGTCAACCCCCGCCGCCAACCCGGCGACCAGCTCGGCGTCGGCTGGGGGCGTCGGGTACTCGGCGAGCCGCTCCGGCTCGACCCACGCGATCTCCTGACCCTCCATGGGTCTCGGTTCGCCGCCCGTTACCGACGCTTCGAAGAACAGGAGCAGCGCGTGGAGCCCGGGCTCCATGTGCTCCGCGAAGGTCACGGGACGACCGACGACCGCATCCAAGGCGAGCTCCTCGTGCAGCTCGCGAACCAGCGCCTCGGTCGGCGTCTCGCCGGCCTCCAGTTTCCCCCCGGGAAACTCCCACAGCCCACCCATGTGCCGGTCCGCCGGCCGCCGCGTGAGCAGGATGCTCCCCGCGACATCCCTGATCACCGCCGCGACCACGATCGTCAACGAAGCGTCGGCCGGTTTCGGCATGGGGTGACGCTAGTCCGTCCCGGGTTCGCGGTCAACCGCACGCCGCTGCGCCTTGTTCTTTCCGGTCGGAATGGATAGGCTCGGACGAAGTCGACACACGAACAAAGGGGCCCATCATGCGAACCACACGCCATGTCCTCATCGCTTACAGTCTGATCGCACTCGTCACCACGTTCGCAGCAGCGACGGAACAGACCGCGGTGATCGATCCTGCCGCGACCACGGGCATCCGGATCTCGGCCGAGGTCGATTCCGTCGATCCGGCACGGATCGCATGCACCGTAGAGTGGACGCGCGGCGCCGAGGAGGCCCGCATCAGGGTCGAGGGTGCCGCCGATGTTGTCCCGGCGACGTCCGTGGGCGAGCCGAACCGGACTGGACACGTCTGGACCTCGGGTTCGTTTCCGGTCAAGCAGGAGCAGCTCACGGCCTTCGTCGTGACCGTGCCCCTGGATTCCGGGCCCCGACCGGCGGTGGTCTATGCCGAGCGCGTTGAAGGCGAGGCGATCCTCCAGTCGTCGGTGGCGCTCGAAGCCGCCGAGGGCCGAGTCTCGGTGTCGCCGCAGCGCAACTTCCGGCTGCTCCACGAATCCTTCGGCGACGGGCGTGGAACGGTGACGATCGACCACCTCGGAGCAGCTTCGATCAAGGCGCAGGCTTTCGCAGAGGACCCGACCAACCGCAACATCCCCGACGGGCCCTCCGACTGCAGCGGCTCCAGCACCGTCTGGCCCATGACGACGACCATCAACATCTCGTCGGCCCCGCCTGGCGCCATCGCGACCGCGGTGGAGGCGCGGCTCATCGTCGACCACCCGGTGATGGCCGACCTGCAGATCGTCTTCTCCAGGGGCTTTTACTCTGTGGCGCTGTACCTCTGGAAGAACGGATCCGGCGTCAACCTCGACCAGGTCTTCACCTCCGACCTTTATGGCCAACCCCTGCCGGGAGTCGGACAGGAGGTCAACGCGACGTGGGTGCTCGCCGCGCGCGACTGCTACGCCGCGGACACGGGGTATCTCGACTACTGGTCGGTTCGGATCGACTACGCCGGCGGCACGACCGTCGATCTCGTCGCCGACAGCGCGTCGGTCGACCCCGCAACGGTGCAGGCCGGCGACACCGTCGAGGTCGACTGGGCCGGACACGTCGCCGGCACCGGCTCTGTGGCAGGCCCGTTCAACGTCGGCTTCTACCTCTCCAACGACGCCAACATCACCACCGGCGACGTCTTCCTGGGCCAGATGACCGAGAGCTCGGCCTCGAACCCGGGTGACAGCTTCGGCGAGTCCTCGCCGGGTCGCCAGCTGACCATACCCGCCGGCACCTCCGACGGTTCGTACTATCTCGGCATCATCATCGACTCCGGCGGTGCCATCGGTGAAAGCAACGAGAGCAACAACGTCACCACCGCGCCCCTGACCGTGACCTCCGGCGGCGGCTCCACATGCCAGTCCGGGGTCAGTCAGCTCTCCCTTCAGAACGGACGTTTCACGATCACGGGCGGCGCGTTCCTGGGCGGCGTGCCGACGGACTTCTTCCTGCAGAACTTGTGCCCCAACGGCGTGCCGTCCGAGACCGCGGCGGCGTTCTACTTCAACATCGCCTTGCCACCGGTTCAGGAGGGCTTCGTGTCGATTCGGAACGGCTGCTCGAGCCCGCGAAATGCCTACATCGTCGAGGTCGCCTGCGCCTCGACCCGGAAGTTCTACATCGACGTCACCGACACCTGGACCAGCACGACCCACCGGTACGAGAACCCGACCGGCGGCAGCTCGGTCTGCTTCCCGGCGGACGCCGTGTCGTTCCAGGGCTCGTGTCCGTGAACAGTCAGGGTTGACGTCAGAATCGGACTCGGGATCGGAGTCGGACTCGGAGTCGGAGCCGGAGTCTGAATCGGATTCGGTTTCGGTTTCGGACATGAACGCGGACACCGACACGGGTACAATGCCCGGCATGTCCGAGGCTCTGGATCGATTGCGTAACATCATGGATCGCCTGCGCGACCCGGGCGGCTGCCCGTGGGATCGCGAGCAGACCCTCGAGAGCCTCGCGCCCTACCTGCTCGAAGAGGCATACGAGGTCGCCGAGGCGGTGGCCGCCGGCGATCCGGATTCCCTCTGCGAGGAGCTCGGCGACCTGCTGCTGCAGATCGTGTTCATGGCCCGCATCGGCCGGGAAAACGGCTGGTTCGACCTCGACGACGTGTGCCGCGGGATCGCCGACAAGATGGTCCGTCGCCACCCCCACGTCTTTTCCGACCGCGAGGTGGCGGATGCCGCCGAGGTGGTGCGCAACTGGGAGGACATCAAGCGCGACGAGCGCTCCGGCGGGCCCGCGAGGTCGGTGCTTGACGGCGTGCCGGCAGCGCTGCCCGCACTGCTCAAGGCGTTCAGGATGACCGAAAAGGCGGCCGCTGTCGGTTTCGACTGGCGCCGGCCGGCCGACGTCATGACCACGATGCGGGAGGAAATGGCCGAGCTCGAGGACGAGCTCAATGACGGCGGCCCGTCGGACCAGACCCGCGCCGAGATGGGCGACGTCCTCTTCGTCATGGCCAACCTCGCACGCCACCTCGGAGTCGAGCCGGAGACCGCGCTGCAGCGTTCCAACACGTCGTTTCGGCGCCGTTTCGAGTGCATGGAAGCCCTGGCCGCCGCCCGCGGCGCCAGTCTGCGTCAGCTCGGCCTGACCGAGCAGGATGCGCTCTGGGAGGAGGCGAAACGGCTCGAGGGGCGCCCGTCAGACGAGCCGCGTTCGCGATAGCGCAAGCCAAGCCGAAGCGCCGTAGAGACCGACCAGGACCAGCGACCAGAGGTGACACGCCAGCCCGGTTGCGGCCGCGATGTCGACCGGCACGCCGAGCAGCGCGAAGGCGGCCGTCCAGGCCGCTTCGACGGTGCCGACATTGCCGACCACGGTGATCGGGATCAGGTTGCCGAGCGAGGCCGTCGAGGCGCCCGCCACCACGTGGGTCACGGGCCACCGGAAGCCCATGGCGGTGAGCAGAAGCCCTGACATCAGCCACAGACAGCCCCACATGGCCACCGACGCGGCAACCGCCGCCGCCAGACGCCGCGGCCGAGCCCGAAGCTCGGCGATCGAAGCCACCAGCCGACGGACCCGGCGGGCCCAGCGACGGCCGACCCGGCCCCGGGGGGCGATGCAGCGCCCGGCCAGTCGGTCACCCCAGCCGAGCATGATCGGCACCGCCGCCGGCACCGCGAGCAATGCGGCGGCCGCAGTCAGCGCCAGCGGCTCATCGAGGCCCCATGTGACCAACGTGGCGCCTCCAGCCCACAGCGCCAGGGTCGCGACGTCGAGCGTCCGGACCGCAACCAGGGTGCCGACACCAGACGAGAAATCTCGCCCCGTGGTCCGGCCGAGCAGCCAGGGCAGGGCGAGCTCGCCGAGCCGGGCCGGCGCGAACAGCGCCGCGGCCTGGCCGGCGGGTGCGACCAGCAGGGCACGGCGGAAGGCGAGCTCGCCGGGTCGCAGCAGCACGACCAGGCGGGCGGCGCGCATGGCAACGGCGCCGGCCGACGCCCCGGCCGCGGCGGCCAGCCAGCGTGGGTCGGTGGTGCTCAACAGATGCCAGACAGTGGCCGGCCGTGCCAGGTAGAGCACCACCCCGACCAGCGCAGCGGCCACAACCGCGGCGAGCACGCGCCGGCCGCGGCCGGACCGAGAGACTCCAACGGGCGTCGTCATCCGCAGGCGGGCCGGGCCGCTTCAGCCGCCACGCCCGCGGCCCTCGCGTTGCCGCTCGACCGCCTCCTCGAGCAGACGCCGGTTGACGGCAATGAGGTCCGCGACGACACCGACCACCCAGACCTGGACCCCGACCGTGATCAGGATCACGGACAGGATCAACGACTGGATGTGACCGCCGGGTGAGTCACCGGTGAGGTAGAAGTAGAGAAACCGGGCGAGCAGGACGAGTCCGAGAACCACGGGCACCGCACCGACCCGGAGGAAGATGCGCAGCGGGTTGTACAAAACGACAATCCGGGCGAGAGCCTCGAGGGAACGAACGATGTAGCCAATGTTGCTGCGGAACAGACGCGACGGCCGGGTCTCCTCGGCCCGGGTCCGGACCGGGACCGAGGCCACTCGGAGACCGGCCTCGCCGGCTTGGAGGATGGTCTCCAGGGTGTAGGTGAAGCGGGTGAAGACGTGCAGCTTGAGGGCCGCGGAGCGGCTGATCGCGCGAAACCCCGAGGTCGCATCGGCGACCTCGGTGTGAGACAGCCTGCGGACCACCCACGAGCCAAGCCGCTGCAGCATCTTCTTGGTCGCCGAGAAGCGCCGGATGGTCTGGATCTGACGGTCGCCGATGACCATCTGCGCCTCGCCGTCGAGGATCGGAGCGACCAGCGCCGGGATGTCGCGGGCGTCGTACTGGTTGTCGGCGTCGGTGTTGACGATGACGTCGGCGCCGTGTTCGAGGGCCGCGTCGAGCCCGGCGCCGAAGGCGACCGCGAGCCCCCTGTGGACCGGCAGCCGAACGACCTGAGCGCCGGCTCGGTGCGCAACGCCGGCGGTGCCGTCGTCGGAGCCGTCGTCGATGACGAGAATCTCGACCCCGTCGAACCCGTCGACCTCGCGAGGCAGGTCGGCGATGGTCTCGAGCAGGTGCGCCTCCTCGTTCCAGGCCGGAATCTGAATGACGAGCTTCATGGCGACATCGTTCGGAGGTTCACCCTACCACAGCGACCCGCCTCGGAAACGCCACACGAACGGCACACCCGACGGCGCGAGCAGCGACTATACTCTCGATCGATGAACGAGCTCCGCGTCTACGAGCGCCTGTCCGACGCCATCGGCTGGACGCCTCTGGTCCGTCTTCACCGGTCGGTAGACGGGCTCGGCTGCGAGGTCTTCGCCAAGATCGAGTACATGAACCCCATGGGCAGCATCAAGGACCGGATCGCCCGCTACATGATCGACAAGGCGCTCGCCGACGGCCGGCTGCACGCGGGTGACACGGTGATCGAGAACTCCTCCGGCAACACCGCCATGGGCCTCGCGCTGATGGCGGTCATGGAGAACCTCGAGTGCACCATGGTGGTGCGCAGCCAGACCTCGAAGGAGAAGCTCGACGGGCTTCGGGCCATGGGAGTCGATCTGGTGCTGGTCGACGGCGATCTGCCGCCCGAGGACCCGGCGAGCTACAACCAGACGGCGCGCCGGCTCGCCGCCGAAAGGCCGTCAGCCTACTTTCCGGACCAGCACAACAACCGCGAGAACTCCGAGGCGCACTACCGGACCACGGGTCCCGAGATCTGGCGCCAGATGGCCCGGGACATCGACTACCTTGTGGCCGGCATCGGTACCGGCGGCACGATCTGCGGCGTCGCCCGGTTTCTCAAGGAACGCGACCCGTCGATCAAGGTCATCGCTGTCGACCCGGAGGGCTCGGTGTTCTACGACCACTTCCACCGCGGAGTGCTGGTCGAGCCGGGTCGCTACGCCATCGAGGGGCTGGGCGACGAGGAGATCATCGGCTGTCCGGAGTTCGAGCTCATCGACGACATGTTCCGTATCTCCGACCGGGAGGCGTTTGTCACGACCCGCGAGCTGGCCCGCACCGAGGGCATCTTCGCCGGCGGTTCGAGCGGCGCCGCGTTGTGGGCGGTCCGCAGGTTGGCCGAGAGACTCGACGCGCCGGCCCGCATCGTCACGTTGTTTCCGGACTCGGGATTCCGCTACCTGAGCACGATCTTCAACGACGACTGGATGCGCGCCCGCGGCCATCTAGAATCCGACCGGCAGGGTCGGGTCAGGGCAGATCGCTCTGCCGACCCCGCGCCTGGCGGAAGACCGCGTCTCCGGTGACCTGGTCGACGCGCGATGCGTAGGCGTAGAACACAGCCGACGGGTCGAGGCAGTCGAACTCGACAAAACCGCCGAGCAACCGGTCGACGCCGAAAGCCGACAGGCTGTGCTGCTGGACGCCGGCCCGGTCGAACGACAGGTTCCCGTTGCCGACCTGCTCGCCGTCGTCGTCGAAGACCCGGATGTTGAACCGTACCGTGTCACCGGTGGCGGGGTCGAACGGTACGTAGATCCCGATGTTGGTTCGGTAGAAATCGTCGTGGGCGATGCCGGCCGTCCACGCCTGGTCGGCCACCAGCTGGCCCTCGACGTTCTGACCGAAGCTGCCTCCGTTGTCGCCCAGCGTGTAGATCCGGGCGCTGATGACGAGCGGCGCGCCGTCGGTGGAGAACAGCGACAGCCCACCCTTGGTGTCGGTCTTGCCGAACACCGTCCCGACCACGTTTCGCACGCTGTACTGGGCGCCGGGGGAAATGTTGATCGGGTCGGTCACGATCGGCTCGAAGCCGGGAACTCCGTCTTGCAGCTCGGGCTGGAGCAGGAGCACGATCGAGGTCTGGGTCGGGGCCAGGTTGATGACACTGATGTCGGTTCGCCAGTCCGTACCGTTGAGACCCGGCAGGTTGGCGACCACGGGCACCGTGCCGCCCGGCGCCACGAACTGGGCGCCGACCACGCTCGCCGCCATCGAGACAATCGCGAACACCAGGATTCGACGCATCGTCACCTCCCGAAGACAGTGTACCGCCTCGGCGCCGGGTCGCGCGGTACAATCGGGGACGGAGATCGATCGTTGACCGACCGAAGCAGACCTGGGAGATCCGCAAAAGGGAGCAGCTCGCGGACATCGACAGGATGCCGACCGACGCCGTCCTCATCAAGGGCGCCGACATGCTGCACAACCTGCTTTCGCTCGAGCAGGACCTCACCGAGACCGAAGACCGCGAGGAGGTGTGGGGCCGCTTCAACGCCCGCGAGGAGCTCCAGATATGGTCCTTCTCGACCGCGGCGGACGCCGTCCGCCGCCGGCTCGGGGACCATCCCCTGGTCGTCGAGCTCGATGCGGCGGTCGATCGCCTGAGCCGCTGCTGAGCGATCCTCTCCGCAGCGCCCGGCCGCGATGGAGGCCTGAATGACCGCGACTGCTCACCCGCTGTTCTCCGTCACCGCGATCGTCGCGGGATGCCTGATGGTGACCGCCGGCGCGCCGGCCGCTGACCTCGGCTCGAGCCTCGACGAGCTGTTCGGGCGCGGCGCCGACGGTCGGGCCATGGCGCCCGAACCGGTCTGGCGCCCGGGCCACGAGACGGTGGTCTGGATCGACGAGTCGACCCACGGCGCAGCCGCACTCATCGAGTTCGACCCGTCGAGCGGAGACCGGCGGACCCTGGTCGACCCTGCGGCGTGGCGACGAATCTGGGCGCAACGCGGCCATGGCGCGCCCGACCTGGCTCGGCTCGTCTGGCGACCGGACGGCGAGGCCTTCGTGATCGCCGGCGATGACCTCACCGTGCTGGTCGATCTTCCGATTCGAAAGCCGACCGTGCTCGACGCCGGTTTCGAACCCGAGGAGCACGCTGTCTTCGCACCTGACGGTCGACGCATCGCCTGGGTGCGGGGTCACGACCTGTGGGTCTACGATGTCAAGGCCGAGCGCGAGATTCGTGTCACCGAGGACGGCTCGGACACGGTTTTCAACGGCGTTTTCGACTGGGTCTACACCGAGGAGCTTGCTGCCCGCGACGGCCGCGCCTTCGCGTGGTCCGATGACGGATCAAAGCTGGCCTGGCTCCGGCTCGACGACAGCACGGTCCCGATTCACCACCTGGTGGACGTCATGGCGACCCATTCCCGGATCACCGGGCAGCGCTACCCGAAGCCCGGCGACCCGTCGCCGGTACCGTCTCTGCACGCGGTGACCTTCGGCGACGGACCCGAGCCCGCCCGCCGCATCGACATCGACGTCGGTCGACCGGTACCGTACATTCCCCGGTTCGGTTTCACGCCCGACGGCGATCTTTGGTACCAGAAGCTGGATCGTGCCCAGGAGCGCCTCGAGCTGGTTCGCCTCGATCCGGCCGATGTCGCCTCGGGCTCGGTGGTGGTCGAGGAGGCTGACCGGTTCTGGGTCGAACCGGTGGAAGCGCTTCACTTCCTCGACGACGGATCGTTGCTCTGGCTGAGCCCGCGATCGGGTCACCGCCATCTTCACCGCCTCCGCTCGGACGGCGCCGACATCGACCTGACCCCCGGGCCGTGGGACGTCACCGAGTTGATCGGGGTCGATCCCGCAGGCCGGTTCGCCTGGGTTCAGGCGGCGCGACCGACCCCCCGCGAGCGGCGCCTGTACCGGATCGAGCTGGCAACCGGCGCCACCGTCGAGCTGACCACCACGCCGGGCAGCCATACCGGCCGGTTGTCGTCGTCGGCACAACGCCTGCTGGTCACCTCGTCGTCGGCCGGGACGCCGCCTCGACGAAGGGTGGTCGACGGCGATGGTTCGGGCGCCGCCGAGGTGCCGGTCGAACACCCGATCCCGTCCATCGGCCTCGCCGACTCCCGCTTCGTCCAGGTCACCGCCGACGACGGCGTTGCCCTCGACGCCATGCTCCTGCTGCCGCCCGGATTCGACGCCGAGCAGCGCTTCCCGGTGGTGGTCTTCGTCTATGGCGGACCGCGAGCACAGGTGGTCCTCGATCGCTGGCCGTCGACCAGCGGTTTCTTCAACCACGCCCTTGCCGGCGCGGGCTTCGTGGTCTTCGCCGTCGACAACCGCGGCGCGTCAGCCAGAGGGCGTGCCTTCGAGAGCGCCGTCGACCATGCGCTGGGGTCGGCGCAGCTGCCGGACCAGCTGGCCGGGGTTGCCTGGTTGCGGGCCCAGGACTGGGTCGATCCCGACCACATCGGGATCTGGGGCTGGTCGTACGGCGGCTATATGGCGGCATATGCGCTGACCCGTTCCCCAGGCACCTTCGCCGCCGGCGCCGCGATCGCGCCGGTGACCGACTGGCGCCTGTACGACTCGATCTACACCGAGCGCTACATGGCGACGCCCCAGGACAACCCAGAGGGCTACGCCGCCGGCTCGGTGCTCGAGGCGGTCGGCGCCCTCGCCGACCCGCTGCTGGTCATTCACGGCACCAGCGACGACAACGTGCACGTCCAGCACACCCTGCAACTCGCCGATCGGTCATGGCGGTCGGGCGTTCGCTTCGATCTGATGCTGATGCCCAATCTCGACCACAGGCTCGATGACGGCGCGTCGCGCCGTCAGGTATTCGGCGCCGTCGGCGACTTCTTCACCAGCCACCTCGGAGCTTGCACCGAATAGACCCTCGAGGAAAGCAGTGGGGTTCCCGGCGGGCTTGTTGCCGAGGGTCGATTCGGCGTGATCTCCTGTTGGGGTTCGCCTCGCGAATGCTCAGAAACAGGGCATGGATTGCCGGAATCGACAGGCTTTGGGTGATTTCGAGGGCGATGGAGGCTCCGCACGCCGACTCACGCGCTCGCGAGACCCCATTACGAGTCGCTGCGGCGGTCGAGGCCGAGAAAGTGCAGCCCGCGCGCTTCGAACTCGTCGACCAGCACCGGGTTGACCGACCGGACCTCGGACAACAACTGGTGGGCCTTGGCGTCCCGGCCGGAGGCGAACAGGGTCTCGACCGTGAACAGACGGTTGTAGAGCTTGAACAGCCCGATTCCGACCTGCATGTAGGACATGTGGTCGTCCGCGGTCCGGAACGCTTCCAGGGCGCCGTCGTTGTCGCCCTCGACCGCGAGCCGAACTCCCCGCATATGAGCGAGAAGACCTTCGACATCGGTCTGGTCCATCCGAATCGTGCCCTTCTCGACGGCCTCGATGGGCGCGATCATCTCTTCTTCGAACGTCTGCGCGACCTCCCACTCGGCGGTCAAGCATGCGGCACGGTGGATGGTCACGGTGACGTAGCCGCCCGAGTGTCCCTTCAGGCACGACTCGTCCTCGTCCTCGCGCTCGAAGAGTTCCAGGATGTCGCGGTACCGTCCGGCGGCGACCAGCTCGGCGTAGCGCAGCCAGCAATCGACCCCGCGTCGCCAGTACTCCGGCATGTCGCCCCGGGCCTCGGCCGCGGCGAGCGCGTCGGCAGCGCCGGCGAAGTCTGACCGCATCATCCGGACCAGCGCCAGGTGGTCATAGGCAGCCCAGAAGTCGGGCTTTGTTTCGATCGACCGGAGCAGCGAGGATTCGGCCTCGTCGTACCGGCCGAGCAGCAGGTAGAGCTCGCCGAGGGAGTCGTGGGGGTTGGCCTGGTCGGGCGCCACGAAACGGTAGCTCTTGAAGTACTCCTCGGCCTCGACGAAGCGACCGCGCGACATCGAGATGTAGCCGAGCTGGTTGTACGCGACAACCCAGTTCGGCGCGATCTCGATGAGCCGGCGGTTGAGCCGCTCGGCCTCGTCGAATTCGCCGGTGATCCACAGCGTGAGCGCTTTGCGGTGGAGCACGAACGGGTCGTTCGGATGGTCTGTGAGATACGCGTCAACCATCCGTTCGGCGTCCTCGAACCGCCGCTCCTGGATCGCTCGCGCGCGTTCGATCAGGAGCCGCTCGCGCGGGCTCAGCCGGGACAGATCGGCCGCCAGGACGTCGTTCCAGAGCTCGAGGACGCGTTCGCTGTCATTCTCGCGGATCTGGTCCGCCAGGTACAGCTTCACGATGACGAAGTCCGGATCCAGCTCGAGGGCCTTTTCGAGGTGGGCCTGGACCTCGCCGTGGTACAGCTTCATCTGAGCCTCGATGGCCGCTTCGAGCTCGGCCCGAGCCTCTGGCGAATCTGTGGTCCACTCCGCTCCGCCGGGCAGCGCGATCACGACCATCGCCGCGGCAGCGACAACGATCGCGGCCAGACCCAACCAGCCCTTGGTGCTCATCGTACCTCCATTGGAGGGCACACGGCCCCCGGTCACTCGAGCTACGCGCGCCGTCCCACCAGGTTGCATGTCGGCGACGGGCTTTTACATTCCGGTTGCCGTTCAGGAGTCGCCGCGCTGCTCGCGCGCCCGCGCGAGGAGGGTGTGGCTCTTGTCCGACGTCGGCCAGCTCAGCGCCATCATGACTGCCGCCAGGGCGAGCAGGCCCCAGGGCACTGCGGCGACCGATCCCCAGATCCCGGCGACGACGGCGGCGACGACCATGATCTCGAGCCTGAGCAGCACGGCCAGGTTGACCAGGCGGTGATCCGCAAGCAGTCGTGCCGCGTCGCCGCGCGCCGCGTACGCGCGTTTGATCCGGTCGATGCGGACCCGGGCGTCGCGGTTGGCGGTGAAGCCGACCCAGAGGGCCGCTGCCGCCGCCACGATGCTGACGGCGAACGGCGAGGCCGACGACTCGCGATGGGCCGCCAGCAACACCGTTGCGGCAGCCGCCGGGATCGTCATGAGAAAGACCGAGGTCGTCAGGCGCATGAGCCGCAGGTGACGGTCGATCTCTCCCGGCAGAGGCTCGGGGCGGCTCACGGCTCGACTCCGTCGCGGCCCTCCCGCGCTCCTCGTCCGCCGGAATCGGCGTCGCGGCCGGTGCGGACCGACAGCCCCCAGAGCAACCCGACCCACGCCGCGAGCAGGTAGCGGTTGAGCGGCGTCTGGAGACCGAAGCCGATCGCCTCGTGGATCGCCGTGGCGGTCAGCGCCAGCGCCGCACCGGCGAGTGCGTAGCGAAACTCGAAACGGCGCCGTCGGACCCGCCCCGGCGCGACGACCAGCGCTGCCGCAATCACGAAGAACCCGAGCGCCGCAGCGCCCACGACACCGGTGGTCGACAGCCACTCCAACCAGTCGTTGTGCGCCTGCTCGAGCATCGACCGCCCGGTCGCCGGCTTGTCCATGCCGATCACATATCGGTAGCTTCCCAGACCGGACCCGACGATCGGCGAGCGCTGCCAGGAGCGCAGTGTCCCGGCCCACAGGTCCGACCTCGTGTTGCCGTCGACGCCGTCGATGACGAATAGGTTCCGGAATCCCTCCTCGATCTCGGGAAGCCGGTTCCAGGTCAGCCCGCCAACGACCGCAATCAGGATCAGCGCCACCGCCGCGGCGGGCCACAGTGCTCGCCGGAAGCGCCGCGGCCGAAGCCACAGGGGCGCCGTGATGATCAGAGACGCAATGAGAAACAGGGCGCCGCCCCGAGAGCCCGAACGCAAGAGCGCCGCGCTGATCACCGCCGCCGCCACCGCCGAAGCCAGCACCACGACCGCGGCGAGCTGGCGCCGACCGCCCTGACCTCTGAGGTGACGCACGTTGACCGCCAGCAGCACGAGCGCCGCCGGCAGGGTCAGCTCGATGCCCTGGGCGAAGTGGTTCTCGTTGACGTACGGACCGTACGGGCCACCGCCGCCCGTGTTGTCGCGAATCAACATGACCCTGCCCGGAGCGCCGGCCTCGCTCGCCAGACCGAGGATCGCGAGCACGACTCCGGTCGTCGCGATCAGGATCAGCAGCAACGGCAGACCGCTGCGGGTCGACGCCATCCGGGCCGCCGTCAGGGCGAGACCGACCGCCACGGCGCCGGCCGCGGCAGCCTCGAGCGTCGCCCACGGCGCCATGGACAGCGGCGCCCAGCCGGCCGCCATGACCTCCGAGAACCCTGGTTGCAGCGCCGCCCGCAGCGCCCGCGGCAGCGGCGCCAGCTGAACGACGACGAGGGCCGCCACGGTCGCGCCGGCGATCCGGTCGGCACCCGGAACCGGCGGCGATCGGCGCAGGTCGAGGACGAGCACCAGCACCAGCACGGCGGTCGCCAGCCTGGTCGGAGGGTCGACGCCGGCGAACACGACGGCGTTGCCGAGAAGCACCACGCCGAAAATGACCTGGTGCCGGGCGACCATCAGGGCGTGTACCGGTAGCCGACGCCCCGCACCGAGTGGATGTAGCGCGGATTCTTCGGATCGTCCTCGAAGTAGCGGCGGAGGCGAACGATGAAGTTGTCGATGGTCCGCGACGAGGTCGAAAACCGGTAGCCCCACACCCGTTCGAGAATCTCCTCGCGCGACACGACCTGGTTGCGCCGTTCGACGAGGAGCTTCATCAGCATGCACTCCTTCTCGGTGAGCTCGACCGTTCGCTCGGAGCTTCCCGCCTCATAGGTGCGGAAGTTGACCCAGTTGTCGCCGAACGTGAAGGTGTCCTGCTCATCGGGCGGCATGCCGTACCAGTCCTGTCGCCGGAAGATCCCCTTGATCCTCAGAATCAACTCCTCGAGCAGGAACGGTTTGGCGAGATAGTCGTCGGCGCCCACCTTGAGACCGAGCAGGCGATCGGCGTCCGACGACCTGGCTGTCAGGAACAGGACGGTGGTCCGGTCGCCGCCGGCTCGGAGCCTGCGACAGACCTCGAGCCCGTCGAGCTTGGGCATCATGATGTCGAGGATGATGAGATCCGGATGCATGGTCTGGGCCAGCCGGAGGCCCTCCTCGCCGTCGTGGGCCACCGTGGTCGAGTAGCCCTCGAACTGAAGGTTGTGCGCCAGCGCCTCGGCCAGATGCGCCTCGTCGTCGACGATGAGAATGTGCTTCTTCACTCTCGGCCCTCCCCCACCTCGACCCCCGGCAGGGTCACGCGGAAGGTCGTGCCGTCCGCACCCGAGGCAGCGACCAAGACCGTGCCCTGGTGGGCGTGCACGATCCTTTGTACCAGATACAGCCCGAGACCGGTGCCCTGACCGGTCCGGGTCATCTCGTCCCCGACGCGGTAGAACCGGTCGAACACGAAGGGCAGCTCGGCGGCATCGATTCCCGCCCCATTGTCCGTGACGTCGATCACCGCCCGGTTCGACTCCGACCTCAGGTCGACCCGCACTCGGGCCGGCCTCCCGCCGTAGGTGAGGGCATTCTCCAACAGGTTCGACACCGCAATGACGAGGGCCTCGGGATCGACAGCTGCCGCACGGATCCCGCCCTCGAGATTCGAGACCACGACGGCGCCGGCGGCCGACGCCCGGGACTCGAAATCGACCAGAGCCCGACCGATGACCTCGGTGAGGTCGACCTCGCGGAGCCGGACGACCTCGCTTCCTGAATCATATCGGGTCGCCTGGAGCACCTTGGTCACGAGGCGCTCCAGGCGGTCGGTGTCAGTCAGCGCATTGCCGATGAACCGACGGGACGTGGATTCGTCGGCGCGGCCCGCTGACACCGTTTCCAACGACAGACGGATGGCGGCCAGGGGTGACTTCAGCTCGTGGGTGATGGCCGACAGGAAGTTGCGGTGGCGACGTTCGAGCTCGATCTCCCGGCGCAGCGTCCGCCACAGCAGCCCGACCAGTACGACCAGCAGAATCGCGAAGAACGTCCCCTCCGAGGCCATCATGACGATCCGGCGGCGGTAGGTTTCGAGCACCTCGTCCCACGCCTCGGCCGGGGGCCGGAGCGACAGCCCGGCAAGAGGCCCCGTCAACGCCACCGAGGGCCGCACATCGTCGCCGGTCTCGCCCGCGGCGCCCAGCTCGATCCCGTCGCCGACGTCGAGCAGGCGCCGCGCCCACTCGGGGGCGGCAATCAGGCCGCAGAGACCCTGATCGCGGGGGCACTCGAACTCGTAGCGAAGCTCGGATTCCGGCTCGCCGTGCCAGCCCGGTCGGCCCTCGAGACCCCCGGCGACCGCCCACCGTACGAACGGCGGAGGAAGAGTCGATCCCGGCTCACCTCCGGGCCCGAAAACCGGACGCCGAGCACCGGACGCGCTCCACTCGAGGGGCGTCCCGAGAAACTCGACCGCGATCTCCGCGCGCGCCACGGCGGCCTCGATGTGCCGCGCCTCGCGGCGGCAACGCTCCATCAGCCGGTCACGCTCGAGATCGAGCACGGTCCGGCTCTGGCCGATGACGAAGACAATCCACCAAGTCAGCTGGGCGTTGACCACCGCCACCACCAAGGCTGCGATCAGCAGATGACGGATGGTGACGGAGCCCGGTTTCGACACCCCAGGAGTATATCTCCCGCAGCGGGGTCGGAGTCCGTGTCCGTTTCCGTGTCCGTATCCGAGTCCGTAGCCGTGTCCGTTTCCGTATCCGTATCCGTCTCCGTAGCCGTGTCCGTTTCCGTATCCGTATCCGTCTCCGTAGCCGTGTCCGTTTCCGTATCCGTCTCCGTCTCCGTTTCCGTTTCCGTTTCCGTATCCGCTTCCGTATCCGTTGCCGTTTCCGTAGCCGCATCCGTTTCCGGATCCGCCTGCCACGGCGGAATCCGGACGCTGATCCGGCATGGTGACTCCGGGTTGTTCTTCAACGCACAGCTAACCCCTGCGCAGGGTCGTGTCAAGGGCATGGTGAATCGCCCTCGCAGGGCGACCCTTGACACGACCCACCGCAGGGGCTTGGGGAGGGCCATGAACAACCCGGAGGTCACCATGCACCAGAATCAGCAACCGAACAGATTCGACGCCCTCGACAAAGCCATCAGCGCCGCCGGCATCTCGATTGAGCTTGTCATGCGGGTTCCCACAGCGCTCCGACCGTTGGCGGATCAGGTCATCCGATCCGCATCGTCCGTGCCCGCAAATCTCGCCGAGGGCTCCGGAAGAGCCGGCCGTGATCAGCTCCACTACTGGCGCATCGCCTATGGCTCGGCCAAAGAGGTCGACACCCACCTCCGGCTCCTCGCCGGCGCCGGGGCCGTCGATCGGTCCACAGCCGCATCGGTTCTGCAGCTCTTCGACGACGTCCGCGCCATGACCTGGCGCCTGCTCCACCCCAGGCCATGAGCGCCTCGATCCCCGCGACAGGCGCGCCGAAGCGACCACGGCCCTCCAGGGCCGGAACGGGCGCGTTGGGACGGACGTGCCGTCTTGACCATTGT
>CAZXMW010000055.1:0-22389 GCA_964641415.1 uncultured Thermoanaerobaculia bacterium | reverse complement strand
GGGCCGCGCTCGCCGGCAGGCGAGGGCGGGCCAGAAGGCCGGTGCGGTAGGACCGAATCCGAATCCGAATCCGTATCCGTATCCGTATCCGTATCCGTTTCCGTATCCGAATCCGTAGCCGCATCCGTGCCCCCGGGCTCGGTCTCGGGTTCGGATTCAGACGGTGGGCCAAGGCCCACCCTACGTCGAGCGCTCCGGCCAGCAGGAAGGCCGCCGGACGACGCTGGGCCGCGCTCGCCGGCAGGCGAGGGCGGACCAGAAGGCCGGTGCCCTCGGCAGCCCAGATTCGCTCGTCTCCGGCCCCATCCGCACGACCGCGCTGCCCGGGCGACGCCGGACCGCACCCGCCGCAAGGCGGGGCGGGCCGGAAGGCCGGCGCCGAATCAAGACTCCCCGGCCCGTCTCCGCCCCGCAACGACCAAACCCGCCGTCGCGCAGGCGCACACCACCCACCACCAGTCGCCCCAGCGCGACCGGGAGGTGAGCGCCGTCGCCGGCTGGAGATCGGCCACCAACACGCCCTGCTCGCCGACCCCGAGCCGGTCGCTCACCCGGCCGAACGGGTCGACAAAGCCCGAGATCCCGGTCAGGGCGGCGCGGGCAAACCAGCGTCGCTGCTCGGCGGCGCGCAGCCGGACCTGGGCGAAGTGCTGCTCAGGCGCCCAGCTGAAGCCGTACCAGCCGTCGTTGGTCAGGGTGACCAGCAGCTCGGCGCCGGCCCCGACGGCGGCACAGCTGTGCCGCGAGAACACCACCTCGTAGCAGATGGCGACCCCGAGGGGCACCATCGCCGGCAGCGGCGTCACATCCTCGCCGGGCGTGAAGCGGCCGACCTCGCGGACCAGCGCCTCCGAGGTGATGAGCTCGGCCCACGGCGGCACGTACTCGCCGAAGGGCACGAGGTAGACCTTGTCGTAACGCACGGGCGACACCCCGTCGGTGGTCACGAGGAACGCCGAGTTGCCGGAACCTCCCCCGACCGTCTCGGCGACCGAGTTGAGCACGATTTCGACATCGAGATCTTCGGCCATCCGCGTGACCAGGTCACGGTAGGCCGGGTCGGCATCGATCCTGAACGGCACGGCGCTCTCGGGCCAGAGCACGATGTCGGCGCCGGCATCGGCGGCCCGACGGGTCAGCGTCCAGACCCGGTCGGCGATGGCCTGCCACTCACCGGGATCCCACTTCTCCTCGAGGGTGGTGCCCGGCTGGAGCACAGCCATCCGGACGGGCTCTCCTGACGGCCTGAAGCCGGGCGCGAGGGCGGTGGCGCTGATCGTCGACCCGACGGCAGCGACGAGCAGCGCCACGGCAACCGGGCGGCGGTCGCGGCGGAGCAGACCCCAGAGCCCGGCGCCCACCGCGACCAGCGCCCAGCCGAGCCCGGAGGCCCCCCACACCGGCAGCGACCCGAGCAGTCCCGGTCGGTCGGCCACCGTCGCGGCGACGTCGTTCCAGGGGAAGCGATACGGGTGAAACCGGCGCACCGCATCGACGGCGACCCACGCCGCCGGGAGCAGCCAGATCCGCCACGGCGGCGGCGCCAGCGCGGTCACCCCCGCGATGACCAGCCAGGTCGTGGCCAGGATCGCGGCCATGCCGAGCACCGCTCCCGCCGCGCCGAGCCACGGCAGCCCGCCGTAGTGGTGCATCACCTCGTGCACCCAATGGGTCGCCACCACCCAGTGCACCGTCCCGGCAGTGAAGCCGAGCAGCCAGGGCCGCCAGCCGCCACCGCTGCGTTCCAGAGCTTCGAGCAGCAACCCGGGGAACAGCAGCACCAGCGGCCACAACCCCAGCCCAGGCATGGCCATGGCGAGCACCAGCCCGGCGAGCGGGGCGAGGATCCACGGCAGAGCGCGCTGCATGGCCGGAGTATAACGTTCGCTCTCTCGCTTCCGCATCCGAGTCCGTGACCGTGACCGGATCCGTGACCGTATCCGTATCCGTGACCGGATCCGCGACCGTGACCGTATCCGTGACCGTATCCGTGACCGTGACCGGATCCGTATCCGTATCCGTATCCGTGACCGGATCCGTGGCCGTGGCCGTGACCGTGTCCGCGACCGTGACCGTGGCCGTGACCGTGTCCGTGACCGTGTCCGTATCCGTGACCGTGGCCGTGTCCGTATCCGTATCCGTCCGTGACCGTATCCGTATCCGTGACCGGATCCGTGACCGTATCCGTATCCGTGACCGGATCCGTGACCGTGACCGTGGCCGTGACCGTGTCCGTGACCGTGACCGGATCCGTATCCGTATCCGTATCCGTGGCCGTATCCATGGCCGTGGCCGTGACCGTGTACGCGACCGTGACCGGATCCGTGGCCGGATCCGTGACCGTGACCGTGACCGTGACCGGATCCGTGACCGATCCCGATGACCGTGACCGATCCCGATCCGACCATGGTCACTTCGGGTTGCTCTGAAACGACGGGCGCGCTTCCGGCGGACGTGCCGTCCTTGACATTGTGCCGGGGGGGCGGGCCAGAAGGCCGATACAAGAACGCCTGACCTGCAAAAAGACGCGCATACCTGACGAAATGTTATAACCTCAAAAGTGAGTCTGAGCCTCAAGTACCTCGTGCCTCTCAACCTGGTCATCCTCGGCATCTGGACGCTCAACTTCTTCGGTAGCCAGAGGGCTCTCGAGAGAACGATGATCGCCACCGAGCGAGAGGCCATGGAGCAGATCGCGTACAGCCTCAAGGCCCCTCTCGAGCGAGCGCTGCTGTCCGGGACCGGCCTCCGGGTCCTCGCCCCGCAGATCGAGTCTCTGGCAGCGCGGTGGCCGAGCCTCGACATCATGCTCGTCGACCCCGCCTACTCCGTCCGGCTGGCATCCGATCCGGCACGGGTCGGGCGTCGATGGTACGAGCCGGCTATCCAGTCGGAGTTTTCGGGTCGTCAGACCTCGGTGTGGAATCTCAGCGGTCACCTGCACGACGAACGTCCCGTCATCGATGTCTCGGTCGCGGTCACGGACCCCGACGGCGAGGTCGCCTTCGTGATCCACATCGCCAAGCTGCTCGAACGGCTGCCCACAGCGCTCGAGCAGCAGCGTCGTCAGACCATGGCGGCAGCGCTCGGCGAGCTCGCTGCGGTGGCGGTGGCGATCAACCTGCTCACCTACCTGCTGGTGCTCCGGCCGCTGCAGCGCATCCGGCGCCGCATCGGCGACAGCGAGTGGCTGGCCATGCGCCCTCAGCTCGAACACCGCGACGAGATCAAACACCTGGAGGCCGTGGTGGCGGCGATGCTCGAAAAGGTCCAGAGCCGGACCGAGAAGCTCCGCTCGACCCTCGGTGAGAGGGAAAGCGCCCTGCGCGCGATCTCCGCTCACCGGGATGACCTGGAATCGCGCGTCGAGCGGGTCAGCGGCGCCCTCGCCGACGCCGAGTCGCGCCTGGTGCGCGCCGAGCGCCTGTCGGCGGTCGCCCAGCTCTCGGGCGCCCTGGCTCACGAGATCCGCAACCCGCTGCACATCATCCGGGCCACCGCCGAGACGGTGGCGCGCAGGTCGCCAGAGGTCGCCGAGCTCAGCGACGACATCAAGGAGGAGGTCGACCGGATCAACCGGTTGATCAGCGAGCTTCTCAACTACTCGCGTCCGTCGGATCTCCAGTGGGAGCGCATCGACATCGGCGCAGTGCTCGAGGAGGTCCGACGGCGGATGTGTCGCGGCGCCTGCAACAAGGACCCGGCCGGCTGCGACCGCTGCACCATCGAGGTGGCCGGCGATCCGCTCGAGGTCGAAGGCGATCCCGTGCTCATCGAACAGGCGGTCATGAACCTCTTCGCCAACGCCCGCGACGCGACCGGCGGCCGCATGTCCGAGATCAGAATGACGGCCTCGACCGACGGCGATGGAGTCGTTGTCACCGTCTTCGACCGAGGACCGGGCATCAGCAACGGCGACCGCGACCGGATCTTCGAGCCTTTCTTCACCCGCACCGAGGGAGGGACCGGCCTCGGCCTGCCGGTGGTGCAGCGGATCGCCGACCTCCACGAGGGCGTCATCGAACTCGAGAACCGCCCCGGCGGCGGTACCATGGCCCGGCTCCGCCTGCCGGTGAGGCGGCGCGGGGGAGCGCCATGAGCAAGATCCTGATCGTCGACGACGAGCCCAAGAGCGTGAAGCTTCTGCGCCTCAAGCTCGAGGACATCGGTCACTCGGTGGCCGGCGAGGGCAGCTTTGCGGCCTGCATCGACCGCCTCGCGGGCGAGCTCTTCGACCTGCTGATCACCGATGTCCGGCTGCCGGACGGCAGCGGCGTCGACCTCGTCGAGCGCGCCCACCAGCTCCAGCCCGAGCTTCCGGTCATCGTCATCACCGCCTTCGGCGACATCCGCGACGCCGTCCGGACCATGCAGCTCGGCGCGGTGGAGTACGTCCAGAAGCCCTTCGAGCTCGAGGCGATGGCGCTGCTCGTCACTCGAACCCTCGATGCCGACCGGCTCAGGGTCGAGCACTCATACCTGCTCGACCAGCTGCTCGAGGGCGAGGCGGAGATTCGCATCGTCGGCCAATCGAGGTCCATGCAACGGGTCCGGGAGCTCATTGGGCGGGTCGCGGCCACTCAGTCGACCGTGCTGCTCGGCGGCGAGAGCGGAACCGGCAAGGAGCTCGCCGCACAGGCGATCCACGCAGCCTCCGGCCGACGGCAGCAGGCCCTGATCAAGGTCAACTGCCCGGCGATCCCGGCACAGCTCTTCGAGTCCGAGCTCTTCGGGCACATGAAGGGCGCCTTCACCGACGCCCGGGAGTCCCGCAAGGGCAAGTTCGAGCTCGCCCGGGGCGGGTCCATCCTGCTCGACGAGATCTCGGAGATTCCCCTCGAGCTCCAGTCCAAGATGCTGCGCGTGCTCGAAGAGCGGACCTTCACCCGCGTCGGCGGCACCGCCGACGTCCCAGTCGAGGCACGGGTCATCGCCGCCACCAACCGCGATCTCCAGCAGCTCGTCCGGGACGGCCGCTTCCGAGAGGATCTCTACTACCGGCTCAACGTCTTCCCGATCGTCCTGCCACCCCTGCGGGAACGACCCGAGGACATCCCCGAAACCGCGGACCACCTGCTCGAGCACGTCGGGCCGCGCTGCGGGCTGAGGCCCCAGGGCATCGACCGGGACGCCATGATCGCGCTTGCCGCCTACCCGTGGCCCGGCAATGTCCGCGAGCTGCGCAACGTCCTGGAGCGGGCCCTGGTCATCGCAGGGGGCGGCGAGATCCACCTTGATCACCTGCCCATGGAGATCCAGGACGCACCGCAGACCGGTAACGCCGACGGCGGGGATTTCGTCCAACAGGTCGACGCCTTCAAGAGAGAGCTCCTGCTTCGGGCCCTCAGAGAGGCCGGCTGGAGCAAGAAGACCGCCGCGGCCGGCCTCGGACTGAGCCCACGGGCCTTGAGCCACTACGTCGGCCGGTTCGATCTCGACCGGCACCGCAGCTGACCCACGGTTTCCCGGTCGCGCGCCCGCCGGCCGGCTGACATCAGAGCTTGTGAAATTTCTTACAAGAATCGAAGGCCGACTTACGAGAATCGTAACCGGGCTCGACTCGGTATTGACTGAGACCTGCTCTCGCTTTGGCACGGAGCTTGCCACTCCCCCGCGCAGAGGACGTTCTACAGCCGTCCTCGATCTCGTTCCGAAGGGGGAAGCCGAGCATGACAACCAATCGTCCATTCGTATTCCTGTGCAGCTGCGCCCTGTGCCTGCTGCTGAGTTCCGCTGCGAATACCGCGGCCCAGAGCTGCCGGGTCACCGGTCTGGTAACCGACCCGTCCGCGGTACCCATCGCCGGGGCACTGGTGCTGGTCGAGCAGACCGGCGCCTCAGTGGAGACCGGCGCCGACGGCCGGTACTGCATCACCGAGATCGAGTCGGGTACGTATCACCTCATCATCTCCGCCGACGGCCACCACGAGAAGCACTCGCTGCCGATCGCCGTCGACGGCGCCACCGTCACGGTCGACATCGCGCTCCAGCCCGCGTTCCGCTCCGAGATGGTCGTCACAGGGACGCGAACCGAACGTCGTCTGTCAGAGGTCCCGGTCCGCACCGAGGTCGTCCGGCGCGAAACCATCGAGCGAATCGAGGCTCGCACGCTGGCCGACGCTCTCGAGTTCACAACCGGCGTTCGGGTCGAGGCCAACTGCCAGAATTGCAACTTCCAGCAGGTCCGCCTGCTCGGCCTCGATGGCCCTTACACCCAGATCCTGGTCGACAGCCAGCCGCTGGTTTCGTCCCTGACCCAGGTCTACGGCGTCGAGCAGATCCCCGAGCGCCTCATCGAACGAATCGAGATCGTCAAGGGCGGCGGCTCGGCGCTGTACGGATCGGGCTCGGTAGGCGGTGTGGTCAACATCATCCCGCGCCAGCCGACCCGGTCCGGCGGCGCCCTTAACCTGCGCCCCGAGAGCATCGACGGCGAGGAGGCCCTCTCCGTCGACGGCTCGATCGACTGGGTTTCGCCCGACCAAAGCTTCTTCGTGTCCGGCTTCGGTCAGCTCGACTCCAACGACCCGGTCGACGTCGACGGCGACGGTTACTCGGAGGTTGCCAAACGCGATCTGACCTCGTTTGGCGCCCGAAGCGGGTTCTACCTCCTCGGCGGCGATGCGCGACTGTCGCTCGAATACGCCCACGTCTTCGAGAGCAGGCGGGGCGGCAACAAGTTCGACCTGCCGCCGCACCAGACCGACATCACAGAGGCCGTCGATTCGACCATCGACCTCGGCTCGGTGACCTGGCTCCACACCGTCGGCTCGAAGCTCGACTATCGGTTCACCGCCGCCTTCGCCAACAACGACCGCGACACCTACTACGGCGCCGGAATGGACCCCAACGCCTACGGCTCGACCTCGAACCCCCTCCTCGTCCTCGACTCCCAGGTCAACAGCCGTCTCGGCAGGCACTACCTGTCGGCCGGAGTCCAGTACCAGCGGGACAAGCTGACCGACCGCCAGCCGGCGTACGACCGCCAGATCGAAGAGAGCTACACCAACGTCGGCGTCTACCTCCAGGATGACTGGGTGCTCGGCAAGGGCTGGGAGCTGGTCCTCGGCGCCCGTTGGGACGACTTCTCGGAAATCGAGTCGGCCATCGTCTCGCCGCGCGGCGCGCTCAAGTGGAGCCCGCGCTCGGACCTCACCGCGCGGCTGTCGGTGGCGACCGGCTTCCGCGGGCCCCAGGTCTTTGACGAGGACCTCCACATCACCCAGGTCGGCGGCGAGGGCCAGGTGATCCGCAATGATCCGACCCTCGCCGAGGAGAGCTCGGTCAGCACCAGTCTGGGGCTGGAGTGGACGCCGGTGCTCGCCGGCGGGGTCGGCCTGCTCGAGGCCAACTTCTTCAACACCGACCTCGACGACCTCTTCCTGGTCATTGAGGACGATGACCCGGCAACGCCGGAGGCCGAGTTCACCCGCGTCAACTTCGGCAGCGCCTTCGTCAGCGGTCTCGAACTCAACATCGGCTGGGCCAGGGGCGACCGCTTCCAGGTCCAGCTCGGCTACGTCTGGCAGAAGGCCGAGCGCGACCAGGCCGACCCGGACTTCGGCAGCGTCGAGTTCTTCCGCACGCCCGATGAGTACGGCGTCTTCTCGATCATGGGCAAAATCCCGTGGGACGTCGAGCTCTGGACGGGCCTCAAGTACACAGGATCGATGGAGGTTCCGCACTACGCCGGTTACATCGAGGAGGACCGCCTCGAGACCACCGAGTCCTTCCTCACCGTTGACGCCCGGATCGCCAGGGAATTCCCGCTGTTCAACGAGCCGACAACCCGCTTCCGTCTCGCCCTCGGCGGCCGTAACCTCACCGACGACTACCAACAGGACCTCGACCAGGGCCCGGACCGCGATTCGGGCTACGTCTACGGACCACGTCTTCCCCGGTCCTGGTACGTGTCCTTCGGGCTGGTGTTCTGACGCCGGCACTCGGCGCGAGCCAGGGCTCGGCCCCGGGGCGTCGTGCCCCGGGGTCGCTTCTTGACTCGCCACCGCATCGAAACTCCGGCATTCCCGGCCTGGCCCTGACGGGCATGTGTGGACGGAAGGAACGAAGCACAGCGACGCTCAGCGGCTCGATGACCGCCGAGAAGGGCTTCGGCCTCTGACTCATCCCTCTCTCGGTCGTTCGCTCCAAGACCAGGTTCACCATGCGTCAGGACTCGAGGACGTCAGCCCGGCGCGGGCGTCTCTTGGCTTGGTTCGACACAATCACAGGCCGATCGCAACGGGCTGAGCCGTCGGCATTGTGCGCGAGAGGCTTCAGACGCGGTCGGGAGAGCCGGGGTCATCAAATGGCAACCAGGGCCGCCAAGGGCGCGAGGATACCCAGCGCGAGAAGCCAACCGCCGCTGCCGGCCAGACCGCGCCGACCGGCGGGGATGATGACGCCGGTGACGGTGAGCAGGATCAGCCCGCCCGCGAAGACGTCGGCGAACGCGAGCCACCAGCCCTCGGGATTGAGGTGGAGGAAGTTGATCCCGTAGAGCAGCGGCCGTCGGCGGATGGTCTCGTACTCGCCGCTGTCCTCGCCGAGCAGGGCGACGACAGAGCCGTTTTCCAGGTAGATCTTGATCCTGATCGACGACGGGAAGTCGAAGGTCGTGTAGTCACTCGCGATGCCGAGCCGCTCGAGGTTGGCGAGCACGAGCTCCTCGGTGATCTGGTCGGGCGATCGCGGCAGCTCGAGTTCGACCTGGCGGCGCTCGATTTCGAAGCTCGGGTCCCAGTCGGCGGCGTGGTTCACCGCGATGCCGGAGACCGCGTAGACCAGCGTGACGCCGGCGAAGAAGAACCCGAGGTATCGGTGAATCACCATGGACCACCGCCGAGCGGTTTGTTTCGGTGCCGTGTTCATGACGGTGCCCTACCGTTCAATGGAGATCTCGTTGGCGGTTTCGTGGGCCGTTGCAACGATCCATCGGTCGAGGTCGGCGTCCGGAAGGACCGAGTCGTGGCGGTAGGCGATGCGGTCCGGTTGGCCGACCTGCTCCACGGCCCCGCCGATGATCCTCCCCTGGAACATTTCGTCGCGGGCGACCAACGCCGGAATCACGATGGCCCGTTCGCGCTCCTCGAGAACCTTGGTGATGGCATCCGCGGTGGGATCGGGCGAATATCGAACGATGTGACCGCACCACGCGTAGTGCACCGGGCTGATTCCGGTCTTTTCGGCGACTGAGTCGGCGATTCGGCCGAAGGTGTGGTGCCATTCTTCGTCGTAGGGCTCGCTGCCGTACGCGACGATCACCAGTCCTTCCTGGGACGGTTCGGTGCTCAGAGCCAGCGCGCGACGCGCGATGTTGGTGCCGAGGAGCCCCTCGTAGTCCAGCAGCCTGGTCATTGTGACTCGAGCCTCGGGCGTGTACCGCTCGATGCCCTCGGCTCGCATGAGTTCACGCGACTTGGCGGAGTCCTTGGCGCCGTAGATGGTCGGAATGTCGTCGAAGGAATGGGAGCTGACGGTGAGGAGGAGTGGAACCAGGATGACCTCGTCGTAGCCCTCGTCGTCGAAGGCGCGCAGCTGCGTGGCGATAGAGGGCTCGTTGTACTCCATAAATGCGGACCTCATGCCGCTGATGCAGGGGTGTGCGAGGACCTCCGCCTCGACCGCGTCGTGCAGGTCCATCAACATCCCGCGCCAAACCGCCGAGCGCGACCCGTGGCTGACCAGAAGCACGCCCGTCTCGGAGCACTCCTCGTCGGCCCGGGCAGCCCCCGGGAGGGCAAGAAGGCCGAGGGCGATGAAGGCCAGCGCGAGCGCGGGCCCGGTAGCGCCAACGCGGCGCTGATCGGTGAATCGGTGGAACGCTGTCGACTGACTCATGACTCCAACTCCTTTGTGGGCGACCCCCACGTCGTGTCAGTTCGGGATCTCGGTGGCGGGTGCATGCGTGCAGGTCCCGCCGCCGAGGTCGAGGCTTTGGACGAAGGTGCCCAGTCCGGATTGCCGCATGGGCTTGAACGGCGTGTTCATCCGCTTGCAGATCTCTCGGGCCAGACGGCAGGCGGCGTGGCTCACCGCGTCGAGGGGGCAGACCACGACGTCGGCACGACCGAGAAGACCCGGAAGCCGGCGGATGCAATGCTCCCGCCCGCCATCGTGGTGGAGAAACTGGCCGCCACACCGCTCGACCAGTGCCCGATAGTGCTGGACCCTCTGGCCGACGCTCCCCACCAGGAGAACCGTCTTCCCGTCGAGGGCGCCCGCGAGTTGGTCCTCGGACGCCAGCTCGTCGACGGCAGCTCGGTCTTCGCTGAGCAGCGCCATGATCCGGCGCTCGAGTTCCTCGTGCTGCGCCGTGACCGCCACGAGATCGCCTTCGAGCTGCTCGCAACGGCTCGACGCTCGACGGCGGGCCGTATCGAGTTCGCCGACCTTGCGCTCGAGGTGGGCGTTGTCAGCCTCGAGCTTGTCCCGCCGGTGTTCGAGCGACCGTAGTTGCGATCTCAACCCGGTCACCAGCTTGCCGCCCTCGATCTCTTGCAGCCGGCGCCACGCGGACTCGTGACGACGAGCTCGGTCGGCGAGATCCTCGGCGCGGCGTTCCAGGACCTCGATCTTCTTCGTGTAGCGCTGCTCCATCAACGCCCACTCGCGTTCCCGGGCGTCACGCTCGTGTGCGATTTCCCGGACATGGGTTTCGAGATCCTTGAGACGCTGCACGTCGACGCGCGCAGAAGCGCCCATGAGGTGGGAAACCATGTGGATGTCGCCGAAGGCCCGGCGGGCCAGGCAGGGGGTGGTCAGGGGATGGGTCATCACGGACCAGTAGGCCCCGGCCACGGCGCCGGTGGCAAAATCCTCGTTCCAGAGCACCTCGACACTGTCCGGCGACGACGCCTTGGCGTAACGGGCGATGGTCGAGCGATGTCGACGATCGAGCACCTTCGTCACCGCCTTGGCGAAGGCGCCGCGGTCCTCGGCGAGCCGGACCGCATTGGTGTGGATGTCGAAGTCGGTCGCCTGCGGCGGGATCCGCAATCCCGCCTTGGCCATGAGCTTTCTGGTTTCCACCAGACCGAGGCAGGTGCCGATGATCGAGCAGTGGACGTGGCTCTCGATCTCCCACAGGCGCCGGCGACGAGGCGGAGCCTCGGAGACCGAGCCGTCGATGGCCGCAGCACGCACACACATGGTCGCCTCCTTTGGGCATCCTCGCCCCGCGGGTGGTCAGAACACGAAACGAAGCGTGCCGATGAAGTGTCGTCCCGCTTGCGGAACCGAGGTGAAGGGCTCCTCGTAGTCCTCGTCGAACAGGTTGTTCCCGCGAAGGATGACCTCGGCGCCGAACGTCGATCCGAAGTCCAGGCTGAAGCCGAGAGCCAGGTCGACCGTGACGTAGGACTCGGTCATCAGGGCAGCCTCGGCCATCCGGTCGCGGTTGCCCTGCGCGTCGTACTGGTACGGCACACGATCCTGATCGTCCATCCACCGGAGGTCGAGCTGCGACCAGACCGGCAGGCTCGCCATCTGGTCCCAGCGCAGGCTTGTGATCGCGTTGAGCGGAGGCACGTAGATCGGGTCGCCCTCCTCACGATCCTCTCCCCAGGTGTAGGTCAGGGACGCCAGCCAGCTCAGGTTGGCGGCGAGGGCGGCGTCGAACCTCCCTTCGAAGCCCAGGATCCGTGCCTCGTCGGTGTTGACGTACCGGTAGTCGAAAACGCCCGGTATGACGGCGTTGGGAATCCGAACCGTCGAGATCAGGTCGTCGATCTCGTTGCCGAAGGCCGCGAGCCGATAGGACGACTGTCTTCCGACGCGGCCCCGCAGTCCGATCTCGAGCTGCAGCGAACGTTCGGACTCGAGGTCCGGGTCGCCGTAGGTGATCCCGCCACCCGCGTGGGTCGAACTCTCGTAGTAGCGCTCCTGGAGGTTCGGCGACCTGAAGCCCGTGGCCACCGAAACGAACAGCGCCGCAGCCTCCGAGAACGACTGACGCAGGCCGATCGACCCTGTCACGGCGGAGTCCGAGAGCGTGCCCGGCTCGCGGGTCTCGCCCTCTGCGCGGTTCTCGGTCTCGACCCAGTCGTAGCGGAGGCCGACCCTGACCTCGCCGGTCGACCACGGCGCCGACATCTCGCCGAAGGCCCCGACGGCGGTCTGGTCGGCGTCGACCGGAACGTACTCGTTCGAGCCCAGGGGGACCGACCCGCCGGGTGTGATCATGGTCGTCGTACTCGACGACGGCCCCATCGCATCCTCGTTCCGGGCATCGATGCCGGCCACGAGCTGGTACCTCGAGATGAACCACTGGCCGAACGCGTCGAGACCGACGATCTCGGAGGTGGCGTCGAACCGGTTGAGGATGTTCATGCTGGTCATCGGACCGGTCGGGAAGGTGATACTGTTGACGAAGTCCTTGTCGATGGACTGCCAGTAACCCTTGATGTTGAGGCTCTCCGCGCCGAGGCCGGCACCCTCGAAGCCGAGACTGACGCGATCCCGGTTCCAATTCGGCAGGATGAACTCGAGGTCCGGGGAGCCCGTGTAGACGCCGACGTCGGTGGACTCGAAACGCTCCGCCCGCAGCTGGAGGCGGGAGTCGGCTCCGACCCGGAGGCCGAGGGCGGCTGCAAGCTGCTCGGACGCGTACGAGGTACCGTCCAGCGTGCCCTGCGGGGTTTCCCGGTCATCGCTGTCGGTCTCGCTCCAGCTGAGCCGGTAGTCGAAGCGGTCGGCGGAACCGGCGACCGCGACACTGGGCTGTTGGAGGTCGGAGGCGGTCGAGTAGCGGTAGGCCACCTGGCCGCCGAAGACCGAGTCGCTCCGGCTGGCGTCCCGGGTGATGATGTTGACCACCCCGGCGAGGGCATCGGACCCGTACATCACCGAACCCGGGCCTTTGAGCACCTCCACCCGCTCGACCGTGTCGATCTCGGCCAGGATCGGAGGCCCGCTCATATCACGCTGGGACGTCACCCTCTCGCCATCGACCATGAGCAGCGTCCGACGGCCACCGATGCCGCGGATCACCACCCGCTGCTGGCCCGCCATGCCGTTGTCGGCGATGGTGACGCCGGGCACGTAGCGCAGCGCGTCGCCGACGGTGGTCGCCTGGAGTGAGTCGAGCTCCTCGCGATCGATGACCTCGACAGTGGTCGGCAGGTCTTCGCGGTCGACCTGGACGCGGCTCCCGGTGACGACCAGGTGGCCGGTGAACGGGGTTCCAGGGCCGAGAACCCGGGCGCAGGCCTCCACCGCCCGCTCGAGAACGATGGACACGATCCGCTCGTCCGGCATCAGCGGCCGGCCAGACCAGGCGAAGTCGAGCCCGTCGAGGGCATCCGGGATCTCGTCGACGGTTCGCCCCCTGGAGACCAACACCGGGATCACGATGGCCCGGCCGTCGGCGGATCCCGCCTCGACCGCCCGGCGCAGCTCTGCGAGGGCCGTCTCCTTGATCGAAGCGGGCGCGTCGTCGCGCAGAGGGTACGCGTTCGCCGAACGAAACCCGCCTCGGGCGACGATCGACCGCGACACGCGCTCGAGGTCACGCTGCCACAAGGCGGCGTCGGCGTCGGCGCTGGGTCCATAAGCAACGAGCACGACCGATTCTCTGGCGGGTTCCTCGGACAGCTCGCGGGCGCGGTCCAGGAGCACCTCTGCCAGTCCCGGATGGCCATCCAGGCCCCTTCCGAGGGCGACGATCGGAACCGGCCCCTCGATCGGCGCCATGTGCGGATTCGTGGTCTTCACCCCGGGCGAAGGACCCCGGGCTCGGCCTCCTCCGGTAGCCTCGAAAGAAGAGGCCGAGGCAGGCGACTGATCGTGGAGACCGGCCAGGGACCTGATTTCTCGCATGTGGTCGCTGTGGCTCGAGACCATCAACGAAACCATGACGATACGCTGAGCGCCCAGCGCCGTGAGCTGATGGTAGGCGTCCTCGACCGACGGACCGTTGGCGTCCGAGAGGTAACCCACCGCGACAGGCAAGCCCCATGAAGACCCGTCGAAGGCCCGCTCGACCGAGGCGTTCCACTCCGCCGAGCCGCCGTGTGCGACGACCAGGACCGCGTCCGCGCAGTCCGGCCCACGGGCACCCGACGGCACCGAACTCACCACCCAGACCACGACACCGACGGCCACCGATTTCAAGACGTCGAATCTCATTCAGCTCCTCCAATCCCATGCGACGAAACATTTCACCTGTCAATCAAACGAGGGCACGACTGCAGAGCCTCGCAGAGCCTGCTGTCGTGCCCTCACTTCCTGGTCCGAGCCCAGGCCGTAGGAAACGCCCCGTCGTGTCCGGCCTCAGTCGAGTCCGACGAGCACTCGCATCAGCCTCTTTCGCAACACCTCCAGCTGCTTCGACTTGAACGAACGTCTGGTGTTCTCCAGAATGGCAATGGTCGCGGCCACCTCCGACTTGAGCAGTGCGTACTTCGAGCAGTCGGCATCGAGGCACATCGATGACGTGGGGTCATCACCGAGGAGCCGGATCACCAGCTGCCGGTGGGCCTCCATTCGCTGCCGCAGGTCCTCCGCACTCCGGACGACCTCGTTCAGCAGCTGCTCGGGACCCGGTCCCGACCTCTCGCGGTCGCTTCGACCCACAGTGATTCCCGGAACGCCGGCGTTCGGTTCGTTCGCGTTTTTATCATTCCGTATAATTTTCATCACGGTGTAAGATTCTCATAGGTATAAAATCTTGTCAAGCGCCGGGAACGGAGTCGGGCACCACCGAGGGCCGCGTCCGGTTGCCGCGGGTGTGTGGTGAACCGACCCGAACGACTGGATTCCCGCCAGTGCTGAGATCCGCGGCCGGTTGGCGACAAACCGTCGCGGTATACTGCCGGGATGACGGCTCGCCAGGAAACGCGCTTGAGCGAGAGCTTGGAGGATTACCTCGAGGCCATCCTCCACATCCAGGAGACGAAAGGCGCGGCCAGGCCGAAGGACGTCGCCGCGCGGCTGTCCGTCGGGCCGTCGGCCGTGACCGCGGCGTTGCGAAACCTCGCTGAACGGAAGCTGGTGAACTACGCTCCTTACGGGCTCGCGACCTTGACCGACGACGGCCTGAGAGTCGCCGAGGACGTCGTCAAACGTCATGAAGCTCTGAAACAGTTCTTCCTGCGAGTGCTCCGAGTCGACGAGGAGATCGCCGACGTCGGGGCGTGCCGCATGGAGCACTCGGTACCGCGGGAGATCGTCGACCGATTCATCCAGTTTGTCGACTTCGTCGAAATCTGTCCGCGAGGCGGCCCGCGGTTCATCGAGGGGTTCCAGTTCCACGTCGCCACGGGCTGCACCCGCGACAGGTGCGAGGAGTGCCTCGAGGAGCTCAGCCGCGAGATCCCCTGAACGGTCGAAAGCCCGTGATCCGGGCGCCATCGGGTCAGGGGGCCCGATAGCGGGGTTGACAGAGTTTTCGGAATCGCGTAACTTCTTTAACATTGTGAAAGAAGTGAGGTAGCCCTGCATGACCGACGCCGCCATCAGCGCCAGCCTGGAGGACTACCTCGAGGCGATCTTCCACATCGTCCGGAAGCAGCGGGCGGCCAAGCCGAAGGACATCTCGCGGTTCCTCGATGTCGGCAGCTCGTCGGTCACCGGCGCCCTCAAGGCGCTCGCGGCGCGGGACCTCGTCAACTACGCTCCCTACGACATCGTGACCCTGACGCCCGAGGGCGAGGCGGCGGCGCGGGAGGTGGTCCGACGCCACGAGTCGCTGCGCGAGTTCTTCACCAAGGTTCTCGCGGCCGGACCCGAGCTCGCCGAGGAGGCGGCTTGCAAGATGGAGCACGCCATCCCCCCGGAGCTCGTCGAACGAGTCATCCGCTTCGTCGAGCTCGTCGACACCTGGCCACAAGGCACACCCGGATTGATCGAGGCCTTCCGCGCCTCGATGAACGAGCCAGGCGTGCCCTCCTGGTCCGTCGACCCCGATGCGAGGGGGCCGGACGACGTCCACATCCGGTCGGATGCCGTCGACGACGATGAGGCGAAACCGACGACAATGGCCGACCTCGAACCTGGACAGCGGGGCAGCGTCACCAAGGTACTGAGCGCCGGCACGCTCCGACGCCGGCTCATGGACCTCGGGTTAATCTCGGGCACGCCCGTCCTCATGGAGCGCTCGGCGCCTCTCGGCGACCCCCTCGAGTTCCTGGTCAAGGGAACCCACCTTTCGTTGCGCCGCGACGAAGCCGCCGCGGTCCAGGTCGAGATTGAAAGCTGACCGGGCGCCGAGCCCGTTGTTGCAGGAGGCCGAACCGTGCCCACGACCACCTACCCGACAGAAAAGCACCAGCCCCTCCCCGACCCGTCCTCGAAGTACGTCACCCTGGCCGGCAATCCGAACAGCGGCAAGACCTCGCTTTTCAACGCGCTGACCGGAGCCCTCCAGCACGTCGGCAACTACCCCGGGGTGACCGTCGAGCGCAAGGAAGGCCGGCGCCGACACCGCGGTCTCGACTTGAGGATCACGGACCTGCCCGGTACCTACTCGCTGGCCACGAACTCCCTCGAAGAGCGAATCGCCCGCGACGTCCTCGTTACCGAGCACCCGGACGTGACGGTGTCGGTGGTCGACGCCTCGAACCTCGACCGCAATCTGTACCTCACGGTGCAGCTCCTCGAACTCGGCCTGCCGGTAGTGGTGGCGCTCAACATGATCGACGTTGCCGAGAGCCGGGGCGCCGCTATCGACACGAAGACTCTCTCCGAGCTGCTTCGCTCACCGGTGGTCAAGACCGTCGCGAGGCGCGGCGAGGGTGTCGTCGGCCTGCTCGACGCAATCCACGACCGCAGCGCGTTCCCGGCGCCGAGCGAGTTCAGAATCGACTACGGCCCGGACATCGAGAGTGAGATCGACTGGCTCGACGGGCTCATCGCCATGGCCGACCCGACCATCGCCCCGGTGCCCCGCCGTGGCCTCGCGGTGGCGCTGCTCGAGGGCGTCGACTCCGACCGCACCAAGGGCCTCGGGGCGGGGATCCTCACGTCGGCGCGTCAGGCCGCGGACCGGCTCGAGCGGCTGCTCGGCGACACCATGGACATCCTGATCGCCGAGCGACGGCACGGTGCGGCGACCGGCCTGGCCAAACAGGTCACCAGGACGTCCTCCCTGATACGCCGGGATCTCACCGATCTCATCGACCGCGTACTGGTCAACCGGGTGCTCGGGATGCCGATCTTCCTGGCCACCATGTACGCCCTGTTCTGGGTCACCTTTGCCGTTGCAGAACCGCCGATGACGTGGATCGAGGCCGGTTTCGGGTGGCTCGGCAACGTGGTCGGCGGGCTGTGGCCGGCCGGCGCGGACTCGATCCTGCGCTCGCTCGTGGTCGACGGCGTCATCGGCGGCGTCGGCGGCGTCCTGGTGTTCCTGCCCAACATCGTGCTGCTCTTCCTCGCGATCTCACTGCTCGAAGACTCGGGCTACATGGCGCGGGCGGCCTTCGTCATGGACCGGGTGATGAAAACTGTCGGCCTACACGGCAAGAGCTTCATCCCCATGCTGCTCGGCTTCGGCTGCTCGATCCCGGCAATCATGGCGACCCGCACCATCGAGAGCCGCAGGGCCCGACTGACCACCATGCTGATCATCCCGCTGATGAGCTGCAGCGCCCGGCTGCCGATCTACGCCCTGATCATCCCGGCGTTCTTCGCGACCCAATGGCGAGCCTCGGTGCTGTGGATCATGTACCTCATCGGAATCACCCTCGCCATGGCTGCCGCGTGGGTCCTGCGCACCACGCTGTTCGCAGGCGGCGGCTTGCCGTTCATCATGGAGCTGCCGCCGTACCGCTTGCCGACAGCCCGCAGCGTCGCCCACCACGTCGCCGGGCGCTCGTGGCTGTACATCCGCAAGGCCGGCACCATCATCCTCGGGATCTCGATGGTGATGTGGACCCTGGCGGCCTTTCCGGAGCTCGACCCTGCCAAGGTCGCTGCCGATCGTGGCGTTTCCGTAGAGGAACTGACGGAAGGCGACATCGCCACCGCCCAGCTCGATCACAGCCTGGTCGGCCGGATCGGCCATGCCATGGCGCCTCTCATCGCACCCATGGGCTTCGACTGGCGGATCGGAACAGCGCTCGTCGGCGCCTTCGCCGCCAAGGAGGTCTTCGTCGCCCAGATGGGGATCGTCTACTCGGTAGAGTCTCCCGACGACCGGGGAGCGGCCCGTCTTCGCGAGCGCCTGAGGAGTGATTACACCCCGCTGGTCGGTTTCTGCGTGATGTTGTTCGCGCTCATCGCCACCCCGTGTATGGCCACCGTGGCGGTGACCCGGCGCGAGAGCGGATCGTGGGGATGGGCTGCTCTGCAGTTCTTCGGGCTGACGATCCTGGCCTGGGTGCTGACCGTAACGACCTACCAGCTCGGGACGGCGCTCGGCATCGGAACCTGACGGCACAGGCAGAGCCCCCACGAATCAAGAAATGCGCAGCGGGAACCGATGTCGAAAACCACGCGATTGCTTCCGATTATCGCGCTGCTCGTGATTCGAGGCCTCCGGGCGGCTCATGCTCAACGACTGGTTCGCCGTCACCGCGGACCTCCAGCACATGGACGACGACTATGTTCCGGCATCCGCCGACAGCGACCTCTCCGGCTGGATCGCCGGACTCCGCCTGACCGTCGAGTTCTGACGGAGGTTACGGTGACGTGCTCGACCAGGCGCCGAGGTCGCCGCTGTCGAAGCCGTCGGCGAACAGCCGGTCGGCCGAGACGGCGAGCGCCTTGACGCAGAAGTTGGCCGACGGGTCGTCGACCCAGAGGTCCTTCCAGACTCCGCCCTCGCGGTAGAAGCTCTGGCCGGGCTCGGCGGCCGACGGCACCCAGACCATGGATTCGGCCCCGAGCAGAACCGGAACCTCGGACGACCGGTCGTAGGGGTGACCGCCGTTTGACAGCGCGAGGTAGAGATAGAACGCCTGGCTCGGTTCAACAGTCACCGGAACATCGAGGTCGATCGTGTGCAGTCCGCGGGTGTCGAGCGAGCCGCTCGTCGTCGACACCGGTTCGACGAGCTCGCCGCCGACGAAATCCGAGTACACGGTGACCGTGAAGTCGACCTGCTCCGCGGCAGTGAAGAAGCTCACCGCGACGATTCGATCGTCCGCTCCGGCGGTGAAGGCGTTGAAAATCTCGGTCACGTCGGTCGCGGTGTCCCGCCAGCCGTGGTAGTCGTGAAAGTAGATGGCGTCCACGTCCGGCTGCTCGACGCCCTGGAACGACACCGCGCCCATCTCGGGGTGCTGTCCGCTCCATTTGTCGAAGTACGAGATCCAGAAGTACCCGTCGTGGCCCCAGCTCGAGCCCCAGCTGTTCTTGACCAGCCAGGCGCCGGGGCTCGGCGCCTGGGTCGCCCGCGCGTCGTCCCAGCCGACGATGGCCACCGCGTGGTTCGGGTCCATCGAGCTCCCCGGCGGCTGGTAGTGGTTGTAGCTGCCGTCCATGAACGACCAGTCATAGGCCATGCAGGTGCCGACCACGCCGTGGGTCATGATCGCGGTCTTGATGGCGTCGATGTCGGCGAGGTCGCTGCCGGCGACGTACCAGGCGATGCGGCGGGGAACGAAGGTCCGGTAGCCGGGAGCCCAGCGCGCCGGCGGAGAGGTGTAGCTCTGGCCGTCGACGTCGCGCACGGCGCCCTCGAGCCGCGCCAAATACGCCGCCGTGACCATGTAGTCGCCGCCCTGGTGGACGGTGAGCCCGGTTCCCGTGGGCGGGTCGACGTCGTCGTTGTTGTGCTGGTTGAAACCGTTCCACCAATCGAGGTGGTACTCGGCGAGGTTCGGTTCGCCGGGTTCGCCGGCATCCGACCAGGCGCCGGTCACGAGCAGGTTGCCCTCCAAGGCCGCCATCGCTCCGTAGGTCCAGCAGGTTCCCCCCTGCTGGCTCTTCACCGACGTCACATAGCTGGTTCCGCCGACGTCGCGCAGGTCGAAGCTCGGCGGCAGCTGGGCCGCGGCCGAGGCAGAGGACATCACGATCGCGACCATCGCGAGAAGCAACGGTTGGGTGAACGAGGTGCTGGCGAAGACCACGGCGCTCGGCGATCTCTTCATCTGTCGAGCGTAGCACCGCGGGCCCGTTTGGAACGGACCGGAAATTGATGCGGATCACACGGCCGAGCGGGTTGGCCGCTCGTACCGCTCCCGGTATGATCCCCGAAGGAAGGCTCGCATGAACCAGGTTTTCAAGCTCGCGATCGCGGTCGCGGTCCCGCTCGGCGTCGCCGCTCTGTCCGGCATCGCGACGTCGAGCAGCGTCACGACGTGGTACCCGACCCTGGTCAGACCGCCGTTCAACCCCCCGTCGTGGGTTTTCGGGCCCGTCTGGACCGTGCTCTACGTCATGATGGGCGTCGCGGCCTTCCTGGTCTGGCGGCGCGGACTCGACACCGAGGGGGTTCGCACCGCGCTCATCGCCTTTACGCTCCAGCTCGCGCTCAACGGGCTGTGGTCGGTGCTGTTCTTCGGGTTGCGTTCGCCGGGCCTTGCCCTGGTCGAAATCATCGTGCTCTGGCTCGCCATTCTTGGAACGATTGTGCTGTTCCACAGGGTTATGAAGCTGGCGGCCGCATTGCTGCTGCCGTACCTCGCGTGGGTCAGCTTCGCCGCCGTGCTCAACGCATCGCTGTGGTGGCTCAATCGAGCACCGTCCGGCTGACCCGGGAAAGGACGTCCATCGTGACCGTCGCAGGATTCTTCAAGCTCTACGGAGTGGCCGTCGTCGCCTTTTTCGTGATCGACATGATCTGGCTCGGGGTGGTGGCGCGCGGGTTCTACCAGACCCACCTCGGCGACCTGCTCAGACCGAACGTCAACTGGGCGGCCGCGGTTGCCTTCTATCTCATCTTCCTCGTCGGTCTGGTGGTGCTCGTCATCTCGCCCGCCGTCGAGAAGGGAAGCCTGATCCAGGCGGTGCTGCTCGGCGCGCTGTTCGGGCTCGTGACCTACGCCGCCTACGACCTGACCAACCTGGCGACCCTCGAGGGCTTTCCGGTGATCGTCGCGGTCGTCGACCTGATCTGGGGCGCCGTGCTGTGCGCCTCGATCAGCGCGATCACCTTCATGGCGGCATCGCGAATGCTGTAGATCGACGCCGCCCGCGTTGAGCTTCATGAGGTTCGCCGGCGGGGCGCCGGCCCATGCGCCAGAACACCAACCTGTGGTCCAGAACACCAGCTCATTCGACCCACGACCGAATGGTCGACGAGCTCCGGACGGTCCGACCGTGGCTCAGCCGACGTCCGCCAGCACAGCTTCGGTGTGCTCGCCGAGGTGTGGCGCCGGTCGCGAGGGCGTCCGGCCGACCCCGGTCAACCACGGTCCGATGCCGGTCTGGGCTGCACCGCCCGGCAGCCGGAGCTCCTCGGTCAGCTCGGCCTCGGCGAACAGCCGATCCCGTCCGGCTTGATCCGCCGAGTGCACGGCGCTCAGCGGCAGACCTCGGGCTCCGGCAAGGGCGAGCCAGTGATCGCGAGGGTGTTCAGCGAGAATCTCCTCGACCCGCGCCACCACTGCCGTAGCCTCGTCTGCCATGGCGAAGCCGGCCCCGTCGAGCTCGTCGACCCCGAGCATCGTCACGAAGCCGATCCAGAACTTGGGTTCGAGAGCCGAGACCGCCATGAGCTCGCCGTCGCCGCAGCGGTAGGTCCGGTAGCACGGGCAGGCGCCGCCCAACAGCAGATCGACGACCCGCTCGCGATCGGCAGCGGCCTCGGCCCAACGCCACGTCATGAAGGGCAGTGGACCCGTGACGAGCGGCTGGTCGACCCGGCCACCGCGGCCGGTGCGCTCGCGCCGGAGCAGCGCCGCCAGGATCGACGACACGGCGAGCAGCCCGGCGCCGACATCGGCGAGCTGGATCCGCGGCTGCTGCGGGCCCATCGCGTCGAGGGCGCCGGTGAGGGCGATGAGGTTGAGGTCGTGGGCAATCCGGTCGGCGACGGCCTCGGCGCGACCGAACGACGACAGCGAACACCAGACCAGCCGGGGGTTGGCCTCGCCGACGACGTCGAAGCCGACACCCCACGCCGCCATGGTTCCCGGACGGAAGCTCTCGACGAGCACATCGGCGCGGGCGGCGAGCTTGAGGAACCGAACCTGACCCTCGGACCGCGTGAGATCCAGGCACACGGACTCGGCCCCGCGCAGCAGGGTGGCGAAACCGATCCCGATGCCGTCGACCAGGGGCGGCACCAACCTCATGGGATCCCCCGTGCCGGGCTCTTCCACCTTGATCAGCTTCGCACCGAGATCGAGCAGCTGCCGCGCCACCACCCCCCCCGGCAGCATCCGCGACACGTCCACCACCACCGTCCCCTCGAGCGGAAGCTCACCGTGATTCATCATTACACCTCACTGCTGTCCAAAATAGGACAGGCTTTCCCATCCGGCCACTGAGGCCAAAGAG
>CAZXMW010000054.1:0-22706 GCA_964641415.1 uncultured Thermoanaerobaculia bacterium | reverse complement strand
CTCCGTTTATGGCTGAATTATACCATGACCTTAAGCAACCGGAGACGCAGGTTCTGGTAAACGGGTTTCTGAATGCCTCGATCGCCTCGCGTCTTTCTTGAAGGTGGGATCTACCACGTCTACAACCGGGTGACCCGCGGTGAGAGGGTCTTCGATCAAGATCAAGAGGCGTTGTTTCTTCTCGACACCATGCGCAAGGTCCGTGATCGAGACGATTTCATCGATCGGGTATTGAAGGTGCTGGAGATCTCGAGGCAAGAAGTGGCCAGCGGGACAAAGCGGCGGGATGTGGTCAGGCCGCGAGAAATCCTCTTCAGCCTTGGCGTCGAGAGATACGGTTTGAAAATCACGGAGATGGCAACCGCGCTTCAAGTCAACTACGACAGCGCGAGCCTGTGGGGGCGGCGTGGGGCTCAACGACGGGCAGAAAACGCCGCATTCGCCCGGAGAGCGGAAGAAGTAGACGCGGCGGTCGCCTCAACTCCGCCAAACAGGCCGGAATCTACAAATGCATGAGTCGGGTAAGCCAAGGGTGCTGAGCAAGTTAGACTCGCCCAGCAGCCCTTGACTCCCCACAGATCCGGACGTGCGGGACTACCGCATCCGGCTCCTCGAGATGAGGCTTCGCTACGCACGGCAGACCGAGTGATAGGCAATGGCTGAAGGTAGTGGATAGCGCTTGGCCAGCTTGTGGAATCGTGCCCACGTCATCTTCGCCCGCTGGCTTCTCCGATTCAGCCACACCCGCCAGGCCCGTTGGACCTCTTGCCGGAAGCGGCCGATCTGGATGCTGTTGCCTGTGATTCCGTAGTAGCGGCAGTGGCCGACGATCACCTTCGACAGGTATTTGTGTTGTGCCTTCACACGCCAGTGACGATGTGAGGCACACCACCAGTTCACCGCACGGATCGCGCGGCGCATCCTGCCTCGGGCTGTCTTTCGGCGCACATACCATTTCCCACGACGGGACTTCGCCCAGAAGTGGGTGAAGCCGAGAATGTCGAAGGTCCCGGGACCCCGCCCCGAGCCCGGGCCGCCTCCCCCAGGAGGACGCAGCGGCCGTCGAAACGGCACCAGCCGCGTCTTCTCCGGATGCAGGCGGAGCCCGTAGCTCAAGCCGCGATCCTCGAGCGCCTTCAACACTCGTTCGGCTTCTGTTCGATCGGAAAACACCAGCACGGCATCGTCGGCGTATCTCACCATGAAGGCTCGACCACGCAGCCGCGGCTTCACTCGCTTTTCAAACCAGCTGTCCAAGACCTCATGCAGGTAGATGTTGGCCAGGATCGGAGAGATCACTCCGCCCTGCGGCGTACCGCTGGCCGGTCTCTCCAAAATCCCCTCCGTCATCACCCCCGCTTTCAGCCACTTGTCTATCGACTTCCTGATCACACCGTCGCGCACCCGTGTGTCGAGAATTTCCCTCAGCTTCCGGTGATCCAGGCTGTCGAAGAACTTCGAAATGTCCAGGTCGATGACCCAGCCACCTCGCATCTCCATCAGTCCCCGCCACAGAGCGTCGAGAGCGTCGTGCGCCGATCGTCCGGGCCGAAACCCATACGAGCAGTCCTCAAAATCCTGCTCGTAGACCGCCTCGAGCGCCATGGCCACTGCACGCTGCAGCACCTTGTCCTCGAAGGTCGGTACCCCGATCGGGCGCGTCTGCTTACCGTCGCCCTTTGGAATCTCCACCCGCCGCACCGGCGGCGCGAAGTACGTCCCCGACTTGAATCGGTCGAGCAGCGACAACAGATTCGACTCGAGATCGGCGGCATATTCCTCCGCCCTCACCCTGTCGACTCCCACCGCCCCACTCTTCCGCGTCTGCCGGTACGCCTCGTACATCCACGCCAGATCGATGTGGTGGGCGAGGGTGGTGATCACCATCGCAGGCGTCTTCCTCGCCACCTCCGCTATCCGACACAGTCTCGTTGAGACGCTCCCTGAGCTGTATCTCTCAGGCATCTTTCCCCCTGTCGGTTCCTCATCCCGGCGACCCCTTCCCTCCACCGGGTCCCTTCGAGTTCGGTTCCCCGGCTTCATCGGTACTATGGGTCGCTCCGACTCCCCACCATCCATCCCGGTAGGCTCGTTTCCTCGCCCAGCGGTACCATCCCGTGCTCCTTGTTTCGCTCCCGCCATCGGTAAGCACTGCCCATGACGGACCAGGGTTTTGGTCTCCCGGCTCCCCTACCGGCTGTTTCAAGATGGAGACGGTGGGGTCTCCCAGGTTCCTGGCGGACCTTCGATCGCATGCCCTGCTCGTTGACTCCGGTGGACCCGTGACGCCAGGCCATTACGGCATCATCGGTGTTGCCTTCCCACTCCAGGACAGGGTCGGCGCCCACGAGAAGTGATTTCGGAGCTGATCACACGGCCTACAATCTCGCTGTCTACGCTTCACCCCTTCGGTTACCCTCGAGGCGCAAGACTCGCTTCCGGCTGGCGGCCACCCTTAGCCGCGCGGGACTCATACCCGCAAGGTCCGTTCGGAAGGTTTCCAAGACTCCGCTGTCATCCCTGACTCACGTCATCTCTTCCCCCTTCCCCAGGCTTCGCCTGGCGCACACCTGGCACAGTTTTCGGGCGCGCAACTACCTGGTGACGGTGGGCATCCTCCCCGAGACCGCCGGCTTGGCCGAGATCGGGATGGCGGTGCAGGTGATCCTCCACGAGGCCGACAAGCCCGACTCCACCGACCTGATCCGCCGTCACGCCGACATGGTCCGCGACGTCGCCGGAATCGACTCGTGGCTGCTGCTGTCGCCCGAGGGCCCGCTCTGGTTCCGCGGCGCCGCGGGCTGGGACGAGGCCGAGCGCGGCGCCGAGATGGCCGCGCTCCTCGACGGGATCGGGGCCGAGGTCATGGTCGTGGGCCACACTCCCGACCCCGACGGCCGCATCCAGGTGCGTTTCGGCGGACGGATCGTCCTCGTCGACACCGGCATGCTCTCCGAGTACTACGAGGGCGGCCGGCCGTCGGCGCTGGAGATCGACGACGGCGTCTTCACCGCCGTCTACCTCGACGGCCGCGAGGTCCTGCCGGTGGCCGAGGAGCTCGATCGGGCGGCGGTGTTGATCCCGCCCGACGGCGCCCCCACCGGGGAGCTCGCCGCCGCTCGCTGAGAGCTGCACCCCCGGCCCGCACAACTTCCGCATCTTTTCGTCACGACTCCCGGCCTTCGGCGACCCACCTTGTGGGAAACGCGCGATGGAAGGAGTGGAGCATGAGGGTGAAGTGGTTCGTGATGTGCGTGGGTGCGTTGTTGGTGCTGCCCGGGATCGCCGGTGCGCAGACAGAGTGGGTGGACGACCCGGCGAACCCGGTGCTGGTACCGGGGGGCCCGGGGACGTGGGACGCCTGGAGCTACGTCAACGAGGTGGTGCTGGTCGACGGGACCTACCACATGTTCTACATGGGTCAGGAGGAGGGCTCGCCGTGGAACCGCTTCTGGAACATCGGCCACGCGACGTCTCCGGACGGCAGCAGCTGGACCCGGGATCCGGCGAACCCTGTCCTCGTGCGAGGCGGCGACGGAGAGTGGGACAGCGACTCTGCCTCCTTCCCGGCCGTCATTCACGACGGCACCGAGTTCCGGATGTGGTACAGCGCCAGCGACGGCGAGGTCGGTGCCGTGGGGTACGCCACCTCGCCCGACGGAACCACCTGGACCAAGCACGCCGGCAACCCGGTCATGAGCACAGGGCCGGCGGGCGCCTTCGACGACGGGGGCATCTGGCCGGGCACCGTGCTCTTCGACGGCGAGACGTACCGGATGTGGTACACGGGCGAGCGGGATACGAGTGAGTGGATCTTCACCATCGGCACCGCCGAGTCGGACGACGGGCTGAGCTGGACCCGTCACCCCGAGCCGGTCATCGTCCCCGATGCTCCATGGAACCACTGGCTCGCCTATGCGCCGACCGTCGTCTTCGACGGCTCGGTCTATCGGATGTGGTACGCGGGCAACAGCGGCAGCTCGGTCTCGATCGGCCATGCAGTGTCGACCGACGGCATCGAATGGACCATGTACTGGGGCAATCCGGTCATCGTTCGAAACGTCGCGCTCGACGTGTCGACAGCGCTTTATGACGAGGCCGGCGGCATGTACCGGTTGTGGGTCTCGGACGCCATCAACGAGGGCTTCTACGCGTTCACGTCGGACTGCTGCACCACCATCTTCGCGTCGATCATCCCGGCGGCGGCGTATGCCGCGGGCGCCGAGGGCTCGTTCTACGAGACCGACCTCGACCTGAGCAACGCGGCCGGACTCGATGTGGAGTACTTCTTCTCGTGGCTGCCGCGGGGCGCCAACAACAGCGAGCCGGTCCGGTCGGAGAGCTTCACCCTCGGCGCCGGGCAGAGCGTGCGGTACTCGAACGTCCTCGCCGAGGTCTTCGACCTCGCGCCCGACGCCTTCGGCGCGCTGCGCATCGAGGCGTCGAGCCCGGACCTGCACGCGTTGGCGCGCATCGCCAACACCCCCCAGGAGCCCGACGCCGGCAGCTTCGGCCAGGCGATGGCAGCAATCGAACCGTGCGACTGCACCGGTCTCGACGTCAAACGGCGGCTGCTCTTCGGCACCGAGCACGCCGACATGCGGACCAACGTCGGCTGCGTCAACTTCGGCGACAAGGCGGCGAGGGTCGGCTTCGAACTGTACCGCTCCGACGGGACCCTGCTCGGCACCGAGAGCCTGATCCTCATGCCGTGGAGCAACGACCAGATCAACCGGATCTTCGACCCGTATCACCCGGTGACCGGCTACGTCGATTTCTCGACCGATGTCGCCGGGACGCAGATCTACTGCTACGGCTCGGTGCTCGACAACGTGACCTCGGACCCGACGACGATCCCGCCGATGTAGAGGCCGCCACGGGGAGGCGTCGCGGATCAGGCAGGACGCGGCGACTCCCCACAGTTCCCTCCTGACGCCGGGGCCGACCGTCGGAGAGCCGGCGAGACGCCCCGGCGCTTTTTCAAAGGGCCGCACGAGGGAGGAGTGCGTTCGATGGCTCGAGTCGTGCGCTTCCCCGGTCGCCGGACGACGAGGTTGGGGCCCGGCGGGCTCGGCGACCGGGCCGGGTCGTCGTATACTGGCGACAACGTGGCACAGCAAGTCGAGCGTGATCAGAGAATTGAGTCTCGGTTTCTGGTCGGTGGCTGGGTCGTCGAGCCGAGCCTCAACCGGCTCTCCCGCGACGGAGTGTCGGTCCAGCTCGCGCTCAAGGTCATGGACGTGCTGCTCTGTCTCGCCGACCGGCCGGGAGAGCTGGTCAGCAAGTTCGAGCTCACCGACGCGGTCTGGCAGACCGAGTACGTGTCGGACAACACGCTGACCAAGCGGGTGGCCGAGCTTCGAGACGCCCTCGGCGACGACGCCCGGAACCCGCACTACATCGAGACGATCCCGAAGCGGGGCTACCGGCTCATCGCCGAGGTGAGCGCGGACAGCGACGCCGACGGCGGGGCCGCAGCGGATCTCGAGGCTCCGCGGTCGGAAGGGGCGTCACCGTACCCCGGTCTCGCGCCGTTCACCGAGTCCGACAGCGAGCACTTCTTCGGACGCGAGCGCGAGGTCTCCCAGCTGTGGCGCAGGATCACCGGCCGCCGGCTGCTGGCTGTGGTCGGACCGTCGGGCTCCGGCAAGAGCTCGCTCCTGCGGGCCGGCGTCGTCGCCCGCGCACCGCCGGGGTGGCGGGCGGTGGTGTGCCACCCCGGCGACGAGCCCTTTCTCGCCCTTGCCCGGGCGCTGGCGCCGGATCTCGCCGGCGACACCGGGGAGATGCGGCAGCTGCTCGCGATCCACGACTCCGACGTCGCCCTCGCGGTGACCGCGCGCTGGCGGGGGAGGTGGGACGAGGCGCTGGTCGTCATCGACCAATTCGAGGAGCTCTTTACCGTCACGCCCGGGCCGCTGCGCGACCGCTTCGTCGACCTGCTCCGGCGCCTCGTGGATGCAGCCGGCATCCACCTCGTGCTCGTCCTTCGCGATGACTTCCTGCTCGACTGCCACGCCTACGCCGAGCTCGCGCCAGTCTTCGCCGACCTGACGCCGGTCGGGCCGCCGGCCGGCCCGGAGCTGCGCCGGGCGATCACCGAGCCGGCGGCGAGACGGCTCTACGGCTTCGACAGCGAGACCCTGGTCGACGAGATGGTCGCCGAGGTCGAGACCGAGCGGGGTGCGCTGCCGCTCGTCGCCTTCGCGGTGTCCCGGCTGTGGGAGCTGCGCGACCGCGAGCGGCGGATGCTGACGCGCTCGGCCTACGACGAGATCGGTGGCGTCGGCGGCGCGCTGGCGCAGCACGCCGAGGCGACCCTCGAGGCGATCGGTCCGGAACGGCTCCCCATGGTTCGCGAGCTTCTCCGCAACCTGGTGACCGCGAAGCGCACGCGGGCGATCCGCAGCGTCGAGGACCTCCTGTCGGTCTTCAGCGATGGGAAGCGGGACGAGGCGCAGCAGGTGCTCGACGCCCTCGTCGACGCTCGCTTGCTGACCTCGTTTGACGAGGCGGATGCCGACGGGGAAACGGCCAGTGCTCGACGTCGCGTGGAGATCGTCCACGAGTCGCTGCTCCGGGCCTGGCCGCGGCTCGTACGCTGGCAGACCCAGGACGCCGACGCCGCCCAGATCCGCGACCATCTCCGCCAGGCGGCCGCGCTGTGGCGGGCGCGCGGCGAGCCCGACGATCTGCTGTGGTCGGGCACGTCGTTTCGCGAGTTCCAGCTCTGGCGGGAGAGGTATCCGGGCGGGCTGTCCTCGAACGAAGAGGCTTTTGCCGAGGCCATGACGCGGCAGGCGGCTCGACGCCGCCGGCGCCGCAGGTTCGCCGGCGCGGCAGCGCTCCTGGCAGCAGCCGCCGTCGCCGTGGTGACGACGTTTCTCTGGCACCGGAGCGAGGTTCGGGCCCGTCAGCTCGAGGCTCGCCGCCTGTGCGAGCTCGCCGATCGGGAGATGACGTCCTGTCCGCCGCAGGCGCTGGCCCACGCCCAGGCGAGCCTCGAGCTGCTCGACACACCCGACGGGCGTCGGCTCGCCCTCGAGGCGCTGTGGCGCTCGCCGATGCCGGTCTACCTGACGCCGGCGGACCACCCCGGCCCCGACGAGATCGCGACGATCAACGTCGACTTCAGCCCTGACGGTCGCTGGCTGGCGGCAAACGGCGGAGGTGACGGCATCGTGCTGTGGTCACGCTCGGGTGGCGGACCGAGCTCCTGGCCGACCGGTCAGATGTGGGGAGGCCTGTTCCTACCGGACTCGAGCATGGTGATCACGGACACCTTCGACGGAAAGCCGCTCGTCGTGTGGTCGGTGCCCGATGGGCGGCGCCTCGGAACCATGCCGCCGAAGCCCTCCCGGCAGGACGGCTCCCGGGACACCTTCCCCGACACCCGCGAAGGCAACAACCTGGTTCGTCTCTGGCGACCGATTGCGGACCCGGCCGCGGATGTCGGGTGGCGGCACGACGATCGCGTCTTCGACCTGATGCGACGGCTGCCGGGCGAGCAGTTCCCGCCGGCCGCTCTCGGGCCGCGAGGCGAGCGACTGCTCGCCGCCGTCGACGATGCGCTCGAGCTGTACGCGATCGACGGGCCGGAGGCACCTCCACTCCGGGTCGCGTCCCTTCCGGTTCCCGTCGAGCACGTCGCCTGGCAGCCGGGCGGCGAGCGCGCGGCGACCATCGACATCGAAGGAGCGATTGATCTGTGGTCGTTCGGTGGCGACCAACCGGACCTGCTCCGGCGGTGGTCGGGCGACGGCGACCGGGTCGTCTGCGCCACCGTCGTGGTCAATGACGCGGGGACTGCTGTCGCAGCCGTGCGGGACGATGGCAGGGTCATCCTGAGGACGGTTGACGACCCGCCCGGGGCCGAGCCGTTGCGTCTGCTGTCGGGAGGTTGGCGAGGTATCCGCGCCGACTTCTCACCCGACGGGCGCTGGCTCGCCGTGTCCGACTTCGGCGGCGGCACCCTCTGGCCGGTCGCGCGCGGGCGTTATCCCCATGTTCTGCGGGGTCACACCGGCGCCGTCCCCCGCCTCGAGTTCACGCCCGACGGCGGCCGCCTCGTGTCGATCTCACTCGACGGGACCGTGCGCCAATGGCCGATGCACCACGACGAGGGTCGTCAACCCGAGGTTCTCTTCGACTGGGGTCACCCGATCCAGCAGGCCCTTGCCGAACTGGATGTCTCGCCCGATGGGACCTTCGCGGTCGCCACCGGCGGCGAGCGGAGCATCAGGGTCATCCCGCTCGACGGCACAGCTGCACGCCCGCTCGGTTTCTTCGATCAGCGGCCGTGGGTGGTGGCAGTGGGGCCGGAAGGACGGAAGGTCGCGGCGTGCGGCCTCGACGGCACCGTGGTGTGGGATCTGGTGTCGGGCGAGTCGACCGAGGTCGACCTCATGTGCCGTGCGCTGACCTTCACGTTCTCATCCGACGGCAGACTGCTGGTGGGAGGTGACAACCTCGATGCGCTGGACTCGGCGACCGGGGAGGTCGCTCGAGTGTTCGACGGCGTCGGCTATGCCTTCACGCTGAGTCTGGAAGAGCGATTGATGCTGTCCAACGCCGGCGGCGGGACCCTCCACGACCTCGACTCGGGCGACTCGACCAGACTCGTCGGGCACGGCGCCGGCATCGGGGGTTTTAACCCGAGCGGCACGGTGGCCGTCACCTTCGAGGACACCACCATCTTCGTCGGCCCGCCGACCGGAGGCCCGGTCCATTGGCTCATCGCCAGGTCGCCTGTCTGGTCGGTCGCCGTGTCGCCCGACGGCCGCTTCATCGCCTCCGGCCACGAGGACGGCACGATCCGCCTCTGGCCCATGCCCGATGCCTCGCGCCCCACCCTCCACGATCTGCCGCACGACGAGCTGCTGGCGGTGCTCAGGTCCCGCCTCGACGTCGCCCCGAACCGCCTCGGCACCATGGGCGGCGGCGTCGGCGCCCCTCTCCGCAAGGGCCCCTTCCCCGGCTGGGCCACCGTGCCGGAGTGGTGACGCTCGTCGATCAGAGACCGACGTGGGTCGGTGCGGGTGCCTCGACCGCCATGGAAGGCAACGTCAGGGCGAGTCGTCCGACTCGATCGCGTCAGCAAGACTCGTGACAGCGACGCGGATCCGAATAGCCAGCCCGGCGAGCTCCTCGGCCGGGAGAAGGCCGGCGAGCTGCTCCCCAAGATCGGCATCGGTCAGGGTCTCCACCGCGTCGCGGAGGGCTTCGGCGAGCTCGGCGCGCGACATGCGGCGGATTCCTCGCAGCATCGGGAGGCGCGATTCGATCCTCGACAGCCGCTGATCGAGAACGTCCGGGTCGGGCGACGTTCCGGCGCGGGCGGTGAGGAAGTAGCAGTCGTAGAGGTCCCGGAGCAGCCGGCGCTCGTTCCACGCGGCGAGCTTGTGGGAGAGGGCCGTGGCGGGGCTCATGATGCGGACGACGTGGGACGGCTGGCCGACCGAATGCGCGAAGCCTCCGGTTGTCATCGGAATGGTCTCGCACTTGAGGGCGACATTCGCCTCGATCTGGATCGCGACGTCGTCGACCCGGAGATCGGCACGCAGCATCTTGGAGTGGAGGTCCACGTCGACGGACGCGCCGTCGATCTCGTGCAGCACCCCGACGATGCGATCGACGACCGCCTTTTTCGACTCGAAGGGGACAAAGACATAGTCGATGTCCACGGTCCGGCGCGGGCAGTCCAGGAGCCTGAGAGCCATGCCGCCCTTGAGGACGGCGTGCTCCTCGAAGACCTCCGCGAAGCGGTGCATGATCCAGAGAAAAAGCCCGTCCCGGGTCGCCGGCCTGCCGAGCTGCGCGCTCATGGCAGCAGCACTCCTTTGGCGAAGGCGACGAAGCGCGGGTTGTTGTACCGCTCGAGGTAGCGGCGGACCCGGACGTGATCGAGCCGGTCGACCGCCATGTCCGAGAAGATGTCGAAGGGGTACCGTCGCCCCCGGAGGTGGAAGTACAGGGTGTCGACGGCGGCCTTCTCCGGGTCGGCGTACCGGACCCCGGCGACGGTCTCGAAGCCGAAGAGCAGGGAGTCGTTGACGCTGACGTGCTCGATGATGTAGTCGCCCAGCGCATACCGTCGGGGCCGCCCCGTTTTGACGGCAACGATTCGGTTCTCCGGGTCGGGACCGATGATCAGGTGGCGCGCGAGCACGGTTGAGAAGCTGATGCACGAGGACGGTGCGAGCCGCTGGCTCAGGGTGGCGAGGTCGAAGTCTTCGGTCACATACCAGCCTCGGGAGTACCGGCGCAGGACGCCGAGATTCAAGAGCGAGTTGATCCGTCTCGCGAAGGCGGCGGCGTGCCGCTCGGCGAATGCGGTCTGGAGATCCGCCTTCGAGAACACACCAACCTGGGCATGCTCGAGACTCCGGATGATCCGTGCATCGATCGCTGCATTCATGTTGCTTAATAATCTACATATTTATAATATTTTTGTCAATATGAAATCGGACTTCCTCGTTGTGGCGGATCCTCGAAGAAATCGTGCCGGGTTCATACATTTGTATATTCTGTGTAACATGGCGGTTGAGTCTGAATGCCTCGATCGCCTCGCGTCTTTCTTGAAGGTGGGATCGACCACGTCTACAACCGGGTGACCCGCGATGAGAGGGTCTTCGATGAAGATCAAGAGGCGTTGTTTCTTCTCGACACCATGCGCAAGGTCCGGAAACGGAAACGTGCCAGGCACCGAATTGCTTATTTGTGTCCCCCTCGGGCCCCATGCTTGTCTTTTGCTCCGCCTGCGATTCGCATAATTCAGCAAATCAGTGGTTGGCACGTTTACGCATAATTCAGCAAATCGGTGCCCGGCATGTTTAGGCACGTTTACGACACGACAGTCCATGTTACCCTCCTTGTGTTTATCCAAGTCTTGGGGCAGTTGGGAAATCCCAGTTCCACCAGCCGGTAGCAGCCAACTTTCAACCCCGGAGCGGCAACTGAATAGACGCAAAAGATGGAACACCGGTTTTACAACCAACCCAAGCGCAAGCAAAGGAACATACAGCTGTCCGTTGCCTTCGGTGCAATGGCCGTTGTCGCGCTGGTTCTATACCTCTCTTGGATAATGGGCTGGTATTTGATCGGGATTTTGACCCTCCCGCTTGTGATTTCTGTCATTGCGCCTTTTTTCGACACCCCCGCTGCGCGGAAAAGCGGGCAACTGACTTATCATTCGCTGCTTTTTTTGGCTGAAAAGTCTAAAAACGGGCTGGTGAAAATCCACGGCGGCACCCTCTTCGATTACGTCTTTGTGCTGGAGCGGAGGATGAGCGGCACTCAGCGGACCAACCTCATCCTGCAGCAGTACCTGCAGGGGCTTTTGCACTTCTTGGAGGATTGCGAAAACAAGGGTGTAGACCACCTCACCCTACGCGGCACGAGCTACGTACTGAATGAGAGGACGCTGGAAAAGCTTGGCTTCACTGTTGTGCGGCCCGATTGGGTTCAGTACCTGATATTAGCTTACAGCTATGTCAACCTTGCCCTATCGAATTCTATTGCTAAGAATAAAATTGCCCTTCCGAACCTGAGCAAAATAAGGACCTTCGAGGCAGACATCCATCAACTCAGCGCCCGAAAGGCTTTCATCGAAAACCTGAACAAACGGCTGAAAAGCAAAATAGCCGGCTGCTCTTAACCGCAATTCGCATTCGTGCGGACAGCGGAAATCCCTCGGTTTTTCCTACCTTTAGACCATGAATAGTGCGGTTAACCCCGATTTTAGGACCACCATCTTAGGTGGAATCAGCACCCCGGAAATGGTACGACAAGGGGATGCAGATGGGACGAAGACGTAGGACGTTCACCGACAAGTTCAAGGCCAAGGTGGCACTCGAGGCGATCAGGGGCGTGAAGACGATAGATTGGTACCACGGTCACCATTGTTGCTCTGTATGCAGTGGTTGGTAGAATCGTAAAGGTTCCAGGTACGAGGGTTATGATGGTGGTGGTGTCCGGCGTCGTCACCTCGACCCTGCTCACGCTGATGGTCCTGCCGGTGCTCTACGAACGTTTTGGAGGCGGCACAGAGACTCCCGCGAGGGTGGGCGGGATCCGCATGCGGGTACTGTGAGTCGGAACCTGGTGACGGCGAAAGCCGCTCCCAAGCCTATGCTCAGTACAGGTCAAGCCTATGCTCAGTACAGGTATGGCCTTCGCGGTGGCCGGATTCGCATGATCCGATCGATCCGAAGGTGGATCGTGTCCCGCCGGTTGTGTTCTACCAATGCCACGGTTCCATCGGCCCGGACCCAGCTGTCGTCCGGCCATTCCTCGGGTACGTCCCCGGTGACAGCCACGGCGACGGGTACGGCGTCTGCAACGCAGCACGTCATGACGAAGCGGTACAGCAGGGTGGCATCGGGCCCGTAATCCCCGGCCAACTCCGGTGCGCGCGTGATCATGCCGTCGACCCTGACCCGGTGGCCGTCGTAGTGTCTCGCTTTCCTCCAGAGGTCGGCGAGCGTGGCGACGCGCAGACCGTCCGACGCCGCCGCAGCCGCCTGGTCGACGAGCGGCGGGCCGTCCGCGGCGCCACTCTGTTCAAATCCAGTCCACCGCTTTTCGAAAGCACGGCTGTCGAGCACGACATCGCTGGCAATCGGGAGGTACGCCAAGGGCGCTGCGAGCACGAGCCACCGCATCGCCTCCGCAAACGAGGGTCGTTCGGGGTCGCTCGATCGACCCATCTCCGCGAGGGCGAAGCCGATCAGCGTCAGGACGGCCAAGCCCAGAAGCCATGCAAAATCCGGTCGCAAGAACGTCTCATGACCCCGATCGCCAAGCAAATGGCTCAGTGCATAGAACCAGGCTCCGTACAGAAGCACGCGCCAGTAACGTCGTGGAACGGAGAACAGGCCCTTCATGGCGCCAGAACCCCCGAGATTTCGAGGACGACACTCACGAACAGCACCGCCACGAGAATTGCGGTCGCCAGGACGGCGATCGCACGCCGGGTGAACAGTGTGCGGTACATCAGCAGAAGCTTCAGGTCGAACATCGGGCCGGTCAGCATGAACGCGATCTGGGCGGGCAGGGGAAGGAGGCCCCGGAAGGAGGCCGCGATGAAGGCGTCCGCCTCGGAGCAGAGATTCAACAGAATCGCCAGGGCCATCATGGTGAGCGAGGGAAGCACCGGCAGCGCGGCGAACTCGAGGACGGATCGGCGCTCGAGCACCGTCTGCGCAAACCCGGCGATCGCGGCGCCGATCACCAGATAATGAGCAACCGTCAGGAAGTCGTCCGACGCGTGGTGGAGGGCCTGCAGCATGCGCCTGGCAAGGGGAGTGCCGTGCGCAGGCTCCCCATGGTCATGCGAGCAGCCATGGGATGACTGCCCCGATGCGTGCTCGTCCTTGATGAACGCGCTGCGATCGGAGAACACCCGCCCCATCAGCAGTCCCACAGCCACTGCAATGACGTAACCGCAGCCGAGTCGCGCGGCGACAACGCGCCAGTCGAACGCATACGCCAGGGCGGTCGACGTCCCCACGATCGGGTTGACGATCGGGCCGGCCAGCAGATAGGCGATGGCCCCTGACAGCGGCAACCCCTTCCGTGTCAGCCGACGGACCACCGGAACGACGGCGCATTCACACAGCGGGAAGACCAGCCCCAGGGCTGCCGACATGCAGGTCACCGCCCAGGGCTGTCGCGGCAGGTGGGCCATCAGACGCTCTCGGCTGACGAATACCTCGATGAGTCCGCCGACGCCCGAACCGATGAGCATGAAGGGCAGTGCCTCCAGGACGATGCTCAAAAAGACCAGGGCGAAGGTCTGCACACCGGCGTTCCGGCCACCCACCAGGGGGAGGCACAGAAAGGCAAGGGCCGCCGACGCGACGAGCGCGTTCCTCCAGAGGGACGGTTGAGGCGGTGGCCGAAGATCCGCCGTATCGCAGCATGCCGGACGGTGGTCACGATGCGAGGATGGATCAACAGGCTGAGTTGCCGGTCGGGAAGAGGTCATCCCTCGACCCGACGCCATATTCGTTTGCCGCCCAGCGCCACGAGGTAGGTTGCGCCGGCGACCTGGATCACCGTCGCCCCGGTGGGAAGCTCCGGACCGTAGCTCAGAACGATGCCGCCGAGCGTGAACAGGAAGCAGAGCGCGGACGCTCCGAGCATCGCGCTCCACAGGCGCCGCGCGAACTGCAGGGCCGTCGCGGCCGGCAGCGTCAGGAGGGCGATCACCATCACCAGGCCCACCACCTGGGTCAGGAGGACCACCGTCAGCGAGATCAACACGAGGAGCAGCGTGTGATAGAAGCCGACGCGAATGCCGCGCAAGCGGGCCAGCTCGGGCTGAAAGCTGATGATGAGGAATCTGTCGTAGAAGAGCAGCATCAGCGCGACGATGACCGCGTCCAGCACGACCATGTGGCCGAGGTCGGAGGCGCCGACCATCAGGATGTTGCCGAAGAGGTAGCTCATCAGATCTTCGGAGTACCCCGGCGTCGCGGTGATGAACGAGATGCCCACCGCCATGCCGATGGCCCAGATGGCGGAGAGCACCGTGTCCTCGCGTTGCCGTCCCGATCCGGTGACGACCGCGATGATCAGCGCCGCGACCACCGCCGCGACGGTTGCACCAAGGAGGGGGGTCGACCACTCGATGCCGTGGACGCGCTGCAGGTACCGCGCCGCCCCCATGCCCCCGAGAACGCAGTGCGCGATGGCGCCGGCCACGTACGTTGTGCGTCGTACCACGACGAAGCTCCCGACGACGCCGCACGCCACCGACGCCAGCAGGCCGGCCAGAACGGCGTACTGGAGGAACGCGTGCTTCAGGAGGTGCTCCCAGAACAGGCTCACGGCCGGGCCCCCTCGCCGTGGTGCGGTTCGTGCATGGCGTCGCCAGGATCGAGAACGTGACAGCTCGGATCGTGTTGGAGCACCGTCATGTCTCCCCGATGAAACGCGTGCAGCTCGCCCGCGGTGAGGTTGTCGACGCGGGTAAGCGACGCCGTGCGGTTCACGCACGCGACGTGCGAGGCATGGCGGGTCACCACGTTCAGGTTGTGCGAGACGACAACGATTGTCATACGTTCATTGAGTTCGTGCAGTAGCTCGTAGATCTCGTGCTCGATGGCCGTGTCCACGTTGGCGGTGGGCTCGTCGAGCAGCAGGAGATCGGGATCCGACGCCAACGCCTGCGCGATCAGCGCACGCTGGCGCTCGCCGCCGGACAGCTGTGCCAGGGCACGCCGGCTCAGGTGCCCGAGGCGCACACGCTCCAGCGCCCGGGTAGCTTCTTCGCGGTCAATCCGGCGGAACGGACCCAGCCAGTGTCGATCCGCCCGCCCCATGAGCACCACGTCCAATGCGCTCACCGGAAACTGCGCATCGAAGGCGAGGTGCTGGGCAACGTAGCCGATGCCTCTTCGTCGACGCTCCGGCGCGCCGCCGAAGACCCGGACCGTCCCTCGCTGAGGTTTCAACAGACCCAGCGCCAACTTGACCAGTGTCGTCTTGCCGCCTCCATTGGGACCAACCACCGCCACGAGGCTGTTCTCCGGCACCGACAGCTCGACGTTGTGCAGGACCTCTTCGCGGTCATAGGCAAAGCAGACACCACTGAACTGGAGTGCGGCTCGAGTGCTCACGTTCTGGCTCACAGCGTCTCCGAACCTCTCATCACTCGTGTTTCTGGAGCGCCTCGTGAATCGCCGCCGCGACTCGTTCCAGATTGGCGACGTAGTCTCGCGCGAGGGGATCGATGGGCACCACGGCGCCGTCGATGGCCCAGGCAACTCGCTCGGCCGAGCTCGTGCTGAACTGCGGTTGGACGAAGATGACGCGTACGTCTTTGTCTTTCGCCATCTCGATCACCCGGGCGAGCTGCTGCCCGCTCGGGTCCTTTCCCTCGATCTCGATGGGTGTCTGCTCGAGACCATAGGCATCGGCGAAGTAGCCCCAGGCCGGGTGGAACACCATGAAGGTTGTCCCCTTGACCGGCGCCAGCGCCTCGACGAGGTGGGCGTCGAGCGTTTCCAGATCCTCGACAAAGGCAGCAAGGTTCTTCTCATAGGTCGCTCTGCCCGCCGGGTCAGCGTCGATCAGCGCATCCGCGATGGTCCGGGCCTGGACCTTCACGAGCCGGGGGCTGAGCCAGATGTGCGGATCAGTGCCGCTGCCGTGGTGGTGGTGATGCTCTTCTTCAGCGTGGTGGTCGTGTGATTCGGAATGCTCGGCATGATGGGCGTTGTGCTCATGAGCGTGACCGTGTTCATGGTGCTCTTCCTGGCATTCGCCGTTGCCGTGATGGTGTGCCTTCATCTGGCGAAGCGTGATCCCCTCGCGCGTGTCGACGATCCGAGGTCCCTTCGCCATCCCTTCGATCTTCGGGACGAAGGCGTTTTCGAACGGCACGCCGATGCGGAAGAAGATCGTCGCCTCGGACAGGGCCGCCATCTGGCGCGGCGTGGGCTCGTAGGTCGCGGGACTGCTGCCCGGCGACACCAGTGCCTGCGCCTGGACCCGATCGCCGCCGACCCGCTCGACGAAGTGCTCTTGGGGCAGGATGCTGGTGAAGACGGTGATCCTGCTCTCATCTGCTGCGAAGCCAACGGTCGGGAGCGTGCAGAGAATCCCCAGGATCAGACACTCGGCCCTTCTGTTGCAGTTCATGTCGCATTTCCTCTCTTGAGCTCCGTTTTGGTCGGGGGCTCATCACCGTGTTCCAGACAGTCCGGGCAGTGGCCTCGCATCTCCACCGACGCCTTCTCGACCGACTGCGCCCACGGCCCGTCCACCGAGATCGAAGCGGTCAGCTCGACCGGCAGACAGGCAACCCGACCGCAGTCTTCGCACACGAAGTGCGGATGGCGGTGCACGGCGCCCCCGGGCGGCGCCAGGGCGTATCGATCGATGCCCTCGGCGCGGGAGACGACGGGTGCAATGCCGGCTTCGCGCAGCTTTACGAGGTTGCGGAAGACCGTTGCCGGATCCCAATCCGTGTCCCCGAGCCGGGCGAGCACGTCGCCGCAGGAGAGCGGGCCGTCCGCTTCGGCCAGTACGCGAAGCACGGCAAGGCGCGGCGCCGTCGCTCGTAGGCCACGCTCGTGCAGGATTGCTCGCGCTTTGTCCCTGGTGATGTCCATACCGCCTCCCCGAACGATTGGCCGACGACCAGCGTCATTGTAGGGGAAATGACTTGCATCTGCAAATCGTTTGCATTACGATCCCGGCTTGATTGCACAGATGCAAGTCGTATGCATCAAGGCGATAACATCGGCAAGAAAAGGGAGACACCATGACCGTGGCACATTCTCAACCCGATAGGCGGCTTCCCGTCACCGTGCTGTCGGGCTTTCTCGGAGCTGGAAAGACCACCGTCCTCAACCAGGTGCTCAACAACCGGGAGGGCCGGCGGGTGGCGGTGATCGTCAACGACATGAGCGAGGTCAACATCGACGCGACGCTCGTTGAACGCGGCGGGGCTGAGCTCTCACGGACCGAGGAGAAGCTGGTCGAGATGACCAACGGCTGCATTTGCTGCACCCTCCGCGACGACCTCCTCGCCGAAGTCTCGCGCCTCGCCCAGGAGGGTCGCTTCGACTATCTGCTCATCGAATCCACGGGGATTTCGGAGCCCATTCCCGTTGCTCAGACCTTCACGTTCGAGGACGAAGAGGGTGTCAGCCTGAGCCAGGTGTCGCGTCTCGACACGATGGTCACGGTCGTGGATGCCGCGAGCTTCCTCTCCGACTACAACGCCGCCGAGGCACTCCAGCAACGCGGCGAGTCGCTGGGCGAGGACGACGAGCGGACCGTGGCCGATCTGCTCGTCGACCAGATCGAGTTCGCCGACGTCATCGTGCTCAACAAGCTCGATCTGGTGAGCGACGAACAGGCCCGCGAAGTGGCGGCCGTCGTCACAGCGCTCAATCCCGGCGCCATGGTGCACATGGCGACGCGCGGACGGGTGCCCCTCGAGTGCGTGATGGACACGGGCCTGTTCGACTACGCGAAGGCCGCGAGTTCTGCCGGTTGGATTCGAGAGCTTCAGGGCGAGCACACCCCGGAGACCGAGGAGTACGGGATTTCGTGCTTCACGTATCGAACCTCGCAGCCGTTCGACGCCGAGAAGCTGTGGGCGTTCCTCAACGACGACGACAACTGGCAGGACGTGCTCCGCTCGAAGGGGTTCTTCTGGGTTGCGGCGGATCATCGGGTGGCGTACGAGTGGTCCCAGGCCGGCGCCGTCAGCGACGTCCGATCGGCCGGGATGTGGTGGGCCGCCGTACCTTGCGAGCACTGGGGTCACCCCGAGGGCCAGCGACCCGACCAGCAACCGGCCTGGCATCCGCGCTTCGGCGATCGCACACAGCAGATCGTCTTCATCGGTCGGCACATGGACGAGGCCGGCATCCGTGCTCGGCTCGACGAGTGCCTGCTGGACGAGCACCTCGCCGCCGCCGACAGCTCGTCGTGGTCGGGGCTTGAAAACCCCTTCCCAGAATTGCAATCGGACGAGGACGCGGCGTAGCAGGAGCTGCGCCCTCTCGGCAGCGAGGAATTGGTCATGAACACGCATCCTCGAACCGACAGCACGCTGGCCGGGCTGGACTGGCTGATCATCGGCGGCGGGATCCATGGCGTCCACATTGCCGCCCGGCTCATCGGCGAAGGTCGAGTGGCATCCGAGCGGCTGCGCATTCTGGAACCCGCGGACCGGTTGCTCGCGCGATGGCGGACGTGCACCGCGACGACGGGCATGACCCACCTCCGCTCTCCGTCGGTCCACCATCTCGACCTCGATCCCTGGTCGCTCCAGCGCTTTGCCGGCGCGCAGACTGTCCCCAGGTCCAAGCTCTTCACACCCCCGTACGACCGGCCTTCGTTGGAGCTCTTCAATGCGCACAGCGACCGGGTGGTGGCGGCCTATGCGCTCGAGGACCTGCACATTCGCGGTCGCGCCGCGGCATGCGAGGTCCACCGCGATGGTGTGGCCGTTCGCACCGCCGACGGGGTCGAAACCGACGCGCGCTCCGTGGTGCTGGCGATCGGTGCGAGCGAGCAGCCGGAGTGGCCCGAGTGGGCGCCGCGGGCCCACCCTCGCATTGCCCACGTGTACGAGCCGGGCTTCGCGGGATGGCCGTCTCCCGACCTTGAGGTGGTGGCCGTCGTGGGCGGTGGAATCTCGGCCACCCAGGTGGCGCTCCGGCTGGCCGACGAAGGCCATCAGGTTCACCTCATCACCCGGCACCATCTCCGCCGGCATCAGTTCGACAGCGACCCGGGCTGGCTCGGCCCGAAGTTCATGGCGAAGTTCCATCGTGAGCGGAACCTCGACCGGCGTCGCGCGATGATCCTCAAGGCTCGTCGCCGGGGTTCGGTGCCGCCGGACGTCCGGCAGGCCCTCCACAAGGCCGTCGAGCAGGGGCGGATCGCCCGCCACGTGACTGAGATCGAGGAGGTCGTGGCTGGGGGCGACGGGCTCCGACTTTGTCTGGCCGATGCCGAGTGCCTCGATGTGGAGCGCATGCTGCTCGCCACCGGCTTCGCGCCAGAGCGCCCGGGAGGGGCGATGGTCGACGAGCTGGTCGCCTCTGCCGGATTGCCATGCGCACGTTGCGGATACCCGGTGGTCGACTCGGCGCTGCGCTGGCATTCCAGGATTCACGTGTCCGGCCCGCTCGCCGAGCTGGAGCTCGGCCCGGCGGCGAGGAACATCGCCGGGGCTCGTCACGCCGCCGACCGGTTGGTCGAGGTGTGAGATGGCGTTTCATGCGACTCAAGCTCTCACGGGAGTGCGTCTGCCACGCCTCAGGGTGAGCTTTCGCTCGACAGAGGTGAGATTGGCCTCCGCCTGGGTTTGCCTGGCAATGATCGGGTGGGCCCTCGCGGGAAGCTGGCTGGCTCACACCTGCATCCCTCGCTGCCACAGCGACGGCTGCCATTCGACAAGTGCCTGTCACAGCAAGACCGGGCTGTCCGCGCCCCACGTTGACAATGCTCGGGGCTGTCCTGCGTGTCATCTGCTGCGCTGCCTCCAGCACACCACCTCTGTGGCGCCCCCGACCATTCTGAGCGCCCCCCATCGAGAGCCATACTCAACGATCGAGCGTCGGTTCTCGTCGGCGCCGGTCCGCCCGTTCGGTTGCGCGCGCGCTCCTCCTCGCGTCTGAGTCCGTTCCGTCCGTCAGCTCTGACGACGAAACAAACACCAAGGAGGAGACCATGCCTACATCGAGCTTCAGGCGCCGCTTGGCGTGTGCGGCGTTTGTCATCGTGTCCCTATCGTCTATCGTCTTCGCGGTCACTCCCGCGCCATCGCGAGCTGGCCACACCCTCGAGGGGCTGGTGGTCGAAGCGGGAGGCGCGACCGCTCTTCCCGGCGCCCAGGTCCACCTGGTCGAGCTGTACCGGGTCGTCTCGAGCGACGATCTCGGTCGCTTCGTTCTGCGCGACGTGCCAACGGGGCGCTTCACTCTGGGCGTGCATCTCGCCGGCTTCGCCAGCTACCACGCGGCGATCGACATCCCGAGCGGAGAGGTCACGGTCGAACTCGTACCGGCGCGCTTCGAGGACGAGATCTCGGTCACCGCCTCGCCCTTCGCCGTCGACCGCCTCGAGGTCGCGCAGCAGGTGGACATGGTGAGCGGCGACGAGACCCGCAGGGAGGCGACGGCCTCACTCGGCCAGGCGCTGAGCGCCGTCCCCGGCGTCGCCAACATCCCGACCGGCGAGGCGCTGGGCACGCCGGTGATCCGCGGTCTCTCCGAGAATCGCATTCGCGTGCTCAGCGACGGGGTGCCCTTGAACCACCAGCAGTGGAGCTGGCGGCACTCGCCCAACGTCGAGGCCAGCCTGGCACGCTCCGTCGAGGTCGTCCGCGGGCCGGCGAGCGTCCTGTACGGCCCGGACGCCATGGGTGGCGTGATCAATGTCATTTCGCCGCCGTTGCTCGCTGCCCACGGCAATGATCCCGTGGTTCGTGGCGAGGTCGCTGCTGGCTGGGGGAGCAACGCGGACGAGTTCACGGGTCGGGCAGAAGCGGGGGGCGCCTTCGGTGGGGTGGGCTGGAATCTCGGCCTCGTCCGCCGCGATTCCGGCGACATCGAGACTCCCGACGGCACGCTCGACAACACCGACTTCGAGCAGACGAACGGGAACGTTGCGGTCGGCTACTCGGGCGCCTGGGGAACCGCCCGGGTGCGGTGGAACCACTGGGAGCTCGACACCGGCTTCTTCAGGCCGCCCAACTTCCGGTTGAAGCTCGACGACGACCTGTTCGCCGGTGATCTCTACATCCCGACTCGGATCGGAGATCTCGAGTTCTCGTTCGGCCACCAGACCAACATCCGACAGGCCTTCCCGGCGCCGCTCGGCGGACGGGCTGCGGTCGACCTGAAGCTCGTCGCTCAAAGCGCCCGAGCCGGTCTCAACCATCAACCCATCGGACCGTTCCGCGGTCGTGTCGCAGTCGAGTCCATCGGGCTCAACAACACACCCCGTGCACTCGGCCGCCTCCTGCCCGAGTACACGAGCGACGGATACGCGGTGATGGTGTTCGAAGAAGGCCGATTCCTCCGCGAGGACGACTTCGATCGCTTGATGGTAAGCTTCGGCGCGCGATGGGACGGGTCGGACATCGAGGTGCCGACCGATCTCAGCCGGAACCTGCCTGACGGTTTCTCCAACGACTACAGCGCGGTGACCGGTTCGCTCGGCGTGGTGTATCGAATCAACCGCACCGTGTCGCTGGCCGGCAACCTTGGGCGCGGCTGGCGCCCACCGAACGCCTTCGAGCTGTTTGCCAACGGGGTTCACGGTGGGGTTTCGGCCGTGCAGATCGGCAATTCAAATCTCGAAGAAGAAGAGAACCTCAACGCAGAGCTGTCGGTGCGGGTCAGCACGGATCGCTTTCGCGGTTACGTGACGGGGTATCGCACCTCATTCGACCGCTTCATCTACATGGCCGACACCGGAGAGGTGCAGGACGATCTGCCGGTGTTCGAGTTTCGGCAGGTCGACGCGACCATCGAAGGAATCGAAGCGTCGCTCGAAGGCCTGCCGGCCGACTGGCTCCGCCTGAGCGCCACCTACTCCCTCGTCGACACGGAGAATGACGAGACCGGCACCCCGCTGCCGCAGGAGCCGGCGGCCAGGTGGCTGCTGCGCGCCTCGGTCGAAGGCCGAAGGCTCGGGCCGCTGCGCGAGCCGTTCGTCGGCATCGACGTCCACCTGGTGAACTCACAGGAAGTCTCCGGGCCCGACGAGCCTTTCGGCGTGGCGACCGACAGCTACGAGCTGGTCGATCTTCGCGCGGGATTCGAGCTGCCTGCAGCCAGCGTAACGTGGGGCCTCGACCTCACGGTGCGCAACCTCTTCGACGAGGCCTACACCGACTTCCTCTACAGCTACAAGGCGGTTGCCCTCAACCCCGGTCGCGACGTGCGATTGGTCGGGCGCCTTCGATTCTGATCTTGACCGAACTCCTGCTCGTCAGCCACCCGGATGTGGGTGGCTGGCGACTTCGATCGCGTGGCGGGTAAACCTGGGCGGGGAACCACCAGCGCCCGCCCGACACCGACGAAAAGCGCGACGCGTCGGACGATCACTCGGAGACGAACGATGACCCCGCCTCAAAATGAACAATGCCGCCCTTTCGCACAGCGAAAGGGCGGCGCTGGGGTTTGGCCATTTACTAGAGTAGCGGACTAGATTTTCTTGATCCGAGG
>CAZXMW010000053.1:0-22884 GCA_964641415.1 uncultured Thermoanaerobaculia bacterium | reverse complement strand
CCCAAGCGCCTGCGCCGGGTCGTGTCAAGGGTCGCCCTGCGAGGGCGATTCACCACGCCCTTGACACGACCCGGCGCAGGGGCTACCTGTGCGCTGAAGAACAACCCGGAGTCACCATGCCGGATCAGCGTCCGGATTCCGTCGTGGCAGGCGGATCCGGAAACGGATGCGGCTACGGGAACGGAAACGGAAACGGATACGGATACGGAAGCGGCTTCGGAAACGGTCCTACCGCACCGGCCTTCTGCTCCGCCCTCGCCTTCCGGCGAGCGCGGCCCAGCATCGCCCGAGCAGCATTTCGTGCGTGTCTGCCGTGCGCTGCCGGCCGGAGGGGGCCCTTCGACTCGCTTCGCTCGCTCAGGAGCGCTGCTCGGGCGTCGGCGGGCCGTCAAACTGAATAGCCGTTCAGTTTCCTTGGTATACTGGCGGGGTGCGGCAATCGCTGAGGCATCCCGTCTTTTTTCTTCGGAGTTCGTGAGGAGGAGTCATGGATCACGCCACCGCATCGTCGTTGTTCGGAATCCCCGGCGTCGTGTGGTTCTGGTTGCTGTCTGTCGTCGGCATCGGCGGCGTCGTGTTTTCTCTCAACCGCAGGTACGCCCTGCTGACGTCGGGCCGGGCGGAAAACCGATTCGACCGCCTCGGCGAGCGCTTCAAGCACATGATGGTCTACGCCATCGGCCAGAAACGGATGTTCGACGACAAGCTCGCCGGGCTCTATCACATTCTCATCTTCTACGGTTTCCTGGTGGTCAGCGTTCGGACCGTGACCATGGTGATCGAGGGCTTGTTCGCGGGTTGGGAGCTGCCGCTGCTCCACACCGCGGTGGGTCAAGCCTACCTGTTCTCCAAGGACATCTTCGAGGCGCTGGTGCTGATCGGTCTGGTGCTCGCCGTCTGGCGGCGCGGCATCCAGCGCAAGCAGCGGGTCATCCAGTCGTGGGGCGCATGGCTGGTCATCATCTTCATCGCCATTCTGATGGTCACCGATCTGGGTTCGGAAGGCGCCCGCATCGCCGCCGGCGATCTCGACGGGAGCTTCCTGCCGATCTCGTCGCTTGCCGCGGCGCTCTTGGCCGGTTTCGGCGAGGGTGCGCTCCAGTTCACCTACAGCTCCATGTGGTGGCTCCACCTCATCACGCTCTACGCGTTCGCCAACGAGCTGCCGTACTCCAAACACTTCCACGTCTACACCTCGCTGTTCAACGTCTTCTTCGCCAATCTCGACCCGCCGGGCAAGCTGCCGAGGATGGACCTGGAGAATATCGACGAGGACACGAGGTTCGGCGCCTCCACCATCACCGACTTCACCTGGAAGCAGATGCTCGACATGTACACCTGCACCGAGTGCGGGCGCTGCCGCGAGTTCTGCCCGACCACCCTGACCGACAAACCGCTGCAGCCGGTGCTCTACCTCAAGACGATTCGCGATCAGCTCTACCGCGAGCAGAACGGGATTCTGACCACGTCGGACGGCGGGTCCGCCGGCTCCGAGCACGAGCTGGTTCCCGATGTCGTCGACCCCGAGGTGATCTGGGCGTGCACGACCTGCCGGTGGTGCGAGCGGGCGTGCCCGCTGGACATCAGCTACGTCGACAAGCTGGTCGAGCAGCGCCGCAACCTGGTGCTCGAGAAGGCCGAGTTTCCCGAGGAGGCACAGCCCGCGTTCCGAGGCTATGAGGTCAACGGCAACCCGTGGCAGCTGCCTCCCGAGGAGCGCGGCGCGTGGGCCGAAGGCCTCGACGTCCCGTTGGTGTCGGAGGCCGGCAGTGACTTCGAGTACCTGTTCTTCGTCGGCTCGCCCGGCAGCTATGACGACCACGGCAAGAAGGTCTCCCAGGCGCTGGTCAAGGTTCTCAGGGCCGCCGGCGTCAAGATCGCCATTCTCGGACCCGAGGAGGCGTCGACGGGAGACGCGGCGCGCCGCCTGGGTAACGAGTATCTGTTCCAGATGCTCGCCATGCAGAACGTCGAGGTCATGAACGGCTACGGAATCACCAAGATCGTCACCAACTGCCCCCACGTCTTCAACACCCTGTCGCACGAGTACCCCGATTTCGACGGCAACTACGATGTCGTCCACGGGACCCAGCTGGTTGCCGACCTTGTCCGATCGGATCGGATCAAGCTGAGCCGGTCGGTCGATCTCGACCTGGCCTACCACGACCCGTGCTATCTGGGCCGGACCAACGGCGAGTACGACGCACCGAGATTTCTGCTCAAAGCGATCCCGGGGCTGACGGTCCGCGAGGCCGAGCTCAGCCGGGAAAAATCGATGTGCTGCGGCGCCGGCGGCGGCCGGATGTGGCTCGAGGAGGATCTCGGGACCCGAATCAACCGTCTGCGCTTCGACCAGCTTTGCGCCAGCGGCACCGACCAGGTCGCGGTGGCGTGCCCGTACTGCTGGTCCATGTTGTCCGACGCCCAACAGGACAGCGGCCTCGAGGACGCCCGGACTTTCGACGTCATCGAGCTGGTCGCGATGGCGGTGGAAGCCTGACCACGAACGGCGGCCGCGAGTTCGACGACCGCGGACCGAGGTTGCAGAACGTGACCTAAGCGACTATATTGATGTCCGTAGCGAAGAGTGTCATGTCGTTGGACAGTGGTTTCCAGCCAGCTGTGCCGAAAGCGGACTCCAGGCAGGCCACTGGACTTCGGGCTTCTGGCGACGCGAGCATGACGTGAACGGTGAACTCGAGATTGGACCCCGGGCTGCGACGGGCCGGAGAACGCCCGCCGGGGGGCAATGCGACAACGAACAGGAGGGATCGTCGTGACCAAGCAGGGATTCAACAAGCGCAACCTCACCACTGGAGACATCGCCAAGCTGTGCGGGGTCAACTTCCGGACCGTCATCCGCTGGATTCAGCGTGGGCACCTCAAAGCCTTCCAGCTTCCGGGGCGAGGTGACAATCGGGTCCAGGTGGCCGACTTCATTGCATTTCTGAAGGAAAACGGCATGCCGATCCCGGAGGAGCTGCAGCCGTCCGGCCGGCGCGTGCTGCTGGTTCAGGGCGACGAGAAGGCCGGTCTCGCGATGGACAAGGCCCTGCGCGGCGCCGGCTTCGAGATCGAGCTCGCCACCGATGGTTTCTCGGCCGGCGCGCTGGCGGGCTCGTTTCGGCCGGCGGTGATGGTGGTCGACGTCGGCACCAAGGGAGTCGACGGCGCCCGGGCGGTCGAGCTCATCCGTGCCGACGACCGTCTCGCGCTGACCAGGGTGATCGCGCTGGCCCCGGCGACGACGAGCAGGAAGAAGCGCGAGCAGCTGCTCGCCGCCGGCGCCGACGAGGTTCTCGACCGGGCGCTGGAGCCGGCCGAGCTCGTCGACCGCGTTGCGGCCCGCGCCGCCGTCTCCTGACTCGGACCTCCGGTCGCCGTCAGCCGACCAGAACGAGATCGACCCGGTTGTCCGGGCCCTCCCAGACGCTGACCTCGAGCAGCGTCGCGCCGCCGGCAGTGAATTCCGGCGCGAGCCAAGCGGCGAGCACCTCTGCGATCCGCTCGGCCGACGGCGTCGGCCGTCCGATCTCGGGGTGGCGGTTGAGGTCGACGCCGTCGAGCGGCGCCACGGCATCGGCGAGAAGCTCGTGGACCTCGTGGAAGTCGAGGGCGAAGCCTTCGGAGTTGAGCCGCTCGACGCCGACCCGGATCGCGACCTTCCAGACGTGACGATGCGGCGTCTCCGGCTCGCCGCGGTAGCTGGTCAGTGCGTGCTCGGCGGTGAAGCTCGCTTCGGAATGAATGACCCAGCGCGCCATCACCCGACCGCCGATTTCGAAACCCCGGCAGGCTCGGCGGGGCGGCTCGGCGGGCTCAGCACCAACCGGTCGCGGCGGATTCTGAGCGCGCCGAGTTGCTCGTCGGGCACCCCGAGCTCGCCGAGTACCTGCTTGATGCTGGTCACCGGTCCGGATTTCTGGCGGGCGTTGAGGTCGACGCTCAAGCTGCCGTCGTCCAGCACATGCCAGCGCAGCACCGCCTGCTCCGTGGTCCTTTCGAGCGCCGCCGTCGTGTCCGGCCACCGTGTGCCGGCCGTCGGTCCGACCACGTATCTCGAGGCCGAGATCATCTTGCCCAGCGACGGTGCGCCGTCAAGCAGCGGCGTCACACCGGTGATCTCGACGCCCTCCGGCAGCAGGCGATTGACCGCCGCGATGTGGTGCGGCAGCACCGACGCGGTGCAGTCAACGTCCAACAGCTCGGCCGAGCCCTCGTGTCCGACTCCGAGCGCGGGGCCCATGGACAGCCGTATATGGGGATTGAAGCCCTCGGTGTAACGCACCGGAACGCGTCCCGCCCGCAGCGCCCGCTCGAGGGCGTCCATGATCTGGCGGTGGGACAGAAATCGGGCATCGCCGAGCTTGGTGAAGGTCAAGCGATGACGGCGGTACAGGGGCAACTGGGGGGAATCGTCAGGGCTCGGCGGCAGCCGAGGCTCGGGCCGCAACCGGTAGGCCGCGGCCTTGGGCCGGTCGGTTTCGGCCATGGCTTCGCCGATCAAAGGAAGGCCGGGCGACGCGAGCACCGTGTCGTCGCCGTCGCCCGGGATCCCGCAGCGGGTGCATCGGCCCCACTTGCAATCCTCGGTGGCGATCTCACGCAGCGCCCGTCGCCACTCCGCTTTGAGATAGCCCTTGCGCACTCCGGCGCCGACGACGTCCCACGGCAGGGGCTGGTCGAAGGTCCGTTCGCCGAGCTCGCGATCGACGTCGACCTCGGTGTCGACGATGGCCTGCCGCCACGCCTCCAAGTCGAGGTGATCGTGCCAGCCGTCGAACACGGCGCCCAGATCGTGCGCCCGCTCGATGGTTGCCGCCAGCTCGCGCCCGCCGCGCGACAACAGGGCTTCGAGCGCCGACTCGTCGGGATTTGACCAGGTCAGGCGCGCCGCTTTGATTCGCCGGAAGCGGTGCTTGAGCAGCTCAATCCGGCGCATCTGCTCGTCGGCCGGAACGAAGGGCTGCCACTGAAACGGCGTCCACGGTTTGGGCACGAAGCAGCCGACCGAAACCTTGATCTGGACCTTGCGGCCGCGGATGCGGCGTCCGGCCGCGGCCAGTCGTTCGGCGAGAACGGCCAGCTCATCGAGATCGTCGTCGGTCTCGGTCGGCAGTCCGATCATGGCGTAGACCTTGATCGCGTTCCAACCGCGGGCGAACGCGGCCTCGGCCGCCCGGACCATGTCGTCGTTGGTGAAAGTCTTGTTGATGACCCGGCGCAGCCGGTCCGAGCCGGTCTCGGGCGCGAAGGTGAAGCCCGACTTGCGAACCCGCGATACCGCTTCAGCCAAACCGACCGAGAAGGCATCGGCGCGAAGGCTCGGCAGGTTGACCGAGACCCGGCGGTCGGCCAGCCGGTCGGCGAGATGGTAGACCAGAGGTTCGACCTGGGAGTAGTCGGCGATCGACAGGCTGAGCAGGCCGACCTCCTCGAAGCCGGTCTCGTCGATCTGCCGCTCGAGACGTTCGACGACGGTCTCAGGATCGTGCTCGCGCACCGGCCGGTACCAGTAGCCGGCCTGACAGAACCGGCAGCCCTGGGTGCAGCCTCGCATGATCTCGAGGCCGAGGCGGTCCTGGATGACCCCGGCGAAGGGAACGATGGGCGCTTCGGGCTGGTCGGCGAGGTCGAGCTGGTCGACCCAAACCCGGGTCACCGGGAAGGGCACGCCCACGGCCTCGGCCCAGACTCCGGGCCGATCGCCTGATGCCGGCTGCCAGCTGTAGAACCGGGGCACATAGACGCCGTCGGCGGCGGCCAGACGGCCCAGGATCGTGCCGCGGTCGTCGCCGGCAGCGCGGCCGTCGCGGATGATGTCGAGCATGGCGTCGAGCCCGGCCTCGGCGTCGCCGACGAGAATTGCGTCGAAGAAGTCCGCCACCGGCTCGGGGTTGGCGGTGCACGGACCGCCGCCGACGACGACGGGTTCGTTCTCGCCCCGGTCCTCGGCCCGCCGGCTGATTCCGGCCAGGTCGAGCAGATAGGGCACATTGACGTAGTTGAGCTCGGACTGCAGCGAGATCCCGACCACGTCGAAGTCGGCCACGGCGCGATAGGTCTCCAGGGTGTACAGGGGGAGCCCGGCAGCGCGCAGCGCCTCCGCCATGTCCGGCATGGGAGCGAAGGTCCGCTCGGCCAACGCGTCGTCGCGCCGATTGATGAGGTGGTACAGGATCCGTGTGCCCTGATGCGACATCCCGATCTCGTAGGCGTCCGGAAAGGCGAGGGCGACCCGGATCGCCGCGTCGTCCCAAACCTTCCGGGTCAGGTTGCGTTCGAGCCCGAGGTAGCGCGACGGAGCCTGGACCGTCGGCAGGATTCCGTCGAGCGTGGCGCGAAGGGTGGTGGGGTCGGTCATCGTCACGGTGTTTCGGTCGCCTCCAGCGGATAAATATATACCAGGTCTCAACGAAGACAAACGCGGCGAGTCGCGGACACGCCCTTCGATTTTCGGAACCTACTCGTTCCCGTCGGTCAGGCGAAACGCCGTCAAGATCTCTTCCGCGGCCGCGGTGGCGGTGACCTCGCCCTCAACGACGGCGCGCTCGAGCCCCTCGACGCGACGCACCACCTCCGGGTGCTCGCGGACGGCGGCCTTGAGTCCTTCCTCGACCAACGACCACATCCAGCGCAGCTGCTGTTCGGACCGTTGGCGATGGAGCCGGCCCGACTTTTCGAGGGCGTCACGGTGGGCGACCACGGCGTCATGGATCGCGTCGAGACCGTCGCCGGTGACGGCACTGCAGGTGACGACCTGAGGCGACCACTGACCCTCAGCCGTCGTGCGGAGGATCTTCAGCGCGCGATGGAACTCGGCGCGGGCCCGCCTGGCGGCTACCAGGTTGTCTCCATCGGCCTTGTTGATGGCGATGAGGTCGGCGAGTTCGAGGATGCCGCGCTTGATGCCCTGCAGCTCGTCGCCGGCGCCGGCGAGCATGAGCACGAGGAAAAAGTCCACCATGTCGGCGACCGCGCTTTCGGACTGTCCGACGCCGACGGTCTCCACCAGCATCATGTCGAAGCCGGCGGCCTCGCAGACGACGATCGACTCCCGGGTCTTGCCCGCGACACCGCCGAGCGAGCCCCCTGACGGCGACGGGCGGATGAAGGCCTGATCCGAGCGGGACAGCCGATCCATGCGGGTCTTGTCGCCGAGAATCGAGCCGTGGGAGACCGATGACGAGGGGTCCACCGCGAGCACTGCGACCCGGTGGCCGTGCTCGATGAGTCGAAGCCCGAAGGCCTCGATGAAGGTGCTCTTGCCGACCCCGGGGACGCCGGTGATGCCGATGCGGTGCGAGCCTCCGGAGCGCGGCAGAAGCTCGGCGAGCAGCGCCTGCGCCTCACGCCGGTGCCGGGCCCGGTTCGACTCCACCAGAGTCAGCGCCTGGCCCAGCAGCGCCCGATCCCGGGCTCGCACCCCGGCGACGAGCTCGTCGACCGTCATCTGTCGTCTCACGAAGCCAAGCCTAGCCCGGAAAGCCGGATTTGCAACTCGGCCGAGAGACGACCGCGATGTGCGACGTTCTTGATTCTCCATTTCCGGTCGGACGGCCGCGGGAGGTGCGGCTGAAAATTGAATTGAGACTTGGTGTAGAATTCCGTCCGATGAAGATTGCCTATTTCGGGACGCCCGATTTCGCCGTGCCGACGCTTCGAGCTGTCATCGACAGCCGGCACGAGATCGTACTGGTGGTGTCGAAACCGGACAAGCCGGTCGGTCGCAAGCGCGTTCTGACCTCTCCGCCGGTGGTCGAGACCGCTCGCGGGCTCGGTCTGCCGATCGCGCAGCCGAAGGGGATGAAGGGGGGCCGATTCAACGAGCCCCTGGTCGCGGCCGGCGCCGAGATCGGCGTCGTGGTGGCCTACGGCAAGCTGATTCCCTCCGAGGTGCTCGAGCTGCCGCCCCGCGGCTTCGTCAACCTTCACCCGAGCCTGCTGCCGCGCCACCGCGGGCCGTCTCCGATCCAGTGGGCGCTGGTCTGCGGCGATCGTTCGACCGGCGTCACGACCATGGAGCTCGACGAAGGGATGGACACCGGTCCGATCCTGCTCCAGGAACGGGTGGCCATCGATGACGACGACACGGCCGAGACCCTGTCGCCGAAGCTCGCCGAGATCGGCGCGCGGCTGATGGTCGCGACTCTGGACCGGCTCGAAGACGGCACGCTCGAGCCGCAGCCGCAGCTCGACGACGGCGCCAACACGACACCGATGCTCCGCCGGAGCTTCTCGAAGATCGACTGGTCGATGCCGGCTCGTCAGCTGGTCAACCGGCTGCGCGGCTTCACGCCGTGGCCGGGGCTGTACACGGTTTTCCGCGGCGGTCGGCTCAAGATCTTCGGTCTCGAGGAGGTTCGGCCATCGCCGATCGGCGGGGAGGAGCCGGGGATGGTGCTCGATGCCGGTCCCGCCGGCATCGTTGTCCGCTGCGGCCGGGGATCGGCGGCGCTGATCACCGAGATGCAGCGTGAGGGTCGACGGCGCCTGCCTGCCGACGCCTTTCTGATCGGCGAGCGGGTCAGCCGTGGCGAACGGCTCGGATGACCGTCGTCGCGCCGCGCGCCTGCTGATCCGGGTCGAGGACGGCGCCTTCGCCTCTCGGCTGCTCGCCGCCGGGTCGTCGCCCGGGGTCCGGGCCCGCGTCCTCGGTGTGCTGCGCTGGCGCAGAGCCATCGACCACGTCCTGAAAGCCTGGTCGAAGCGACCCCTGGACCGGCTCGACCCCGAGATCCTGGTCGTGCTCCGCCTGGGTCTGTTCGACATCCGGTGGCTCGGGGTGCCGGCGCCGGTGGCGACCGATGCCGCGGTCCGGCTGGCCCGTCGGCTCGGCAAGAGCTCGGCCGCCGGCCTGGTCAACGCGGTGCTGCGCCGCGCGGCATCCTCGAGCCGACCGGATTCCGGTCCGCCCGACCTCGAGTGGTCGCACCCCGCGTGGCTGTGGCAGCGGTGGCGGGATGCGTTCGGCGCCGAAGCGGCGGCGTCCGCAATGGCCGCGGCCCAACGGCCGGCGCCACCGTGGGTGTGGTTCGCCGACGCTGCCCAGCGCAACGGGCTGGCCCGATCCGGGACCGTGCTCGAGGCCCACCCGTGGTGTCCGGAAACCTGGACCGTTGCCGGCGAGCCGCCAGCCGTCATGGACCAGGTCGCTGCCGGCCGCGTCTTCGTCCAGGACCCGAGCTCGCAGCTCGTGGCGAGGTTGGCGGTCGCGGCCGGCTCGGGTCGCGGACGGGCGGTCGATCTTTGCGCTGCGCCGGGCGGCAAGACCGCGCTGCTGGACAGCCTCGGAAGCTGGCAGCCCCTGGTCGCCGCGGATCTGAGCCCGACCAAGGCTGTGCGGCTCGGCCGTCGCGTCGACACGCCGTTGATCGTCGCCTGCGACGCCGCGCGTCCGCCGTTCGTCCGCCAGCGATGGGATCTCGTTCTCCTCGATGCGCCGTGCTCCGGTACCGGGACCTTCCGGCGGCACCCAGAGCTCAAGTGGCGGCTCGCCCCAGACGCGATCGCCGCGGCAGCCGACCGGCAGCGACCGCTGGTCGCGGCGGCAATCGGCCTGCTCGCCGCCGGAGGCGTACTGGTCTACGCGACCTGCTCCCTCGAGCCCGAGGAGAACGAGGCCCTCCTCGACGAGCTTCCCGATCACATGGAAGTGCTGGATCTGACCGAGCACCTCCCGCCGGGCCTCCCCTGGATCGCGACCGTCGCGGGAGGCGTTCGCATCCTGCCGCACGAGTGGGGAGACGGTTTCACGATCCACGCACTTCGGCGCCTGGACCGAGCTCCGGATTCCGGCAATCGCTGATCGTCCGAACGGTCAGCGATTGCCGGAGACGGCAGCCAGCTCGTCGAGCTCGAGCTCGATATTCTCCCACTCCGCCACGAGCTGCTCGATCTCGGTCTCGAGCTTCTGACGCTCGTTCTGCAGCGCGCGGACCTTTGCCTCGGGGGTTTCGTCGAAGAAGCCGGGCTTGCAGAACTCGGCATCAATCGCTTCGATTCTCTGCTCGGCCTGATCGGTCGCGGCGGTGACGACCTCGAGGCGGAGCTGGAGATCCTTGACGCGCTTCGCCCGCTGCTTGCCGTCACGATCGGCGTGTCGATCCTGCTGTCTCGGTTGTGCCCTTCTTTTCTCCCGCTTGGCGCGAAGGGAGGCGGTCTCGGCGTCGAGGTGGTCGTCGCCGCACGCGGCCAGATAGTCGGCGTAGCTGCCGGGGTAGTCGTTGATCTCGTGGCCGCTGATCTCCAGGATCCGGGTGGCGAGCTCGGACACGAACCACCGGTCGTGGGCGACGAAGATCAGTGTTCCGTCGTAGGCTCTGAGGGCGCCGACGAGAGCCTCGATGGCTTCGAGATCGAGATGATTGGTGGGCTCGTCGAGGACCAGGACGTTGGGTTGCTCGACGGCCAACCGGGCGAAGATCAGCCGCGCCGCCTCGCCGCCGGACAGGGCCGTCAGCTTCTTTTCGACCTCGTCGCCGGAGAACAGCACCTTGCCGAGCTGGGAGCGGACCCAGCCGACGCTCTGCCCCGGGCCGGCCGCAGCGAGCCAGCTCTCGACGGTGCCGCCGGCGCCCGCCAGCAGCTCGCGGTGATCCTGGGCGAAGTAGCCGGGGTAAACCTGGTGCCCCCACTCGGTGCGGCCCTCGTCCGGCTCGAGCCGGCCCATGACGATCTTGAGCAGGGTCGACTTGCCGATTCCGTTGGGTCCGATCACGGCGAGGCGGTCGCCGCGGCGCAGGTTGACCGACACCCCCCGGAGCACCCGGTTCGAGCCGAAGGACTTCCCGACCCCGTCGATCGTCAGCACCTGCTTGCCGCTCGGCCGGCGCTGGGCGAAGCCGAAGAGCGGGTAGCGGCGTGACGAGCGCGGCAGCGGCTCGACGACCAGCTTCTCGATCTGCTTGACCTTGCTCTGGGCCTGCCGGGCCTTGGTGCTCTTGGCGCGAAACCGGTCGACGAAGGCCTGGTGGCCGGCGATCTCCTTCTCGCGCTTGGCGATCTCCGCTTCCTTGCGAGCCCGCTCCTGGCGTTTGGCGTCGACGAAGGCGCTGTAGTTTCCGGTGTACAGCGTCACCGTTTCGTAGTCGACGTCGAGAATGTGGGTCGCGACGTTGTCCAGGAAGCGATGGTCGTGGGAGATCACCACCGAGCACGCGGACGAGTCGACCAGGAACTTCTCGAGCCAACGGATGGACACGATGTCCAGGTGGTTGGTCGGCTCGTCGAGCAGCAGACATTCCGGGTCGGAGGCCAGAACGCGGGCCAGCAGCACCCGCAGCTTGAACCCGCCGGACAGCGTCGACAGCGGCTTGCGGTGCTGTTCCGTGGCGATGCCGAGCCCGTCGAGAATCTCGCCGCACCGGGCTTCGAAGGAGTAGCCGTCGAGGCTGACGATGACGTCCTCGAGCCCGGCGTAACGGTCGGCGTCGAAGTCGGTGTCGGCGCGCTCGAGCACCGCATCCTTGTCCACCAGCGCCCGCCACAGGGTCTCGTGACCCATCATCACGACCTCGATGATCGGCAGCTCCTCGAACTGGAAGTGGTCCTGTTCGAGCACCCCGAGGCGGATCTTCCTGGGGCGAGAGACGGCGCCCACGGTCGGCTCCTCCTCGCCGGCCAGAATGCGCAGCAGCGTGGTCTTGCCCGAACCGTTGGCGCCGACCAGCCCGTAGCGGCAGCCGGGGCTGAGCTGAAAGCTCGCGCCGCGGAACAGAGTCTGAGCGCCGAAGTCCTTGCCGAGGTCGCCGACCGTCAACATCGCCGCAGAGGATACAGGAGTCCTTTCCGCGTCCGTGGCGGTATCCGTATCCGTATCCGTGGCCGTATCCGTGGCCGTATCCGTATCCGTACCCGTGGCCGTATCCGTATCCGTGGCCCGTATCCGTATCCGTACCCGTGGCCGTATCCGTATCCGTGGCCCGTATCCGTTTCCGTGGCCGTATCCGTTTCCGTGGCCGTGGCTGTATCCGTACGCTGTCGCCACTGACGAATTTCCTTGTCCGGCGCACAGAAGTACGCCTCCGCGTAAATTTCGATCTTCCTTGACCTTGCACAAAACCCCCGGTTTCCGAATCGAGAATTGCGCAGGCCCCATTGAAGTTTCCGGATGGGAACTTGCTATGATCGAAGGCCGCGATCGTGTCGAATAAGGAGGCGAGATGGGACGCGTGGGAATCACTCTGATGGTGCTGTCGATCGCGGTCGCGGCGCCGGGCGCCGCTCAAGATGCAGATGCCATACTCGGATTGTGGGCCACCGATCCGGACGGCGGCGGCGGCGAAGCGCATGTCGAAATCACCAAGCTCAACGGCAGGTACTCCGGCACGATCGTGTGGCTGGCGGAGCCCTTCGCGCCGTCCGATGACGGCTCACAGGCGCCGGGCCAACCCAAGCGAGACGTCAACAACCCGGACCCGGACCTCCGCGACGAACCCGTGATCGGACTGGTGATCGCCAGGGACTTCGTCTACAAGGGCGATGGCGTCTGGCACCAGGGAACGATCTACGATCCCGACAACGGCAAGACCTACAAGTGCAAGATGCGCTTCGGCGATACCGACCAGGTGCTCAAGGTGCGGGGCTTCATCGGTTTCTCGGCGCTCGGCCGGACGACCTTGTGGACCCGGGTCGAGCATGAACGCTGACGACGGTCACCTGGAGCACGGCATCGACGACCGGCCCGCGGCGGGCGGCGTGGTCGCTCTCAGCTGGGCGTCGTACCTGGCGCTGGACGAGCTGCTGTCGCTCCAGCAACCCCTGACCGACGGGCCGGAGCACGACGAGACCCTGTTCATCGTGATCCACCAGGTCAACGAGCTCTGGTTCAAGCAGATCCTGCACGAGCTCAAGCTGCTCCAGCTCGCCATGGAGAACGGCCACACGCCGATCGTCGCGCGCACGCTCAGGCGTGTGCTCACCATTCTCAAGACCCTGGTCGCGCAGATCGACACTCTCGAAACCATGACGCCGACCTCGTTCTCGTCGTACCGCAGGCTGCTGCTGTCTGCCGGCGACTTTCAGTCGCTCCAGTTTCGCGAGCTCGAGTTCGTGCTCGGCTACCGGCGGCGTGCCGTCATCGAGGGCTGTCAGAAGCACAGCGTCGAGCGTGCCCGGCTCGAACGGCTGTTGAGCCGACCGTCGGTTTACGACTCGTTCCTTCGCTACCTGTCGCTGCTCGGCTACCCGATTCCGGCGGAGCTCCTCAACCGCGACCTGTCCCGGCTGCCCGAAGGATCTGCCGCGGTCCAGGAGTCGCTCATCGAGATCTACCGGCACGACCCCGGAGCCTGGCAGATCTGCGAGCTGATGGTGGATCTCGACGAGGGCCTGCTCGAGTGGCGCTACCGCCACGCGCGAATGGTCGAACGGACCATCGGCGGAGGGTCGGGGACCGGCGGCTCCGACGGCGTCTCCTCTCCGGCGTCGGCGATCGGGGAGAAGCTCTTCTTGGACCTGTGGGCGATTCGGGACGCGCTGTGACCTTTTCCGACGGCCCGGTCACCGGTTCGAGCGCCTGTGCTCCGCACTGTACGCGAGTGAAGCTCAACGAGCGTACACCCCATCGGCGGTAGGATCGGGTCATGGCGTTCGAAGGCAATCTCGAGACCATGCCGGTGGCGGACCTGCTGCAGTGGGCGGCCAACGGCCGCATGACCGGCACGGTTCGAGTGTCTCGAGGCGAGCGCACCAAGATGGTCTACATCGAGAGTGGTCGGGTGGTGTCATGCACTTCGACCGACCCGCGCGAGTTCCTCGGCCACTTTCTGGTCAGTCACGGCGCCATCGACGAGCACGAGCTGCAGCAGGCCATCGGTCGGCAGGAATGCGACGGCGGTCTGCTCGGCAAGATCCTCGTCGATCGCGGTGACCTGACCGGGGACGAGCTGGAGCGGATGCTCCGGCTCAAGGCCGAGGAGGCGATCTTCGACCTCTTCACCTGGGACAGCGGACACTTCCACTTCTCCGACGGCGATCTGCCCCGCTACGAGCTGGTTCCGATCTCACTCGACGTGGCGGGTTTGGTGCTCGAGGGCACTCGCCGGCTTGACGAGTGGCAGCGGATCCGCGAGGTCATTCCGTCGCCGTTGTGCGTGCCGGTGGCGGTTCGGCCCCTGGTCGCAGCAGGCGACGACGTCTCCGAGGGCCGCCGGTCCGTGCTGGAGGCGGTCGACGACAACCGGTCTGTCGAGGACATCTGCCTCCACACTCACTCGAGCGAGTTCTTCGTCAGCGAGATTCTGTTTCGAGAGGTCCGGGGCAAAAAGCTGAAGATGGTCCGGCCGCGGGTGGCGACGCCGGTGGTTGCCGCAGCCGGCATGGAGGCGGACGGGCTCATCGAGACCGCACGCGACTGGCTGGCTGTCAACGAGCTCGAGCGCGCGGTTCGATACCTGCGGGCGGCGCTGAACCTTAAGCCCCATGACCGCGAGCTGCGCGAGGCCGCGGCAGAGGTCGAGACCGAGGTCCGAGCCCGTCTTGCCGAGGTCGGAATCGTGCCCGTGGCGGTGCCGGTCGCCGACGTCAGCGTCGACGAGCTGCCGCTGCTCGACCTCGAGCCGAGCGAGGGCTTCATCCTGTCCCGGATCGACGGCCGCAGCACCATCGAGGCCATCGTCAAGATCTCGCCGCTGCCCGAGGTCGACGCCCTGCTCGTGATCTGGAAGCTCGAGCGTGGCGGGCAGCTCCGGCTGCAGTGATCAGCCGTTGAGGCTGTCGAGAACGACGCGCCGGACCTCGTCCGCGAGGTCGAGCGCGAAGATCTGGTGGTCGTCCGCCACCAGATCGATCGACAGGTTTCCGACCGGCCGGCTCAACGGGTGGACGGCCCCGGCCGTCACCTCGGCGCGGTAGAGGGCGTCGAAGACGTCCCACCGGTTGCCATTGGGCAGGCGTTTGACCAGCGCGTCGGCGAGACCGAGGAGACGCTCTCGCTGCCAATGGTAGAAGCGGTGGACCTCCAGGCCGTCCTCGTGGAGCTCGAGAACGACGTGCAGGGAGCCGAGCAACCGGGTGAGATCGGAGTGCTCTTCGAGCAGGCCCGCGACCAGCTCGGCGGCGGCCTGCGGCTCGAGGATCGAGCTGTCGGCATTCACGCGAGCCTCGAGCTCGTCGTACCAGGTCTCGAGCTCGCTCCGGATGACCGACATGAAGACCTCTTCGCGACTTCGGAACGCGAGCGACGCCTGGCCCTGTTTGACGCCCGCGAGCTGACCGATGGTGTCGAGGGTGACCTCGGAGTAAGGGTCTCTGACGAAGACCATCTTGGCGGCTGCGAACAGCCGGTCCGCGCGTTCCTTGCGGGCCTCTTTGGCCCTGCGGCTGCGTTCGGGGTCGATGAGCTTGCCCATGGCGAAGGATGATACTCGATCGGGCGCAGGGATTGGGCGGCTCAATCCGCGAAGCTGTCCCAGATCCGTGCCAGCCCCTGATGGTGTTCAGCGAACAACAAGCCCAGGTCCGGGTCGAGATGACCGTCGGGATCGAGCCGGTCGTCGCCCTCGAGGATGATGGTGCGCGCGCGGTCATGGCTCAGCCCGGTTTTGTAGGGCCGAGCCGATCGCAGTGCGTCGTAGATGTCGGCCAGGGCGACGATCCTCGCCTCGATCGGGATCTCCTCGCCGCGCCGCCCCTGGGGATAGCCGCCGCCGTCCCACCTTTCGTGATGGTTCAGCGCGATGGCTGCCGCCATCTGCAGCCGGTCCGATGCCTCGAGAATCTGGTGGCCGAAGGCCGGGTGGAGGTTCATTTCGGCTCGTTCCTCGTCGTCCAGCGGGCCTGGTTTGCGCAGGATCATCCCGTCGACGCTCATCTTCCCGACGTCGTGGAGCTGCGCCGAGTATCGGATCTCGTCGCAGAACTCGACCGGCATTCCGAGGCGCTGGGCGATGAAGTACGAGTACTCGTTGACCCGGAGCACGTGCGACGCGGTGTTGGCGTCGTGGACCTCGGCGGCGCGAGCGAGAAGGTTGATGGAGAGCTGGAAGGCCTCCTCGGTCTCGTTCTGGAGCGCCACGATGCGCTCCCGCTGCTCTGCGAGCGTTCGGTTGCGTTCCCTCAGGCGCACGTTCTGCCGCCTGATCTTGTCGAGCATGTCCGCGCGTTCGATGGCGCTGCCCAAAATGTGGCTGACCGGAACGATGAGATCAGCCTGTTGGTCGGTGAATGCGCACGGCTCTCGGCTGGCCGGCGTTCGCCGGTTGATGAGCTGGACGACGCCGATCACCTTGTGGTCATAGTTGACCAGCGGGAATGACAGCATCGACCGGCTTCGGTAGCCGTGCCGCGTGTCGAACCGGCGGTCGAAGGTGTAGGGCACGCTTCGCGACAACGCGTAGAGGTCGTCGACGAAGACGGTTTCGCCGGTGGCGGCGGTGTAGCCGGCGATCGACGAGGTCGTGATCGGCACGACGAAAGAGGCGGTTTTGACCGACACCACGTCGTTCTGGGAGTCCGCCGCTTCGAGGCGGCGGTTCCGGCCCCTGCCGCGAACGATGAAGATGGTGCCGGCCTCGGCCCCGGTCAGGTTGCGGCTCTTGAGTAACACCCGGTGCATGAGCGTCTCGACCGACTCGGGCTTCGACGCCTCCATGAACTCGAGAAACTCGCGAAGCACGCCCATCGTAGGGGAACGACCCTCCCTCGGTGCTTTGAACATTCTAAGATGAGTGGTTCTGCTGGATGAGAATCGCTCGTCTTGGGAACATGATACCGAATCTGGGGATCGGCGATCAGCGATCAGCGGTCGGCCGTCGGCGCCGAGCTCCACGGCGGACATCCACCGATCGGGTCCGCGTGATCGGAGGTCGACCGCGGAGGATCGTCGGCCCGAAACGCAAAAAAGCCCGGATCTTCGGTGTTGCCGATGAAGTCCGGGTTGTGCCGGGCGGCGCGGTCGCCGCCACGCGCCCTCCGCCTGTCGTTCAGCGCGATTCCTTGAAGACCACGTGCTTGCGCACGACGGGATCGTACTTCTTGATCTCGAGGCGATCGGGGGTGTTCTGCTTGTTCTTCTTCACCGAGTACATGTACGGGCTCTCGGTGCTCTTGAGCTTGACGGTGATCCGGTGTCCCTTGCCAGCCATGGCGGTCCCTCCACGCGAAGCGAGGCGTGATCCTACACGGCTGGCGACAAGCTGTCAAATTTTCAATTCTTCATTCTTCATTCTCGATTACATCGCAAAGGCGACGGAGATTACGCGATGACAATCCAAAATTACGAATTGAGAATTGAGAGTCATGCTTTCTTTTTTCGCGGCGCCCGCTTCTTCTTGGCGCGGGGGTCCTTGCCCTGCTCCCGCATCCGTTGTTCGCGTTTCGCGATCAGTTCCACCGCCTGCTCGAGGGTCACCGACTCGGGGTCGGTCGCCTTGGGGATGGTCGCGTTGACCGTGCCGTCGGTGACGTACGGCCCGTAGCGGCCGGTTCTGACCTGGAGGTCGTGACCGGTCTGAGGATGGGGGCCCAGCTCCTTGATCACCGATGCTGCGCTTCGTCTCCGACCTCCCTTGGGCTGCTTGAAGAGCGCGACGGCTTGGTCGACCGTGACGGTCAGCAGCGCCTCGTGGTCGGGCAGCGACCGGTTCTCCTTAGCCATCGAGAGATACGGTCCGTAGCGGCCGGTCTGGGCGGTGATCGTCTCACCGGTTTCGGGATGCGCTCCGACCTCGCGCGGGAACGACAGCAGGGTCGTCGCCTCGTCGAGCGTGATCCCGTCCGGGGTCATTCCGGGCCACAGGCTGGCCATCTTGGGCTTGTCGCCGCCGTCGTTGTCGCCGAGCTGGACATAGGGACCGTACCGGCCCTCCTTGACCAGCACCCGGTCGCCGGTTTCGGGGTGGGATCCGAGATCGCGGCCGCCGGTTGCGGCCTTGCTGATGAGCTCGAGGGCCCGGTCGATGGTGAGCTCGTCGGGCGGCAGCTCGTCCGGCACGGTCGCCCTCGCACCCTCCTCGCCGAGCTGGACATACGGTCCGTAACGGCCGATCCGGACGACCACCTCGTCGTCGTCGGCGGTGCCGATGACGATCTTCGACGCTTCTCTCGGCTGGATGCCGTCGCTGGTTTCGGTGACCAGGCGCTGCAGTCCCATGCGCATGATCGGCCGGCCGTTGCCGGCGCCGCCGCTGCCGAAGTAGAAGTCCTTGAGCCAGGGCACCGGCTCGCGTTCGCCGCTGGCGATGGCGTCGAGCTCGTCCTCCATGCGCGCCGTGAAGGCGTAGTCGACCAGGTCCGGCAGGTGGTTCTCGAGCAACCGAACCACGGCGATGGCGGTGAAGGTCGGAATCAGGGCCGGGCCCTTGTGCCAAACGTAGCCCCGGTCCTGGATGGTCTGGATGATGCTGGCATAGGTCGACGGTCGCCCGATCCCGAGCGACTCGAGCTCCTTGACTAGCGATGCCTCGGTAAAGCGGGGCGGCGGCTGGGTCGTGTGATCAGTGGCCTCGACGTTTCGTGCGGCGACGGTCTGTCCCTCGCGCAGCGCCGGCAGCAGCTCTTCGCGGTCGAGGTTCTCCGCGCGCGGGTCGTCGGACCCCTCGACGTAGGCGCGAAGAAAACCGGGGAAGCTGATGACCTTGCCAGATGCGGTGAAGACGGCGTTGCCGTCGGCGGCGGTTGGCGCCGAGATTCGGACATTGGTGCGCACGCCGGTGGCGTCTCGCATCTGCGACGCCAGGGTGCGCTTCCAGATCAGCTCGTAGAGCTTGAGCTGGTCCGGGTCGAGGGTGCCCGCCAAGCTCTTCGGCGTCCGAAAGCGGTCACCGGCGGGTCGGATGGCCTCGTGGGCCTCCTGGGCGCTCTTCGACTTGGATCGGTAGGTGCGCGGTTTGTCGGGCAGGAACTCGCCGCCGTAGAGCTCGGACACCTGGGCTCGAGCGGCGCTCAGGGCCTCGCCGGACAGGGTGAAGGAGTCGGTTCGCATGTAGGTGATGTGACCGTTCTCGTACAGACTCTGGGCGACCCGCATGGTGCGCTGGGCGTTGAACCTGAGCTTGCGTCCGGCCTCCTGCTGGAGGGTCGAGGTCATGAACGGCGGGTACGGTCGCGCGGTGAAGGGCTTTTCTTGAACCTCGTCGACAGTGAATGTCGCCCCGCTCAGCTCGGCGGCCAGCCGGGCCGCCCGCTCGCTGTCGAGAACCAGCACGCGATCGTTCTTGGGGCGCCCGGTCTCCGGGTCGAAGTCCTTCCCGACTCCGATCCTGCGCGCGTCGAGCTCGCCGAGCCGCGCGGTGAAGGTCAGGCCGTCGCCGGCGGCGAGCCGGGCCTCGATGCGGCTGAAACCGGCCTCCACGAAGCGCATCCGCTGCTCCTCGCGAGCGACGATCAACCGGGCCGCCACCGACTGCACGCGGCCCGCCGACAGCTTGGGCCGGAGCTTCTGCCAGAGCACCGGCGACACCTTGTAGCCGACGAGCCGGTCGAGGATGCGCCGGGTTTCCTGAGCCGCAACCAGCTGGTCGTCGATTCCCCGCGGCTCGGCCAGCGCCTTGGCGATGGCTGCCCGGGTGATCTCGTGGAACACCAGCCGCTTGATCGGGATGGTCGGCTTGAGCACCTCGACGAGGTGCCAGGCGATGGCCTCGCCCTCGCGGTCCTCGTCGGTCGCGAGGTAGAGCTCTGAGGCGCCCTTGAGCTTCTTCCTCAGGGTGTCGACCTGCTTCTTCTTGCCGGCAGGGATGACGTAGAGCGGTGTGAAGTCGTTCTCGACGTCGACGCCGATCCGCGCCCACTTCTCCTTCTTGAACTTCTTGGGAATCTCCGAGGCTCCGCCCGGCAGGTCCCGGATGTGGCCGATGGACGACTCGACGACGTACTCGTCGCCCAGGAATCGGGAGATGGTGCGGGCCTTGGCCGGCGACTCGACGATGATCAGTGCATGCGCCATTGGTTGCACAGGAGAGCCGAAGGCGGCCGCGATGTCAAGCACCAGTCCGGTCCCAGGCGTCGGAACAGATCACGGCGGCTGTCAGCAACCTTCTCTGGTGAGACGGGTTAAGCCGTCAGGAACGAGCTCGCGGCTCGACCCGCGGAAGCTGCCGGCTGGTCCGGGGCCTCTGCTATCATGCGCCGCGTTGCCTCCCGTCCGGACGACGGGTCGGCAATCGGAGGAGCGCATGGTCGAGATTCCCAGCAAGTACAAGCATCACGAGATCGAGGACAAGTGGCGGAGGCTGTGGGACGAGTGGGGGATCTACCGCTGGGACGACAGCCTGCCGCGCGACGCCACCTTCGTCGTCGACACGCCGCCGCCGACGGTGTCGGGCTCGCTGCATGTCGGCCATGTCTTCAGCTACACGCACCAGGATCTCATCGTCCGCTACCAGCGGATGATCGGCAAGAACATCGCCTACCCGATGGGTTGGGACGACAACGGGCTGCCCACCGAACGCAGGGTGCAGAACCTGCTCGGGATCCGCTGCGACCCCCGACTGCCGTACGATCCAACATGGAAGCCGACCAGGAAGGGAACAAAGGACGCGAGCATCGAGGAGGTCTCCCGGCGGAACTTCATCGAGGCCTGCGCCGTCGTCACCGCCGAGGACGAGCAGGCCTTCGAAGACCTCTGGCGCCATCTCGGCCTGTCCATCGACTGGACCGACCCCTACGCGACCATCGACGACCACTGTCGGAAGGTGTCGCAGCTCAGCTTCCTCGATCTGGTCGAGCGCGGCGAGGTCTACAACGTCGAGTCGCCGACCATGTGGGACATCGACTTCAAGACCGCCGTGGCCCAGGCCGAGGTCGAGGACCGTCCGCGGCAGGGGCTGTTCTACGACCTGCGGTTCGGGATCGAGGACGGTGACGAGCTGCTCATCGCCACCACCCGCCCCGAGCTGCTCGGCGCCTGCATCGCGGTCGTCGCCCACCCGGACGACGAGCGCTATCAGCCGCTGTTCGGCAGGTACGCCATCACCCCGCTGTACGGCGCGAAGGTGCCCATCGTCGCCGCCGAGCACGCCGACCCCGAGAAGGGCACCGGCATCCTCATGGTCTGCACTTTCGGCGACGCCATGGACGTCGAGTGGTGGAAGGCGTCGGGTCTGCCGCTCAAGCAGCTCATCGGACGCGACGGTCGGATCCTGCCGGCGAGCTTTGGCGAACCACCGTTCGGCAGCGTCGACCCGGAGGCCGCGCAGCGGGCGCACGACGAGCTGACCGGGCTGTACGTCAACCAGGCGAAGAAGCGGATCGCCGAGCTTCTCGCCGAGGACGAGAGCCTGCCCGGGTGGAGCGGCGCCGCGCTCATCGGCGAGCCGCGTCCGACCGACCAGGTGGTCAAGTACTACGAAAAAGGCGACCGGCCGCTCGAGTTCGTCCCGACCCGCCAGTGGTTCATCAGGGTCTTGCAGCACAAAAACGAGCTGCTCGCCCAGGGCGACAAGATCCAGTGGCACCCGGCCCACATGAAGAGCCGCTACTCCCACTGGGTCGACGGCCTCAACCAGGACTGGTGCATCTCGCGCCAGCGGTACTTCGGCGTGCCCTTTCCGGTCTGGTACGCGGTCGGCGACGACGGCGAGCCGGATTTCTCGCGGCCGATCTATGCCGACGCGGCGAGCCTGCCGGTCGACCCGCTCACCGACACCCCGCCCGGTTTCACCGAGGACCGGCGGGAGGTTCCGGGAGGATTCGCGCCCGAGCCGGACGTCATGGACACCTGGGCGACGTCATCGCTGACGCCCCAGATCCAGAGCCACTGGGGGGTCGACGACGAGCGGCACCGCAAGCTGTTCCCCATGGACATCCGACCCCAGGCTCACGACATCATCCGAACTTGGGCGTTCTACACCATCGTCAAGGCGTGGATGCACTCGGGCGAGATCCCGTGGCACCACGTCGTCTTGTCGGGCTGGATCCTCGACCCCGACCGCAAGAAGATGTCCAAGTCCAAGGGCAACGTGGTCACGCCGGACGACCTGCTCGTCGAGTACTCGTCCGACGCGGTGCGTTACTGGGCGGCTCGAGCACGGCTCGGAACCGATACCGCTTTCGACCCTGGCGTTTTCAAGGTCGGCAAGCGGTTGACGACCAAGATCTTCAACGCGAGCCGATTCGTCTTCATGCAGCTCGACCGGGTCATCGGCGATGGCGAGATGCCCGCTGTCGACCCGATCTCGGACCCGCTCGATCTGGCGCTGGTCGAACGGATGCGGACGGTGATCGAGCAGGCGACCCGCGCCTTCGACGACTTCGACTACGCGTCGGTGCTGCAGATCGCGGAGGAGGGGTTCTGGAGCTTCTGCGACCACTACCTCGAGCTCGTCAAGCTGCGGTCGTACGCCGACGAGGACTCGCCCGGCCGCCGGTCGGCGGTGGCGGCCCTGGCCTGGGGCCTGCGCAGCTTCCTGCGTTTGCTCGCCCCCTTCGTTCCCTTCGTCACCGAGGAGGTCTGGTCGTGGCGCTTCGCGTCGAGCGACGAGCCCAGCGTCCACACCGCCTCGTGGCCGTCCGCCGACGAGGTCGACGGGGTGCCGCGCCCCGAGTACGAGGGAACCTACGAGGCCGCGGTCGAGGTGCTCAGCGCCATCCGCGGGACCAAGACCAAGGCCCAGAAGAGCCTCCGCTGGCCGGTGTCGAAGCTCGAGATCAGGGGCCCCGAGCGCCACCGTCAGGCTCTGGCGCCGGTCCTCGACGACGTGCTGCGGGCCGGCAACGTCGAGCCGGATGTGGTTGCGATCACCGATGGCGACGGGGCCGAGGGCCACCGCTTCAGCATCGTGGTCGAGCTCGCCGACGAGATGCCCGATTAGCCGATTCTCAATTCTGAATTGTCAATTTTGAATTGCCACCGCATCTCACTCGAGCGCGATCGTCATTCAAAATTAAAAACCTGCGTCTCCGGTTAGGTCAGGTTTGACTGAATCAAGCATGTTTTGGCCG
>CAZXMW010000052.1:0-22897 GCA_964641415.1 uncultured Thermoanaerobaculia bacterium | reverse complement strand
CGTTGACGACCCGTGACCCCACGGCGGTCGGGTCGCGGGGCCTGAAGGCCCCGCCTCCGGATCCGGGTGCGGATGACTGCCGCCGCTGCTGTCCCCGGTTGTTGTCGCTGTCCCTGCCGCTGCCGGGTGCGGATGACTGCCGCCGCTGCTGTCCCCGGTTGTTGTCGCTGACCCTGCCGCTGCCGGGTGCGGTGTGGCGGCAGCCATCCCTGGCTGCCGAGCGGTTTGCCGAATCGGGCGCGCTGCCGAGCCGGAGGGGACCCCTCGACTCGGTCGGCGGCCTCCCTCGTTCGGGGTGACAGGGGGGGTGCAGCTGGAACCGGCCGTGTCCGCATCCGATGCCGGAGCCGGAACCGTATCCGTACCCGCATCCGATACCGCGGCCGACACCGGATCCGCATCCGACACCGAATCCGGAACCGAAACCGGATCCGGAACCGAAACCGCATCCGGAACCGTTCCGGCGCCCTTCATCGGTAGGCGGATCGTTGACGACCCGCGACCCCACGGCGGTCGGGTCTCGGGGCCTGAAGGCCCTGCCTCCGGATCCGGGTGCGGATGACTGCCGCCGGCGCTGTCCCCGGTTGTTGTCGCTGTCCCTGCCGCTGCCGGGTGCGGATGACTGCCGCCGCTGCTGTCCCCGGTTGTTGTCGCTGACCCTGCCGCTGCCGGGTGCGGTGTGGCGGCAGCCATCCCTGGCTGCCGAGCGGTTTGCCGAATCGGGCGCTCCAGAGTATCCATGTCGCCGTTCCTGCCGCGGCTCCTGCCCCTGCCGCTGCTCCTGCCCCTGCCCCTGATCCCTCCCTGCCCGAGGAATGACCGGCAGCGGTCACCGGTTGCTCTGGCGACGGGGGAACTGTGCACGGTTTCACGCTCGAGGACAGGTTCGACGGGATCAGCGAATGGCGCCACGAGGGCAACGGGCTCCGGGTGCTCGTCGCGCCAACGCCGGTGGCCCCGGTGGTCGGATTCGCGGTGGTCTACCGGGTCGGCTCCCGCCACGAGGTCGCGGGCCACACCGGCGCCACCCACATGCTCGAGCACCTGATGTTCAAGGGCTCCGAAGGCTTCAACCCCGATCAGGGCACCGATATCGCCCGCACTCTGCACCGGATCGGAGCGTCGTTCAACGCCACCACCTGGCTCGACCGAACCAGCTACTACGCCATCGTCCCGGTCGAGAGCCTGGCGGTACCGGTGGCGATCGAGGCCGACCGGATGCGTCGCGCGCTGATCCGTGACTCCGATCTCGAGAGCGAGCGCACGGTGATCCTCAACGAGCTCGACACCGGCGACAACGAGCCCTTCGAGCAGCTCCTCAAGGCGTCCTTCGCCCAGGTCTTCCTCGAGCATCCCTACCACCATCCGACCATCGGCTGGCGCGGCGATGTCGAGCGCGTGTCGGCCGACGTCCTGCGCCGGTTCTACGACACCTTCTACCACCCCGACAACGCCACCGCCATCGTCGTCGGCGACATCTCCGAGGACGCTGCGCTGGTCGAGGTCGAGCGCGGCTTCGGCGCGATCCCGCCGGCTGGGGGGCCGTTTCCGGACCCGTCGATCCGCGAGGGCCGTCAGCGCGGCGAGCGGCGTTTCGTCATCGAGCGCGCCGGCGAGCTCGGCAGCCTTGCCCTGACTTGGCGCATTCCGGAGGGCCTCCACGACGACCTGCCCGCCCTCAACGTCCTGACCCAGGTGCTCAGCGACGGGGTCACGTCGCGGTTGCACCAGCGGCTGGTCGAGACCAACCGTTGCCTCGGGGTTCACGCCTTCACCTTCGAGCTGCACGATCCGGGCGTGCTCCAGATCTTCGCCACCCTCGCGCCGGGCATCGACCACGCCGAGGTCGAACGCGTCGTCCGCGACGAGGTCGCAGCGCTTGCCGCCGGCGCACCGTCGGCCGACGAACTCGCCAGGGCGGTGACCCAGACTCGGACCGACGTCGCCTTCCGCCGCACCTCGCCGGCCCAGATCGTGAGCGGGCTCACCGAGGCGGTTGCGATGGGCGACTGGCGACACTTCTCGCGCGAGCTCGAGGCGGTGTCGGCGGTCGGCGCCGACGACGTCCGTCGGGTCGCCGAGACCTACCTCGACGATCGCGGCCTGACCGTCGGCTGGTACCGTCCCGAGGGACCGTCAGGCGCCGGAGTTCCGAGCCTCGTTCCGGCGCCCCGCCCGTGCTACCTGCAACGGCCCTTCACCGAGCGGGTCGAGCAGCGCGAGCTGCCCGGCGGCGCCCGGCTGGTGGTGCTCGATAACCCGCACGCGCCGACCGTGACCGTGGCCGGCACCCTGGCCGCCGGGCTGACCGCGGCCGAGGGCGGCCGCTTCATCGTGCCCAGCGTGACCGCCGTGATGCTCGACCGCGGCACCCGCGACCACGACCGCCTGTCGCTGGCCCGCGAGCTCGAGGACCACGGCCTCGAAATCGGGGTCCGGACCATGTCGGCCGCGCCGACCGTGGTCTCGTTCTCGGCCCAGGGGTTGGCCGAGGAGCTCGACCGCATCGCCGAGCTCCTGATTCAGGTGCTGCGCTACCCGACCTTTCCCGCCGACGAGCTCGACCGTCTGCGCGGTCGCCTGCTCGGCGCGCTCCGACGCGAGCACGAGGACACCACCGCCCAGGCCTACGGCGCCCTGACCCGCGGCCTCTACCCCGACGGCCACCCGCTGCACCGTCGCACTGTGGCGGCGCGCGAGGTCGAGCTCGCCGGCCTCGACCGCGACGAGCTCGCCGCCTTCCACGGCCGCACCTACGGACCGGCGTCGATGGTGGTCGCGGTGGTCGGCCGGGTCGAGGCCGACGCCGTCGCGGCCGCGCTCGGCTGTCGCCTGGACGGCTGGCGGGGCGGTGCCCGGGCGCCGTCGCAGCCGCCCCCGGCGGCCGGGCAGCTCGGCGGCGAGTCGCGCATTCACATTCCGGACCGGCCGAACCTCGACCTCTTTCTCGGCCATCCCGGCCGGTTGTGCCGCGGCGACGACGACATCGCCGCCGCAGTGCTCGCCAACTGCTGCCTCGGTCAGTCGGCTCTGACGTCGCGTCTGGGTCGGGTGGTGCGCGACGCCGCCGGGCTGTCGTACAGCGTCTTCAGCCGGTTCTTCGGCACCCTCCACCTGCCCGGACCGTGGGCGGCGAGCTGCAGCGTGTCCTCGGCCGACCTCGACCGTGCCGCCGAGCTCGTGCGCCGGGTGATCGTCGACTTTGTCGCCGAGGGACCGACAAAGGACGAGCTCGACGACGAGCGTCAGGCCCAGGCCGGCGCCTACCGGGTCGGGCTCGCCACCAACTCCGGGCTCGCTCGCGAGCTGGTCACCGCGCTGAGCGCCGGCGAGCCGGTGTCGCACCTCGACGCCTATCCCGAGCGCCTGCTCGCCGCCACCAGGGACGAGGTCATGGCGGCCATCGGGCGCCATTTCCACCCCGACGAGCTCACGCTCGCGGTCGCCGGCTCCCTGCCCGAGCAGCTCGGACTGAACTCTGAATTTTCAGTTCTGAATTCTCAATGACATCGCACATTCTCGGCGTCGATCCGCTGAGCGTGTGCGATGGAACTCAAAACTGAAAACTGAAATCTCAAAACTCCGCCCTAGTCCCAGTCGACGTTGAGGCTGTGGACCTCGCCGGCAAAGCCGGGCCGGATCTGCTCGTCGATGAGAAATTCGACCTCTCGGAGCCGGTGGCGACGCGAGGCGTGGAGCAGGACCAGGTGGCGGCAGCCGAGCTCGGCGAGACGGGCCGCCAGATCGGCAACGTGCAGGTGGCCGTACCGAGCCGCGCGGTCGCGATCCGAGGGCCTGAAGAAAGAGCACTCGAGCAGCACCACCTCGGCGTCGAGCGCCTCCGGGGTGTCGAAGATCCCGGGACCGGAGTCGGCGCAGAAGGCGACGATCGGAAGTGCCAGGTCGACGGTGACCTCGTCACCGCGCCGACGCCGCTCGGCGATCTCGGGCCCGCTCAGGTGCCCGAGGTCGGGGCGCAGCCGCCGTTTGTGCCAGATGATCCGGGTGCCGAGGGTCGGCACCCAGTGGTCTGTGGCGAAGAATCGGAGCTCGACATCACGCCGGAGCCGGTGCCGGGCGCCGTCCGCCACCGGCACGACCTCGACCCGGTAGGGGTGGCCGCCCTCGAGCTCGGCGAAGGTGTCGAGCAGGGTGTGGACCGGCCCGACGATCGGCTCGGGAACGATCAGGGTTGCCGGCGGCATGGAGTTGAGAAAGCGCTGACTGGCCCAGTAGCCGACGGCGCCGATGTGGTCGAGATGGCCGTGGCTGACGACCACCGTGCGCATCGGCGGCAGCGCCCGGTGGGGGCGGCCGGGATCGAGGGCGAGGTGGAGCTGGGGCAGCAGGATCAGCGTCCCCTCGCCGGCGCGCGAGCCGCCGACCAGGCGCAGCGTGCCCCACGAGGTGTCGAGGTGGAGGTGGTGCAGCCTCACGATCCCCCGCCGCTCAGCGGCTGGATCTGACGAAGAAGAACGCCGGAGCGTGTGCCGGTTTCGCCTGGTTGATCCTCAGGCTCCAATCGGATCCCGCGGCCAGGTTGGCGCTGAACGACTGCGACCCGATGAGGCCGCGCTTTTTCTCGCGCACCGAGACCTCGACGTCGCGCGCGCCGGACGGCACCAGAAAGACCCGTTTGACGGTGCCGCTGCCCTCGGTCTTGAAGCCGAGGAAGCCGCGCTCGGTGAAGTCGAAGGGAATCTCGGCGACGGTCGCGCCGTCGACCGCCACGGTCACCGCGCCGGCGTTGATCGGACACGGGTAGTAGACCGTGACGCGGGCGTTGCCCGGAGTGGGACGGGCGATCGGCAGAGCTTCGGTCGCCAGCTCGAGCGCGGGCGCATCGCGGCGCGCCGGCGCCGTGCTCGCGCGCTGTCGTCGGGCCTGGCGCGACCGGTCCTCGGCGAGCTCGAGATAGTCGGTGGCGAGCTCGGACATGGGATCGAGCTCGAGCGCGTCCCGGAACCTGGTCGCGGCCGCGACATAGCTGCCGGCACGGTACAGACGGCGGCCCTCGGCCACCAGGTCGGCGATCTGCTGCTGGGTCTCGGCGCTGGTCCGCTCGTCCTCGGCGAGGCGCTCGGCGCGCGCTGCCAGGGTCCGGGCCGCGGGCGACCCCGGCGCCTGGTCCAATGCCCTGTGGGCCGCGGTCCGCGCGGCGGCGAAACGGCCCGATGCCAGGGCGTCCTCGGCCGCCGACAGGGCGGCGACGGTTCGGTTGAGGTTTCGGGTCGCGCCGGCGGACGGTGCGGCTGGAATCGCGACGGAGAGGCGCATCGCCAGCAGCCCGATCACGGCCAGCCACAGGATCGACCAGGCGCCGACGATGACCCACGACCATCGTTTCGTCACCTCCCAGGTCAGCGGCTCGGGCAGCTCCACGCTGGGCAGCTTCAACGATTTCAGCCAAGCCGGCACGCCGGATCGGTCCCGGGACTGCCCGGGCAGCGCCGTCGGCGGCGGCGTGCGGTGGGCCCGGGTGTCGAGATCGGGCGAGTGGATCGAGGTTCTCTCACCGTCCTCCGGGGCGCGCCGGACCAGCGACCGGGCGAGCACGGCGAGCACCTTGGCGAGCTCGCCGCCGGTCTGGAAGCGGCGCTCCGGCGTCTTGTCCATGCACTTGCAGACGATCGGGTTGAACGCGGCGGGTACCGACGGGTCGACCCGCGACGGGATCGGAGTCGCCTCCTCGATGATCTTCCGGGTGACCTCGTGCATGCTGTCGCCGGTGAACGGCCGCTGGCCGGTGAGCAGGGTGAACAGGACGACGCCGAGGCTGAAAAGATCAGAGCGCCCGTCCAGGGCCTCGCCGCGGATCTGCTCGGGCGACATGAAGTTCGGCGTGCCGATGAACTGGCCGTCGATGGTCAGGTTGGACGACTCCAACCGCGCGATCCCGAAGTCGGCGATCCGCGAGCTGCCGTCCCGGGTCAGGATGATGTTGGCCGGTTTGACGTCGCGGTGGACGACACCCATCTGGTGGGCGTAGTCGAGGGCGACCGCGATGTCGGCGACGATGCGCGCCGCCTCGGCCGGCCGGAAGCGGTGTCCGGTGGCGAGAATCTGCTTGAGGTCCCGGCCCTCGATGTACTCCATGGCGATGTAGAGCAGCCCGCTGTCGCGGTCCTCGCCGACGTCGTGGATGGTGACGATGGCCGGGTGGTTGAGCCGGCCGGCGGCCTGGGCCTCACGCAGGAAGCGCTCGCGAAACTCGCCGGCGACGTCATCATCGACGTCGAGCCGCAGGGTCTTGAGCGCAACCTTGCGGCCGATGATCGGGTCGCGGGCCAGGTAGACCACACCCATCGCCCCGCGTCCGAGGGTCGACTCGATCTCGTAGCGGCCGATCTGGGTCACCGACATGCACCTCGTATTCTACCCGGGAGCGCCGGCCGGATGCCGTATCCGCGTCCGCGTCCGATTCCGCGTCCGATTCCGCGTCCGTTTCCGGTTCCGGGCGACCCACCGCCGCCGGCCGTGTCGGCCGGCGGCTTTCGTCTTCGGTGCTCGGGTCTTCCGAACGCACGCGTTCGTCAGCCCCTGCGCTCAAAGCCGAGCCCCGCTGCCCCTGTTCCTGATTGCCGCCGCTGATCCCGGCGCTGCCGTGCCGATCTGACGCCCCGTCGGCCGAATCGACGCCCACACGAGCCGCGGATCCGGTGTCGGCGGCAGGCACGATCCTTGCCTATAGAGCCACCGGGCCTGTTGGCCTGCGGGGGAGCCATGGACAACCGAGAGCTCGAAGGTCGTGTGGATCGTGCCGCTGCGCGCCTGGGCGAGGTCCAGCGTGCGGTGGGCGCTGTCATCATCGGACAGGAGCGGCTCGTCGAGTCGTTGCTCGCGGCCCTGCTGTGCCGCGGACACGTGCTGCTCGAGGGTGTGCCGGGTCTGGCCAAGACCCTCACGGTGCGGACCCTCGCGGCCGTGGTCGGGGGCAGCTTCCAGCGGCTTCAGTTCACCCCGGACATGCTGCCCGCCGACGTCACCGGGACCCAGGTCTTCGATCCGCGACGGTCCGAGTTCGTGCCGCACCGGGGCCCGGTGTTCGCCAACCTGGTGCTGGCCGACGAGATCAACCGGGCCCCCGCCAAGGTTCAGTCGGCGCTGCTCGAGGCCATGGAGGAGCGGCAGGTCACGATCGGCGACACCACCCACCTTCTGCCCGAGCCGTTCGTCGTGCTGGCGACCCAGAACCCGATCGAGCAGGAGGGCACGTACCCGCTGCCCGAGGCGCAGCTCGACCGCTTCCTGTTCAAGGTCGTGGTCGGCTACCCGTCGGCCGAGGAGGAGCGCCGGGTGCTCGAGCTCCACCTCGGCGAGGCCTTTCCGACCGCCGAACCGGTCACCGAGCTCGCCGCGGTGTCCGAGCTCGGTGAGATCGTCCGCCAGGTCTACCTCGACGAGCGGATCCGGTCCTACATCGTCGATCTGGTCGCCGCGACCCGTGCCCCGGCCGAGGTCGGCCTCGGCGATCTGGTTCCGCTCATCGGCTATGGCGCGTCGCCGCGGGCGTCAATCGCGTTGGCGGTCGGCACCCGCGCCCTCGCCCTGATCCGCGGCCGCGCCTACGTCACTCCCGAGGACGTCAAAGAGCTCGCGCCGCTCGTGCTGCGGCACCGCCTGGTGCTGACCTACGAGGCCGAGGCCGAGGGCGTGACCGTCGAGGAGGTGGTCGACCGGATTCTGCTCGCGGTGGAGGTGCCGTGACCGGACGTCTTGCCGCCTACCTCGGACGCCCGCGTCCGGTGGACGTGGCGAATCGGGGCGGCGCCGAGCTGCGCGCGCAGGTCCGCCGGCTCGAGATCCGAACCCGCCAGGCCATGGAGTCCGGTCTCACCGGTCAGTACCAGAGCGCGTTCCGCGGCCTCGGGCTCGAGTTCGAGGAGGTTCGCGACTACCGGTGGGGCGACGACGTGAGGACGATCGACTGGAATGTCACGGCCCGCACCGGCGAGCTGCACGTCAAGCGCTTCCGCGAGGAGCGCGACCTGACCGTGCTCCTGCTCGTCGACCTGTCGGCGTCGACCCGGTTCGGCTCGGGCGTGATGACGGTCCACGATCTCATCGCAGAGGTGTCGAGCCTGTTCGCCCTGTCCGCCGCCCGGCGCGACCGGGTCGGTGCGATCCTGTTCGACGACTCCCTGCGCACGGTGATCCCGCCGCGCCTCGGCTGGCGACACGGGCTGCGTGTGATGCGCGAGGTGCTCGGCGCCGCTCCGGCCGGCTCGGGCACGGCTCTCGCCGACGCCGTCCGCGCGGCCGGCCGGTTGCTCCGTCGGCGCGGAGTCGTGATCGCCATCGTCGACCACAGCTGCCCGCTGCCGCGGCGCGAGCTGCTCGCCCTGGGCGTCCGGCACGAGGTCGTGCTGGTGCGCGCCGCCGACGAGCTCGCGAGCCGCGGCCTCGCCGGCGCGCGACTGCCGGTGATCGATGCCGAGGCCGGTCGACCCGGATTGGTTCGGGGCCGGCCGCGGCAGGTTTCCGATCCGGTGCCGCCGGGCATCGACGTGGTCGACCTGGTCACCGACACCGACTACCTGCCGGCGGTCCGGGCGCTGCTCGAACGGCGGGAGAAGCGTGTCCGTCACTAGCCGCCTTCTCGTCGCCGTGGCTGTGGCCGTGGCCGTGGCGTGCTCGGCTGCCTGGGCGGCGGCCGGGGACGTGTCGCTCGAGCTCGCGGTGTCGCCGAGCTCGGTGCGGGTCGGCGACCGGGTCGAGGTCGTGGTGTCGGCACGCGGAGGCGACGGGTGGCTGTGGGGCGAACCGGCGGTCGCGACGGCCGGCGGCGGCGCGTGGGCGCTGGTCGACGGGCCGACGGCGCTCGCCGGCGCCCGCCCGCCGGCCTGGACCATGGCGCTGGCGCCGGTCGATCTCGGCGAGCTCGAGCTGCCCGAGATTTCGGTGTCGGCCCGGCCGCCGGATGGCGAGCCGGTCCGGGTTGTCGGCGATGTGACGCCGGTGGTCTCGGTGGTGTCGGTGCTGCCCGAAGGCGACGGGCAGCCGAACCCGGCGCCCCTGCGCGACCCGATCGGTGTTGCCGGCGTCCCCTGGGAGTGGCTGCTGCCCGCGCTGGCGCTGCTGCTGCCTCTCGGCCTCGCCGCCTGGTGGTGGCGTGGCCGCCGACGCACCGAGGCCCCGACACGACCGTCCCTGCCGCCCCTGGCCGAGCTCGAGGCGCTGGCGGCGGAGCTTGCAGACCGGGTCGGTCGTGAGCCCGCCGAGGGCATCTGCGACCGCCTGGCCGCCGGGCTGCGGCGCTATCTCGAGCGGCGCACCGGCGAGCCGGCCGGCGAGATGACCTCGTTCGAGCTCCGACTGCTCGCGCGGCGGCGCGGCTGGCCGGAGACCGCTCAGCGCCTGGTTCAGCGCGTCATGTCGGTTGCCGATGGCGTCCGATTCGGCCGCCGGCCCTCGACCGACGACGAGCTGCGGGCGGCCGTCGACCGTGCGCTGGAGGCGGCGCGCTCGGTCGAGGCGTTTCTCGAGCCGCCGGTCGCCGGGTCGTCGGCGGCGGAGGCCGGCTCGTGATCCGGCTCGCCGCGCCGTGGTGGCTCGTTCTGGCCGGGCTCGCCCTGGCCCTGGCGGCGCTCTGGTTAGTGCGTCGACGCTGGCAGCGCTTTCCGTTCCCGAACGTCGCCGCTGCGCTGGGACGGTCGGGACCGCTGCCCGAGCGGACCGTGGTTGCCGGGTTGCTGGCGGCTCTCGCCCTGGCGCCGTTGGCGGTCGCCCTGGCCCGGCCGCAGGAGGTCCTGTCGCGGCGTCTCGAGCGGGCCGAGGGCGTCGACATGGTGGTCGCGCTCGACGTGTCGGGTTCGATGCGGGCGCTCGACTTCGAGCCCACCGACCGGCTCGGGGTCGCCAAGGAGGTGATCGGCAGCTTCCTCGACGGCCGGCCCGATGACCGCATCGGCCTGGTGGTCTTCGCCGGCGCCGCGGTGACCCTGTGTCCGCTGACCCTCGATCACCGGGTCGCCCACCACCTGCTCGACGAGGTTCGGCACGGAACCCTGCCCGACGGCACCGCCATCGGCCTCGGATTGGGCACCTCGGTCGCCCGTCTGCGTCACTCGAAGGCCGAGTCCAAGATCGTGGTGCTGGTCACTGACGGCTCCAACAACACCGGTCAGCTCGACCCGGTCAACGCGGCCGAGATGGCCGCCGAGCTCGGCATCACGGTCCACACGGTGCTCGTCGGGCGGTCAGGGGTGGTGCCGGTGCCGGTCGAGCAGCTCGATCCGCGCACCGGACGGATTCGCCGCGAGATCCGCCGGATGGAGATGGAGATCAATCCCGAGCTGCTCGCCGAGCTCGCCCGGATCACCGGCGGCAGCTCGTTCTTGGCCCGCGACCCGAAGGCGCTGCAGGAGGTCTTCCGGGCCATCGACGCGCTCGAGAAGACCGAGTTCACCTCGACCCGGTTGGTGCGCTACCGCGAGCGATTCGAGCCCTGGGCGGCGGCAGCGCTAGCTGTGCTGCTGCTCGCCGCGACTCTCGAGGGCGTCGCCGGGAGGACGCCGTGGTGAGCTTCGCCGAGCCCGGGCTGCTCGGTCTGCTCGCGTTGCCGGCGGCGGCGGCGGTCGCGGTTACGCTGCGCCACCGGACCCGCCGACGCGTGCAGCGGGAGCTGGCTTCGCCCGCGGTCTGGGACCGCGTGATGGGCGGCGTCCCGGCCACCGGTCTGCTGCGCATGCTCGGCTGGTGCGCCGCCGCGGCGCTGGTCGTGCTCGCTCTGGCGCGGCCACAGTGGGGGGAGCTGCCCGTCGAGGAGTCGGTTCGAACCCGCGACCTGGTGCTCGCCATCGACGTCTCGGACTCGATGCTGGCCACCGATCTGCCGCCTTCGCGCCTGGCCAGAAGCGTCGAGGCCGCGCTCCGGCTGCTGCCCCTGATCGAGGGCAACCGGGTCGGCGTCGTGGTCTTCGCCGGTGACGCCTACCCCCTGGTGCCCCTGACCACCGATCTCGACGCGGTGTCGATCTTTCTCGGCGGCATCCACCCCGGGATGGTGGCGCGACCCGGCTCGGACCTCGAGCGCGCGGTGGCTGCCGCCCTCGAGCTGCTGCCGCCCGAAGGCGAGGGCCGGGTGGCGATTCTCATCACCGACGGTGAGAACCTCCAGGGCAACGTCGACGCCGCGGTCGCGGCGATCTCGAGGGCGGGAGTCGGCGCTCTGACCGTGGTCGCGGGCACCGAGCGCGGCGGGCCGATCCCGGAACCGGGTCCCGACGGGGAGATCCGGTACAAGCGTGACCGCGATGGCCAGCCGGTCATCACCCGTGCCCGGCCCGAGGCGCTGCGATCGATCGCCGGCGCAGTCGACGGCCTGGCGGTGAATCTCGGAGACCGTGACGCCGTGGACCGGCTTGCCCGAGCCGTCGAGCGGCTCCGGACCCGGGAGGCGGAGGCCGACCGGGCGCTGGAGAAGGTCGAGCGCTTTCCGCTCTTCCTCGCCGCCGCGGCGGCGCTGCTCGTCGCCTCGTTCCTGCTGTCGCCGTGGCGACGGCTGGCGGCCGCGACGGTCGCGGTTGCTCTCGTCGCCTCACCGGCGGGCGCACAGCAGGGGCCGACGGCGGCGTCGCCGCCGTCGGAAGCCGGCGACGAACAGGTTCTGTCGGCGCCGCCGGTGTGGCAGCAGGTGGTGCCGGGCGGCAGCCGGCGCATGGCCAGACAGGGCGCCGCCGCCTGGCGCGACGGCGAGCTCGAGAACGCCGGGCGCGCCTTTGCCGGCGCCGCAGCGCTCGACCCGGAGAGTCCAGAGCGGTGGTACGACCTGGGCACTGTCCTCGGCGCCGCCGGTCGCCTCGATGCGGCCCTGCCGCTGCTCGAGCGGGCGGATGCCGGCGGCGTGCCGAATGCAGCCTACAACTCGGGCACCGCAGCGCTGACCGCGAGCCAGGCCGAGGCGGCGGTGCGCTGGCTGCGCGACGCGGTGCTCCGCGACCCCGACGACCTCGAGGCCAAGCGGAACTATGAGCTCGCCCTCGCCCTGCTCGAGCAGCAGCAGGAACAGGAGCAGGATCAGGATCAGGATCAGGAACAGGAACAGGATCAGGAACAGGAGCAGGATCAGGAGCAGCAGCAGGCGCCGCAGCCGACGCCGACCCCGTCGGGCAGCGAGGCTTTGTTCCAGGCTCTCGAACGCGCCGAGGCCGACGCGCGTGAGGCGATGCGGTCGCCGACTCCCCGGGCCGGCGATGTGGAGAAGGACTGGTGAGACCTTCGTCGAGGGTCGGCGCTCCGGTCCTGCTCGTGTTGCTGGCCGTCACCGTCGGGGCGGGGATCGAGGCTGCCGAACCGAGCCTCGAGGTCCACTTCCAACCGCACCGTTTCGGGGTCGACGACCCCGCCCAGCTCACGGTCCGAATCAACGAACCGCCGGCTCAGGTGGGCGCGCCGGATCTCGGGCAGCTGGTCAACCTGGAGGTCGTCGCCGGTCCGTCGACGGGCTCGGAGTTCAGCTTCGTCAACGGCGTCGCGTCGCGCTCCCAGACCTTCACCTACCTCGTGCGCGGCGCTGCGCCGGGGCCGGCCTCGGTGGGCCCGGTCACGGTGACGGCGGGCTCGGTCGAGCTCGCGGCCGAGCCGGTGAGCGCCGAGATCGTCGAGGGCAGCGTCGCGCCGCCGTCGCGCCGCGGCCGCCGGTCGCCGCCCGCGGCCGATCCCTTCGCCGACATCCTGCCGCGCCGGTCGCCGCCGCGGGTCGAGCTGGTGCTGCGCCACCGGGTGTCCGCCGACGCCGTCTCGCTCGGCGAGCCGCTGGTCGCCGTCGTCTCGCTCGACTCCACCGTCAGCTCGCTGTACGACTTCGACTGGCGAACACCGCCGTCGTATCCCGGCTTCTGGGCCCAACGGTTGGACAACCCCGGCCAGGTGACGCCCGAGATCGTCGAGGTCGACGGCCGGCGGTTCTACCGGTACGAGGTCCTCCGCTCGGTGCTCGTGCCGCTCAAGACGGGTCGCGTCGAGGTGCCCGAGGCGGCGGCCGCGATCGGCGTTCGCGGCTGGGGCCTTTTCGACCAGGGACGGCTTTTCGAGCGCTCGGCGCCGGCGCAGACGATCGAGGTTGCCGAGCGTCCGCCGGCGCCGCCGGGCTTCGCCGGCGCGGTCGGCGACCTGCGCTACAGCGCGACCGTCGAACCGGACCGAATCGAGCTCGGCGAATCGGCCGTGGTGACCGTGACCCTCGACGGGCGGGGCAATCTGCCGTTGGTCGAGGCGCCCGAGGCGGTTCCGATCTGCGCCGACTGCGACAGCTATCCGCCCGAGGAGTCGAGCCGCGTCACCGTCGACGCCGGCGGCGTTCATGGCGCGCGGTCCTGGCAGGTGACGGTGGTGCCCCGAACGTGGGGCTCGCTCGAGCTCGGGCCGGTCACCGTGGGGGTCTACGACCCGGTTGCGCGGCGGTACCAGAGCCAGACGCTGGGCCCGCTGACTCTGACCGTGGCAGCGCCGCCGGCGACACCGACTCCGATCGCGAGCCCGGCGCCGGCGACAAGCCCGGGCGCCGACGAGGAGCAGGCGACAGGTGACGAGACCGGCCCGCCTGGACCGAGCTGGCTCGGGATGATGGTCGCCCTGCTGATCGGCGTCGGCGCCGGGGTCGGTGCGACCTGGCTCGCGACCCGCCGGTCGCGGGCCGTGCTGCCGCCGCGCCGCGCAGATCAGAGCCCCGCCGAGCGCGCGCGCGAGCTCCAGGTCATCCTCGAGCGCTGGTGGCTCGACGCCCGGACGACCGCCAGGGGTGCGGCGCTCGAGCCCGCGATGCAGGAGCTCCGACGCGATCTCGAAGCGGTCCGCTTCGCCCCCGGTCGGGCAGACCACTCCGAAACCGTCGTCGAGCTCGAGTCGAGACTGCGCCGGCTCATGCGGCGGGCGTGACGAGATGGTACACTGTCAGGATGCAGGCGCCGAGGGTCTATAGTCTTCCAATCGAAGATCTTGAGCCGTTCCTCGATCGGCGCCGCTATTCGGCTTTTGCGGTCTCCCAGCTCGCGGTCACGTCGTTTCTGGGCGAGATCCTGTCGAAGGCCAACGACTTCGTGCCGTCGAGCTCGGGCTCGATTCTCATGGATCGTCCGTTCGAGCGCGGCGAGACGGCGGCGGACACGCTGCTGTACTTCGTCGCGACCTTCGGCTCGTCGGCCCGGGACATTCTGGGCCATCATCTGAGTGCCGACCGCGGGGTGGCCGGGTACGTCTACCGCACCGGTGAGCCGTACCTCATGAACGACCCCGTGAGCGACCCGAACTTCTACTCCAAGTTCGACGAGCGCAGCGACTTCACCACCGCCTGCGCGGTTGCAGTGCCGGTGCGCATCGAGCGCACGGTGTGCGGCGTGCTCGAGCTGGTCAACCGGATCGACGACGGCGGGTACAGCGAGCGCGACCTGCAGATGCTCGAGATCTTCGCCCGCTACACCTCGGTGTCCATCGAAAACCTGCTCGACGCCCAGCGGGCCAATGAGATGGCGCGGCGCGACGACCTCACGGGGCTGTATAACGACCGCTTCTTCCACCACCGGCTCACCGAGGACCTGGTGCGCGCCGACGTCACCGGTGGGACCGTGGCACTGCTCTTTCTGGACCTCGACAACTTCAAGCTGGTCAACGACAACCACGGACACCTGGCGGGCTCGCAGGTGCTCAAGGAGTTCGGCTACCTGCTTCGGCAGACGGTGACCGACGAGGGGGCGACCCTGGCGCGGTACGGCGGCGACGAGTTCGTCGTGATCCTGCCCGAGTGCGACCTCGATCAGGCGACCGCGACCGCGAGAGAGATCCGGGAGGCCCTCGAGCAGACCCGGTTCCTCCAGGGCAGCTTCTCGTGGTCCGACGGTCCGGTCTACTGGCGCGAGCCTCTGCGCTGCTCCATCGGCGTCGCCGTCTACCCGGTCCACCTGCCCCGCCAGGGCACCACCGACATGAAGAAGAACCTGCTGCTGCGTGCCGCCGATCTCGCGATGTACGACGCCAAGGCGGAGGGCAAGAACCGGGTCCACGTCGCCGAATGACAGTGCCAATCTGGCAGAGCCGGTTGTCGGTCGCGCTTTGGAACGTTGGCACGCGCTTTGCTGTTTCACGATGCGCGGGCCGCGCCCAAATTTTCTGACCTTTCGCGGCCGCAGCTTCCTGGAGGACTCATGACACGCGAACGACAGACCTATTTCTCGCTGGCGGCGATCATTGTCGCCGCCGTGCTCTTCGGCATGGTGGTCGCGGGCGGGCTCGACCTGACGCCGCCGGCGGACGCGGACCGCAGCTCCGAGATCGAGCCGGTGGCCACGACCGCGCCGGTTCCCGACTTCGCCGCCCTCGCCGATCGGGTCGTGCCTTCGGTGGTCTCGGTGACCATCAAGGACATCCGGGACCCTTCGGACCGCGGCCGGCGGATGCCGCGTGATCCGTTCCACGACTTCTTCCGTTTCGGCCCGGACCCTGAACCGGACGAGCCGTCGGTGCGACGCTCGGCCGGTTCCGGTTTCTTCATCTCGTCAAACGGCGAGATCGTGACCAACTTCCACGTCATCGAGAACGCCGACGACATCATCGTCGAGATGGTGGACGGCACCCGGTTCGATGCCGAGGTCGTCGGGCGCGACGAGGCGACCGACCTCGCCCTGATCAAGATTGCCGACCCGGGCCGGAACGTCGCCTACCTGCCGCTGGGCGACTCCGAGAAGGTCCGGGTCGGGGAGTGGGTGATGGCGGTCGGCAACCCCCTCGACATGGACCACACCGTGACCGTCGGCGTGGTCTCGGCGAAGGGCCGCGTGCTCGGCCTGTCCCGCGAAGGCACGAGCTTCGAGAACTACATCCAGACCGACGCCGCCATCAACCTCGGCAACTCGGGAGGCCCGCTGCTCAACACCCGCGGTGAGGTGATTGCCATCAACACCGCGATCAACGCCCGCGGCCAGAACCTCGGGTTCGCGGTTCCGGTCGACGTGCTCCGTCAGATCCTGCCCCAGCTGCGCGAGACCGGCCGCGTCGTCCGAGGCTTCCTCGGCGTCACGGTCCAGAACATCGAGCAGAAGGAGGCCGACGCCTTCGGGCTGGACAGCCGGAACGGCGCTCTTGTGGTGGAGGTCACGCCGGACCGGGCGGCCGACAGAGGCGGCGTCGAGCACGGCGACATCGTCATCGCCATCGACGGCGAAGCCATCGAGAACACCCGTGAGCTGATCGACACGATCTCGGCGATGCCGCCGGGCACCGAGGTCGAGCTCACCGTCATCCGGGACGGCAGGCAGAAAGCGATCGAGGTCGAGCTCGAGGCCCGCGACCTGCTCGGCGACGGCGCCTCCGGTCGGCTCGACCCGGCCCGCGGCGACGACAGCTCGGAGCGCATCGGGATCAGCGTCAGCGAGCTCAGCCCGCAGCTGCGAGGGATCTACGGCGTCGAGGACGACATCGGCGGTGTTGTGATCACCCGGGTCAAGCCGGTGTCGCCGGCCGCCGACGAGGGCCTGGTCCGCGGTGACGTCATCATCGAGGCCAATGGCGAGGCGGTGGCCGATACCAGGCAGCTCCAGGACATGGTCGCGGCGGTCCCCGACGGGGGCTACCTCCGGTTGTATGTCCACCGTCCGCAGCTCGGCCGCTCGTTCTTCGCCATTCTCAAGCTCGCCGACTGAACCCGGTTCGGCGTCCGAAAGCCAACGGGGGCGCGCCTCGGCGCGCCCCCGTTTTCTGTCACCCCGAGCGAGGGAGGCCGCCGACCGAGTCGAGGGGTCCCCTCCGGTTCGGCAGCGCGCCCGACCCGGCGAACCGGTCGGCAGCTCGGGATGGCCGCCGCCACACCGCACCCGGCAGCGGCAGGGACAGCGGCAGCAACCGGGGACAGCACCGGCGGCAGTCATCCGCACCCGAAACCGGAGGTGGGGCCTTCAGGCCTCGCGACCCGACCGCCGTGGGGTCGCGGATCGTCAACGACCCGCCTCCTCCCTTTCCCTTGCAGCGGCAGGTGCGGTGGCGTCCCGGGCGCAAGAGCTGAGTGCAGATCACCAGTGAGAATCGCTCAGCTGAGGTCTCATTCAACCTCGGACGCCTTTTCGAGCTGACGGCGCTTGTGACCGGATCGCGCGAGCCTCGATCCCGTCAGTTCGCCCCGCCCTCCGGCGGCTCGGTCGGTCCGGCCGGCGGGTCGGCGATCGGCCCGTAGCTCTGTTCATACAGCTGCAGGTTGTGGGTGATGGCGCGCAGCAGCTGCTTGGCGTGGAACGGGTTCATGACGATGCGGGCCACCACCGGGATGTCGGTTCGGCCGGGCATGGTCCGGCCGAAGTCGAGCAGCACCTCCGAGAAGTTGTGGGCGATGCTGACGAAGTTGGCGTACTGACCCAGCGCGAGCTCGGGATCGACGGACAGCTTGGGTGCGGCCGGCGGGGCCGACTTGGTGTCGCTCATGAATCCTCCTCGGCGGCGGCCATTGTACCCTGCTGAACGATGGACCCCGTCGAGCGGAAGATCGGGCGCGCGGTCGCGGACCGCCGGCACGGCGCCGCCGCCATCGAGCAGCGGTTGCTCGGCGACCTGCTCGCCGTGCGGTCGGGCTGGACGCCGGACAACCTGAGGCGCGGCGCGCGGCAGCTCGTCGAGGGCCAGCCGGCGATGGCCAACCTGCGGCGGCTCGCCCACCTGCTCGCCGCCGACGACCTCGACCGGGTCGCGCGCGAGCTGAGGCGCCGGGCGGACGCGCTGAGCGGGCTCGCCGAGCGGCTCGCCGAGGCGGCATGGCCGGCGGTTCGCGGCGCCGACCGGGTGCTCACCCTGTCCCGCTCGTCGGCAGTGGCGGCAGTACTGACCGGGGCCTGGCGGCGCGGCTGGCGCGGCGACGTCGTCGTCTTCGACGGTTCTCCGGCCGGCGGCGGGATCGACCAGGCGCGGGCCCTCGGCAGCACCATCGCCGGGGTGCGCTCGCAGCCCGACGCCGCCATGGCGCTCGCCTTCACCGGCTCGGCGACCCGCGTCGTGGTCGGCGCCGACGCGGTCGGCCGCCGACGCTTCGTCAACGTCTGTGGCACCCGGATCTTGGCCGAGCTCGCCGGCCGCCGCAAGGCGCCGGTCGTCGTCGTCGCCGACGACGGCAAGGACCTCGCCGAGGGAGAGCTCGACCAGTTGCTGGCCGCGCTGCCGACGGCCGGAGACGGCGAGCTCGGCCGCCGGTGGCCGCTGTTCGAGCCGGTGCCGCTCGACCTCGTCACCGAGCGGGTCGCCGGGTAGAATGGCCGGCCATGCTGCCCTTTGAGGTCACCCACCGAGATCCGGACACCGCCGCGCGTGCCGCCGAGCTCGTCACCCCCCACGGGACGGTCCGCACGCCGGCATTCATGCCGGTCGGCACCGCCGGCACGGTCAAGGGGGTGGCGGCCTGGGAGCTCGAGCGGCTGGCGCCCGAGATGGTGCTCGCCAACACCTACCACCTGCTGCTCCGGCCCGGCGTCGACCGCATCGGGAGCATGGGCGGGCTGCACCGGCTCATGGCGTGGCCCGGACCGATCCTCACCGACTCCGGAGGGTTCCAGGTGTTCTCGCTCGCCGGTCGTCGTCGGCTCGACGACGGCGGGGTCACCTTCCGATCGCACCTCGACGGCGCCGAGCATCGCCTGACCCCGGGGGGTGTCATCGAGACCCAGGCCCGGTTCGGCGTCGACGTCGCCATGGTGCTCGACGAGTGTCTGCCGTACCCGGTCGAGCCTGCGGCCGCCGAGCCCTCGGTCGAACGCAGCGTCGACTGGGCGCGCCGGGGGCTCGACCGGGCCGAGCGGTTGCGGTCGGCGTCGGATGTCTGGCGCGGCGGGGTGTTCGCGATCCAGCAGGGCTCGCTCGACGCGGGACTTCGCCGGCGCTGCAGCGACGCGCTCGCGGCCCACGCCTTCGACGGTTTCGCCGTCGGCGGGCTGGCGGTCGGCGAGCCGCCCGAGGCGCTGCACGAGGCGATCGCCATGGCCTCGCCCATGCTTCCCGACGGGCGGCCCCGCTACCTGATGGGTGTCGGCTATCCGGAGGACCTGCTGCACGCGGTGGCGTGCGGCGTCGACCTGTTCGACTGCGTGCTGCCGACCCGGTCGGCGCGCACCGGCAAGGTCTTCACGTCGTCGGGCGAGCTCAACATCAAGAACGCCCGGTTCGCCGACGACCACGCCCCCCTCGATCCGGGCTGCGCGTGCCCGACCTGCGCCGTCTACAGCCGCGCCGCGCTGCGCCATTTGTTCGTTGCCAACGAGGTCACATCGGTGGTGTTGCTGACGGTCCACAACCTGACCTTCTTCCTGAGCTTGATGCGAGAGGCTCGGGAGGCTATCATGGCGGGCCGTTACGGGCGGTTCAGGCAGCGGGTCGAAGACACCCGCAATCAAAGGTCTCGGAACCACGGCCCCGCAGCGACAGCGAGGTGAGTCAATGGAAGGTGCAGCCGGGGGGAACCCCCTGTCCATGTTGTTGCCGTTCGTGCTGATTTTCGCGGTGTTCTACTTCATCGTCATTCTGCCCGCGAAGAAGCAGCAGAAGAAGAAGGACGCCATGATCTCGGCGCTCAAGAAAGGTGACCGTATCGTCACCGGCGGCGGCATCCACGGGACCGTGGCCGCGGTCGAGGACACGAGCCTCATGCTCAAGGTGTCCGAAAACACCAAGATTCGAGTCAGCAAGTCGGCGGTTGCCGGCCTCGTCGGCAGCGACGGGACCACGAGCGAAGGCTGACCGGCGGAGGCGATGGTGGAAAAGAACGTAGTGTGGCGAGTCATCGTGATCGTGGCTGTGGTCGCGGCCGGCGGCTGGTCGTTGTGGCCGCCGGAGGAGAAGATCAGGTGGGGCCTCGATCTCGAAGGCGGGGTTCACCTGGTGCTCCAGGTCAAGACCGACGACGCCATCAAGGCCGAGCTCGACGACGCCGCCCAGAGACTGGTCGGTCTCGCGGCCGACCGGGACATCACCCTCGGCGCCACCGACGTCGACCAGGAGGAGCTCCGCTTCACGGTCGAGGTGCCGCCGGGAACCGATCGCGCCGCTCTCGAGGAGCTGGCTGAATCCTACTTTCCGGAGTACGACATCAGCCCCGGCGTCGAGCGCTGGGAGCTCGCTTTCAAGGCCAACGTCGGACGCCAGGTCCGCGACCAGGCGGTGCGCCAGGGTCTGGAGACCATCAACAACCGGGTCGACCAGTTCGGTGTCGCTGAGCCGGTGATCCAGCGCCAGGGCCTCGACGGCGATCGGATCCTGATCCAGCTGCCGGGCGTCGATGACCCCGAGCGGGTCAAGGGCATCATCAAGTCGACCGCGTTTCTCGAGTTCAAGGAGGTGGTGCAGGGGCCTGCGCCCGACCGGGCCAGCCTGCTCGCCGGCCACGGCGGCATTCCGCCGGTCGGCGCCGAGGTGATGACCGGAACCCAGACCGGTTTCTCCGGCGAGGCCCTGGGTCGCAGCTACTACCTGGTCAAGAAGAGCTCGATCATCACCGGCCGTGACCTGCGCAGCGCCCGACGCAGTCAGGACCAGTACGGCATGCCCAACGTCCAGTTCGACCTGGTGCCCGCCGCGGCCGACAAGTTCGGCGAGTACACCGGCTCGCACATCGGCACCCCCATGGCCATCGTCCTCGACGACAACGTCATGTCGGCGCCGACCATCCGCGCCCGGATCAGCGACTCGGGCGTTATCGAGGGCAACTACTCGATCGAGGAGGCCGAGGACCTCGCCCTGATCCTGCGCGCCGGCGCGCTGCCGGCCGAGATGGTCTACCTCGAGGAGCGGACGGTGGGTCCGTCGCTCGGCCACGACTCGGTGGTCCGCGGCATCCGGGCCGCGGTCGCCGGCCTGGTCATCGTGATGCTCTTCATGCTGGTCTACTACCGGTTGTCGGGAGTCAACGCCAACGTCGCGCTGCTCGTCAACCTGATCCTGCTGCTCGGCGCCATGGCCTACTTTGGCGCCACCCTGACCCTGCCCGGCATTGCCGGCGTCATTCTCACCATCGGCATGGCGGTCGACGCCAACGTGCTCATCTTCGAGCGGATCCGCGAGGAGCTGGATATCGGCAAGACGGTCCGTTCGGCCATCGACACCGGCTTTTCGCGAGCCTTCGGCACCATCCTCGACGCCAACCTGACCACCCTGATCGCGGCCCTGTTCCTGTTCCAGTTCGGCACCGGGCCGGTCAAGGGTTTCGCCGTCACCCTGTCCATCGGGATCTTCGCCAGCGTCTTCACCGCGGTCTTCGTGTCGCGGACCATCTACATGCTGCTGCTGTCCGGCCGCGACCGCGTTCAGGCCCTGAGTATCTGAGGTGTAGACATGCGAATCATCGGCGACACCAACGTTCCCTTTCTCAGCTACCGCAGAATCGCGCTCTCGCTGTCGGTACTCGCCATCGCGGCCGGGCTGGCCTATCAGTTCCTCGGCCCCGGCCTGAACCTCGGCATCGACTTCGTCGGCGGCACCCAGGTCACGGTCAAGTTCCGCAACCCGCCCGACCTCGTCGAGCTGCGCACCACCATGGCCGATCTCGAGACCGGCACCCCGGCGCTGCAGCGCTTCGACGAGCCCGAGAAGCACGAGATCCTGATCAGGGTCGAGAACCCGGAGGGCGAGGAGGGCGACTTCACCCGCCCGATCATCGACCTGCTCCGCCGGGATCTCAACGCCGACGTCGGCGACCGCCTCGACCTCAACACCCGGGGAGCGCAGGAGCTCACCGGACTGCTCGCCGAGGCCGATCCCGACGGGATCGGGCTCGACCGCGAGGGCCTCGAGGACCACTACGCTTTGATGGCGGAGGCGGTGCTCGAGCTGCGCAAGGAGCTCGGGATCTTCGACTCCTTCGGTCAGCTCGACGCGGTCGACGAGCTGTCCGAGGCCGCCCGCGCCACGATCCGGGAGCGGGCGGCGCTCGGCGAGTTCGCGCTGCTCGGAGCCGAGAGCGTCGGTCCGTCGGTCGGCGCCGACCTCAAGGGCAAGGCGCAGGCCGCCATCGGCTTCTCGCTGGTCGGAATGCTGATCTACATCTGGCTGCGGTTCCAGCTGCCGTTCGGCGTCGGCGCAGTTGCCGCGCTGTTCCACGACGTGCTGATCACCCTCACCGCGCTCGCCGTGACCGGCCGCGAGATCAACCTCTCGACCATCGCCGCCCTGCTCGCCCTGGTCGGCTACTCGGTCAACGACTCGGTGGTGGTCTTCGACCGGGTGCGCGAGAACCTCAAGCTCCGACGCGCCGAGGATCTCGAGCCGCTGATGAACACCTCGATCAACCAGACCCTGTCGCGCACCTTCATCACCTCGGGCACGACGCTCGTGGTGGTGGTGGCGCTCTACCTGTTCGGCGGCGACGTCATCAACACATTCGCCTTCGTGCTCCTGGTCGGGGTCATCGTCGGCACCTACTCGTCGATCTTCGTCGCGTCGCCGGTGGCGCTGTGGATGCACCGGGTGCTCGCGGCCCGGCGCGAGGCCAGGCGGTTGAAGAAGCGGCGGCGGTAGCGCGGGAATCGAGGCGGTACGGTTCGCTGTCGTCGCGATCGGGAGCGGTTGCGGACACCCGGCTTCGCGTCCAGCTCCGCCGTGGCAGGCGGATACGGATACGGATGCGGAAACGGATACGGTTGCGGAAACGGAAACGGAAACGGAAACGGAAACGGAAACGGATACGGATACGGATACGGATACGGATACGGATACGGAAACGGATACGGATACGGAAACGGAAACGGTCCTACCGCACCGGCCTTCTGCTCCGCCCTCGCCTGCCGGCGAGCGCGGCCCAGCGTCGCCCGTCGGCATGGCCGCGCGGTGAAATCCGGAACGACCAGCGGCCATGCCGACGGGCGCCGGCGGCCTTCCTGCCGGCCGGAGCGCGCCCCGGAGATCGAGGACTGGGCTCGGCGAGTGCCCCCTTGAACATTGT
>CAZXMW010000051.1:0-23923 GCA_964641415.1 uncultured Thermoanaerobaculia bacterium | reverse complement strand
CCCACCACCCGCCGAGGATGGCGAAGATCACCCCGACCATCACGATGAACTGGTTCCTGAGCGACCACTCGATGATGCGGTTCAGCATGGTGTCTCCTCTTCATCATGAAAGGAGCAGGGGTGCATGGGAGTGGAGGAGTGGAGGAGTGGAGGAGTCAAGGGGTCGAGGTGAAAGTGAATCGATCTTCCGAATTCTGTCCGTTTCACGACCCACCTCCCCCGCGCTTGTCCGCGATCATCTTCTGGATCGCCGCCCGGAGGTTCGACTCGGAGTCGATCAGGAACTGCGCCGAAGTCACGACCTCGTCGCCGTCGGCGAGGCCCTCGAGAATCTGAATCGAACCGTCGGCGCGGGGGCCGAGGACGACCTCCCGCGGCGCGAACCGACCGCCGCCGAGGGCGACGATGACGAGGTCCCGCTGACCCGTGCGAAGCACCGCCTCGGCCGGCACCGTGAGGGCGTCGGCCGCCGCCACCGGTTCGAAACCAACGGTAGCGTACATCCCGACCCGCAGACGACCGTCGCCGTTGGGCACGTCGAGGGTCAGCTGCATGGTGCGCGTCTTTTCGGACACCTCGGGCTCGATGTAGCGCACGCGGCCGCGGTAGGTCATGCCCGGGAAGTAACTCAAGGAGATGGTGGCCGGGCTGCCGGTGTCGATCCACGGCAGCTGGTTGTCGAAGACCTCGACCGTCAACCACAGATTCGAAAGATCGGCGATATGGAGCAGCTCCATTCCGGGTTGAGTCGCCATGCCCTCGAGGCCCGGCATCCGCATCATGATGACGCCGCTCGCCGGCGCCGGGACCTGCAGGGTGCGGAAAACCTCGCCGGTCTGCTCGAGCTCGGCGATCTGCTCCGGACTGACATCCCAGTAGGCGAGGCGCTGGCGGGCCGCCTCGACAAGGGCGTCGGCGCGTTTTCTGGTGTCATCGGGGGCGGATTCCAGCTCGCGCGAGTAGCGTATGGCCGACAGCAGCTCCTGTTCAGTCTGTACCAGCTCGGGCGCGTAGATCTCGAAAAGGGGCTCACCCTTCCTCACCGGTTGGCCGATGGCGTGGACATAGGTCTTCTCGATGAAACCCCGGTACTTGGTGGTCACCGAGACCATCCGCTCCTGGTCGTAGCCGAGGGCGCCCACGGTGCGGATCTCGTGACGGATGTCCCTCCGTTCAACCCGCTCGGTCACGACATTCATGTTCTGCTGGACCGCCGGATCAATGGTCACTACCGCTCCGTCGGCGGCCGCAGCCTCGTCTGCATAGACCGGCACATAGTCCATACCCATGTCGTCCTTGCGCGGTACCGGCGAGGTGATGCCCGGATCCATCGGGTTGCGATAAAAGAGGGCTGTTCTCTCTTCCTCGTCTCTCTCTTCCTCGTCTCTCTCTGCCTCGTCCTGCTGCCCCGGGTCAACTTTCACCGGCACCAGGTCCATGTGGCAGATCGGACAGATCCCCGGTTCGTCCTCGATCACCTCGGGGTGCATCCCGCAGGTCCACAGCTCGACCCCGTCTCCTCCTCCGTGCCCGTTTTCATCGCCGTGCCCGGGGGCCATCCGCTCGATCCCCAGCCACCCGTCCACCGGGCTCACCCCAAGCGGATCAACGACAAGGAGTAGCATCATGACTGCGCCTACCAGCAACCACGCCATTGCCCGCCATGCGGCGCTTCCCGCCTCTCGCGTTCGCCCGCTCTCAGGACGTTCCAACGGGCGGCAGATCCGGATTCCGAATTCCGAAGTCCGAATTCGATCGACAAACGATCTTCCGTCGTTGATCTTCATCAGATCTCCTCCAAAGGTCCGGCCACGACTCCCTCGAGCCTGACGTAGGCGATCGCCAGATCGGTCCGCGCGCGCGCCGCGGCGACCCGGACCTGAAGCAGGACGCGCTCGGCGTCGAGCAGGTCGAGGGCCCCAGCGGTGCCGGCGGCATAGGCCGACTCGGCCGACAGCAACGACTGGCGGGCCTGCACGACGAGCACGTTGTCGTACAGGTCCACCTGTTCTTCGAGCAGCGGAATACGGTGCAGCAGCTCACCCAGCTCGCCATCGATCGCGGTTGTCGCCTCGCGAACCGCCTCGTCGGCGGCAAGTTGGCGGGCCGTTCTTTCCCCGACGCCCGCCCGCAGTTTCGACCGCCACACCGGCAGGCTGACGCCGGCCGTCACGGCGAGGTCGTCGTCGCCGTTGCCCTCGGGCGGAACCAGCCGCCCCGATTCGTCCTCGCGGCGACCGACGAAGCCGTAGCGCAGACCCACCATGAGATTCGGGCTGGAGGCGAACTTCGCCCTCTCGACGCGGACCCCCGCAGCCTCCGCCCCGGCAGTTGCTGCCGCCACTTCGGGGCGCCTCGCGAGCGACCGCCGTCGGAAGGCCTCGGGGTCGAGCTCGATCGACCATCGGTCGCCCGGCTCGGAAATGGCCACCGGTGTCGCCTGAGGTCGATCCCGCAGCGCGTTGAGCCCCGCCACCACTTCGGCGCGTCGCGCCGCGATCGCGAGCAGCCGGGTGTCGGTCCTCGTGATCTCCGCCTGGATCTTGATCACCTCCTGGTCGAGACCGACCCCCGATGCGTAGCGCGCCAGGGCGAGTTCGGCGTAGTGCTCGAGGGTCGCGCGGTCCTCGTGCGCGACTCGCCTCTCCGAATCGAGAAACTGCAGCTCGAGGAATTCAATTCTGGCTTGGGTCACAAGCGCGAGACGCGCCGCTTCGACCCGTGCCCGGGCTGCCGCGGCGTCCAGCATGGCAGCCTGCTCCTCGAGCGCGAGGGTGCCGAACCACGGCAGGGTCTGCGAGATGTTGACGGTCGCCTCGAGCGGTCCGACCCGCGTCTGCGGCGACATCAGAAACCAGGTCAGTGAGGCCGTCGGGTCGGGCAGGGCCTTGACCTGCGGCGCTCGTTGGGCCGCAGCCACTGCCTCCGCCGCCAACCTCGCCAGCCGCGGGTTGCGGGCGAGAACCTCCTCGAGCAACAGCCGCAGCTTGACATCGGCCACCGAAACAATGATCTCGTCAGCCGCAGACGATTTCGGAGCTCCCCCGGTGTCCGCGGCCACCACAGACGAGGCCGCCAAAAAAACCGCACACATCAGCGGATAGATTCGTACTTCATACATTTTCTGACCCTTTCATCAACGAGGAGAAGAGACACTTCTCCTTAAGCAGCAATTCGCGACGCGAATCGCCCTAGGTCAGAAAAACGCAGTCGATCAGGAAGATCAGGGGGGAAGGCAGCGGCGCCGGATGACGATCACAGGCCGCGAAGGAAGGCCAAGAGGTCGATCCGGCGCTGACGATTCCATCATTCACGACGCAAGCAGCTCCAACGTCCGCAGCGAACGACGGAGCGGCGGTGACCGCCGGCGGCGCTTCACGTCCGCAGTCGCACGCATCGAAGCCGAGTGAGGACGGGGCCGGTGCGGAGGAGGCTTCGGCAGCCGCACTGTCGCAGCACGAGTGTTCTTCGGCGGCGGGCGTCGGCGCCGCCATGTCCGGACATGGTGCGCCCCGGTCGCAGAGCCCGCACGCGCCCGCGATGGGTGCGGCGAGCACCAAACCCTGCACCAGGATGAGGACCGCAATCGCGCGGTGGAGGCTTCCCTGTCTCATACCGACGCCTCAACAGTGCCGCAAGTTTCTTTATTCCGTCTGCGGGAACGGCGGCCTGCTTGGTGGAGACATCGGAATCTCGTGGGATCCGAGCAACGATCGCCTCAACCCAGCGGTGACCTGCCTGAGTTCTACTCAGGAGTTCCTGGTGGTGTGGGAGTACGGGTACTCGGGCAGCGATCACGACGTGTACCGCCGCAGAGTGGCGGGAGACGGCCAGCTTGTCGAGGACGAAAGGGTTGTCTCCGGACTGGGCCACAACGAAGCCCGCCCGCACCTCGCGGCGAGCGGGGATCTGAGCTTCCCGGCGGTGTGGGAGGATGACCGCGACGACGCAACATCGGGAACCGACATCTACGGTGGACTGGAGGAGCTGAAGCGGTTCAAAGGCAGAGTATTCGAAGGAGAGGAGGGTGATGAGACGAACCCTCTCGAGGGCGTTGCGGTGGAATTGGTGCGGAAGTTGTGCGGATCAGTTTGTGGCGGTCAGCGGGCGGCGGCGAGCTTTCCGGGCGAGTCATTCGGGGACGGGGCCAGCGTCGCCGCCCGATCGAGCTCCTCGCCGCCGACGAGGATCTCGCGCTCGTCGAGGTAGATGGCGATGAAGGTGCCGCCGACGATCTCGAGCGCCGACGGTCGGCCGCCGGTGTAGTAGCTCGACAGCATCCCGGTGTCGATCAGAAACACCCGGTCGGCGAAGCGGACGTAAATGGTGCCGTCCTGAGCCGGGTTGTGGCCGACCACCATGCGCTCGGCGCCGATGCCGTCGAGCAGCGCCGCCATCTCGGCGCCGCGCTCGGTCTCGTCCCAGCGCGCGGCGCCGCGAAACCAGAGCGGGCCCTCGGGCGACATGAGCAGCCACGAGTCGATGTCGGCGACGTCGCGAAGCTGGTCGGCGTGGCGGCGAATAATTTCGGTGGAGTCCTCCTGGTCGGCCTCTTGGAGGATCATCTGAACCGCCAGCCCAACCTCGCTGACCCCGGCGGTCGCGGGCAGAATGCCCACCGAAACCAGGTAGTTCCACGCCCGGTCGAAGACCGTGATCTCGCGGCGGACGGCCTTATTGAGCGCCTCGACCGACTGCCCGGCGATTTCCGGGCCGACCCCGGCATGGATGAAGAGCACCTCGTCGAGCATCACGGCAACCGGCCGCTCGCGCAGCCACTTGCCGTAGCGGCCCTTGCGGCCGATGGCCTCGGCGTACTCGACCCACCCGAGCGGGTGGGATGCCTTCCACTCCTCGAAGGCCGCGTCGTCGACTGGCTGGTCCCGGAGCTTGCGGTACTTCTTGACGGCGGACCAGAGCTTCTTGCGCCGCTGCTCCGAGCGGCGGTCGGCAAAGGTCGAGAAGGTGTCGGGGTGGACGTCGCGGAAGAACCCGGTGAGGTTCATGGCCTCGTGGTTGCCGAGGATCATTTCGACGCGGCCGTCGGCCTGCCGCGCCTCCTTCTCGAGCCGCATGAGCAGGTCGAGGACCCCTCGGACCTCGAGACCGCGGTCGAAGACGTCTCCCATCTGAACCAGCGTCGCGTCGCCGCCGCTCCAGCGCAGCTCGTCGTCGACGAGCCCGGTCTCCTGGAGGATGGCGACGAAGCCGTCGAGCTCGCCGTGGATGTCGCCGACCGCCACGATCCGACCCGTGTTGCCGGCCGCGGCCTGCAGGACGACGGCGAAGAGGACGATGACGGCGAGAGGGCTACGGCGGATCATGGGCGGCTCCAGTCGTCTGAGGGTCCTGCGAAGCTCGTGCTGAGTCTAACCGGTGATGCGCAGAAGGGCATTCCGGTCCGGGGGCTTCCGAGGTGCGCGTGTGGGTGCCAGGCACGCGACGTTCCGTCGGACGAAACGTCGGAACCAGGCACCCGACCTGCACTCCCTCGACGTGTTTCGTCGCTTCGTCACCCGATGTCGCGATGGTCTTCGCGTGCTTGGCGTCGTCGCGGTTCAGCCCTTGCGCCGCACCAGGGTCCCGACCGTCATGATCGCTGTGCTGGTGACGAGCGCGAAGGTGGCCGGGACGGCCGGATTGTTGTGGTACACGGTGATGCCGCCGTAGTACATGCCGAAGTGCACGGTGAGGGCGGCAAGCGCGGCGACGGCGGCGAGCCCGGCGGTGGCGCGGCGCGAGAACAGCCCGAACACCACCGGGGCGAAGGTCGCCGAAAACAGTCCGTAGATTCCGTTCTGGGCGAAGATCGCCACCGACAGCGACGGCGCGACGATCTGGCGCCACGCGAGCACCAGGGTCACCGGGGCCAGGGCGATGAGGAAGAGCTTGCCCACCGTCAGCAGCCGGGCCCGCACCGCCTCCTCGGAGGCGCCGGCGGCCCGCGCCAGGTTGGCCCACAGGTCGTTGGCGAAGATCGTCGACAGGGCGAGGATGACCCCCTCAAGGGTGGAGAACCCGGCAGCGAGGACGCCGAGCATGATCAGCGCGCGCAGCGGCGGCGCGAACTCGGTGGCGATGTAGGTCGCCACGACATGGTCGGGTGCGAGGTCGGCGCCGAGGTCGATCCGAGCATAGAGACCGACCAGCAGCACGGTGGTGAACACGGTGCCGGCGATCATGGCGGTCACCAAGTAGATGTTGACGTCTCGCTCGGTGCGCAGGTAGAGCGACTTGGAGATGATGTGCGGCTGCATGATGATGGCGATGCCGATGCAGAAGTTGGCGGCCACAACCTCGAACAGGTCGCGGAACAGCAGGCTCTCCGGGTTGGTCACGCTGCCGAAAAACGGCGCCACCGAGTCGAGCCGGTCGAAGAAGGCGCCGAACCCACCCGAGAACACCTCGAATCCTGACGCGACCAGCAGCACGGCGACCGCCAGCATGGTCATCGCCTGGACGCTGTTGGACACGACGTGGAGGCTCGCCCCGCCGAGCAGGATCGAGGTGAAGGCGAGCACCACCACGATGAGCAGCGCCGGCCACATGCCGATGCCGAGCACGCTCATGAGCACCAGCACGAGCGCGGTGACGATGAGCACCAGGAAGCTGACCTGGAGCAGGCTCGCGAAGGCGAAGAGCACGGTCAGCCGGCGGTCGCCGTAGCGCTCGCCGAGCCACTGAGGCACGGTCAGCGCGGTGAACTGATCGCCGATCTGGCGGAACTTCTTGGTCGTCACGATGAGGGCGAGGAAGATCCCCGACGGCGCCGCGAGACCGTAGCCGACGACGCCGGCCCAGCCGTAGGCGTGGACCAGCCCGGGGTTGATGACGAAGGTCGCCACCGAGGTCATGTTGGCGGCCAGGGAGAGCCCGACGAAGAACGGCGGCACGCTCCGGCTGCCGACCGAGAAGCTCTGCATGTCGGACGAGGAGCGCCGGTTCCAGACGGCGAGGCCGACAATGGCGATCGCGTAGACGATGAACAGGGCCCAGGGCAAAGTGGTTTCGGTCATCGGTGCTCCTTGGTTGCGAACCGCAGGCGATTGTAAACGGAAAATCCGACCGCCGAGACGTCACGAACCCCAAGATCCAGGAACCGCGAGCCGGCCGGCTCGCGGTTCCTGAACGATTCGTTCTTCGCGGTCTTCGCGACTTCGCGGTGAAAAACCCTCACAGCTCCCGGTACCAGCGCAGCAGGCAGGCGGAGAGCTGCCGGTCCCCGCCGAGGTTGAGGGCGCGACAGCGGCCTTCGGTGGCGAGGAGATCGGTCGCGAGCCGGATCAGCCCCTCGCCCCTGTCGGTCTCAAGGCAGCAGGCCGCCAGCTCGGTGGCCACCGACGCGACGAGCTCGAAAAGACTGACGTCACCGCGTCCGAGATAGGGCACGCGCAGCAGCCGGCTCGGCTCCCCTGCGAGCGCAGCGTCCAGCGCCGCCCGGACCTCGGTCAGCAGGTCGCCGACCTCGGCACCACCAAGCACCGCGCCCGCCAGCTCGAGCGGCGTGTCGTCGTCCCCGGTCAGGTCGGCAAGCGCCGCGGCGCCGGGCAGGGACAGGGCCTGACAGCGGGACCGGATCGTCGGCAGCACCGCAGTCGGGTTGGCGGCGAGCAGGATGAAGACGGCATGGGCCGGCGGCTCCTCGAGAGTCTTGAGAAAGGCGTTTGCCGACGGTGCCGGCAGGTGGTCAGCCTCGACGCCGTCGAAGATCCAGACCCGGTACCGCCCCTCGTACGGGCGGGCGCCGACGACCTCGACGACGTCGTCCCGGACCGGGTCGATCTTGATGATTTTCTTCGTGCCTTCGGGACGCATCGCGACCACGTCGGGGTGGACGCCGCGCCGGATCCGGTCGGCGCACGGGCTCTCCGACCACGGCTCGGCGGCCTCGGGGCAGACCAGCATGGCCGCTGCCTCGACCGCCGCGAGCTCGCGGCCCAGCCCCTGCGGACCGACAAGCAGCAGCGCGTGGGGCATCCGGTCGCGGTCGCGCGCCGTTGCGATGCGGCGCAGGGTCGCCTCGACCAGGGCGCCCCAGCGGTCGCGGTCGAGCTCGCCGCCGCTCCACCAGGTCGGTCTCTCGTCGCTCACCGCAGCTCTTCCGGGAGCACCGCGAGCAGCCGCTCGAACACCGTGTCGGCGTCGCCCGACCCGTCAATCACGCGAACCCGCTCGGGGTGCAGCTCGGCAAGCCTCAGAAACCCCGCGCGGACACGCCGGTGGAAGTCGACCGGCTCGTCGTCGAGCCGGCTTTCGGCGCTCGAGCCCGAGGCGTTGCGCGACCGGGCGCGACCAACGCCGGCCTCGGGGTCGAGATCGAAGACCACGGTCAGATCGGGCTCGAGATCGCTCGTCGCGAGCCGGTTGAGCTCGATGACGAGCTCCTCGCCGACGCCGCGCACCATCCCCTGGTACACCGTCGACGAGTCGGCGAAACGGTCCGACAGCACGATCTCATCGCGATTGAGAGCCGGCACGATGACCCGCTCGACGTGGTCCCGCCGGGCCGCCTCGAGCAAAAAGAGCTCGGTCATCCCGTCGGGTGAGAGCGCCGGGTCGAGGAGCACCGCCCGAGCTGCCTCGGCGATCGGGGTGCCGCCGGGCTCCCGGGTCACGACCACCGTGCGGCCGAGCGCTTCGATGTGGGCCGCCAGGCGAGCGATCTGGGTCGTCTTGCCGGTTCCCTCGCCGCCCTCGAAGGTGATGAAGGAGCCGCCGTCCATGGCGAGGAGTATAGCGGCGCTCCTGCGCTTCCGCGGCAGCGGCGGCGATCAGCCGGCGGCGCAGCGGTCGTCGGATCCCGCAGGCACAATGAAACCGCCAAAACGAAAAGAACGCAGAGCCACCGCGCAGCGTCGAAACCGAAAGCCGGGCTCTCTCCCTCCCGGTTTCCGGGTCGCCGTACGCGCCATGCGATGGCTCAGGAGATGGACTTCGCGCTTTCTCGACTCTCGTTGCGCCTCGGCAGTTCCTTCTTGCCTTTTGAATCGGAGCCTACGGCGAGGCGCTGTCCCAGGCCGAGGTCGAGCCCGACTCGAAGCCGTCGTCGAAGAAGCACCGAGATGACATCACGTCGAAGTACGGGACTCCCAGGTCGTCCCTGTAGATCAGGCCGTACGAGCTGACGCAGCGGGGGCCGAGCCACTCGACCTCGGTCTTCGATCCCCAGCTCGCATCGTAGTTCGAGAACCCGACAGGCGCCGTCCACGCCCCCGGGCTCCAGCCGCGCCTCTGGACATGCCATGCCCCGTCATAGCCGGTCTCGTCCGTGGTGAAGATGACCGCCCGGCCCGCGCCCGATCGAACGGACACGTTGGGACCGGAAGCGTTCGGATCGCCGGCTCCCGGCCAGTAGGCATCGTCGACGAGCCACGAGTCGCCGCCGTCCGGGGTGGTCATGTAGTTCACCCCGTAGGCGCCGCCGATGTCCGCCGAGTACACGCAGTACACGTTGTCGGCAAAGGCCGAGACACCGGTCACCCTCTGCCAGCCGGTGAAGGTCTGGGCGGCCCTGAGCTCGAACCCTCCCAGGGTCGATCGATGCAGCCGAATCTGATCTCCGGTGCTGATATACGAGATCCACCTCCTGCCCTTGCCGTCGAACCGCGACGTGTATGGGTTCCAGGCGAGATCGAGACCTTCGGAGGCGTTGGTGATACCGGTCGATACGGACGCGAACGACGTGCCCGTCAGGTTATCCCACCAGAACTCGACCACATCGGTCTCGGGAATCAGGCACGCGGCATAGATCCGGTCGTTGGTGTCCGGCGCGTTGCCCGCCACCGCGACCTCGGAGATCGTGTCGGGAGCGACATCGGTGATGGTCTGGTAAAAGTAGGTCGTATCCTCCGTTCCGTCGGCCGAGTCGAAGCGACGCATCCGCAACAACGAGGCCGCGGCGTAGCCGACCCAAGCGTGCCCTCCGACGACCCCCATATCGGCCGCCGCGTCAGGAAACCAGAAATAGGTTTCCGAGAAGCTCACCCCGAGATTCGTCGAGATGTTCATGGACCACCCGTCGGACCACTGGATCAGGGCGAGAATGGTATCGCTCTCGTCGTCGAAGCCGAGGGCCGCGTCCTGGTAGTTGGTCCTTCCGTTGCCGATGGGGACGTCGACATAGTAGTCAGGCGCCCTGGATGGCACCGGTGTCTTCCACGCGATTCCGACACCCAGGGCGGCGCCCGCCGCTTCAAGTCCGGCAATTGCGGCCAACGCCTCGGTGAACCGTGCCTGGTTCCAGAGATCCGTGGCGTTGTCGGCCTGGAGCTCGATGGCGAGATCGAACGGGCCGAGGGGCTCGAGTTCGATGGATGCGTTCGCCCGCTGTTCGGCGCTCATGCCGGCCAGCACTGCATGGACCGAGTCGTGACTCATCGGCGCCGCGCCTGCGGGATCTTCCGAATGAGCCGACGCGAAGATCGTTCCGCCGCCAACAACGAACCCGACAACCGAGCACACAACCAGGAACCGACGCATGCTTCCTCCCCGTTTCCTCAGGGGCTCCCGGCCACAGCCGAGGAGGAAGAGCCGCCCCGGATCGTGCAGCCCGAAACCCCCGATTCCCCATGTCGCATCCGGGGCGTGTTGTGAGATCGCACCGAATCCTATCATGAAAAATTACATTTGATCCGAATGATTCTCAGTTCAAGATCAAGTATTGACAACCCGCAGATACGCTTCCTCCGCGCGGTAGGAGGAGCGCACGAAGGGGCCGGCGACGACCTCGAGCCCCTTGGCTCGGCCAACCTCTTCAAGCTCGGCGAACTCGTCGGGAGTCCAGAAACGGTCCACCGGCACCTGATCCTTGGTCGGCTGCAGGTACTGGCCGATGGTCGCGACCTGGCATCCGGCCGCCGCGAGGTCGCCGAGGACCTCGACGACCTCGTCTCTGGTCTCGCCGAGACCGACCATGAGGCCGGACTTGCGGATCATGCCCGGCGCGGTCTCGGCGACCCGGCACAGCACCTCGAGGGCCCACTCGTAGCGTCCCGACCGGCGGACCTCGCGATAGAGCCGGGGCACGGTCTCGACGTTGTGGTTGTAGACCTCGGGCCCGGCGTCGATGATCCTGTCCACCTGATCCAGATCGCCCCGGAAGTCGGGGGTCAGGACCTCGATGGCGGGCGCCGGCTCGAGCTCGCGCAGGGCGCGGATCGCCTCGACGAAGCCGGTGGCGCCGCCGTCGGGCAGGTCGTCGCGGTCGACCGCGGTGATCACGACGTGCTCGAGCTCCATGCGCCGCGCGGTCTCGGCGAGCTGCCGCGGCTCGTCGGCGTCGATCGGTTCCGGACGGCCGTGGGCGATGGAGCAGTACGAGCAGTTCCGGGTGCAGATCCGGCCGTTGATCAGAAAGGTCGCGGTGCCGCGGGCGAAGCACTCGGTCCGGTTCGGGCAGCGCGCCTCCTCGCACACCGTGTGGAGCCCGCCCGAACGCATCCGCTTTTTGATCTCGTGCAGCTCGCCGAGCTGCATCCTGCGCGCCCTGATCCACTCCGGAAGGACCGGGGCGGGAGTCCGTCCGCCAAAGCTCATGCCTTCTCCTCGTTATGGAACCACGACCCAGGCGTCGGGGTAGTCGGCCGCCCGCATTCGCGTGACCACGCGGTCAGCCGACGCCCGGTCCGGGAACGGCCCGACCCGCAGCTTGAGAAGCTCATCCCCACCCGCGACCTCGCTCGCCGTCACTTGCTGATGCTCGCGGTCGAAGCCGAGACCGACCAGCGCGGTCCGGGCGCTTTCGATGGTCGCGCGCCGGGACGACGCGATGACCTGGACCCAGAAGGCGTCGTCAGCTGCCGGACCGGGCTCGGGCCGCGGCGTCGGCGTGGCGGGCTTTTCGGACGGCGCCGGCGGGGGCGGTTCGGGCCTCGGCGTCGCGGTCGACGTGCCGATCGTGGGCAACGGCGCCGGCGGCGTCTCGTCAGGCAGAATCTCGGTGGTCACCAGCGGCGTCGGCGTCGGGCTCGCCTCGGGCGGCGCGTCGGCCGGCTGCACCGACCGTGCGGCGCCGAAGCCCAAGCCGAACGCCAGCACCATGAGCAGCGCGAGCGACGCCAGCAGCACGCTCAGCCAGCGCCCGCTCAGCTCGATCACGTAGTAGCTTCGACTCATCTCACCTCAGCCGCGGCACTGTACCAGCCTCACCGTTCGTCAACCCTCGCTCTTGGAACCGCCGAACAGGCTCTCGAGCATTCGGATCGGCGCCGGGAAGACGATGGTCGAGGCGTTTTCGGTCGAGATCTCGGTCAGGGTCTGAAGATAGCGGAGCTGGATGGTGATCGGGCTGTCTTCCATGATCGCGGCGGCCTCCGCCAGCTTCTTCGACGCCGTCAGCTCGCCCTCGGCGTGGATGATCTTGGCCCTCTTCTCGCGCTCGGCCTCGGCCTGCTTGGCCATGGCGCGCTGCATATCGGGAGGCAGGTCGACGTGCTTGACCTCGACCATGGAGACCTTGACGCCCCAGGGGTCCGAGTGCTGGTCGATGATCTCCTGCAGCCGGACGTTGAGCTGCTCACGCTTGGTCAGCAGGTCGTCGAGCTCGACCTCGCCGAGCACCGACCGCAGGGTGGTCTGGGCGAGCTGCGAGGTGGCGTAGACGTAGTTCTCGACCTCGATCACCGACTTGACCGGGGTCATGACCCGAAAGTAGACGACCGCGTTCACCTTCACCGAGACATTGTCGCGGGTGATGATGTCCTGGGAGGGAATGTCGTCGACCACCGTGCGGAGGCTCATCTTGACCATCCGGTCGATGGGCCAGAAAACGAAGACGAAACCCGGGCCCTTGGGTTCGGCGAGCACGCGGCCGAGGCGAAAGATCACGCCCCGCTCGTACTCGTTGAGGATGTTGATCCACTTGAAAACCACGAACAGGCCGAAGAAGATCGCAAGACCGAGACCCGAACCGATGAAACCCATGATGAACTCCCTTCACGCGGAGCCTACACCGGCTCCGACAATGACACGTCGATCCGCTTTCCGCCGACCACCTCGATCCGAACCTTGGCGCCCTTGGGGATCGGCCCGCCCGTCGACCGGGCATCCCAGTACTCGCCGTGCACCAGCACCTTGCCCGTGGCCGAGATCTCGGTCAGCGCGGTTCCGATCTCGCCCACCAGTCCCTGCACCCCGGTCATCACCTGCCGGCTGTGGGCCTTGACGACGCGCTGGAGCAGGAACACCGTCGCACCGGCGATGACCACAGCCGTCGGCAGCACGACGCCCAGACTGACCCGCATGTCCGGAATCGGCCCGTCGAACAGCATCAGCGAGCCGAGCACGAAACAGATCACACCCCCGACGGTGAGCAGCCCGAAGCTCGTCACCTTGACCTCCAGGAGAAACAGCAGCAGCGAGATCGCAATGAGGGCGACACCGGCCCAGCTCAACGGCAGCACCGACAACGAGTACAGCGCCAGAAGCATGGCGACGACGCCGACCACGCCGGGGAAGATGCCGCCCGGGTTGGTGACCTCGACGTAGATGCCGAGCATGCCGAGGGCCAGCAGCAGGTAGGCGACGTTGGGGTTCGCCAGGAAGGACAGTACCTGTTCGGCGGTGCTCGGTTCGATCTCCACGGTCGTCGGGTCGGCGAGCTCGAGAGTGACGGTCGAGCCGTCGAAACGCGACACCTCGCGGCCGTCCAGGGATGCCACGAGTTCGGCGAAGTTGATGGCGACCAGGTCCGCGAGGTCGGCTTCGACCGCCTCCTCGGCGGTGAACGACCGGGCGTCGACGACCGCCTCGACGGCGAGCTCGACGTTCCTTCCGCGGGCCTCGGCGAGGGACCGCGCCATGGCCGAGGCGTCGGAGAAGACCTTGGCTTTCATGGTCTCGCCGACATCCTCGCCCTGACCCTGGACCGGCGAGGCGGCGCCGGTGTTGGTGCCGGGCGCCATCGCCGCGACATCGGCCGCGATCAGGATGAAGAAACCGGCCGACGTTGCCTGAGCGCCGCCCGGCGTGACGTAGACCACCACCGGGACCTCGGATGCGGTGATCGCCGTCGTGATCCCCCGAGTCGAGTCGAGCAGCCCGCCCGGGGTGTCGAGCTCGATGACGACCAACGCCGCCCGGCGCGCCGCCGCGGCGTCGAGGCCGCGCTCGATGAACAGCTGGGACGCCGGCTGAATGGTGTCGTCAACCCGCAGGCGAACCACTTCCTGGGCCGCTACCGGCCACGAGACGCCGAGCGCGACCAGCGCGCCGACGATGAGCTTGAGTCGCTGCATCTGGCCTATCATAAAGCCACTCCTCGTCAGGGACAACACGCCCTGATGGTTGTACGTTTCCCCATCCCGTCAGATTCAATCATTCGTGTCGGGTTCCGACGACAACGGCCTTCTGCTCCGCCCCCGCCTGGTGGCGGAGGCGGCCCAGCGTCGCCCGTGCAGCGCGGCGCTCGATTAGAGCCGATGAGCCTGCTGCCGCGCTGCCCGGGCGTCGGCGGCCTTCCTGGTCGCCGGAGCGCGCCCCGGCGGTCGAGGGCTGGGCTCGGAGAGTGCCCCCCTTGGAGTTTTTCGCGAGGCGCGTCGAGCGTGAGCGCGCTCGGGCGTAAAACTCCAGGAACGGCACGTCCGCCGGCGGCGCGCCTGTTCCGGCACGATGCACGCCCACGGCGATTGAACTTGCGGAAATCGAGGCGGTAGCGGTCGCCGGCGCCGCCACCCGACTCGTTCAGGTTTCGCCGGCCTCGCCACCGCCGGCCACGGTCAGCTCCCGAACCTTCATCCCGCTGCGGATCTCGCCCCAGAGCCGCCTGACCTCCGCCGGGTCGCCCAAACAGTCGTGACCGGCGCCATACAGCTCGTCCTCGGCTCGGGTCACGAGCTCGGTCACGGCGGGCGCGGTCCGGGGCCAGAACGCAACCGCCTGTTCGCCGATCGAGCGCACCGTCGAGGACGGCGGAACGACGCCGCCGACCGGGACCAACGCTCGAGCCAGGCGGGAAACCGTTCGGCTCGCGGGTCCGCGATCGCGTCTCGGGGCGACCCACCAGCGCAGCCGGCGCCTGCGCGCAGCGAACCCCGCGATGACGAGCCCTGCGAGACCCAGGACCACCGCTGCGGCAGCGCCCAGATGCTCGCGCGTCGTCCCGGCCAGCTGGTGGAGCACCGTGACGGCGCCGTCGACCAGGTCGATCTGCTCGCCGAGCCCAAAGGTCAGAAGACGGCGGTCCCAGAGCAGCTCGAGCTGCTGCCAGGTCCAGCGCATTCGTTCGACCCCGCTGACGTTGCCCAACCCCGGCACACCGATCGACGGCGTCGGATCGTAGGCCACCCAGCCCCGCTCCGCCCCGAGCCAGACCTCGACCCATGCGTGGGCGTTGGACTCTCGGACCACCAGCTCGTCGCCGGCCGGCGACAGATCACCGCCGCTGTAGCCGGCGACCATCCGCGCCGGCACGCCGAGGTGACGGAGCAGCACCACCATCGAACCCGCGAAGAACTCGCAGTGTCCCTCGCGGCCCTCGAGCAGGAACCACGCCACCGGATCCGTGGTCTGAATCCGCACTCCGGAGTTCAGGGAGTAGCCGTAGGTCTCGCGGAGGAAGCGCTCGACGGCATCGGCCTTCGCCCTGTTGCCGTTTCGACTGCCGGCGACCTGGAAAGCCAGCTCGCGCACCTGCGGATGGTCGCGCGGCAGCAGGGTGTCGCGCGCCGCGGGCGGCGCCGCCCGGGGCGGCGTCGGGTCCGACACCCAGATCCTGTAGCTCAGCGGGTCGCCCCGCCGATGGCCGATGAACACCCCGCCGTAGGGGTCGAGAGCGATTCTGGTCGCAGCCTGGACCGCCACAGTCCCCGGAGGGATCATGATGTAGTTGCGCGGTTTGAAAAGGTCGATCTCGAGTTCGACGGCCCCGTCGAGGGTCTCCGCGTCGGAATCGAGCCACGCCACTCCGCGCGACGGCTCGACGACCTGAAGGTTGGACCGCCTCGGCAGCCACGAGCCGGCCATGACCTGATCGAATGCGGTGCCGCGCAGCCGCGACCACTCCTCACGGATCGTCAATTCGCCGGGGGCACGCACGACCAGTGCGACCTCCTGGGACGAGCTGATCCGGCCGAGCTTGCCGAGGTCGACGTCGGGTGAGAAGCCGGTGGTTCGACCAAAGCTCGAGCCGGCGATCCAGGGCGACCCGAGACGAGGCATGGCGACGAAAAACGGAACCGCGATGACGAGCGCGGCGGCGGCTGCAAACACCACGTGACGCGGTCGCGGCACCGGTGGCGCGACGCCGCCGGGATCGATGCCGAGGCCGGACAGGTGGAGCCGCATGCCGACCCACCAGAACACGAACGCCGAGGCGACGAAGTACACCGACACCGTGAGATGCGTCGATGCGGCCACCGACACGATCCACACCATGCCGACCAGCGCCAGCGCGCGCAGCATTCCACGGCGGTCTTCGACCGGCAGCACCCGGACGCTGGTCAGCAGCAGCAGCAGGTGACCGAGCGGGCGCAGCGGCCCGACATGGAGGCCGCCGACAGACACGACGACGAACAGGATCAGCAGTGCGAGCAGGTTGAGCAGCCTGGTCGACGGGCGGAGCACCCGTTCGGGCCGCAGCACGAGAAACAGAGCCGCCGCCGCGGCCGCGATCCAGAACGGCGGCAGGGTGATGTAGAGAAACGGCATCGGCAGGAGTGCCCACAGCAGCAGCCACCCGAGCCCGCGACGCAGAGCCGCGGTCTCGCTCACGCGCGCTCCGCTGCCGAGAACCTGACCACCTCTCGGGCGCCGAGACCGACCGGCGGCGCGCTGTCGGCGGCACAGAGCTCGACCTCGGCGAGCGGACGCAGCAGCCGGGCGGCCTGCCGCGGGTCGCGCACCGGCGGCACCACGACGGGCCCGACCACCAGCCCGACCGGCGCACCGCGCTGCAGCCGGCGGACCGCGGCGGTAGCGACCTCGCTGACCGCGTGCTCGAATCGTTCCCTGGTCACCGGGTCGGCCGGATCGGCCGCCCGCGGGTCGAGCACGAGATAGACCGGGCCCTCGGCCGCATGCTGCCGATCGACCACGATGGGTCGCTGCTGGCGGGCGGTCTGCTTCCAGTGCATCTGCCGGTGGTCGTCGCCGTCGCGGAACTCGCGCAGCTGGGTCACCTCGCCCTCACGACCTCGGTCGAGCAGGGTGTCCCGCGAGCGGCGGCCGCCGCCGCGGCCGAGGTCGAGCTCGGGCGCCGCGTCGAGCAGTCGGGGCAGCACCAGAGCCCGCCGGTCGCGCAGCAGCTCCTTGGACTTGAGAAAGAAACCGAGCGGCAGCAGCACCTCGACCCGCCATGGTCCGATCCCGGTCCAGCCCCGTCGGTCGAAGACGAGGCGCGCCGACCGGCGGACCTCGCTCGAACGCCCGACGACCGGCTCGACGAGCAGACGTCGCCCGTCGCGGTCGCTGACCACGACGCCGTACGCCGGGAAGATCCTCGACCGGTTGCGCAGGGTGACATCGGCCACCACCGCGCGGCCCGCGAAGCACTCGGGCGGCAGGCTCGCCGCCACCTCCAGACCGGCCAGCGCCTGTCGGGACCAGGCGCCGGACACCACATAGCTGCCCAGCGCCAGGGAGAGCATGGCCATCAAGGCGTTGTTGCCGGTGTTGACCGCAGCCAGACCGAGGATCACGCAGCCGGCGATGTACAGCGCCCCCCACCGGGTCAGACGCAGCCTGAAGCCCGGGAAGGCCTCCGCCAGGCTCATCGCGGAACCGGCGTCCCGTCGATGACCGAGCGGATGACCGAGCGCTCCATGCGGCTCTTCTCCCACCCGTCGCCGATGAGCGGGTCGGCGAGCAGCACCCGGTGGGCGAGCACCGACTCGGCCGTGTGCTGGAGATCGTCGGGCACGACATAGGACCGACCCCGGACCAGGGCGAGAGCCTGGGCCGAGCGCTGCCAGGCCAGGCTGCCCCGGGTCGAGACGCCGAGCGCGAGGGCATCGTGGTTGCGGGTGGCGTGGATGACCTGGAGCAGATAGGCGAGGATCTTGTCGTCGGTGTGGACCTCGGAGACCCTGGACTGCAGCTCGATGACCTCGTCGGCATCGAGCACCGGCTCGAGGGCCGCGAGCTCGGGTTCAGCGCCGCCCGCCCGCAGCAGCTCGAGCTCCTCGTCGGGGCCGGGGTAGCCCATGGAAAGCCGCATCAGGAAGCGGTCGAGCTGGGACTCGGGGAGTGGGTAGGTTCCGGTGGACTCGATGGGGTTCTGGGTCGCGACGACGAGAAACGGCTCGGCGAGCCGGTGACGGGTCTTTTCGACGGTGACGGCATGTTCGCTCATTGCCTCGAGCAGGGCTGACTGGGTTCGCGGCGCCGCTCGGTTGATCTCGTCGGCAAGCACCACGTTGGCGAACAGCGGACCCGGGATGAACTCGAATGTGCTCGAGTCCTGGCGGTAGACCGAAATCCCGATGATGTCCGACGGTAGGGTGTCCGAAGTGAACTGGATGCGCTGGAACTCGAGCCTGAGCGACCGGGCAAGGGCCTGGGCCAGCGTCGTTTTGCCGACTCCGGGCACATCCTCGAGCAGTACGTGGCCGCGGGCCAGAAGGGCTGCGATCAACGCGTCGACGATCTCCGCTTTGCCGCGGATCACGCGGACGATCGAGGTATGCAGTCGCTCGACGCGCTCGAGCACGGTGTTGGGAACGGGGTTCACGATGGGCCTCCCGGCTGCAGTCGATCAGGCCGCCTGTCGCATCAGTATACGGTCAAGCTGATTGTGCGTTCGGTGATTCCAGTTACGGGCGGCGTCCGTGGCCGTGGCCGTGGCCGTGGCCGGAGCCGGAGCCGGTGCTTTCACCGTGGCCGGAGCCGGAGCCGCTTTGCCACGGCGGAGCCGGTTCGCGTCCATCCCGGCCCGGACAACCTCGTCATCTTGCAAAAGCCGCCGGCGCCCAAGCAGCGCTCCTGAGCGAGCAAAGCGAGTCGAAGGACCCCCTCCGGCGGGCAGGGCAGAGCAGACACGCACGAAATGCTGCTCGCGCGACGCTGGGCCGCACTCGCCGGAAGGCGAAGGCGGACCGGACGGCCGGTGTCGTCAGATCCGGGGCAACGATCAGGATCGGGGTCGAAGAGTACGATACTCGTGATGGCAGGAACGCTCGACGACCACATCCACGAATATCTGGCGCACCTGGCGGTGGAGCGCAACTTGAGCCCGCGCACCCTGGAGTCCTACGGCCGCGATCTCAGGCAGCTCTCGTCCTGGGTCGGGGAGCAGTGCCTCGACGCGGACGACATCGAGCGTCGCCACATCCGCGACTACCTGGGGCTCCGTCGCGACGCCGGACTGTCGGCGCGGTCGGCGGCGCGGGCGCTGTCGGCGATCCGAGGCCTGTTCCGCTTCCTGGTCGCCTCCGACGCCCTCGACAGCGACCCGACCACCAACATCCGCTCGCCATCCCTGTGGCGCACCGTTCCGCACTCGCTGAGCGTCACCGAGGTCGATGCGTTGCTGGCCGCCCCTGACACCTCGACCACCCTCGGGCTGCGCGATCGTGCCATGATGGAAACCCTGTACGCGACCGGGTTGCGGGTCTCGGAGCTGGTCGGGCTGACCATCGACCGCGTCCGTCTGGATCCCGGCTTTGTCCGGATCGTCGGCAAGGGGCGCAAGGAGCGGCTGGTGCCCCTCGGTCTGTCCGCCATCGAGTGGATCGAGCGCTACAGCGATTCGGCCCGGACGGTGCTCGACCGGCATCGGCGACCGGAGCTCTTTCTGAACTTCCGCGGCGGCGCCCTGACCCGTCAAGGGTTCTGGAAGATCCTGCGGCGACACGCCTCGACTGCCGGCATCGGCAGCCGGCTCACGCCCCACGTCGTCCGTCATTCCTTCGCCACCCACCTAGTGGAACACGGCGCCGACCTGAGGTCCGTACAGATGATGTTGGGGCATGCGTCATTGACGACCACCGAGATCTACACCCACGTTGCAAGGGAGAGGTTGAGGAAGCTGTATGACGAGAAGCACCCGAGAGCGTGAGTGTGATGATCAAAGCGACTCCTAGACTCGCATTCTCGGCCGTGGTTTTCGGTGCGGGGCGCCCCCACCGGCAACAACGCCGAAGATCCGAAAACCCCAGTCGAGAATGTGACCTGACGAAACTGCTTCGCATCTTCGTCGCCCTCGCGCTGAGTGTTCTGGGGACCGTCGGAGCCCGAGCAGAGATTGTCTCCTTCATCGACGGCAGGGTTCTCAAGGCCGAGGACGCCTACCTGGAGGGGGAGACGATCGTCATCGAGCTCCGCGACGGCGGCACCATGGTCGTCCCGGCGACCCGGGTCGAGCGGGTGGTCGCCGACGAGGTCGAGGATGATCCGGAGCCGCTGGCCGCCCCGGCAGACTGTCCCTGGGCCTGGGGCGGCGAGAACCTGCCCGACGAGATTCCCTACAGAGAGCAGATCCAGCGCGCCGCCGAGGCAGCGGGCATCCATCCATGGCTGCTGGTTGCAGTGGTCCGCGCCGAGTCCAACTTCAACCCGCTCGCCGTGTCGCGCGCCGGCGCCGCCGGATTGGCCCAGCTGATGCCCGCCACCGCCGCCGACCGCGGGGTGAGAGATGTCTTCGAACCGGCCGACAATCTCCGCGGCGGCGCCGAGTACCTCAGGCGGTTGCTCGGTCGTTTCGGTTCCCTGACCCTGGCGCTGGCTGCCTACAACGCCGGGCCGGCCGCCGTCGAGCGCCACGGCGGCGTGCCGCCCTATCGCGAGACCCGTCAGTACGTGCGCAAGGTCACGCTGTGGTACTGCGGCGAGGCCGCGGAGTAGCTGGCCGAGACATCGATCGCGTCCGGGGCTGGTGCACGATGTTCCGGGCGTTCCGCGTCGCCGACGGAAGCGCCGGCAGACACAAACACAACGCCAGGACGCGAGGCACGAGAAGATGCCGCCACACGTCGCATCCGATCCCGATCCCGATCCCGATCCCGATCCCGATCCCGATCCCGATCCCGATCCCAGCGGATAATTCGGTCCCTGTCCGCGCGTCGTCAACCGCATCCGATCATCCCGCCCCCGTTACCGAAGGCGGGGCTCTCGGGCCACGCGACCCGGCCGCCGTGTGGTCGCGGGTCGTGAACGACCCGCCTACAGATGAGAGGCGCCGGACCGGTTCCGGATGCGGCCACGGCTTCGGACACGGCTTCGGACACGGTCTCGGTTCCGGATGCGGATACGGTTTCGGTTCCGGCTGCGGCCACGGATTCGGACACGGTCTCGGCTCCGGATGCGGATACGGTTTCGGTTCCGGATGCGGCCACGGATTCGGGCACGGTCTCGGCCCCGACAGGATCGAACGCCGACAACGACAGATGCAGGGATGGGTCCAACGACAACGGCAGCGATCAGGGTCAGCGAACAGCGTCCCCGCCAGACCGCTGCTGTCCGACGCGCGCCGACTCCGCACCCCGCGGACCCTTGGGATCGAATCAGTGCACCGGTCGCAGCCTGCTACACTCCGCCCCGAACCCCGGAGGAGGCCCATGCGACGCACCATCCCGTTCGTCCTCGCCCTCGCTGTGACCGTCGCCGTCTCGATGACCGCCTGCGGTCCCGAGGAGACCCCGGAGCAACGTCTCCAGCGGCTGCGATTCAAGCACGAGATCTACCCGGTCGGGACCACGACCCTGCACGACGACGAGGGCAATCCGACGCTGCTGGTCGACCTCGCCGTCGCCAACCAGGGAACCGAACCGCTGTCCGCGCTGACGGTCATGGTCCGAGTCCGGGGCGCCGACGGCAGCGAACGGCTCACCGAACGAGTCTCCGTGCCGCTCGACGATCTCCGCCCCGGCATCGGTCGCCAGATCGCGGTCCGGATCCCGGGCTACGAGCTTGCCGAGGACGACGAGATCACCGTCGAGATCGAGCCGAACATACCGCCGGAAGTGTTGCGCGAGCTGCCCGAGTGGGCCGATGTGGCCGGGTCGGCAAACCTCAGTTGACGCTCTCGGTCGGCAGGTCGCTCACCCCGAAGCGCTCCATCAGCGCGGCGCGCATCTGCGGGACGACATTCCGCTCGAAGATGTCAGCGGTTTCGGGGGCGAGCCGCGCGACGGCGATCCGGGTCGCCTCGATGAGGCGCAGGCCCTCACACAGCTTGAGGTCGGGATCCGACCGCAACGTCTGCCAGGTCACGTCGAGCATCAGCCGGCAGCGGGCGTTGAAGATCGCCGTTTCTTCGTCGTACACGTGTGTCACAACAGCTCCGTCCATCTTTGACAACCGTGGAGGCCGCAATGCCATTTCAGTTCCCGGATGACGTGCTCAACCAGGTCGAGGCGGTCGCGCGGGCCGGCGCCGATGCCCTGATGCCCTACTGGCGGAAGCTGGCGCCCGACCAGATCAACGAGAAGTCGCGCAACGACCTGGTCACCATCGCCGACCACGCGGCCGAGACCGCGATTCTGGGCGAGATCCAGCGACGATTCCCCGACCATGCGGTGCTCGCCGAGGAGTCCGGCTGGAGCCGGCGGGTCGGCGACCGGCCGACCTGGATCGTCGATCCGCTGGACGGCACCACCAACTTCGTCCACGGCATTCCCCAGTTCGCGGTGTCGATCGGGGTGGTGGTCGAGGGCCGGGTGGAGCTGGGGGTCGTGCTCGACCCGGTCAAGCGGGATGTGTTCCGCGCCGCCCGTGGCGACGGCGCGACGTGGAACGGCCGGCCGTGCCGGGTTACCGACCGCCCCGGGCTCGGCGGCGCCCTGGTCGCCACGGGATTCCCGTTTCGCGCCCATGAGCTGCTCGACCCGTACCTCGCGATCTTTCGCGAGGTCTTCCTGGGTTGCAAGGCCATTCGCCGGCCCGGAGCAGCCGCTCTCGACCTCGCCTGGACCGCGTGCGGTCTGTTCGACGGTTTCTTCGAGTTCCGGCTGTCGCCGTGGGACCTCGCCGCCGGCTCACTACTGGTCGAAGAGGGGGGCGGCACGGTCAGCGACATGGATGGTGGACCGGACTTCTTGAACTCGGGCGACATGGTGTGCGGCACCTCGGGGGTCCACGCCGACCTGCTCGCGATCGTGCAGGCCCACCGCGACAGGTGGCGGTCTGCCGCACGACACTGATGAACATCAGCGACCGTCGGTCGTGTTCTGCCCGAGATGAGCGGTTCTGCTGGATGAGGTGGGCTCAAACCCTGATGCCATCGCGGTTGCGAAAAACGGAGGCTTCCCCTCGGTATGTCGAGTATTTTCGCAACCATCCAGAGCGCAAGAGCCTGGTGCAGATCGCCAGTGAGAATCGCTCACCTTGGGTTCTGTATAATCCCCTGCATGACCGACGACCAGAAGATCAGCAAGGAAGTGATGGTGCAGGCCGTGGCCGACGCCATCGCGCTGACCCGTGAGGAGAAGTACGAGGACGCCGTGGTCGCCTTTGAGAGGTTCCTGCCCGCATTGTCGAGCGGAACCGACGACGACAAGCGCCTGGCGGCGTCGGCCTTCTCGTTCTACGGTCTGTGCTTCGCCGAGGTGCGCAAGCAGTACCTTGACGCCAAGAAGTACTGCGAGCTGTCGCTCAAGGTCCACCCCAAGGATCCCGACCACTACGAGAACCTGGCCCGGGTCCATCTCCTCGCCCAGAGCCGCAAGGGGGCTATTGAAGCGCTTTTCGACGGGCTCCAGTACGACCCGAAGCACCCGGGCATCAACGAGGTGTTCAACGCCATCGGCCGGCGGAGGGATCCCGTGATCGCGTTTCTCCCACGGGACAACATCCTCAACGTCTACCTCGGCAAGCGGCGCCACGAGAAGCTCGAGGAGCGGCGGCGCCAGGCCATCGCCCGCCGAAGACGACAGCTCGCCGCGCGCAAGCAGCAGGCCGACAAGCAACAGTGACCTGAAAGGGAACAAAAATCTGCACCCTCAGCTGAGCGTTTCTGCTGGATGAGATGTGCCAAGATCCTGATGCGCCCATG
>CAZXMW010000050.1:0-24302 GCA_964641415.1 uncultured Thermoanaerobaculia bacterium | reverse complement strand
AAGGCTTCGCCTAAAGGCGAGGGGGTTTACCCATCCCCGAAGGGGACCTAAGAACCAAGAACTAATAACTACTTCTCCGCGGCGGCCTCGAGCTCGTCGAGCTTGTCCGGGTTCTCGGTGATGATCTCGATCAGCGCCTTGGGGATGTTGCTCTGCTCGCACATGGTCGCGATCTCCGCCGGGTCGTCCGAGAACTCCATGATCTCCCGGATGTCCTCGATGTAGCTCAACATGTCGTCGGACGAAATGTCCTCGAGCTTGGGCCCCTCGGCGGCGGCTTTCTTGGCGGCCTCCGCCTCGGCGGCGAGTCGGGCCTTCTCGGCGAGCTCGACCTCCATGGCCTTCCTGGTCTCGTCGATCACGTTCTGTCCAATGCCGGCGATTTCGACGATCGACTCGTCGGCGACATCTTTGTCGATCAGGTGACGGGCCCGGGCCTGGTCGTCCTGGCCCTCGACGTCCTTGAGCAGGCTTTTGACCCGTGAGATTTCGGCGAGCTCGGCGGCGATCGCCGCCTTGACCGCGTCGAGCTTGGCCTGGTCGATGCCGAGACGGTCGAGGATGGTCGGTTCATCGACGTCGTGCTCGATGAGGTAGCGTGCGCCCTTGTCACCGCCGATCTCGTTGGCCTTGGCGACCAGCAGGTCGAGACGAACGGCGTGGACCATGTTCCGGATGTCGCTGCGCCGATCGATCTTCTGGAACTCCGTCCACTCGGCCCCGACCTTGCGCACCAACTTCGCCGTCGCGTGGTTCGGATTGACCACATCGTCGAGGGTGAGCTCGTCCTTGGCGGCCTGAAAATCGGTCAGAAACGGGTGCCCGACCGCGGCCCGCGCATCGACCGCACGTCGCAGCATCAGCATGTTGGCCGCGTGGCGCGAGACGTTATAGCCCTGATCGTCGAGCGTCTTGGCCAGCGTATGGACAGTCGACTCCTTCGCGCCTTGTTCGAAGTCGGCGGCGCCGAGCTCGGCGATCTTGTTCTCGATGGAAAGCCACAGTGGGGTTTCGGCGGTTGCTGCGGTCATCTCGGATCTCCTCCTCTTGACAGAATGACGTCGGCGCCCGCGCGTCCGGGCGCTGCCATCGTGGAGGATACCTCAAAACGCCGAAACGGGATGAGCCGGCGTCTCAGTACTTTCTGGCGATCCGCAGGGCCGTCGGCTGACGGGTGACCTGAAAGCGCTCGGCGATCGCCGATCGGTACGGGCTCGAGGTCGCCGGCTCGCCATTGACGGACTCGATGTCGACCCGCTTCCGGGGGCGCTCGACCCTCGATACCAGGCTGCCGAGGAAGGCGAGGTACCGCGCCAGCTCGGGATGGTCCGAACCGACTCCGATGGTCAGCTCGGCGCCCCGCCGGCGGGAGACCACAACGAGGTCCTCGCCGTGAAACACCAGGTGGTTGCCGGGCAGCCGGTGGGGCAGCTCCCAATCGTCGATCTCGAGCCCGATCGAGCAGGGCGACGCCGGGTCGGCGGCGCACAGCCACCAGACGCGATCCGAGTCGAGGCCGTCGCGCAGCCGGTTCACGGTGGCGTGGGTCGCGAACTGGAGCCCGACGACGCCGTCGACGAAGTGACCTGCGACGATCTCGCCGCCGAGCTCGAGCAGCCGCAGGGCCCGGAAGATCGCGCCCCACCGGAGCTCGGGCAGCTCGCGCCCGAGGAGCTCCCGGAAGACCAGACCGTAGCGGTCGAGCACGATCCGCGCCCGGTCTCGATCGCGGTCGTCGCGGGCGATGACATCGTCCGGCGGCGTCGGCGCCGGCAGGGCAAACCACGTCCCGGCGAACGGACGGGATCGCCGCCACTGCCGGAACCGGACGCGGCCGCCCCTCCTCGGCATGGGCGCCGACTCGACCGGCGGCCCTGTCTCGAAGCCGCCGGCGATCCCGTCGCGCACCGCGGCGAAGCTGTCGGACGACACCTCGCCCCGCCAGGCCGATCGCCACAGGCGCCGGGACATTTCGGCGCTGTCCATGCCGGAGGCGCGGACCAGTTCGTCGAAAGTGAACCGCCCGCTCGGGTGGGGGAGGAGATCCATCCGTCCGCCGCTGCCGGCGGCACTGTCGTCGGGCCGAGGAAGCAGATCGAGTTCGCCGTCCAGAGCGAGGAAGAGCCGGCCCTCCCCGGCGCCGACCCACCGTAGGTCGCTCTCGCCGATGAGGGCGTCGAGCCACCCCGGAAGGTAGGGGTCGAGCCGGGCGGGCAGGATTTCGGTCTCCCAGAGCCCGGCGGGCAGCGGAAGGCCGAGCAGTCGCTCGACGGCGTGCTGGAGATCCTCGGGGACGACCTCAAAGAGGCCGAGGTTCTGGTGCTCGGCGAGCAGCAGGGGCAACCGGCGAGCCGGGATCGGCTCCAGCGAAGGGCGGGTCTCGGAGCGCGCCATCCGGAGCAGCCGTTCGAGGTTGAGCCGGTCGCTGACCTGGGGCCGCGTTGCGCCGTCGAGAATTGCGTCGACAACCACCGTGTCGGCCGCCTCGAGGTCTCTGACGACGGCATCCAGACGGTCGTCGGGCACACCCAGCGCCGCGGCGATCCAGGTCGGCTCGACCGCCGAGTAGAAGCGCAGCCACTCCCCGACGAGCCAGGTGAGCTCGACATCGAGATCTGCATCGATGCTGCCGCCGGGCACCCGGCGGCGCGCCTCGATCGCGGCGTCGGGGCCGACGGCATCGCTCGGCGACCGCAGCCGATCGTCGGGGATCGCGCGTCCGCAGGCTCCCTCGAGGCGAGAAAGGAGCTCGACCGAGACCGCGAGCGCCGTGCCGCCCGCCTCTGGCGGATCGACGAGCACGACCCGGTGAGCGACTTTCTGCGACACCTCTTCGGCATCCGTGCCGTGGTCGCGGGCCATCGCGTCGAGGAGCTCGGACCACTCGGCCTCGGGAATGGCGATCCGCTCCCTGACCCAGTCCTCGAGCTCATGGGCGTCTCTGGGCGACCAGCCGAGCTCCACCCGATGCAGCCGCCGCTGAAGGTCCGCGGCGAGCTCGGGCGCCACCCGCGGCCGCAGATGGGACGCCAGCGCCAGTTCGCGCACCAGATCGGCGCCGGTGGCGGTCGTCGCGGACGGCGCGTCGTCCGCGTACATGAGCCGGTTGGTCTGCTGCCAGGCGACCTGGGCGGTGAACGGCGACGGCGTCTCGGTCGTCACGTGGCGGACCGCGACCCGGCCGTCGGCGACCTCGTCGAGCCGTTGCCGGAGCACCTCGAGCTCGAAGGAGTCCTGCAGACAGCTCCGCCAGGCCTCGAGGGTCACGGGGAAGTCGGCGCTCGATCGAACCGCCTCGAGCAGCTCCTTGGCGCGCTGGCGCTGGACCCAGAGCGGGACGCGCTTGCCGGGCGTGCCCCGGGGCAGCAGCAGCGCCCGTCCGGCGGCCTCCCGGAAGCGGGCGCCGAAAAAGGCGCTCCGGCCGACGGCGCGGTGAAGGAGCGCCTCGAGCTCGGCGACCGGAACCAGATCGAAAGGATCGTCAAGCTCGATTCCGGCCGGGTGGACGATGACCACGCAGTCGGCGTTGTGCGCGATCTCCGGTGCGGCGCCCCAGCGGTCAGCCCAGGCGGCCCCGAGAGCGGCGGCGAACGGCCGGTTGACCCGGCCGCCCCACAGGGTGTGGATGACGGTCTGGCGGTGCCGGCTGCGCCCCGCCGGCGACGCCGTGTGCTCGATCACGAGGCGGCGACGGTGGGGCAGGCAGCCGGTCGCGGCACGCTGCTGCCGCAGGTGCTCGACCAACGCCGCGGCGGCGTCGTCGTCGAGGGCGTGCGATGCGGCCAGCTCGCCGGGCAGCGCCTTGTCGTCCAGCCGGCCCTCGACCGCCTCGAGCAGGCGCGCCATCCGGATCGAGACGAAGCTCGACCGGTCGAGCTCGTCGGCCCGCCAGAACGGCGCCATGGCCGACCGCGCCTGGGCCGGTGCGACGATGACGTCGTTGTGGGTGATGCGCTCGACCCGCCAGGTCTGGACGCCGAGGGTGAAGGTGTCGCCAACCGAGCGCTCCCAGACGAACTCCTCGTCGAGCTCGCCGAGCAGGGCGCCGCTGTCGGCGACCCGCAGGCGGTAGTAGCCGCGGTCCGGAATGGTGCCGCCCGACAGGTAGATGAGGCGCTCGACACCGCGCCGGGCCCGCACGGTTTTGTCGATCGCGTCGATGCTGATCATCGGCCGAAGGCTCCGGACCCGGCTGCTCGCATCGCGGCCCGCGAGCATCTCGAGGATGCCGTCGAATCGCGGCCGCGACAGGTTTCGGTACGGCTCGGCGCAGCGGATCGCGCGGTACAGCTCGTCGATCCGCCGTGGCTGCTCGATGATCATCGACAGCAGCACCTGCGCGAGCACGTCGAGAGGGCCGTCCACCGGGCGGATTTCCTCGATCTCGCCGTCGAGGACGCAGCGTGCGACGACGGCCGCCTCGAGCAGGTCCCGCCCGAGGAAGGGCAGGAGCCGGCCCGCGCTGGTCGCGCCCACGGCGTGCCCGGAGCGACCGAGCCGCTGCAGGGTCGAGGCCACCGACGGGGGCGTCTGGACCATGATGACCTCGTCGATGGCCCCGATGTCGATGCCGAGCTCGAGCGAGCTGGTGGCGACGATCGCCTTGAGTTCGCCCGCCTTGAGCCGCTGCTCGACCACCGACCGGATCTCGCGGGAGAGCGCGCCGTGGTGCGAGTAGGCGATCCGGTCCGGGGCCGCCTCGTTGACGAACCTGGTGACCTTCTCGACCGTCCGGCGGGCATTGGCGAACACCAGGGTCGACCGGTTGCGCGCGATGGACGTCCAGAGATCCCGACCGAACGCCGACCAGAAGGCGTCGGGCTCTCGGGATTCGGAGGGCCCGGTCGCGGACGGCAGCGACACCCGGAGGCGAGTTCGTTTCTCGTCGTCGCCGGCGACGACGGCGACCGGACGGCGGACGAGCTCCGCTTGGTCGGGCGACCGCCCCGGCTCGAAGCCCCCGACCCAGCGCGCGACCCTCTCGAGGGGCCGCACCGTCGCCGACAGCGCCACCCGCTGGAACTCGCCACTGAGCGGCACGAGTCTCTCGACGGCGGTCATCAGGTGCACCCCGCGCTTGCTCGACGCCACCGCGTGGATCTCGTCCAGGATGACGCAGCGCAGGGCGGTCAGCAGGCGGCGTCCGTTGACCGAGGTCAGCAGGATGTTGAGGGTCTCGGGGGTGGTGATCAGGATCTCCGGCGGCGAGCGCAGCATCCGGCGGCGCTCCTCCTGGGGAGTGTCCCCGGTCCGGCTGGCGACCCGGACCGCGGGCTCGGCCCCGCCGTCGGCCGGAATGAGCCGGGACAGCTCCGCGAGGGGCTCGGTGAGGTTGCGCTGGATGTCGTTGCCCAGGGCCTTCAGGGGCGAGACGTACACCACCCGTGTGGCACCGCACTCCCAGGCGCCGGTCAGCAGCCGGTCGAGGGCCCACAGGAAGGCCGCCAGGGTCTTGCCGCTCCCGGTGGGGGCGGTGAGCAGTACGTGCTCGCCCGCGGCGATCCGAGGCCACGCTCGCGCCTGGACGTCGGTCGGAGCCCCGAAACGGTCGCGGAACCAGCCGGCGACCGGCGGCGAGAAGAGCTGGAGCGCGGTGTCGCGTGCATTCGTCATCGAGGGATCGAATGGTAGCAAGCGGACCGACGAGTTCTGAATTTTGAATTCTCAATTCTCAATTTTGATCCCAGAGCGAAGCCCAGAAGCTGCAGCACAATCAAGAATTAAGAATTGAGAATTAAGAATTAAGAATTGAGAAAAGCGGGAGTCCTCATCGCAAGGGAGAGGAGAAAGGGAGAGGCCCTCTACCCGAAGAACTCCCGCACCGCCTTCTCGGGATCGGGATGCAGCAGAATCCGCGGATCGTCGTCGCCGTCGAGCCACTCCTCGGGCAGCAGCCGGGAGTAGCGCGAATCGATGAACCGCCGGCACATCAGGGTGATGACGCCCCGGTCGGTGTCCGAGCGGATGAGCCGGCCGGCCGCCTGGACGACCCGGGTCATGCCCGGGATCAGGTAGGCATACCCGAACCCGTGCTCGTAGGTCTCCTGGTAGTAGGCCTTGAGCAGCTCGCGCTCCAGGTTGTACTGGGGCAGACCGGGCGACACCACGACGACCTGTGACAGCATCCGCCCCGGGTAGTCGACGCCCTCGGCGAAGATCCCGCCGAGCACAGCGAGCAACACCTGGCCGTCGTCGTCCCGGAGCCGCTCCATGATCTCCCGCTGGTCGGCGTCCGTGCTGCCCGGGTGCTGGACCAGCAGCCGGTGGTTGGGCAGCTGCAGCCGTTCGGCCACGGCGTCGAGAAAGGCGTAGCTCGGGAACAGGGTCAGGACGTTGCCCCGGGGGTGCGCGAGGCGGGCGATCCACGACGCGATTCGATCGAAGTGCACGCGACGCCGGCGGTAGGTCGTGTCGACGTCGTCGATCGCGAGCACCAGCCGATTCTCGGCGGGAAAGGGCGACGGAACGTACAGCGTCTCGGTCCGGTGGGGATCGAAGCCGAGAAGGTCGCGGTAGAAATCGAAGGGCTCCAGCGTCGCCGACATGGCGATCACCCCGGCCGACTCGTCGAGCACCCGGCCGACGAAGCGGGCGGCGTCGAGGCAGAAGATGCGCAGGATGCCGGTTCCGTCGGCGCGGCGTCGAGCCAGGTGAACGAACTCCGAGCCGCCGAGCGACAGCACCCGATGGAAGTGGGTGAGGGCAAAGAAAAGGTCGAGCACGGGGTCGTCGGCGATCCACAGCTCGTGCTCGCGCTTGTACAGGAAGTACGACAGCATGGCGCCGTCGAAGGCGATCCGAAGGTCGGCGATGACACCGGCGTCGAACTCGGTGGTCGCCTCGCTCTCCGTGCGGTTCTCGAGCGCCCCCTCGAGGGCGCCTTCGACCAGCGCCCCGAGCTCGCGCACGAGCACCGCGAGCTGGTCGAAGACCGCATTGGGCCGCACGGCGAGGTGCTCGAGGGCGCGCTCGATCTGGCGGGTCTCGATGGTGGGGGAGTAGTACTCGCGGCTCCGGTCGACCAGGTTGTGGGCCTCGTCGATGATCAGCACCGAGTCGCGCAGGGCGCCGTCGTGGAGCACCGCGCCGAGCCCGATCACGGGATCGAAGACGTAGTTGTAGTCGCACACCACGAGGTCGATCCGCGGCAGCAGGTCGAGGCTGAGCTCGAACGGACAGAGCTCGTGGTCGCGCGCCGTTTCGAAGATCTCGTCGGGGTCCTGGTGGTCGACCTCGTCGAGCAGCGAGTCGAGAACTCCGGTACGGACCAGCTTGAGCCCGTACTCCTTGGCGTAGGGACAGAACTCCTCGTTGCAGATCATTTCGGTGTTGGCGCACATCTTGCCCTTGGCGCGCAGCTGGAGACTGCGGAACAGCCCGTCCTGCATGGCGCGGGCGGTGTCGACGGCGATCCGTTGCTGCAGGGTCTTGGCGGTCAGGAAGAACAGCCGATGGCCCCGGGACAGGGCGGACCTCAGAGCCGGATGGAGGACGGCCGCGGTCTTGCCGCTTCCGGTCGGCGCGCGCAGCAACAGGTGGCGGCTGTTGTCGATGGCGTCGGCGACCGCCTCGCCGATCGGGGCCTGCACCGGCCGGGGCTCGGGGTGGGGAAAGGGAATGAGCTCGGCGGCGCGGCGCAGTTCCTCGAGCCGCCGCAGCCGCCGCTTCTCGCCCGCGATCAGACGGTGGAGCTGCGGGCGCAGCCAGCCGAGGACCTCATCGGGCGACCATGGCACCGTCTCGTCCTGCTCCTCGGTGCTGACGATGTCGACCAGGACCAGGCGAACCTCTGGCGGCGGGTGGTCGCCGGTCATCATCAGGGCGTAGAGCGTGGCCTGGCGCCGAAAACGGTCGAGGCGTTCCTCGACATAGAGGTGGTGGAGGTCGACCGCGAAGTGAAGCGTCTTGATCTCGTCCACCCGGACCGGGCGTTCGCCGTCGTAGACCACGCCGTCGGCGCGGCCGTCGATCTCCACCGTCCAGCCGTCGACCTCGAGCTCGAGGGAAACCGGAACCTCGGAGCGGTACCCCGGCACCGTCGCTTCCATGTCGGCCTGGACCCGTCGGTGGAGCTCGCTCCCGATCCACAACCGCGACAGTCCGCTCCCGCCGAGGCCGATGGCCCGGGTCGGCGCCTCGCCGGCGAGGTCGCTGACCGACGCGATCACGCGTCGCCGGTCGAGGTCGATGCTGACGGTCACGAGGTCCGTCGGCTCCGAAACGTCACATAGACGGCGAGCGCGAGGGCGGAAACACCGGCCGCGACGAGAAGCGGCAGCCCGGGCCAGCGGTCGAGCAGCCGCGGCCGATAGGCGAACTCGGGTGCGATCTCGACGCTGTCGAGCACCGCTTCGAAGAGCTCGCGCCCCGCCCCGATCCGGCGCTCGCGATCGATGTAGTGAAACGCGATGAACCCGCGTTCGGTCAGGCGAGCGGCGGTCAGCACGCGGGCGCGGCCGCGGATGCGCAGATCGAGGGCGTGCTCGAGGCTCAGGGTGAAGGTCCCGGAGTCGAACGAAACCCGCTCGACGGCGACACCCACGACCAGAGGAGGCAACCCGTTGTCGAAGCGGTTGAGGGGGCCGTCGGCGGTCTCGGCATCCTTCAGCAGGGCGAGAACGTCGCGGTAGCGCAGTCGTCCACTCTGTCGAATCTGAACCAGGATCTGGGGCAGACCGGGCTGATCCGGCGGCAGGATCGGCCGATAGCCGTGCTGGTAGAGCGCACCGACCCGTCCGCCGGTGGCGCCGGTGGTCCAACGGGTGACCTCGTCGAGATGGCCGGGATCGATCTCGTGCCATCCGACGGGCAGAGTCAGGGAGACCAGCCCGTCGTGAATCCGGACGGCGCGCGACTCGAGATCGGCGCCGGCGAGACCGGCTGCGGCGAGCGACGCCGACACTGCCACGACGACTGCGATTCTCGGCACGCGCCAACACTACCACCGCATCGTCCGGTCGGGCCCCGACGTTCGCTCCGGGCCGCCGAGGTGGCCGCGACCGGCGCGGCTGCGAGGCCACTGCTCGAAGATCTGCTATCTTCGACCTCAGACGAGCGGTTCTGCTGAATGAAATGTGTCAAGATTCTGATGCGCCGGTGGTTGCGAAAAACGGAGGCATTCCCTTCGGTCTGTCGAGGATTTTCGCAACCTTTCGGGGTGCGAGAGACTGGTGCGGGTCGCCGGCGAGAATCGCTCATCTGGACGGATGAACTGGCATGAATGACGACACCACCAAGCCCGATCAGCGGGGTCCGGCGCACGAGGATCTGATCGAGATCGATCTCAATTTCGCGAGCATGCGGCGTTTCCAGGCCGAGTTCTCACAGAACCTCGCTCCGGACGGTCTGTTCATCGATACTGCGGAGCCGCTCGGACCGGGCTCCGTGGTTCGATTCCGGGTCGTGCTGCCCGAGGATTTCGTTTTCCTCGAAGGCACCGCGGTGGTCGAGTGGGCCCAGCGTCCGGATGACGGTTCAAGCGGCCCCCCGGGCATGGCCCTGCGATTCGTCACCATGTCGTCGCAGAACCAGGAGCTGGTCGAGCAGCTCGTGCAGGATCACGTCGAGGCGGGCGGACAGCCCTTCGATCTCGATGTTCGTCCGATGCCGACGGACTTTCCGACCGATGCCCTCGAGGGGCCTCCCACGCCGGCGGCCGCAACCGGCGACGAGGCCTTTCGACTGACCATTCGCGATGCCGGTCTGGAGCCGGCGGAGCAGGCCCTGCAGGCGCTGGCCGAGGCCGCGCCGGATGCCCAGGACACGACGGCGGAGCTCCAACCCGAGACCGTGCCCGCTTCGTCGGGTTCCGATGACTCGGCGGAGCCCGAAGCGGTCGCCGATCCGCCGGAGCTCGACCTCGGCGACGAAGACGAGGATGATCGAATCTCGTTCGACGAGCCGGCTGACGGCGGGGTCGAGCCGCCGGAAGACCAAGCACCCGGCGACGAGGACGAGGTCTCGGCCGGCACACAACCGGCGGCTCTTGAGGTCGGGTCGGTGTCCCGCGATGTGGTGCTGCCTGAACCGGAGGACTTCGACGATGGTCCCGAGGTCATCGACGGCATCGACGACGGTCTCGGCGGCACGGCCTTCGACGTCAGTCTGCCCGAAGACGACGACGAGCCGGACTCGACGCCGATGCTGCCTGACGATGGCGGCGCCGACGTGACGGTGCCGCCGGACGACGAACCGGGATCGCCGTCACCGCGCCGGGCGCGCTGGTGGGTCGCGACGGCGGCGCTCGTCGTGATCGCCGCGGCGGCGGCGGCGGTCGCGTTCTGGCCGCGAATCGGCGCCCTGCTGGACGGCGCCGGCGGCGAAGACGGTCCGGCCGTCGAGATGGTTGCCGGCGCCGGCTCGCACGCGCCGGTCGAGCCTGCTGCAGCGCCGGAGCCGCGGCTGCCGGCGGCTGCCCAGCCATCGGATGGCGGCAGCGTGATCGAGGGCGATCCGGACGAATCCGCTGACCCGGCGGCGGCCGCCGCAGAGTCGGGCGACGGCGGCGCTGACACCGCCGGCGGCGAGCCGGATCATCCGGCGGATGGCGCCCCACCCGACGCATCCGCCGCAGCAACCGGTGAACCGTCTCCCGAACCCGCGACCGTGGAGCAGGCGGTCGAGGAGCCGACGCCGGCTCGGGTCATTACCGAGCTCGCGGTGGAGCCTGGCGATGGAAACACCGTGGTCCGGCTGCGCGGCGACGGCAGCCTCGAGGACGGCGCCATCTCGGTCGAGACTCTCCGGATCCCGCCGCGGATCCTCATTCGTGTCCGGGGCATCGAGAGCGGGTACCGCCCGCACACCATCGACGCGGTCACGCCCGAGGTCTCCCGTGTCCGCGTCGGCCACCACGTCGACCGGACCCCGCCCGAGCTCTGGGTGGTGCTCGACCTGACCGGCAACGATGTCGCCCTCGACGGCATCGACCTCGATCGCGACACCGCCAGGATCGCCGTCGGTCGCCCCTGACGCCGTGGCCCGCAGCTGCTTCCTGGTGTCCGACCTGCACGGGCGGGTGGCCCGCTACGAGTCGCTCCTCGCGGTGGCCGCGGCCGAGCGGCCCGATGTGATCTTCATGGCGGGCGATCTGTTGCCCCACCGCTGGTCGTCTCTGGAGCGCGACGATTCTTTGTTCATGAACTATCTGGTGGACTGGGTCCACCGCCTGCGGCCGCCGTCGGCCGGTTCTTCACCGCGTCTCGTGTTGATTCTCGGCAACGATGACGAGCGGGCTGCCGAGGCGGGCCTCGTCGCCGGGGACGAGCGCGGCGATTGGTGCTACGTTCACGGCCGCACCCTCGACCTCGGCGGCTGGACCGTCGCCGGCTACGCCCACGTGCCGCCGACCCCGTTCCTGCTCAAGGACTGGGAGCGCTACGACGTCGGTCGTTACGTCGACCCGGGCTGCGTCTCGCCGGAGGTCGGTTACCGCACGGTTCCGGTGGACGAGCGCGCGATCGAGACCCGCACCATTGCGGCCGACCTCGAGGCCCTGGCCGAGGGTGCCGATCCGGATCGGCTGATCCTGCTCGCCCACTCACCGCCGTACCGCACCTGCCTCGACCGGGCCGACCTCGACGGGCAGTCGGTCGATCACGCGCCCCTCGACGTCCACGTCGGGTCGGTGGGGCTGCGCCGCGTCATCGAGGATCGCCAGCCCGCACTGACCCTCCACGGGCACATTCACGAGGCGGCCCGGCTGACCGGCAGCTGGCGCGACACCATCGGGCGTACCCGCTGCTTCACCGGCGCCCACGACGGCCCCGAGCTCGCCCTGGTGCGCTTCGATCTCGACGACCTCGAGGGAGCGACGCGCGAGCTGCTCTGATCGCGCGGAGCCCGGGCGATTCGTGTGGGTGAATTGGTGGAGAGTCCCGACACCCTCGACCCTGTTTCACACGCGATCCTGGTCCCTGCCGAGGGGCAGCTCGAGGGCGGCGTCGCTGACCGCACCGATCTTCGCCGCGTAGCTGGTCTGGCGCTCGATGTCGTCGTCGGTGATGAAGTGCAGATCGAGCAGGCCGCCCGTCTCGTAGCCGGTGCGCATGTAGTTGAGCTCGCCCAGGCACCGGCTCCAGCCGTCGAGCCAGGTTTCGAGCGCCCGCTGCTGCGGCTCGTCGCCGCGGACGTGGATCAGCAGGTCGATGTCGCTGTTCGGGCCGGCGTTGGCGTTCTTGGTGCTGCCGATCAGATACACGGCCTCGACGCCGAAGCGCTCCGCGTCGAGCTCGGACGCGATCCGCTCGGCCATCCGCATCCGCCAGCGCCAGAAGCCACGGCTCCGGTCGGGGCTCGACCCGTGCGCCTCCTGCGGTTCGTGGTCGCGGTCCTCGCCGGGTTCGGTGAGCATGGCGATGGCCTGGTCGAGCTCCGAGTTCATGAGCACCCTGAGCACCCGACCCTCCGAGAACTGGGACACCTCGACGACCCGAATGACCTCGCACAGCTTCTCGAACTCGGGCGCCATGCCGGCGAGCAGGTTGTGCGCGCGGAACAGCATCTTCTCGTTGAGAAAGCTGTCCTCGTCCGGGTACAGCGGCAGGTAGCGGATCGACGACTCGACCAGGTCCTGGAAAAAGTGGGTGCCGAAGCTCGGGTCCGGCACGTAGTTGCCCATCGAGCGTGCGATCTCGATCAGCATGGCGGTGTTATTGATGTCCGAGTAGGTGATGCTGACGCCGAGTTTGATGTCGCCGCGGCTGCCCCACCGGCCGGGGCCCATCAGGATGAAGCGCCGCTTGGGCAGGATCTTGTTGAGCTGCGAGACGGCGTTGCCGACCGCGAGCATCTCGGAGCGCTCGCCGAGCCGGGCGTAGGCTGCGGGGTCGACGTAGACCACGTGGCTGATGTCCGGAACGAAGCCGTTGGAAACGTAGCGTGCCGCGGTGAACAGGGTGTCCCCCTCGGCGACGTCATTGGGAATCGGCGCCGGGGCGTCCTCGGCGGCGAAGTGCTGCGGCCGGCACTGGAGCAGGTAGAAATCGTCGCCGTCGAAGGCGAACTCGAGGTCGACCGGTGTGGCGAGGCTGTCCTCGAGCAGGGTCACCACCTCGTCGATCTCGCTGATGAAGGGTGTCTGGTTGACCAGGCCGCCGAAGTCCGCCACCAGCTGGTCCTGCTCGAGGTCGACCATCAGAGGCGCGGCACGCCGGAGGGTGTCTCCTTTCACCACCGAGAACACCAGGTCGAAAGCCGGGTAGTCGACCGAGGTCGCGTCGAGCAGCTTGTCGAGATCGAGGCTGACAAAGCGGTTGTCCTCGAGGTCGATGACGTCGACCTTTCGCGGCGAGTAACGGATCGTCTCGTCGATGGTCGTGTTGACCCGCAGCCCGGGCTGGCGCGGCGCGATGAGGATCGGGTAGTCGTCCGAGGTCCGGTCGACGGCCCGGGTGCCGAGCCCGGGCACCAGCCGCAGCAGACCGTCGGTCCGTTTGATCCGAGGCGACCAGCGGAACTCGTTGGACGAGAAGGCGACGCCGGCGAAGGCCGGTAGAAAGTAGCGGCCGACCCGGGTGCCCACCACCTCCTGGATCAGGATCGCCATCTCCTCGTGGAAGTCGACCAAGCCACGCTCGCGCCGGTAGGCGATGGGATCGGGCCCGAAGACCGACGCGTAGATTTCGGCGACAGCGTCGAGCAGCTCGTGCATGCGCTGGTTCTTGTCGCCCTGGTTGGCCAGGAACAGGCTCTTGTACTTGCCGGAGAAGGCGCTGCCCAGGCGGTCCTCGAGCAGGCTCGACGAGCGGACGATGAGCGGCCGGTCGCCGACCTCGTCGATGAGCACCGACACCGCCTTGACGATCTCGGGCGGGAAGCGCGAGTTCGTGAACAGGTGGACGATGTTGGTGTACTCCTGGCGGACCTGGGCGATCTCGCGGTACTTCTGCCGCAGCACCTCGTCGAGGTCGTTGTGCTCGATGAAGGCCATCAGGCTCTCGGACGGCAGGTACCAACTCCGCGGCACCTTGATCTTGGCGAAGCGTGGGTCGGTTTCGGCCTTGTTCTCGATGATCCGCCGGGCCAGAAACAGCCCGGCGCTCTTCCCCCCGACCCTCCCGTGGCTGGTCTGGGACAGGATGACGCTGTCGATGAGCTCGAGAAAGTCCTGGGTGTGCAGGTGCCGTTTGGCGATCGAGATGAAGCCCAGGTGGTCGCTCAGGAAGCGGCGGATGAGCGACACCTTGATGCCGTTGAGCGTCGCCGGCGACAGCTCGGCGCCGTCGGCGAGCAGGTGGTGGAAGCGGTGCACCGCACTGGATACCTCCGACAGCGGCAGGCGGGGGTTGTTGAGGACCTTGGGCAGGAACGCCGCTTTGTCCTCCATCACCCAGTCCCGGGTCAGGGCGAGCAGTGTGGTCACCCCGAGGTGCTGCCTGGCGAGCTCGAAGGGCGCGCCGCTGAGCAGAATGTCCTGGTCGATGCCGCGCGATCGGCCGGGCAGGTTGGGGTCGGCCTCGCTCTCCTCGGGCGAGTAGCCGTAGATCTGCTGCAGCAGGTCCTGCGCCCCCTCGACGCCGGTCGACACCAGGTGGTTGACCATCTTGCGGGCGATCCTCAGGTAGAGATGCCGGTCGGTGCGCAGCAGCAGGTCGATCGGCCCGCGCCACTTGTCTTCCTCCTGGGCCTCGAGGGCGGATCGGGTGTTCTCCCACTCCCGCCGCATCTCGTGCATCCGGTGGAACAGGATGCTGTGACCGACCCGCTCGGCGATGGTCTTGATCAGCCGGTCCTCTTCCTTGAGAAACGGCCCGATGTCCTCCTTCGGGCGTTTCTCGAGGTACCAGACGCTGAGGCTGCCGACGATGTCGTCCTGAACCAGGATGTCCGCCGACAGCACCCAGGTGGTCGGTGTGAAGGGCCGGGTCTCGAATCGCCGGTCTTCGACGTCGATCACCGCGCAGCAGATGTCGGGGTACTGCCATCCGGGCGGGATGACGTCGACGATCTGCTGGAGGGCCTCGTCCATGGGGATGTCGAAGCGCGACAGGATCTGCTCGACCTCGTACAGGCAGTTGAGCTCCTTGGCGCGCTCCTGCAGCGACGACAGCAGGTGGTCGACGGAGCGATCAGGCATGTCGGAGCACCACCCCCTGTCCCTCGGCGCCGTCGACCCGGATCTCGAGCGGGTCGACCGGCCGGACGTGCCGGACGAAGCGCTCGCGCGCGACCTCGGGCTGGGCGCGGAGCCAGTCCCAGTCGACGGCGTGGGGCCCGTCGTGCAGCACTGACAGGTAGAGTACACGGTTCGCCAGCAGGTTGTGGAAGAAGTGCGAGCCCTGGCTGAGCTCGGGATTGACCTCGGGCAGGGTCGTCTCGACGATCACCCGGGCGTTGCTGATCTGGCCCCAGACAATTGGGATCCCGAGCCGGGCGTCGGACGTTCCCCAGCGGCCGAAGCCGATGAGGACGTAGCCCCGCCCGTCGTCCGCCAGTCGCCGATTGACCCGCTCGAGCTCGGTGGCGGCCTGGTGAGTGGCGGCCGGGTCGAATGCCTCCGGCGGGATGAACACGAGGTCGGTGAGGTCGGTGATCAGTCCGTTGCCGAGGGCGTGCGCCGAGGCGACGACGGCGCGCCCTGAGCGCAGGTCGTCCGGGGTGACCTCGACATCGTCGCCGGACACCAGCATGGGCCGCACCTGCAGAAATCCGAGCTGTGCCGGAATCATGTCCTCGCGGTGGAGGGTAACCGCGAACTCAATCTCCACCGCCGAGCCGAGCACCGATGACGACACCTCGAGCAGCCGCTCGACGGCCTCGTTGAAGGGCACGAAGCGGGAGCCGAGCAGCGGCGCGAAGTTGAGCACCCGCGGACCGTGAGCATCGAGCCCCGGGTTGAGCCGGTCGGAGCCCGGGTCGTAGGTCGAGACCAGGTAGCGCAGCGCTTCGTCGGCCTCGGCGTCCGAAAGCGGTCGCTGCACCAGGTACTCGGTCTCGCGCACCGGGTCGTACGGCGGCGGCTCGCCCATGTGGACCGCCCAGAACCTGGTCTGGGTGTTCTTCATCAGCTCACCGATGTCGTTGAACGGCGGCGGCGCCTTGGGGTACGGCGGCGCGTAGCTCCAGCTCAGCCCGCCGTCGACGATGGCCTTGCCGAGCCCGAGGGCGAGGGTGACCACACCGTCGGCGGGTCGGGCGTGGCCGGTGGGGTAGAAGTTGTGCGACCGGGCGACGCCGGACAGACACGGGTAGAAGCGGTCATCGACGCGCCGGCCGACCACCTCCTGGATCAGCACCGCCATCTTCTCGTCGCCCGCCCGGCCGCCCACCGAGCGCAGGTAGTCCCGCGCGGCGGTGAGGAAGGTGGTCGCGTAGACGAACTTGATCGCCTCGTCCAGGCACCGGAATCGGACATCCGCCTCGATGTCGTTGTTCGGGATCATCTTGGTCCCGTAGACGCCGGCGAAGGGGTGGTCGAGGGCGTCCTCGAGCAGGCTCGACGAGCGCACGGCGAGGGGCCGTTGGACGTCGGCGATGAGGGCTCGCAGGTCGCCGACGAACTCGGCCGGCAGATCGGCCTGCTGGACGGCATGGGCGATTTCGTCGTCGGAAGCATCGGTGGCGGCCAGTTCGCCGAGGCCGTTGTGCTCGACGAAGGCGTCGAAGACCTCGGTGGTGAGCACGACGGCGCGTGGGATGACAACCTCGATCCCCGGAAGCTCGTCGGCGTCGAACCGACTCAGGATCTCGGTCTCGACGCGGTGCAGGCCGGCCGCCTTGCCGCCCGGCGACCCGGCGCCGATGCGGGTGAGCCGGTGCTCGGCGCCGTCGAAGACCCGGTCGAAGCGCGGCAGCTCGGACTCGTGGGTGGTCACCGCGGCCACCGCCTGACGCTCACAGCCAGCCGCGCTCGCGGCACTGGCTCGCCACCCGGTCGATGGCGAGCACCATGGCGGCGTCGCGCAACGGCAGCTTCTTCAACTCGGCGAAGCGCGAGATCTCCCGGTACGCCGAGGTCAGGGTGACGTCGAGCTTGCTCAGTACCTCGGACTGGCCCCAGTAGTAGTTCATGGCGCTCTGCACCTGCTCGAAGTACGAGCACACCACGCCGCCGGCGTTGGCCAGCAGGTCCGGGATCACCGACACGCCGCGCTCGAGCAGGGCCCGCTCGGACTCGGCGTCCATCGGCGTGTTGGCGCCCTCGAGCACGATCGCCACCCTGTCCGCCACGGCACCCACGTTGGCCGCGGTGATCTGGTGCTCCAGCGCTGCGGGAACCAGGATGTCGACGTCGTGGCCGAGCCAGGCGTCGCCGTCGCCGACCTCGTACCCGAGCTTTTCCGCGCGGCCGCTGTCGATCCCGCCGAGCCGGTCGCCGATGGACGCGAGCTCCTCAGGGTCGACGCCGTCGGCCCGCCACACGCTGCACGGCACTCCGGTGCGCGAGTCGAGGGCGGCGACGCAGGTCACCGTGCCGCCGATGCGGGTGTAGAGCTCGACGGCGTGCCGTCCGACCATTCCGAAGCCCTGAACGCTGGCCCGCGTCGACTCGGGGTCGAGAGAGCGCCGGCGCAGCTCTTCGCGGAGCACGTAGATCATCCCGTAGCCCGGGGCCTCGGCGCGGCCCGCCGAACCGCCGGCGCCCAGCGTCTTGCCGGTCACCGCGCCGGGCGCGTGCTCGCCGGAGATCGCTTCGTACTCGTCGAGCATCCAGGTCATGTGCTGGCTCGACACCATGAGGTCGGGCGACGGCACGTCGCGCATGGGCCCGATGGTGCGTGCCACCCGCCGCACCCACGAACGGCACATGCGCTCCTGCTCCGCCATGCTCAGGTCGTGCGGATCGCAGACCACGCCGCCCATGGAACCGCCGAGCGGGATGTTGACCACGGCGGTGTTCCAGGTCGCCCACATGGCGAGGGCCCGGATCGTGTCGACGGTCTCCTGAGGGTGGAACCGGACCCCGCCCCAGGCCGGCCCGCGGGCGTCGTTGAACTGGATCCGGAAACCCTCGTAGATCTCGATGTCGCCGGTGTCGAGCCGGACCGGGACCGCCAGGTGATGCTCGTGCGCCGGTCGCCGCAGCAGCTTTCGCGCCGTCGCCTCGAGGCCCATCAGGTCGGCGATCCGGTCGAACTGCGCCTGGGCTGCCACGAACGGGTTGAATCCCTTCTCCTCGGCCATCGCGTTGTCCTCCGTCCCGGGCATGCGATGATCTTCGCACACTTCCTTTTTTCAAAACCAGCGACCCCGGCGTCCGACGCCGGGGTCGCTGGTTTTTCGAAGCTGCACACTCTAGAGGTCGGTCATACCAATCCTTGATCGATCATGGCGTCGGCAACCTTGACGAAGCCGGCGATGTTGGCGCCCGCGACGTAGTTGCCCGGCCGGCCGTACTCGGCGGCGGTGGTGACGCAGGCGTCGTGGATCCGGACCATGATGTCGTGCAGTCGGCCGTCGACCTCCTCGCGGGTCCACGCGAGCCGCATGCTGTTCTGGCTCATCTCGATGCCGGAGACCGCGACGCCGCCGGCGTTGGCCGCCTTGCCCGGGCCGAACAGGATCTTCTTCTCGACGAACAGGTCGACGGCCTCGGGCGTCGAGGGCATGTTGGCGCCCTCGGAAACGCAGAAGCAGCCGTTGTCGAGCAGGGTCTTCGCGTCGTCGCCGTCGAGCTCGTTCTGGGTCGCGCAGGGCAGCGCTACCTCGCACGGCACGTTCCACACGCCGGCGCCCTCGTGGTAGGTCACGTTGGAGAACTTCTCGGACAGCTCGCGGATCCGGCCGCGGCGGACGTTCTTGAGGTCCATGATCTCGTTCCACATCTCCTCGTCGACGCCGTCCTCGACGACCACGTAGCCCGACGAGTCCGAGAACGTGACCACCCTGGCGCCGAGGGCGAGGCACTTTTCGGCCGCGTACTGGGCGACGTTGCCCGAGCCCGAGATCGCCACCCGCTTGCCCTCGAAGCTCTGGTCGCGGGTTTTGAGCATCTCCACGGCGAAGTAGACCGCGCCGTAGCCGGTCGCCTCGGGACGGATCAGGCTGCCTCCCCACTTGATTCCCTTGCCCGTGAGCACGCCCTCGAAGGCGTTGCGAAGGCGCTTGTACTGGCCGAACAGATAGCCGATCTCGCGGCCGCCGACACCGATGTCGCCGGCCGGTACGTCGGTGTTCGGGCCGATGTGGCGCTGCAGCTCGGTCATGAAGCTCTGGCAGAAACGCATGACCTCGTTGTCCGACTTGCCCTTGGGATCGAAGTCGGAGCCGCCCTTGCCGCCGCCCATGGGCAGGGTGGTGAGCGAGTTCTTGAAGATCTGCTCGAAGCCGAGGAACTTGAGCACGCCGAGGTTGACCGTCGGGTGGAAGCGCAACCCGCCCTTGTACGGACCGAGCGCCGAGTTGAACTCCACGCGGTAGCCCTTGTTGACCTGGATCTCACCCCGGTCGTCGATCCACGGCACGCGGAAGAGGATGACCCGCTCGGGCTCGACGATGCGCTCGAGGATCCGGTGGTCGAGGTACTTGGTGTGCCGCTCGAGCACCACCACGAGCGACTCCACGACCTCTTTCACCGCCTGGTGGAACTCGGGCTCACCCGGGTTGCGCGCGGACAGGTTGCGCATGAACTGCTCGGCGAAAAGCTTCTCGACTGGACGCATGGACGATTCCTCCCCGTCGATGAGTACGGTTACCGATCCGGTTGTGTCAGCGTTCCCGGGACCGGACGGTGAAAGGTGCCGGACACCAGAAGGCCCGCCATCGGCGGGGCGGGTGCCGGAACGGGCTCGACACTTCGAAACGGCTCATCTCAGTCACGACGACGTCGTGGCGGGCCGAGTCGCTCCGTTTCCTGAACATCGTGCGGGAGCTTAGCGGAGATTCACCACGCCGGCAATCTCGCAGTGAGGCCCGGCGGCCCCGCGGGGCTTCCTCAGAGCTCGCGGATGATCCCTCGGCCCGACGAGCCGTCGACCAGAACCTCGACCGGCGACGGCAGTCGCAGGTGGCGGACGCCGCCTCCGAGGATCTCCTCCACGACGGCCTGGCGCCGCAGCCACTCCCAGTTGACTCGACCCTGCTGACGACGGGCGTGGACGGCGAAGAAGGCGACGCCGAAGCAGGTCAGGTTGTGGAAGAAGTGGGAACCGAGGGAGGGCTCGACCTCGAGGTCGAGGAAATCGGTTTCAACGATCGCCCGCGCCGTCGAGATCTGCGGCCACTCCACCGGGATGCCGAGCCAGGGATCGCGCGACCCCCAGCGGCCGGGGCCGATCAGGATGCACCGGCGGTCGTCGCCGCGCAGGCGCCGGTTGATGGCCTCGGTGGCCTGGGCGATCTGCGGGGTTTGAGAGCGCTGGACGAGCTCGGGGTCGACGACGATCAGGTCCGAGATGGACTCCCGACGGCCGTGGCCGAGCGCGACGTCCGACACCACCACCGCCCGCTCCGAGTCGTCCGCTGCAAACTCGATCGTGACGTCCATCTGCTCGACGACCATGGGCCTGAGCTGGACCACGAAGAAGCTCTGCCGCCGCGTGAGAGTGGAGCGGATGTCGGCGACGAACTCGATCTCCACCGGGCTCGCCATTCCCTCCTGGCAGGTCTGCAGCAGCCAGCTCAGGACGTCGGGCAGCGGCAGGAGATGCCCGCGCAGCAGCGGCTTGAAGGTGACCAGCGGCACGCCGCTCTCGTCGTAGCCGGTGGTGATCCGGTCGCCGGAGCGATCGTAGGTCGACACGATGGAGTAGGCGGCGCCGTCGCGCACCGCCTGCATGATCTCCTCGTGCACGAGGTTGACGTCGGTGGCGGCGCCGGGGATGACGTCGATCTGGTTGAGGTCGAGAGCGTAGAAGCGTCGCTGCGCGTTGCGCAGCACGTCCTTGACCGACGAGAACTGGGGCAGGACCTGCGGGTAGCTCGGCGAAAAACGCAGGGCCTCGAAGCCCTCGACCACCGACTTGCCGAGGCCGAGGGCGATCTGAGCGACGCCGTCCTCGGGCTTCATGTCGCCGAACGGGTAGAAGTTGTACGACGACGCGACGCCGGACAGGGTGGGGTAGAAGCGGTGCCCATGCTGGCGGCCGACCAGCCGCTGGATCAGCACCGCCATCATCTCCTCCTCGATCCGGTACGGCGTCGACTCGATGTAGTCGCGCGACCGGCCAAAGTAGGTCGAGGCGTAGACGACCTTGACCGCCTCGAGCAGCTGGGCGAGGCGTACGTCCTGCGAAGGGTGGTTGTTCGGCAGAATGACCGTGGCATAGACCCCGGCGAAGGGCTGGTAGACCGAGTCCTCGAGGATGCTTGACGACCGCACCGCGAGGGGCTCGCCGACCGCGTCGAGGAACGACCCGAGATCGGGTCGGAGCCCCGGCGGGAAGACGCCGTTGCGGAACGCGTCGAGAATCTCCGGGTCGCTCATGGCGTGGGCGTAGTGGACCAGGCTGCGCAGGTCGTTGACCTCGAGGAACTCCTCGAAGATGTCGCTCGCCAGCGCCACGGTCTGCGGCACTTCGATCTCGACGGTGTCGAACTCGGGCCTCGAGCGCGACAGGATCTTGTGCATGAAGGCGAGGCCGCGGCCCTTGCCGCCGAGCGAGCCCGAGCCGATCTTCGAAAATGCGGCGAACTCGTCGAAGCTCTTCGGGTCGAACTCGGTGATGACGTGGCGCTGAACGGCCCGCAGGTAGTCGGTCAGGGTCGTGATCAGATACTCGCGAAGCATGGACGGTGTCGAGAAGTCGCTGACCCGCCGCGGCCGCAGCGCGGACGCCAGCTCGAACTCGGTGCGCGCCTTGAACCACGATGAAAAGTGGTTGCGTCCGGCATGGTAGACCACCGACTCGTCGGGCACCGGGCCGAGCACGCGGACCATCTCACGCATGTCGGCGGCGCGGCCGACCTCGGTGCCGTCGGGCAGCCGAAAGATGAAGTCCCCGAAGCCGAAGCGGTCCTGGATGTACCGGCGCAGCTCGTCGAACAGGGTCGGCGAGCGCTTGCTCAGAAAGTCGGCGGGCAGGGCGGCGACCCGGTCCGCGACGCCGTCCTCCATGGACTGGACGAGAATCGGCAGGTCGTCGTCGACGGCCCGGATGGTCTCGGCGAGGGCCAGTCCGGCGTCGTCGTCGCGCGTTCCTCCGCGGGGAAACGACAGGTCGGTGATGATGCCGAGCAGGTTGCCCGCATAGCGCTCGAAGAAGGCGAGCGCCTCCTCGTAGCTCTGGGCGAGCAGGATTTTCGGCCGCGCCCGAATCCGCAGCAGCCGGTGCGAGAGGTTGACGCCCTCCGACATCAGCCGTCCGGTCTGGGTTGTGACCTCGGTGTAGATGTGGGGTAGATACGCCGAGTAGAAGCGGACCTCGTCCTCGATCAGGATGATCGCCTGGACGCCGCCGATGAGGATGTCGTGGTCAGCGTTGAGGCGGTCCTCGACCTGCTTGATCATGGCGAGCAGGGCCTGGACGCTGCCCTGCCACAGGAACATCCAGTCGAGGTTGCCCGAGCCGCGCAGCTCCTCGAGCCAGGGCAGCTCCCATGCGTGGGCGGCGAGCAGGCCGACCGGCAGATCGGGGTGCTGCTCCTTGAGCATGCGGACGAAGGCGTCGATCTCCAGATCGGCGAGGCGCGGCGAGGTCACGACCATGTCGAAAGACCGCTCGTCGAGCAGTGCGAAGGCCGAGGCGGCGTCGGCTGCCCGCGTGAAGCGGGGAGCGTAGCGCATATTGAGGTCGAGATTGCGGTACTCCTCGATCACCAGCTCGGCGAGCTGACCGTCCTCCTCGAGCACGAAGGAGTCGTAGTGTGAGGCGACGAGGAGGATCTCGCGGACCCGGTTCTTCATGAGCGCCGAGAACTCCTCGGTGCGCATCCCGTACCGGCTCTTCAGCCCGATCGGTGCTTTGTCGTCCGCCATACCTGAACCTGCTCCTCCACGGTAGCAGAACGACATCGTCGGAATGAACCGCAAAGGCGCCACGACCGCAACTGTGAGGTTTCACGAACTTTGCGCCTTCGCGGTGAATCAGTCCCGCCACGTGGTCACGAAGACGTTGGTCTGGTTGTTTTGGCGGGCGAGCGGTCGATCTAGCCGTGGAGCGGTCGTTCTGGCCGGCGAGTGGGGGATACGGACGGTTCCGCAAAATCTGATGGCGTTTGATTTGGCCTGCTGCGCTGAGTAGTTCCCATCCGGAAACTCCGATGGGGACTGCGCAGTTCTCGATCAACAATGTCAATGAGCGAAGCTGGTCCAGCCAATGCGGCGTGCGTCGAACCACTGATTCCGAGCCTAAGAATCCCCCGGCTTTGCCGGGGGATTCTTACGTTCATAGCCCCAGTGCCAACCTCAATCCTTCATCGACAGCGTTCATCAGCTTCGGGGACAGGGCGCCGACCTTTTCGGTGAAAAAGGACTTGTTGAGAGTCACGACTTGTGACACGTTGACGATGGAGTCGCGCGTTAAGCCCGACTGCTTGCGCTTGACGATCAGGTTCCCTGGAGCCGCTGCGAGTTCTAGGTTTGAGGTAAGAACAGCCGCCAATACGGTCTGGATTCGACTTGCGTTGAAGGCATTTGACTGAATGACGAGCACCGGTCTTCGGTAGCCGGGTTCTGACCCTCGAGGGGTGGACATTGATGCCCACCAGATTTCGCCGCGCTGCACTACCACTCCTCGGCCGGTATCGAAGAATCCTGAATGTTGAGGATCAAGGGGTCGACCTCCGCGGTGTTGTCTTCGTAGACGGCGTTCAAGAGCGCGGTCACGCCCTTTGACCTATGCGCCTCAATAAACTGAGCAATCGCTGAGGAGTAGAGTTGACTTCGGCTCACACCCAGCCGTTCGGCAAGGCCCTCTGCAGCGACGAACACCTCATCTGGGATTGAGATCGCTGTTTTCATGGAGAGAGTATAACTCCGGTTATACTAGCTGTCAAGAGGGGTGCAGACCTGACGCCACGAGTTCAGCGGACGCGGCCCGCGCTCGCGCGGATCTCGGTCCGCTGGAACGACGCGGTTAGGCTGGTCACGGCTCACGGTCGATCCAGAACTCCGGACGTCAGACCTCCTGACATGCCCGAACGAAGTTATTTGCGCGTAGCGACTTGAGTTTTCTGACGTTACGTTATAGAATAAAGCATGTTGCAGGCCCAAATTGTATCGCTCCCTCCCAGGCAGCTCGTAGCGCCTGAGCTCGCACCGGACTACGATCTCAACATGACGGTGGTCAACGAGAGCGTAGTGATTCGCGACGATGCCGTTGCTGGCTGGCGAGTGGTCCTGGCCCATGGTGTGGTGTTTGCCAGGTACTGAACCTGCCCCGTTTTGATGGACACCTAGAATAGCCCGTCGTAGTCGAGGCTGT
>CAZXMW010000049.1:0-24573 GCA_964641415.1 uncultured Thermoanaerobaculia bacterium | reverse complement strand
GTTGCATTTACTCAACGGCAGGTCTGCGCACCGTGGTCTAGTAAACTCGCGCTAGTGTGGTTTTCGGGGAGGTGTGATCCGTGACCGACGACGAGCCCGTCATCGAAAGCGTCATCCTGGACAGCGTCGCCGAGGGTGTGTTCACCGTCGACAAGGACTGGCGCATCAGGTTTTTCAACCGTGCGGCCGAAAGGCTCACCGGAGTGCCGCGCACCAAGGCCCTGGGACGCCGGTGCTGCGAGGTGTTCCAGTCGAGCATCTGCGGCACCGTGTGTCCGCTCCGTCATACCCTGGAGACCGGTGAGCCGGTGGTCAACCGGGGCGCCTTCATCATCGATTCCCGCGGCCAGAAGCTGCCGATCAGCATCTCGACCACGGCTCTGCGCGATGCCTCGGGCCACCTGGTCGGGGGGGTCGAGACGATCCGTGATCTGAGCCAGGTCGAGGAGCTGCGCAAGCAGCTCGAGGAGCGCTACTCGCTCGGCGACATCATCGGCCGCTCACCGGCGATGAGGGATCTGTTCGGCGTACTGCCGGCGGTGGCGGCGAGCGACAGCACCGTGGTCATCCACGGCGCCAGCGGGACCGGCAAGGAGCTGTTCGCTCGGGCGATCCACGACATGTCGCCGAGACGCGACCGGCGGTTCGTCGCGATCAACTGCGGCGCCATGCCCGATACCCTGCTTGAATCGGAGCTGTTCGGCTACAGAGCCGGCGCGTTCACCGATGCCAGGACCGACCGCCCAGGTCGGTTCACCCACGCCGAGGGAGGAACGATTCTCCTCGACGAGATCGGCGACATCTCGCCTGCGATGCAGGTGCGCCTGCTGCGGGTTCTTCAGGAGCAGGTCTACGAGCCCCTCGGCTCGGTCGAGCCGGTGCCCGCAGACGTTCGGGTGATCTGCGCAACCCATCGGAATCTGGCCGAGCTGGTCAGAGACGGCAGATTCCGCGAGGATCTCTACTATCGGGTCAACGTCATGCGCCTCGAGCTGCCGACTCTGCGTCAGCGTCGAGAGGACATTCCGCTGCTCGTCGAGCACTTCATCGGTCGCTTCAACCGACTGCAGGAGAAGGACGTGGTCGGTGTGTCGGACGAGGTTCTCGAGGTGCTCATGAACCACGATTACCCGGGCAACGCCCGCGAGCTCGAGAACATCATCGAGCATGCCTTCGTGCTGTGCCGCTCGAGCGTCATCGAGCTCAATCACCTGCCCCCGGAGCTGGTCCGCGACACCTCGGTCGTGCCGGGCGACGACGGTCCGCCGACGACTCTCAAGGCCATGGAGGCGATCCACATCTCGGATGCGCTTCGCCGGACCCGGGGCAACCGAAGCGCGGCGGCGGAGATCCTCGGGATCCACCCGAGCACCCTGTTTCGCAAGATTCGCGATCTCAATCTCGACGTGCCCGGGCTCGACGGCCGGAGTCGTGACGGTGGGGGATCGCGAAACGGGAGGTGAGCCGGGCCTCCCAACCGTTACGAAGCTGTAACCGATCGGCGAGTCGGGGGGCCTGGTTCAGGCCGCCTTTGCGGGACGAAGTGGCGCGGGTTGAGTGATTTGTCGATCAACCGGAGACCTGCCCGCATGGCACAGGGGTTGCAAGACTGCACACCGGTGCGAGAGTCTCAGCCCGACCGGCGACGAGGGAGTATGAAGCGACGATTCTCGAAACTCAGGACCATCGAGAACTTCCGGGCCGTGTGGCTCGGGATCGGTTCGATCGGTGCTTTCCGCGACGATTTCTTTTCGACGGTGGTGCGCTCCGGGCTCTGGTTGAACACCCCGTCGATGACGTGAAGGAGGAGTCGAGCTTGAGTGGACGTAGATGCCGAAGTCCGTCGCCGCTTCGGGTGGTGGATTCGGGTCACCAAGGGGACAAAGTCCGAATGATTGGAAAGGAGAGGTCATGACGGTGAAGAAACACGAAACGCCGCTGCTTGACGAGCTCGAGAAGGGGCCGTGGCCGAGCTTCGTCAAGGAGATCAAGAAGGAGGCCGAGCACAACGCGATGTCGAACGATGTGCTCGGGATCCTCGAGCGGTCCTACGAGGAGCACATCAGCCACTGGAAGCACGGCGGCATCGTCGGCGTGATGAGCTACGGCGGTGGCGTGATCGGCCGCTACAGCGACCTGCCCGAGGAATTCCCCAACGTGGAGATGTTCCACACCTGCCGCATCAACCAGCCGTCGGCGTGGTTCTACAACACCAAGGCGCTGCGCCACATCTGCGACATCTGGGAGAAGCACGGCTCGGGTCTGACCAACATGCACGGCTCGACCGGCGACATCGTCTTCCTCGGCTGCCGGACCGAGGCATTGGAGCCGCTCTTCGCCGAGCTCAGCTCCGAGAAGGAAGACATGCCGAGCTTCGACCTCGGCGGCTCCGGGTCGAACATGCGCACGCCGAGCTGCTGCGTCGGTCCGGCGCGCTGCGAGTGGGCCTGCTACGACACGCTCGACGCCTGCTACAACATCACTCAGGAGTTCCAGGACGAGCTGCACCGGCCGTTCTTCCCCTACAAGTACAAGTTCAAGTTCTCCGGCTGCCCGAACGACTGCGTGGCTTCGATCGCCCGCTCGGACTGCTCGGTCATCGGGGTCTGGAAAGACGACATCCAGGTCGACCACGCCAAGGTCGTCGAGTACTCGAAGAACGGTACCGACATCCTGGCCGAGGTCTGCGACCTCTGCCCGACCAAGTGCATGGAGTGGGACGGCGCAACCCTGGACATCGACAACACCAACTGCGTCAAGTGCATGCACTGCATCAACCTGATGCCCAAGGCGCTCAAGCCGGGCAAGGAGCGCGGGGCGACCATCCTGATCGGCGCCAAGGCGCCGATCATCGGCGGCGCACTGCTGTCCTCGGTCTTCGTGCCCTTCCTCGAGATGGATCCGGAAGACGAGTACGAGGATCTCAAGGAGCTCACCGACGCGATCTGGGAGCTCTGGGGCGAGCACGGCAAGAACCGCGAGCGCGTCGGCGAGTTCATCCAGCGCGTCGGTCTGTCCAACTTCCTCGAGGAGATCGGGCTCGACCCGGTGCCCGAGATGGTGACGCACCCGCGGACGAACCCGTACATCTTTTTCGACGACGAAATCTTCGAGCAGTAGGAAGGGAGGAACTCATGCCTGAATTCGAACGTCAAACCGACATTGGTCCGCCACACTACGAGCAGTTCCTGCCCGAGGTCATCAAGAAGAACTACGGCAAGTGGGACTACCACGAGATCCTTAAGCCCGGCGTCATGGTCCACGTCGCCGAGTCCGGCGACAAGCTGTTCACGATCCGCGCGGCGACCCCGCGCCTGCTCGCGATCACGTCGATCCGGAAGTTCTGCGACATCGCCGACAAGTACTGCGACGGCCATCTCCGCTGGACCAGCCGCAACAACGTCGAGTTCCTCGTCACCGATGAGAAGAACATCGAACCCCTGATCAAGGAGATCGAGGACTACGGTTTCCCGATCGGCGGTCTCGGCGCGAAGCTGTCCAACATCGTCCACACCCAGGGCTGGGTCCACTGCCACTCCTCGGCGTCGGACGCGTCGGGCGTCGTCAAGGCGGTCATGGACGAGCTCTTCCCGTACTTCAACGGCGAGAAGGATCTGCCGGCGAAGACCCGGATTGCCTATGCCTGCTGCCTCAACATGTGCGGCGCGGTGCACTGCTCCGACATCGCGATTCTGGGCGTTCACACCCGGGCGCCGGTGATCGAGCACGAGAACCTGCCCAAGATGTGCGAGATCCCGAACCTGATCGCCTCGTGCCCGACCGGCGCGATCCGTCCGGCGACGGTCGACGGCGTCAACTCGGTCGAGATCATCGAGGACCAGTGCATGTACTGCGGCAACTGCTACACGGTGTGCCCGGCGGTCAAGATCAACAGCGCCAAGACCGACGGTATCTCGATCTGGGTCGGCGGCAAGGTGTCGAACTCGCGCGTCGCGCCCAAGTTCTCGAAGCTCGCCGTTCCGTTCCTGCCCAACAACCCGCCGCGCTGGCCCGAAGTCGTCGACGCGGTCAAGGAAATCCTCGAGACCTACGCGGACAACGCCCGCAAGCACGAGCGGATGGGCGAATGGATCGACCGCATCGGCTGGCCGAAGTTCTTCGAGCTCATCGGTCAGGAGTTCACCAAGTACCACATCGACGACTTCACGCACGCTGGGGAGTCTTTCAACAGGACTGTGCAGCTGCGCCACTAGGAGGACACCATGGCCGAAGTGACAGTCGATCAGGTGGCCGACGCGATGTACGAGCTGGTCGCGTCCATGAAAGGCAAGAAGGACCTCAAGCCCATGGACGTCTCCAAGCTGATGATCGAGAAGTTCGGCGACAGCGTCGACAAACGAATGTGTAAGAAGGCTCTCCGCCAGGTCATCGATTCGGGCCGGCTGACCTACAAGTACGCGGGAGGCAGCTACGTGACGCTGCCCGAGGACTAGAACGGATACCGACAACCGGCGGTCGGGAGGGGCCGGGTCGACCCGGCCTTTTCCCGGAGCCGCCTTTCAGCCCAGGGAGGATGCCATGGCGCGTAACAAGAAGACCGGTCCGGAGCGGATCGCCGAGACGGTGGATGTGCTCCGGCAGTGGCAGGGCATCGAGCGCGATGCCATCGAGACCACCGCCCAGATCATGGAGAAGACCGACAACCTTCTGATTCGGCAGATCATGGAGATCATTCGCAATGACTCCGTCCAGCACCATCGGGTGCAGCAGTTCCTCATCGACAGCTTGACCAAGACGCCGGTCACCGTGACGCCCGAGGAGCTGGCCGAGGTGTGGGGCCAGCTCGAGGCCCACGACGAGCTCGAGCGCCAGACCATCGAGCTGGCCGAGCGCCTCAAGGCCGAGACGACCGAACCGGTGGCCAAGCTCCTGCTCGACTACCTGCTCCGCGACGAGCAGAAGCACGACACGATCCTCGGCGAGCTGGAAAATCTGAAAATCCACATGTCGAAGCGCGCCTGAGCCGCGGCTCGAGATCGAGCGACGAACTGAGGAGACGTGTCCCATGGGTCTACTGAAGAAGAAAGACAAGAAGAAATCGGGTAAGTTCGAGTCCCGCCTCGCGGGCGGCGGTGGCGGTTCCGGGCAGATCTCGGAGCTGCGGCCTCGGTACGTCGAGAGCTTTCCGCCGTGTACCGGCAACTGCCCAAGCGGTAACGACATCCGCGGCTGGCTGTCAGTGATTCAGCTGCGCGAGAAGCTCGGTCTCAGCCTCGACGAGGCGTGTGAGCAGGCCTTCTACATCGAGATGGAGACGAACCCCTTCCCGTCCGTCATGGGCCGGGTCTGCCCGCACCCCTGCGAGACCGCGTGCAACCGCGGCAAGAAGGAAGGCGCGGTCGGCATCAACTCGGTGGAGAGGTTCATCGGCGACTATGCGCTCGATCACGGTCTCAAGGCCAGGATGATCGAGGGCGAGGAGCCGAAGAAGGAGAAGATCGCGGTCGTCGGCGCCGGTCCGTCGGGTCTGTCGTGCGCCTATCAGCTCGCGCGCTACGGCTACGAGGTCACCGTCTTCGAGGGCCTTCCCAAGCCGGGCGGAATGATCCGATACGGGATCCCGGTCTATCGCATGCCGCGGGAGATTCTCGACGCGGAGATCCAACGCATCGCCGATCTCGGAGTCGAGATCAAGTGCGGCTGCAAGATCGGCAAGGACGTCACCTGGGACGAGATCCGCTCCGGGTACGACGCGATCTATGTCGCCATCGGCGCCCACCAGGGCAAGAAGATGGGGATCCCGGGCGAAGAGGGCCCGGGGGTCTGGACCGGCACCGAGTTCCTCAACCACGCGAACTCGGGCAAGAAGGTCGACATCGGCTCCAACGTCGTGGTCATCGGTGGTGGCGACACCGCCATCGACGCGGCGCGGGTGTCCAAGCGTCTGATCTCCGACTCGGCGGCCATGGCCTCCAAGCTCGGCGCCCAGGTGACGATCCTCTACCGCAGAACCCGAGAGGAGATGCCCGCGATCGATCGCGAGATCGACGAGGCCATCGAAGAGGACATCAACATCGAGTATCTCGCGGCGCCGATCGAGCTGCTGCGCGACGACGACGGCCACCTCAGAGCGATGATCGTCCAGCGCATGGAACTCGGCGAGCCCGACGACTCCGGTCGACGGCGTCCGGTGCCCATCGAGGGCGACACCTACGAGCTTCCCATCGAAACCATGATCACCGCTGTCAGTCAGAAGCCCGATCTCGGGGCGATGCACTCCGAGGAGCTCGGCGACGGCTGGCTCAACGGTGACGAATGGGGCTTCACCGGAATCGACGGCGTCTACACCGGCGGGGACAACATCAACCTCGGGATCGCCACGACCTCCATCGGCCAGGCGCGAATGGCGGCCGAGGCCATTCACGCCAGGATCCAGGGGAACGAGCCCACGAAGGTCGATCATGGCGAAATGATCCGTAGCGACAAGCTCAAGCTCGACTGGTACGAGCCCATCGAGCGGACCCGGCGTCGCGTCAAATCGCCGGAGGACAGGCTCGCCAAACCGTTCGACGAGGTCGATCTCGGCCTGACCCACGACGACGCCCTGATCGAGGCCGGCCGGTGCTTCAGCTGCGGCAAGTGTTTCGGTTGCGAGAACTGCTGGATGTACTGCCAGGCGAATGTGTTCGCCAAGGCCGAGCCGCCGGTTTACGGCCACTTCTTCGAGATCAAGAAGATCGGTCAATGCGACGGCTGCAAGAAGTGCTGGGAGGAATGTCCCTGCGGCTTCATCATCGGCGAGTAGTGAGGGACGCGCGGGCGGTCGGATCATGAATCTGAAGACCCCACGGCTGGTGGTCGCCGGACTGTCCGGTGACGGCGGCAAGACCCTGGTCAGCCTCGGCCTGTGCCGAGCGCTGAGCGAGGGTGGCCGGGTGGTCCAGGCCTTCAAGAAGGGCCCGGACTACATCGACGCCGCCTGGCTGGCGGCGGCCACCGACCGCCCGTGTCGAAACCTCGATCCGTTTCTCATGTCGGAGTCGGCGATCGGCCGCGCCGTGGCGGCCGGATCCGACGCCGATCTTCTCGTCATCGAGGGCAATCGTGGACTGTTTGACGGCGTCGATGCCGCCGGCAGCCACTCGACCGCGACCCTGGCCAGGATGCTCAGCGCACCGGTTCTTCTCCTGGTCAACGTCACCAAGGTCACCCGAACCGCCGCAGCGGCGGTGCTCGGCTGTCAACACCTGGACCCCGAGCTCGATCTGGCGGGGGTGATCCTCAACCGGGTCGCCACGGCGCGCCAGGAGCGCGTGGTCCGCGACGCCATCGAGGACGCCGCCGGGATTCCGGTTATCGGCGCCATCCCGAGAATCCGGGGCGACGATCCGTTGCCAGACCGTCACCTCGGGCTGGTGACTGCGGTGGAGCATCCTCGAGGTGACGAGGCCATTGCCCGGGCCGGTTCCGTGGTCAGCGACCACGTCGATCTTGATGCGGTGCTCCGCCTCGCGGCCGCGGCGCCAGAGGTCTCACTCGACGAGGCGACCGTTCGTCCGGGCCGGTCGCGCGTCACCATCGGGTACTTCTCGGATCCGGCTTTCAGCTTCTATTACCCCGAGAACCTCGAGACCCTCGAGGCTGCCGGGGCAAGGCTGGTGGCGGTGTCGCCGTCGAGCGACGGCGAGCTGCCCGTGGTCGACGGTCTGTACATCGGCGGCGGCTTTCCCGAGGTCCACGCGGCTCGGCTGGCAAGTAATCGTCGGTTCGCCGAATCGGTCGCGGCTCGTGCGTCTTCCGGCATGCCCATCTATGCCGAGTGCGGCGGGCTCATGTACCTGGCTCGAAAGCTGCACGTCGGCGGCGCCGTTCATGCGATGGCCGGAGTGCTCGACCTCGTGGTCGAGCAGACCGACCGGCCGCAGGGCCATGGTTACGAAGTCATCACCGTTGACTGTGACAATCCGTTCCACGAGCCTGGAACCGAGATCGCCGGCCACGAGTTCCACTACTCCCGGATTGTCGGCGGCTCGGATCGCGCCGCCACGGTCGCCCGGGTCACCCGCGGGACCGGTATCGGGGATGGCCGCGACGGCGTCGTCGTGGGTCGGGTGTGGGCATCGTATCTCCACATCCACGCGTCGGCGACGCCAGGCTGGGCAGCGGGGTTTCTGGCTGCGGCGACGGCCCACGCCTCCGACTTCAGTCAGGCGGCGGCGGCATGGGGATGAAGGGACGAGTGATGGAGCTGCTCCGGGCCGGAGACGAACGGGCACTCGGCGCGCTCGCGAGTGACGACCCGCTGGCCATGCGGTTCCTGTTCGGACGATTGTGGGACCCAAAGCCCGAGATGAGACAGCGCGCTGCCCGAGCCATCGGCGCCGCGTCGTCGGTTCACCGAAAGGTGGGTCTCGAGCTCGTTCGGGGGGTGATGTGGGGACTCAACGACGAGTCGGCGACCAATGGACGGTACGCCATTCCGGCCTTCGGCGAGATCGGTTACCGGAGCCCGGATCTGATCGCGCCGTTCGTCGCGCCGCTCGCATCACTGTCCTGGGACGACGGTTTGAGGCTCGACATTATCCAGGCGTTGATCCGGATCGCCGAATCCGCCCCCGAGCTGGTTCGGCCGGTATGTGACACGGTCCTCGAGCATGTCCGAAGCGATGACGGTGACGAGCGTCGTGCCATGGGTCATCTGCTCGAGGTGTCTGGAGGCATGAATGAAGACTGAGAGCCAGAGGCACCGGACCGAGAGGTGCGTGAAGGAGGTGGAAGAAAATCCGACGTCAGCTGCTGCTCACTACAATCTCGGCTTGGCCTACACAGTGTCCGGCAGGATCAAGGCGGCGGAAGAGACCTACCTCAAAGCGGTCGAGCTCGACCCGACGATGGTCCAGGCCTGGGTCAACCTGGGTGGCGTGCGGCTCATGCGCTGGGAGTTCGAGGGATGCCGAGACGCTCTCCTCGAGGCGCTGAAGCTCGACGACAGGTCGGTTGTCGGCCACTACAACCTGGGCCAGGCGTACCTCTACCTCAACGACCCGGAAAAGCTGGTGCGCTGCAATGAACGCGTGCTCGAGCTCGATCGCGACCACGCGGCAGCCCACTACTACTGCGCTGTGGGCCACCTGGCCCTCGACAACATGGGCGCCGCCGAGCGCCATCTGGGTCGGGCGATCGAACTCGGTCACGCTCCGACCCAGGACTTCGTCAAAGCCATGGAGAAGGCCCAGCTGAAAAAGGCCCGTCGACACAACACCACACTGGTAGAAATCACCGGGGCATCGAGCCCGGAAAAGAAAAGGGAGGAATGAGTAATGGCAACTTTCGAGCAAGGAAACGTGTCCATCTCGGTCGACGAAGACGGCTTCATGCAGGAGCCCGAGAAGTGGAACGAGGATGTTGCCGCGGCCCTGGCAACCACCGAGGGCGTCGACGATCTGACCGAGGAACACTGGAAGGTCGTCAACTACCTGCGTGACTACTACCTCCAGTTCGGCGTCGCGCCGATGATCCGCAAGCTCTGCAAGCAGACCGGATTTCAGCTCAAGGAGATCTACGAGCTGTTCCCGTCGGGTCCCGCGAAGGGCGCCTGCAAGGTGGCCGGACTGCCGAAGCCGACCGGCTGCGTCTGAACCCCAGCCGGTGTCGGGTACCGCCCCGCCGCTCGCTCCCGTTCGGAAGCGAGGCGGCGGGGTTTTCGTGCTCGTCCAGCGGCCGACGAGACCGATCCTGTTACGTCGTCGAAACGCAGGTGACGTCGCGGTTCCGTTGCCAGGAACCTGTCTGCGCCCGAGGTCGCACAGGATGAGTGTTTTGCGTCGCCGGCGCCCGAACCGGCCTCTGGCACAGCGGTTGCAGTAACCGTGTCGATTTGGGGGGCTGCCGATGGTTCTGAATCTCAGCCGTGACGAGCGAAGCGAGATGGTCGGCCTTTGGTACGACCGGATCGTCGATCGCTATCCGGCCGAGACCTCGCGGTTTCTCCGCGACCAGCAGGACCCGTTCGCCAATCCGGTCGGCGCCGTGCTCCGCGAAGAGGTGTCCCCGATCGTCGAGGGTGTGTGCTCGAACGTCGATCCTGCCGAGCTCGAGCCGGCGCTCGATCGGATCATCCGGGTGCGTGCGGTTCAGGACATGTCGGCGTCCGAAGCGGTGGGCTTCGTTCTCGATCTCAAGGAAATCTTCACCGACGTGGCGAGCTCGTCGTCGGCCGAGGAGCGGTGCGAGTTCGACACTCGGATCGACCGATTGCTGCTGACGGCTTTCGACGTGTACAACCGCTGTCGACAACAGGTGTACGACATTCGAGTCAAAGAAATTCGCAATCGATCTCTCAAGGTGATGGAACGCCTCAACACGTGGCGCGAACAGCGCGCGGGCGGGCCACGATCCGACGCGTGAGTGGTGCCGGAGCTGCCGGGTGCTGGTGGATACGCGACTCCGTGTGGAGATCATCCCGGGGAGCGGATGTCATGAGCCGCCCCGAAACCGGGTGACGTAGGAAGGAGGTCTCGAGTCGATGGGTGCTTTTGTTTCCCTCGTCGCGGTCGCCGTTCTGGCGCTGCTCGCCGCCATGGCGGTTGCCTCTGATGAACTGCGGTTGCTGTTCGGGGCGGTGATCCCCGGCGTCGCGTTCGCGGTCTTTCTGGTGGGCATCATCGCCAGGGTGATCCTGTGGGCTCGGGCGCCGGTGCCGTTCCGCATTCCGACCACCGCGGGCCAACAGAAAACCCTGCCCTGGCTCAAGAGCTCCGAGCTCGACAACCCGAGCGGGACTTTCGGTGTGATCGGTCGAATGCTCCTCGAGGTGCTGTTCTTCCGGTCGCTGTTTCGCAACACCAAGGTCGAGCTGCTGGCCAACAAGGAAAAGGTCAACTACATCAGCACCAAGTACCTGTGGGCGGCCGGGTTGGTCTTCCACTGGTCGATGCTGATCGTCCTGTTGCGCCACTTCCGGTTCTTCGTCGAGCCGGTGCCCCAGTGGGTGGGGTGGCTGCAGTGGGCCGACGGCTTCTTCCAGGTCGGGGTACCGGTGATCTATGCCACGTCGGTGCTCTTCGTGGTTGGGCTCGGCTACCTGTTGTTCCGTCGGTTCGCGGACAAGAAGGTCAAGTACATCTCGCTGCCGTCGGACTACTTCGCCCTCTACCTGCTGCTCGGAATCGGGATCTCGGGCATCCTGATGCGGCATCTGGAGAAGGTCGACATCGTCCAGGTCAAGGCGGCGATCGCCGGCTGGGCGTCGTTCCAGCTCGTCACCCCAACCGGTGTCGGACCCTGGTATTTCATCCATGTCTTTCTGGTCAGTGCGCTCTTCGTCTACTTCCCGTTCTCCAAGCTGCTGCACGCACCGGGCGTGTTTCTGTCGCCGACCCGCAACATGGCCAACAACAACCGCGCCAAACGCCACGTCAACCCGTGGAACCCTCCGATCATCGGTCACACCTATGCCGAGTGGGAGGAAGAGTTCCGCGACAAGTTGGTGGCCTCCGGCTATGCCCTGGACAAGGAGTGAGCCATGGCGGAGAAGTCACCTCAAGAATTGATTCAGATCGATCTCGACCCGCCGCGACGCAACTGGATGGACCCGAGCGTCGATTTCGAGGACCGGCGGGGGACCTGGTCCTACCCGGGGGTCGCGAAGAACCTCGAGTACATGGGTTACGCCAACCCGCGCGAGTGGTCGCCCACCGAAGAGGACTGGAAGCTGCCCGAGAACTGGCAGCAGATCATCCATGACGGATTCAAGGAGCGGCTGCACAAGTACCGCTCGCTGCGGGTCTTCATGGACACCTGCGTCCGGTGCGGCGCGTGTGCCGACAAATGCCACTTCTTCATCGGTTCCGGCGATCCCAAGAACATGCCGGTGCTGCGCTCGGAGCTCCTGCGGTCGATCTACCGCAACGACTTCACCACCACCGGCAAGATCCTCAGCGCCTTTGGCGGCGCCAAGCTCGCCGGCGGTCGGAAGCTGACCGAGGACGTGCTCAAGGAGTGGTACTACTACTTCTTCCAGTGTACCGAGTGCCGGCGCTGCAGCGTGTACTGCCCGTACGGTATCGACACCGCCGAGGTCACCATGATGGCCCGGGAGCTCATGATGCTCGTCGGACTCAACATCAACTGGGTGATCGAGCCGGTCGCCAACTGCCAGCGCACCGGCAATCACCTGGGGATCCAGCCCCACACCTTCAAGGACAACGTCGAGTTTCTGTGTGAAGAGCTCGAGGACGACGTGGGCATTCACGTCGACCCGGTGATCAACAAGAAGGGTGCGGAGATTCTCTTCATCATTCCTTCGGCGGACTACTTCGCCGATCCGGGAACCTACACCTTCGTCGGATACCTGACGCTGTTCCAACAGCTCGGGCTCGACTACACCCTGTCGGCCTACGCGTCGGAGGGCGGCAACTTCGGGCTGTTCACCTCGCACGAGACCATCAAGAAGCTCAACTACAAGATCTACCACGAGGCCAAACGGCTCGGTGTCAAATGGATCCTGGGCGGTGAGTGCGGTCACATGTGGCGGGTCATGCACCAGTACATGGACACCATGAACGGTCCGGCCGACTTTCTCGAGGTGCCGCGGTCGCCGATCACGGGCACGGTTTTCGAGAACGCGCGCTCGACCAAGATGGTCCACATCTGCGAGTTCACCGCCGACCTGATCCGGAACAAGAAGATCAAGCTCGACCCGAGCCGCAACGACAGGTACCGCGTCACCTTCCACGATTCGTGCAACCCCGCCCGCGCCCTCGGTCTGTTCGAGGAGCCGCGCTACATTCTTCGCAACGTCTGCAACAACTTCTTCGAGATGCCGGAGAACACCATCCGGGAGCACACCTTCTGCTGCGCCGGCGGCGCCGGGCTCGGCAACGACGAGAACATGGAGATGCGCCTGCGCGGCGGTCTGCCGAGGGGCAACGCCCTCCGGCACGTCCAGCAGGAGCACGGCGTCAATCTCATGAGCTGCATCTGCGCCATCGACCGCGCCACCCTGCCGCCGCTCGCCGACTACTGGGCGCCGGGGGTCGAGATCAGCGGCGTTCACGAGCTGGTGGCCAACGCATTGGTCATGGACGGAGAGGGAGAGAGGAAGCTCAACCTCCGGGGTGAGCCTCTGAAGGAAGAAACGGAGGGCACCACCGATGTATGACGCCGGCAAGATCATCCTCGGGCTCGTGGTCTTCGTGGCGCTCGCCACTTCGCCGCTGTGGTTCAACGCCGTGACCGCGGAGACTCCCGAAGCACCCGAAATCCAGCTGCCGACCAACGGCTCGACCGAGTGCGTCGAATCGATCGAGTACATGCGCTCGAGCCACATGGATCTTCTCAGCGAGTGGCGGGACGACGTAGTCCGCACGGGGATGCGCGACTACGTCAGCACCTCGAACGGCAAGGTGTACGACATGAGCCTGTCACGCACCTGCATGGACTGCCACGCCAACAAGGCCGAGTTCTGCGACGCATGCCACGACTATCTGGCGGTCTCACCCTACTGCTGGGACTGCCACGTTGAACCCAAGGAGGCCAACTGATGGACGGGAACCGACGTGATTTCCTGAAGCTGGCCGGCCTCACCGCGCTGGGCGCGACCGGTGTGTCGGCGGTCAAGGCGACCACCGGGCACGCCGCCCAGGCCGCAACCCACGGCGAGCCGTCGACCGACGGGGTCCGGCTGGCGATGGTGATCGACCTGCGCAAGTTCTCCCGGGACGACGCGCTCATCGAGCGCTGCATCGAGGCGTGCCACAAGGTCCACAACGTCCCGGACTTCGGTGACGACGAAAAAAACGCCATCAAGTGGATCTGGGCCGACGACTTCGAGACCGCGTTCCACTCCCAGGAGTTCCACTTCATCCGCGAGGACCTCAAGGGTAAGCCGACCCTGCTGCTGTGCAACCACTGCGACAACCCCCCGTGCACCCGGGTCTGCCCGACCCAGGCGACCTGGAAGCGGGAGTCCGACGGCATCGTCATGATGGACTGGCACCGCTGCATCGGCTGCCGCTACTGCGTGGTGGCCTGCCCGTACGGCTCGCGGTCCTTCAACTACATGGACCCCCGTAAGGTTCTCGACGACCCCACCATCGACTACCCGACCCGGATGCGGGGCGTGGTCGAGAAGTGCACCTTCTGCGAGGAGCGGCTCGCCCGCGGCCTCCAGCCGGCCTGCGTCGAGGTCTGTGACAACGACGAGATCGTGTTCGGCGACCTCAACGACCCGAGCTCCAAGGTCCGCGAGATCCTCACCGAGAAAATGGCGATCCGGCGCAAGCCGGGCCTCGGTACCAGGCCCGAGGTCTACTACATCATCGACGACCCGCGGACCCTCCAGGAGGTCGCACCGGCGGCCGTTGTCGAAGTGACGGAGGAGGGCGGCCATGCTTGAGAAAGCGCTGACGGGCAACCGCGCGTACTGGACGTGGATCTTCTTCCTGTTGGTGATCATCGGCGCCGGTGCGGCGTGCTGGTTCTGGCAGCTTCATGCCGGTCTGACCATCACGGGCCTGAGCCGGGACGTGGTCTGGGGCTTCTACATCGCCCAGTTCACCTTCCTGGTCGGGGTCGCCGCGTCGGCGGTCATGGTGGTGCTCCCGTACTACCTCCACAACTACAAGGCCTTCGGCAGGATGACCATTCTCGGCGAGTTCCTCGCCATCGCGGCGGTCATCATGTGCATGAGCTTCATCTTCGTCGACATGGGGCGTCCCGACCGGATTCTCAACGTCTTCCTCCACCCGACCCCGCACTCCATGATGTTCTGGGACACCGTCGCCCTCGGCGGCTACCTGGTGCTCAACATTCTCATCAGCCGGGTCACCCTGAGTTCCGAGCGGCGCGGCGAGCCGCCGCCAACGTGGATCAAGCCGATCATCATCCTGTCGATCCCGTGGGCGGTCTCGATCCACACCGTGACGGCTTTTCTCTACTCCGGTCTCGCGGCCCGTCCGTTCTGGATGACCGCGATCCTCGCGCCGCGGTTTCTCGCGTCCGCCTTCGCCGCCGGTCCGGCGCTGCTCATCCTGCTCGCCTTCGTGGTGCGCCGGCTGACCAAGTTCGACCCCGGCAAGGAGGCCATCAACAAGCTCGCCGAGATCGTGACCTACGCCATGATCATCAACGTCTTCTTCGTGCTCATGGAGGTCTTCACGGCTCTGTACAGCAACATTCCCGAGCACATTCACCACTTCGAGTTCCTGTTCACCGGCATCGAGGGCAACACCACCATGGCGCCCTGGATGTGGCTGTCGGTGATCCTCGCCATCGTCTCCCTGGTGATCCTCGTCAACCCGAAGACCCGCCGCTCCGAGTCGACGCTGATCGTGGGCTGCATTGCGGTCTTCGGCTCGCTCTGGATCGACAAGGGTCTGGGCATGGTGATCGCCGGCTTCGTGCCGTCGCCGCTGGGCAAGGTCGTCGGCTACTCCCCGACTTTCCCCGAGCTCACCATCAGCCTGGCGATCTACGCCGGAGGGCTGCTCATCGTCACCGCGCTGTACAAGATCGCACTCGAGGTCCGGGGGCAGATGAGAACCGAATAGCTCGGGCCGAGCCCTCGCGACGGAATCCTGTTCGCCCCCGACCCGCCGCGGTCGGGGGCGGTTTTTTGGGGAGAGCTCAGATGAGTGAATCAAGCCAACGCATCGTGATCGTCGGCGCCTCGGCCGCCGGGCTGAGGTGCGCCTGCCGCGTCAAGCGGCTGCAACCGGACTGGCCGGTGACCGTGGTCGAGGCCAAGCCGGTGTTCTCCTATGGCGCGTGCGGCATGCCCTATGTGCTGTCGGGCGACATCGAGGAGCTGACCGCGCTGCGTCGGACCCCATACGGCGCCGAGCGTGACTCGGCGTACTTCGCCGACGCCAAGGGCGTCGAGATTCTGTCTCCCTGGCGAGCGGAGGAGGTGGACACCGACACCAGGCAGCTGACGATCGCCGACGAGCACGGCCGGCGGACCGTCGAATGGGACGAGCTGGTGATCGCCACCGGCGCCGAGCCTCGCCGGCTGCCGGGGCAACCCGACCATGAACGGGTCCGGACCTTCCACGTCTGGGATGACGTCAAGCCGCTCAAGATGGGCCTCATGCAGGGGACGATCGGTGAGGTCGCCGTGGTCGGTGCCGGGCTCGTCGGCTGTGAGGTCGCCGAGGCCTTCCGCTCGCTGTGGGGCGCCGACGTCACCCTGGTCGAGGCGGCGCCGACGCCGCTGCCCGAGATCCTCGACCCCGAGCTCGGCGAGGTCATTGCCCGCCACCTCGAAAGCCAGGGCGTTCGGGTCGTGACCCGGTCGCCTGTCGAGGCGTTCGAGCCCGACGACGAAGGCGTGACGCTGCATGCCGCCGGTCGCGAGATCCGGGCCGATGTCGTGGTGGTTGCGGTCGGCGTGCGTCCCATGGTCGAGCTCGCGCGCTCGGCCGGGGTCGGCCTCGGTCCGACCGGAGCGATCCGGATCGGCGACCGGATGGAGACCTCGGTGCCGCACGTCTGGGCGGCCGGAGACTGCGCCGAGGTTCGCCACGTGGTGACCGGCGGTCCCGTCTTTCTGCCGCTGGGCTCGCTCGCCAACCGCCAAGGCCGGGCTCTGGGTTCCGTGCTCGCGGGTCGTGACGACGCCTTCGGTGCGGTGGCGGGCGCTGCTGCGGTCAAGGTCTTCGACTTCAACGTCGCCTCGGTCGGGCTGACGGCGTCGCGACTCGGCGCCGACGGGCTCGGCGTCCGGTCGGTCTTCGTCAGCGCCGAGGATCGCGCTCACTACTGGCCCGAGGCCCGGCTGATCCTGCTCGCCATGGTCTACGATCCGTCGACGCGGCGGGTGCTCGGAGTCCAGGGAGTCGGCGAAGAGGGCGAGGTGGCGAAACGGATCGACGTGGCGGCCCAGTTGATTCTCCGCCAGGCGACGGTCGACGATTTCATCGCCATCGAGCACGCCTATGCGCCTCCCTACGCGCCCGCTCTCGACCCCCTGACGGTGCTCGCGTGCGCGGCCGAGAATCAACTCGAGGGCATCGAGGGGTTGTCGCCGTTGGCCGGCCTGTCGGGCGAGACCGTGCTCGACGTGCGGGTCGACGAGGAACGCGCCGAGCGCCCGTTGAGCGTCGGTGCCGTGACCGAGATCGAGTTCACCGAGGTCCGCACGCGCTTTGCCGACCTTTCTGGCGGACCGCTCGTCGTGGTCTGCGCCCACGGCACCCGCTCCGCGGAGGTCGCTCGCTGGTTGGCCGGTCGCGGCGTCGCAGCGCGCTACCTCGGCGGGGGCATGAGCTGGCGGGTGCGTGCCCTTTCCGGCATCGGCGACGGCGGTTCGAACGGTTGACCGGCGTCGGTCGACCTGGTCACGAATCGCCGTCGCCGTCGCGGCGGAGGAAGGCGATCAGGCCGAGCAACGCGAGCGATTGCACCAGCAGCAGAACCGCGGCGAAGCCCAGGAAGTCGGGCCGGCCCAATGCGGTCACCGCGACGACCATCGCGAGGGCGAGGTTGCGGCAGGGGAACTCGATCAGATAGGTGAGACGGTCCGCGGCCGGTCGACCGGTGACCCAGGCCAGCGCGGCGCCGCCCACCATGCCGAGCACGGTGAACACCACCGCGACGACGACCAGGATTCTCAGGTCCGCGACGATCGACGGCAACCGGTCGGCCACCACGTAAGCAACGAGAACAACCAGCGTGGCCAGGCTCAGCCGGTGCAGAAGACGGTTGCGGGCGGCTGCCCGCTCGGGCCGCCAACGCCGGACCGCCATACCCGCGAACACCGGCACTCCGACGAGCACCAGCAGCTGCATCGCGATCAGGCGGGTCGGCACCTCAAAGTCGGGCTGGTCGCCGAGCCAGAAGAAGAACCCGGCGGTCACCAGAGCGGGCATGGTGACGATGCAGACCAGGCAGCTGATCGCGGTCAACGTGACGGACAGGGCCGTGTTCGCCCGGGCGAGGTGGCTGAAGAAGTTCGACAGCGTGCCGCCCGGACTGGCGGCGACGAGCACGAGGCCCGCGGTCACCGACGGTGGCGGTTTCATGACCAGGACGATGATCGTCGCGAGCGCTGGCAGCAGGATCAGCTGGCCGAGCGTGGCGGTCGCCACGGCGCGCAGGTCAGTGGCGGAGCGGCCGAGCTGGGTCAACGTCAACCCGTGCCCGACGACGAACATGAGCAGGAAGGTCACTGCGGGGATGACGACGTCGGCGACAGGATCCATCGTGTGCCATTCTGCCGATCAGCGGCCCTTGATGCAACGACGGGTCCCGGTTGACCGTGGTGGTACACTCCGCCGTGCGCGCTTCGGCGCCGGCGGATGTTGGAGGGTGAGCGGCGATGTATCCGGTCGTGTTGAACGTCGAGGGGCGACCTTGCCTCGTGGTCGGCGGCGGCGGCGTCGCACTTCGCAAGGTCGTCGGTCTGCTCGACGAGGGCGCCGAGGTCACGGTGATCGCTCCCGAGGTCGTGCCCGCGCTGGCCGCCATGGCCGCGGAGGGTCGGCTGACTCTCGAGCGTCGGGAGTATCGCGCCGGCGAGGCCGTCCGGTACGCTCTGGTGATCGCTGCGACCGACGACCGCGACGTCAACAGTCGGGTCTATTCCGACGCCGATGGCGCCGGGGTCTGGGTCAACGTGGCCGACGATCCCGAACTGTGCGCCTTTCACCTGCCGGCCCGGGTCCGCCGCGGCCCCCTGCAGCTCGCGATCTCGTCGGCCGGCGAAGCGCCCTTCGTGGCCCGACGTCTGCGTCAGCTGCTCGACCGGCGACTCGGCGCCGAGTGGGCGGAGTGGATTGAGGCGGCGGGTCGATTTCGCAGCCGGGTCCTCCGGCTCGAGCTGACGCCGGCCGGTCGGGAGGCGCTGTTCGACCTGTTCTTCGCCGCGACGGTCGACGGCGACGGGCTCAAGGTTCGAGTGCCCACCGCGGCCGAGGAGGCCGAGTGGTTGGCTGTGCCGGTCGATCACCTCGAGGCTGTCGACGGCCGTACCGACCGACCCGGGGTCTGTCGGGACGACTCGCGGGACCCGCCCCTGGTGTCCCTCGTCGGTGCCGGGCCGGGGTGCCCGGGACTGCTGACGACGCGCGGACGACGGCGGTTGCTGGAGGCCGAGGCCGTGGTCTACGATCGGCTCGCTGCGCCTGCCTTGCCCTGCGATCTGCCCTACAACGTCGAGCTCCACGCGGTCGGAAAGGTGGCCGGCAATCACCCGATCCCGCAGGAAGAGATCAACGCGCTGCTGGTGCGGCTCGCGCGCCAAGGCAAAAGGGTGGTTCGGCTCAAGGGGGGCGACCCCTACGTCTTCGGCCGCGGTGGCGAGGAGGCCGAGGTGCTCGAGGCCGAAGGCCTCGCCTTCGAGGTCGTACCGGGCGTGACCTCGGGTGTCGCCGCCATGGCGTGGGCCGGAATTCCGGTCACCCACCGGCGCGAGGCCGTCCGGCTCACCCTGCTCACCGCTCACGAGGCGATCAAGGAGGATGGCCAGCAGGTCCGGTGGGATCTGCTCGCTCAGGACGAGCACGCGACCATCGTCGGCTACATGGGTGTCACCGCGCTGCCCGATGTGGTTCGCCGGCTGCTGGCCGCGGGCATGGACCCCGACACGCCGGCCGCCATGGTCGAGCAGGGGACCACCGCCGCTCAGAAGCACGTGGTCTCCACCGTCTCTGAGCTGCATCGAGCGGTGACCGACGCCGGGCTCGGGCCGCCGGCGTTGTTCGCCATCGGTCCCACGGTCCGACACAGCGAGCAGCTCGACTGGTTCAGCCGGCTGCCCCTGGCGGGACACCGGCTGGTCGTGCCGGCTGCTGCGGCCGCCGTCGTGCGACGGCTCGAGGACGCCGGCGCCGACGTGGTGGCGGTCCCGTTTCCGATCAGCCCGGCGGCGAGGGTCGTGATGGGTGCGCTGCCGATCACCGGCTGCGTCGTCACGACTCCCGCCGATGTCGACTGGTTGCACGAGGAGCGAGGAGGCGGCACATGGGCCGAGGACGGCCCTGCATATTGTGTCGGAGACGACACCGCGGCGAGAGCGTGCGAGCGCGGCTGGCGGGGGGTGCGTTCGCTCGGGCGGGGAACCGAATGCAGCGAGCTGGTGGCGAGGATTGTTGACGGCGGCAGCTGACCGGGGCTCGTGCCCGACGGAGCGCCGTCGTCGGCCGCGCCGTTACCGCCGACCTTCGCCGGGCGGTGCGTCGTGATCCGGCTCGGTCTGCGCGCCCGGTTTTTCCTGTACTCGAACACCCTGATCGCGGCCACAATGACCATTGTGACTCTGTTCGCCATGGTGCACGAGCGCTCCTCCCAGCTCGAGGCCATCGAGCAGCGCGGCCGGAGCATCGCCGAGGTCATGGGAATTCTGATCACCGACGCCCTCGTCCAGGAGGAGGTCGAGCCGGTCGGCGACCCCGATTTCATCGACACCAGCATCTCGAGGATCTCGGAGCGCAACCGCGACCTGATGCGGTATGTCGTCGTCTGTGATCCGGACGGCCGCGTGATCCGCGCCACCGACCGGCCGCTCATCGGAGGCTTCTTCCCACGCGCGCTCGGTCCCGAGGCGGTGACGGCGGGACCGGTCTCCGGTTTTCGAAGCGGCGTCGGCGGCGATCGTCTGTTCGAGGTGCGGACCACCCTCGGCGACCCGGGCGCCTTTCTCGGCTCGCTGGCCATCGGTTTCTCGCTCGAACCGGTCGAGCGGCGGGTTGCGGCGCTGGCGCGCCGAGCGGTATTTGCCGCAATCATGTTGATGCTCGTCAACTCGATTCTGACGGCGCTTTATGTCGAGACGCTGATCCGACCCATCCTCAACCTCAACCAAACTATGAAGCGGGCCGCCGAAGGCAATCTCGGGGTCCGCGCTCCGGCCCGGAGTCGTGATGAGGTGGGCGAGCTCGCCGACGCCTTCAACCGCATGATGGACGAGCTCGAGGCGGCGCGGGATCGCGAAAAGGCCCAGCGGGCCCAGCTCGCCCACACCGAAAAGATGGCAGCGGTCGGCACTCTGGCAGCCGGAGTCGCTCACGAGGTCAACAATCCGCTCGCCGGCGTCCTCGCCTGCGTCGAGAACCTGAAGGCGGACCCGGAGGACCTCGAGGCCCAGGGACGCTATCTCGATCTCATTGTCGACGGTCTCAACCGCATTGAGCGGACGGTCAACACACTGCTCAATTTCTCGAGCCAGCGAGAGATGAGCCTCGAGGAAACCTCGCTCAACCACAACCTCAAGCACGTCGTGGAACTGGTAGGCTATCAGTTGCGCCGGGCCGACATCGAGGTCCGATTCGATCTCGACCCGAGCGGCGCGGTCGTCCTGGCCGATCACTTCCAGATGGAGCAGCTTTTCCTCAACCTCGTCCTCAACGCCGTTCAGGCGATGCCCCGCGGCGGCGAGCTGACCCTGCGGACGCGGGTCGGCGAGGCCGCGGTGAGCGCCGAGGTCCGCGACACCGGAACCGGGATTTCCGACGAAATCCGCGAGCGGATCTTCGATCCGTTCTTCACCACTCGCGAGGTCGGGGAGGGCACCGGTCTCGGACTGTCCGTCAGCGACACCATCACAACCGCGCACGGTGGGACCATCGAGGTGACCTCGACGAAGGGCGTCGGCACCGTCTTCCGGGTCGAGCTGCCGCTGCCGGCCGGCCGCCGGGGCGTCGCGGAGTCGGCGTGAAGATCGGCGGCCACCGCCTGCTCATCGTCGAGGACGAGCCGCTGCTGCGGATCACCATGGCCGACGCGCTGCGCAAGGAGGGATGGACGGTCGATGTCGCTGAGGACGGCGTCAAGGGCGCGGCGCTGTTCGAGCAGCACCTTCACGATGTGGTGCTGTCCGATCTGGTGATGCCCAAGCTCGGCGGCATGGAGCTGCTCAAGCGGATCAAGGCGCTGCAACCCGAGACCACGGTGCTCATCATCACAGCCCACGGAACCGTCGACCGCGCCGTCGAGGCGATGCGTGAGGGCGCTTCCGACTTCATCACCAAGCCGTTCTCCATGGCCCAGCTGGTGGTTCGAATCTCCAACGTGTGCTCGGTACGGATCTTGCGCGAGCAGAATGTCCGGCTGCAGGAGCAGCTCGAGCAGCGCCACTCGTTCTCGTCGATCATCGGACGATCCAAGGGGATGCAGGAGGTCTTCGAGCTGATCCGCCTGGTCGCGGACTCGGACGCCTCGGTGCTGATCCACGGCGAGAGCGGAACCGGCAAGGAAATGGTCGCGTCCGCGATCCACTTCAACTCGTCGCGGCGCGCCAAGCCCTACATCCGGGTCAGCTGTGCCTCGCTGCCCGAGTCCCTCATCGAGTCCGAGCTCTTCGGCTACGAAAAGGGCGCCTTCACCGGGGCCAGCGAGCGGAGAATCGGACGCTTCGAAGCGGCAAGCAGCGGTACGCTGTTTCTCGACGAGATCGGCGAGCTGCCGCTGAGCTTCCAGGTCAAGCTGCTGCGAGTGCTTCAGGAGCGCCAGATCGAGCGCCTCGGCTCGAACCGGCCGATCGACGTCGACGTTCGCTTCGTCTCGGCCTCGCTGCGCCCTCTCGAGGAGGAGATTGCCGCCGGCCGGTTCCGCGAAGACCTGTACTTCCGGGTCAACACGGTTGCCATCCACCTGCCGCCGCTGCGGGATCGCCGAGAGGACATCTCGCTGCTCGCCCATGCTTTCCTGGTCGAGTTTTCCCGCGAGCGCCAGCGCGACATCGAGGGCTTCTCGGATCAGGTGCTCGAGCTCTTCGAGGACCACGCGTGGCCGGGCAACGTTCGCGAGCTGCGCAACGTTGTCGAGCGCGCGGTGTTGTTCTGCCGCGGGAAGCTGATCACGGTCGACGAGCTGCCGGTTGCGCTGCGTGGCGAGGACAGCCAGACGGAACGGCCGGCCAAGGCTCGGGTTGAGCCGATTCAGCGAGCCGTCGAGCGTGCCGAGGTCGAGGCCATTCGGGCCGCTCTGCAATCGACCGACGGGCGGCGAGCCGAGGCCGCAGAGCTGCTCGGGATCTCCCGCAAGACGCTGTGGGAGAAGATCAAGAACCTCGAAATCAACATCGATTCCTAGCAGAGCCCGCGTACCGCCCGGATCCGTCTCCGATCCCGATCGTCGGCCACCCGGGAACGGGATCGAGATCGACCAAATGTCAGCGCCCCGGTCGGTTCGTTCAGCGACGCACCTTGTGAAAACTCGGACAAGGCCGGATATACTTCCACGGTGGGGGGTTGATGCGGGAGCTCTCGATCTGTCTGGCTGCTGTTGCGGCGTTCTTCCTGAGTGCTGCCGGTCCGCTCGCGGCCGACGACGGCGGCGCCGGGGAGGAGGCTGCTCTCGGCTCGATTCTGGCCGGGTATGACCGGGGCCTTTGCTTCGAAACCTGCGGCGGCGCGTTCTCGCTTCGGCTCAACGGGCTGTTGCAGACGCGATGGACCTACGTCGACTACGACCCCGGAGCCCGATTCAACGACGAGGACTACGCGAACTTCTACATCCGGCGGGCCCGGCTGTACTTCTCGGGCCATGCCGGCAGCCCGCGGCTCACCTACTCCGTGCACCTCCAGCTCGAGCCGAGCCAGGATGTCAACGCCCACGACCTCTGGATCGAGTACGAGTTCTCGGACCTGCTGCGCCTCGGGGTCGGCCGCAACAAGATCGCCTACGGCCTCGAGATGCTCAATTCCGGTGCGTTCCTGGGCATGGTCGAACGGTCGATCATGTACGGCGAGACCGACATCGACGTCGGCCAGGCCACCGAGCCGGGCCCCCGTTACCCCGGCGGCGGCACCGCGCGCTTCGGCCTCAGCTCGTTCGCGCCTACCGGCTTTGCCACCGGCGGCCTCAACCTTTACCGGTCGACCGGCCTCCAGCTCCAGGGCCGGCGGGGGTCGGCCGACTCCGCCACCTTCGAGTACCAGCTCGGGGTTTGGCAGGGCCGCGGAACCACAGGTCTGTCCAACTTCGGCAATCAGCACCTGACCTCGGTGCGGGTCGGCTACCACCCGTGGGGCTGGGTCGACTGGCGGGTGGTCGGCGACGTCGAGGGCAGCGACCGCTTCAAGCTCGGGGTCATCGGCTCGCTCTATCGGGACCGGACGGTCGAGAGCTCCGCCTTCTCCGAGCAGGGCGCCAACCTCGCGGTGCTCGCCCGCTGGCAGGGCTGGTCGGTGGATTTCGAGCTGGGCGCCGAGTCCTTCGACTACGCCGCGCTGCCCGACGACTTCGACCGGGAGGGCTGGCGAGCCAGCATCGGCTGGTTCGTCGTCCCCGGCGCCTGGGAGGTGCGGGCGCGCTACGCCGAGATCGAGCGCCTGAAGAACCCAACGTACCGCACGGCCGTCGACTCGGGGCTCGGCATCCCCGAGGTTCGGTCCGGCGACGGTTGGACCCCGGCCCTGGAGGCGAAGATCTCCGAGGTCAGCGCCGCGGTCAGCGTCTTCATTCCCGGCTGGAACAACCGGGTCATCGTCGACGTGTCGCGCCTGGTGCGCGAGTTTACTGCCGACCCCGACGCAGTCATCGACGGCGACGCGACGCCCATCGCCAAGGCGCCCGACCAGGTCGACACCCGCATCCGCGCCATGGTGCAGCTCGCGTTTTAGACTGAAGTTCCCCGCTGTGTCGGCGCTGTTGAATCCGCGTAATTCCTTG
>CAZXMW010000048.1:0-25049 GCA_964641415.1 uncultured Thermoanaerobaculia bacterium | reverse complement strand
ATTGAGAATTCGGTTGCACGAACAGTTTCGCAGTCGCGGGGTGTTTCGTGTGCGCTACCATGCCGGTGGGAGGACCCCCGATGAGCTGGTTGCTCGCCTGCGCCGCCGCGCTCACCCTCGCCACCGGCGCCGCCCACTCGTGGCTCGGCGAGCGGTACATCATCTCAAGACTGCTCCGCCGCACCGACCTGCCGATTCTGTTCGGCGACGACTCGTTCACCCGGCAGACCCTGCGCTTCGGGTGGCACCTGACGACCGTCGCCTGGATTGGGCTGGCTTCGGTGTTGTTTCTGCTCTCCGGAGCGGTGACCGGCCTCCGGGCCGGCCAAGCGGTTGTCTTCACCATCGCCCAGACCTTCGTGCTGAGCGCCGTCCTCGCGCTGTTCACGACCAGGGCCCGCCACCTGTCGTGGATCGTCTTCGCGGCAATCGCGGTGCTCTGCCTGCTCGCTGCCGGATGAGCTCATGCCGCCGATGAATCGTCTGCTGCTCCTGATCGACGCCGTCGCAGCGGCCGAACTCGCCCACCGGCGCCATCCCGGCGTCCGACCGTCGGGAGACTGAGATGTTCAAATCGGTGCAGCCACGGGTGTGGGCCTTCGACCTCGAATGGGTGCCCGATCCCCTCGCCGGTCGCCTGGTCCATGGCCTCGGCGACGACGTCTCCGACCCGGAGGCGATCATGAATCGCATGTGGCGGGAGGGCGGCGCCACCGAGGACGACCCGACGCCGTTTCTCAAGACCGTTCTGTGCCGGGTCGTGTCGGTGGCGGCCGTGGAGCGCCGGACCGGACCCGACGGACGGGTCTCGTTGGCGTTGGTCTCGCTGCCGCGCGACACCGACAGTGCCGCCGAGACCGCCGAAGCAGCCGTCGTTGGCGCCTTTCTCGACGCCCTCGGCGCCAAACGCCCTCAGATCGTCGGCTTCAACTCCCACCACTCCGACCTCAAGATCCTGATTCAGCGGGGCATCATCCTCGGGCTCGCGGCTCCCGGCTTCTGCGAGCGCCCGAACAAGCCGTGGGAGGGCATCGACTACTTCGCCCGCGCCAGCGAATGGAACATCGACCTCAAGGAGATTGTCGGCGGATGGGGGCTGGCCAACCCGAGCCTGCACGAGATCGCGGTCCAGTGCGGCATCCCCGGCAAGATGGAGATCGACGGCAACGCCGTGGCTCGCCTCTGGCTCGACGGCGAGCTCGACCGGATCGTCCAGTACAACGAGTTCGACGCGCTCACCACCTACCTCGTGTGGCTGCGGATCGCCCACCTCGCTGGCCACTTCTCGGACACCGCGTACGCCGAGGAGCAGCAGCGCGTGGCCGAGCTGGTCGCGGCGGAGATCGAGGGCGGGCGCCGCCACCTCGAGCGGTACCTCGACGAGTGGCAGCGGCTGCGGGAACTCGCGGCACTTCGGGACAAGGAGAACGGGACATGACACGTGACATCATCGCCACCGATCGGGCGCCAAGCGCCGTCGGACCGTACTCGCAGGGGATCCGCACCGATCACCTGATCTTCACCGCCGGTCAGATCCCGGTGGATCCGGCCACCGGAGCCCTCGTCGACGGGCCCATCGAGGACCAGACGCGGCGCGTGCTCGACAACGTCCGGGCCGTGCTCGAGGCGGCCGGCAGCGGGCTCGAGCACGTGGTCAAGATGACGGTCTTCATGACCGATCTCGGCGACTTCAAGCGAATGAACGCGGTCTACGCCGAGTACTTCCCGTCGGCACCGCCGGCGCGGTCCGCGTTCCAGGTCGGCGCCCTGCCCCTCGGCGCCGTCATCGAGATGGAGGCGGTTGCCCTCACGACGAGTTCTTAGTTCTCAGTTTTTGGTTTTTGGTTTTTAGTTTCCATCGCAGGGTGATTCCACGGCGATGGTTGTTCCGTGTGATGGAACTCAACACTCAGAACTGAGAACTCGCCCGGACTTCTCACCAAGGTCCGTAGCGAAAGGTGCAAGACGCCTTGATATTCGGCGCTCTCGCAAGATGAGGGAGCGCAGTCGTCCTTGCGGTACGTCGAGCGAGCGAATCGAGAGAGTGCCGAAGATCATGGTGTATTGCGCCTTGCAGCCGGAGATTGGTGAGAAGGCCGGGCTAGAAACTCTCTGCGGTGACCGAATTGGTCAGGATTCCGACGCTCTCGATGTCGACGGTGACGGTGTCGCCCGGTACGAGGGGGCCGACCCCGGCGGGGGTCCCGGTGAGCACGAGGTCTCCCGGCTCGAGGGTCATGACCTGCGAGATGTACGAGACCAGAAAGGCCGGCGAGAAGACCATCTCCGACGTCCGCCCGTCCTGACGGAGCTCTCCGTTGACGGTGCACCGGACCCGAAGATCCGCAACGTCCGATTCATCCATGCCGGTCACGATCCACGGTCCCACCGGGCAGAAGGTGTCGAAACCCTTGCCCCGCGTCCACAGCCTCTCGGACCGCTGGACATCCCGTGCCGTGACATCGTTGGCGACGGTCACGCCGAGCACGGCGTCCCAGGCCTCGGCTTCGGTCAGCCGCCGACAGCGGCGGCCGATGACGAGTGCGAGCTCGGCCTCGTGCTCGACCCGCTTCGACTCGGGCGGCAGCGCGATGCTCGCCCCGGGGCCGATCACGGCACTGGGCGGCTTGAGAAAGAGCAGCGGCGCCTGCGGCACCTCGGCCTGATGCTCGGCGGCGTGGGCGGCGTAGTTGCGCGCGACGCAGACCACCTTGGTCGGCTCGACCGGAGCGGCCAGCTCAAGCTGATCGAGCCGTCCGAGCACCGCACCGTCTTCGGCCGGAGAACGGCACGAACCCTCCGCCAGATGGACGATTTCCCGCCCTCGGACGAGCCCCCAGACCTTACGCTCCCCGAATGCCGGTCGGACGATCCTCTCGATGCGCTGCTTCGCCATCGATCCTCCCGTCCGCCCGCAGTCACCGGACCACGACCGGGACGGTGGTCGGGTCGCCCGAACCGTTGTCGACCACCGAGCCGTAGGCCCAGACCAGACAACCGTCGGTGACCACCTCGACGGTGACGTAGCCTGCCGGCACCGGCCCGGCGCCGCTGACCTCGAAGATCCGATTCTCCTGCAGCCACCCGCCGGCCGGAACGTCGAAGCCCCGGATGGCCAGCTGGACGCCCGCGGCGTCGTACAGCCGGGTCCGCACCCTGCAGTCTGCACCGCTGTAGTTGGTGAAGCCGATGTTGGTCCTGACGTCCGCGGTGCTCGCGAGCTGGCTGATGATCCCGGTCGCGCCGGCGGCCAGCACCTGTGCGGCGCCGAGCCCGGGCAGAAACTGGCCGAAGGTTCCCTCGGGCGAGTCGTTGAAGGTCCGGGCGGTCACGATGAGCGGCACGCTCGACGCGACCTCCACGGCGCCTGCGGAGTCCGGCCGGCCGAAGAAGACACCCGCCGCGTCCTCGAGCTCGAGCAGCTCGCCTTCGAGCAGCGTGACCGTGGTGTCGACGTCGCCCTCGCCGTAGCGGTAGTGGAGGTTGGCGATGCCGGTCTCGCCGGACAGGTTGAGCACCGCGACGTTTGACCGCCATCGGGTCTGGTTGGCGCCTTCGATCTCGGCGACACCGGCGACCAGGGAGCGCTCGTTGCCGCCGGCGGCGGACCCGAGCACGGTCAGCGGGACGGTCGTCGGATCGCCGGAGTCACGGTCGATGACCGACGCGTAGGCCCAGACCGAGCCCTGTCCGCCGACCACATCGACGAGCGCATAACAGCCGGTGCAGTCGCCGGCGCCGGCGGTCCGAAACACCCGGTTCTCCTGGCTCATCCGGCGCGGATCGACCGCGACCTGAAGCGGCGTGCCGACCGGCAGGCCGGCGCCGTCGAACAGCCGGATCCGGGCCACGGCGCCGGCGCCCGAGAGGTCGACGAAACCGATGTTGGTCCGGAAGGTGGCGCTGCTGCGCAGCTGCGACAGCACACCGACCCGGCCGTCGGTCAGGCCGTCCTGGGCGGTCACTCCGGGTAGAAACTGGCCGAAGGTGCCGTTGGGGGCATCGTTGAAGGTGCGGGCGGTGACCACGACGTCGGTGTTCGAAAACACCTCGACGGCGCCCACCGAGTCGGGCACGCCGAAGAAGTCACCGGCGGCATCGGCGAGCACCACCAGACCGCCGGGCGCCACCGTCACCGTCCCCGAAGCGGCACCGCCGTCGTGGCGGTAGTCGAGCTCGACCACCGCATCGGTCCCGGTCGGGTTGTGAATCGCGACGTCCGACCGCCACCGGGTGCTCCCGAGCCCCTCGGTCTCGGCGATTCCGGCCACCATCTGGAGGCCCTGGCTCTGCACCGCCGCCTGGGTCACGGTGAAGAGCTGATCGACCACCGTGATCGATCCTGTCCGCGACTCGGTCCCCTGGTGAGCCGCAACCGTGTAGACGACGGTTCCGTTGCCGGTACCGGAGCCCTGGGAGACCTCGATCCAGGCCGAACCCGGGGTCGCCTCCCAGGCGCATCCCGCTTCGGTCTGGACGCTGAACAGGCCGTTGCCGCCGCCCGCCGAAAAGCTCTGCCCGGTGGGCGACAGCTGGAAGGCACAGCCGTCGGCCGGCTGGCTGACGAGAACCGTGACGCCGGCGATCAGCAGCTCGCCCTCGCGACTCGTCGATCCGTCGTTGGCGTCGGCGACGTAGCCGACGCTGCCGGTACCCGACCCGGACGCCGGGGCGACCGCAATCCAGTCGTCCAGGCTTGCCGCCGTCCACGGGCAACCGTCGTCTGCGGTCACTCGGATCAGGCCGAGGCCGCCGGCAGCCGGCGCGGCGACCGCGGTCGGGTCGACGACGTAGCTGCAGCTCGCGCCCGGAACCTGGCCGAGAAAGACCCGGCCCCAACCGTAGTCGTTGTCCTTGCCGCCCGGGCCGAGATCCGGCGCCCGCGCTTCGAGAAAGGAGCGGGCCGCGGCGAAATCGAGCGCCGGGTCGGCGCCGCGCACCAGCGCGGCCGCGCCGGCGACGTGGGGCGACGCCGCCGAAGTACCGAAGAAAGCGCGGGTGCCGTAGGACACCGTCGACACGCCGTCGAATCCTGACAGGTCGGGCTTGACGGCGCCGCCGGTCAGGCTGCCGCCGGGTCCGTTGGCCGGACCCGCCGAGCTGAAATTGCGGAACCGGTAGGGTGAGTTGTAGCTGACCGCCGCCACCGCCATCGCCGCGGCGGTGTCGCCCGGAATCGTGATCGACCCGTCACCCACCCTGTCGACGAGATCGCTGTCGAGGCTGAACAGCTCCAGATCATGCTGGCCGGCCACGCCGGTCCGGTCGATCCGCACTCCGAAGGTGCCGCCGTCGGGCGCGGTGTGCGAGACCTGCTCGACCGGCGTCTGCCATCCCTGTCCACCCTGGGGACGGTCGGACGACGCCACCTCCTGAGGCTCGCCGCCGTCGAGCCTGAACAGGTGCAGGCTGTAGTCCGAGGTTGGCGACGACCAGTCGTTCCACACCAGGTTGACCGCGACCCGGTCGCCGGACGACATCGAGAACGAGAGCTCGTTGAGGTCGTCGCCGGGCGAAAAGTCGACCCAACCGTTGCCGTCGGCGTCGACGCTGGCGCCCTGCCAGTGAGATCGACGCTCATTGCCGGCCGAGGTGATGAACAGCGCATCCGCGGCGACGGCGAACGTCGTGATCGCGTCGTTCAGACTGCCGGATCCGTCGCCCGGGCCGGCGCCGAAGAAACCGACCGACATCGTCACGACGGTGACCCCCTCAGACGCCAGCCAGTCGAGGGCCGCGAACAGATCGCCGGTGGTCCGGATCTCGGCCAGGTAGAGCTTCGCATCGGGAGCGACGTCGTGGACGATCTCGGCGCACGCCGTGCCGTGGACCTGATCATCCCCCGACTGCGCGCCGCCGAACGCCCGGAAGGTCGTGTCGGGCGCCGCCGGCAGCTCGACACCGAGCAGGTCCTCCCAGCCGCCGAACTCGAGGTCGATGACCCCGACCTTGACGCCCTGTCCGGTGAAGCCTGCGGAGTGCCAGGCCGCGACGTTCATCTCGGCGACGCCCTCCGAGGTCACCGCGAGCAGCTTGAGCCGGTCCTCGGCGGCCCGGAGCCCGGGCTCCGGCAGCTCGGCATAGAGCGGGCGTTCGACATAGAGGACATCGGGATGCCGCGCGAGCTCGGCAAGCAGATCGAGCGGCACGAAGGCCTGGACCCGGCCCGCCGCCTCGAGAACAAAGACCGCGCCGCGGGCTTCGAGCTCGGCAGCCAGCGACGCGCTGCGCCCGTCGGCGACGGTGATCACCACCTGGAGGCGGCCGTCGCGCACCTCGTGCCCGAGCCGGGCGGCAGCCTCGAGCGGTCGGGAATCGGCGGTCACCGTCCGCAGGCCGCGGTCGAGCCGGTCGTCCGGCGCGGCAGACGCGGCCGACGCCGCAGCGATGATCAGAAACGGCGTGAACAGCGAGAAACGAAACGGCTGGCGCATGGCTCTCCTCAACTGGCGGTTTTGCCGGCGGACACCCTGTGGCGGGCTGTCCGCTTGGACCTACAGCGATTCATTATGTCCGAACGTTCGCCGAAGGCACAGTCTTCCGCCGGCCGAACGGGCCGGGCTGCTATCTTGGACGTAAGATGGAGTTTCACGGAGGATCTGGTGTGAAGCTCTCCCGACGGCGGCGGCGGATGCAAATCGGCGACCTGATTTTCGAAGCCACCCGCACCGATCACGGCGTTGTCGAGCTGTGGGCCGACGACGACGACGCCCTCGCCTGCGCCCTCGGCGCCGCCCACGCGACCGACCGCCTGGTCCAGATGGAGACCGCCCGGATCCTCGGACAGGGGCGGCTCGCCGAGTGCCTGCTCGACGACGACCGCACGGTCGCGATCGACCGGCTCATGCGGAACCTCGGCTTCGCCCATGCCGCCGAGCGCGAGATCGGCGAGCTCGATCCCGCAACGCGCCGCTGGGTCGAGGCCTACTCCTCCGGGGTCAACGACGTCCTGAAGCACCGTCGACGTCCCTTCGAGCTCGTTCTCGTCCGCCACCGTCCCGCGCCGTGGACCGCCGCCGACACGCTGCTCACGGTCAAGCTCATCTCGTACTTCGGGCTCGCCCAGTCGCAGCAGGACGCCGAGAAGTTCATCGTCCAGGTGATCCACGACGGTGGCCCCGTCGATGCTCTGAAGCGGCTGTTCCGGCCGCACCTCGACGGGCTCGAGCCGGAGGTGGTCGACGCCGTCCGCCGTCTCGCCCACCTCGATCCGCTGTTGCCCGGCGAGCTCCGTTTCTCGCCCGTCGTCCCCAAGGTCTCCGCGAGCAACAACTGGGCCCTGGCCGGCAGCCGCACCGCAACCGGAACACCGATCCAGTGCAACGATCCGCACCTCGAGATCAACCGGCTGCCCGCACTGTGGGCCGAGGCCGTGCTCCACACCCCGGCCGACGACCGGGTCGGGGTCACCATGCCCGGCGTCCCGGGGCTCGTCATGGGCCGGACCCGGCAGCTGTCCTTCGGCTTCACCTACGGCTTCATGGACCTCGTCGACTTCTTCGTCGAGGAGCTCGTCGGCGGACGCTGTCGACGGTCGGACGGCTTCGCCGGGCTCACCACGCGGGTCGAAACCATCGAACGGAAAAACCACCCGGCCGAGACCGTCGCGATCCACGCCACCGACATCGGCGTGCTCGAGACCGACCCGTCAACCGTCAAGCTCGCGGACGGTCTCTACCTCGCCCGGGCGTGGTCGGGCCACGACGGCGGCGCCGCGGCGAGCCTCGGCGCCCTGCGCCGGCTCGCCCGGGCGGGCACCGTCCGCGCAGCCCAGGAGATCGCCCGAGATGTGGCGATCTCGGCCAACTGGCTGTTCGCCGACCGCGACGGGTCCATCGGCTACCAGCAGTCGGGGCGACTGCCCGACCGGCGCCACTCGGGGCTCCACCCGGTTGCGGCGTGGAACAGCGAGCATCACTGGCGTGGTGTCGTTTCGCCGCGGCGGCTCCACAGCGAGCGCGACCCGGCCGACGGTATCCTGGTCACCGCCAACAACGACATCAACCCGCCCGGCGGCCCGCTCGCGGTCAACCTGCCCATGGGCCCGTACCGCCACGACCGGATCCGCGCCCTGCTCGAGGCCGGGACCGGGCACACGGTCGACGACATGCGCCGCATCCAGCTCGACCTGACCTCGATCCAGGCCGGGCTCTTCCTCGAGCAATGGAGGCCGCTGCTCCCGGACACCCTGGCCGGCCGCCTCCTCACCCGGTGGAACTGCCGCTACGACGTCGCGTCGCGCGGCGCCACGCTGTTCGAGGAGGTCTACCACGCGCTGCTTCGCCGGGTCATCGGCGAGCGCATGGTCGGCGGCGAGGCGTGGGACGCGCTCGTCGACGAGACCTGCATCGTCGCCGACTACTTTCACCTCTTCGACCGGGTGCTGCTCGGCGAGGATCCGTTCTGGTGGGGCGAGGCGGGCAAGGCGGCGGTTCTGCGACAGATCCTCGACGACCACCTCACCCACCTCGACCCGTACCGGGTCATGCCGTGGGGCCGCCGCCACGCGACGACGTTGACCAACATCTTCTTCGACGGCCGGCTGCCGCGCTGGCTCGGCTTCGACGTTGGCCCCGTCGAGCTGCCCGGCGGCCGCGCCACCGTCGTCCAGGGCGGGCTGTTCACCGCCCACGGCCGGCTCACCACCTTCGCGCCCTCGTGGCGCTTCATCACCGACCTCGGCGCCGACGTCGTCGACACCGTGCTCGCCGGCGGCCCGTCCGGCCGGCGGTTCTCGCGCTGGTACACCACCGACGTCGAACGTTGGCTGAAGGGGGAGTACAAGCGGATCCGGTTTCGGAGTTGACAGTCGACAGTCGACAGGCCATCGCGCTCGCCGCGAAGACGCCAAGCTCCCGAAGGTGCTCTACATGAGGGTTTTCGATCACTCCAGTGGAGGATCTACAATCACTTCGAGCGGCCGGTGTCTCAAACTCGTTGACAAGCGCCGTCGCGCAGGGAGGCAGTCACGCGGTGACGGACTCACATTCGATTCAGATCGCCATGGTCGTCCCGGTGTACAACGAGATCGATAGTGTCGATCCGTTGGTCAATCGAGTGCGGGTGACCCTGAACGGGCTGAACCGTTCGTGGGAGCTGGTGCTGGTCGATGACGGGTCCACCGACGGCTCCTCCGAGAAGCTCGACGCAGTCACCGATGGTGACGACCACGTTCGCGTGCTGCACTTCGCCGAGAATTGCGGCCAATCCGCGGCGCTCGCGGCAGGATTCGCGGCGACGGTTTCACCGATCGTCGGCCTTCTGGATGCCGACCTGCAGACGTTTCCGGAGGACCTGCCCATGCTCATCGACGTGCTCGAACGTGAGCAGGTCGATGCTGTCGTCGGCATTCGCAGCGAACGCCGCGACAGACTGTGGAAACGATTCTCGTCGATCTTCGCCAACGGCGTCCGCAATCGGCTGACGCGCGAGAACATTCAGGATACCGGATGTCCCATCAAAGTCTTTCGCGGCGAGGCCGTCCGACAGCTGACGCCCTTCGACGGCATGCATCGCTTTTTGCCGACACTGCTGAAAATGCACGGGGGCACGGTAATCCAGGTGCCGGTACGCCACACCCACCGTCTGGCCGGCGTGAGCAAGTACGGTACCCTCGACCGCGCCTGGCGCGGACTCAGGGATGCCCTTGGGGTGCGGTGGATGCAGGACCGAACGGTCCGCTGGAGATTGAAATGAACGAGGCGATTCCAACCCTCTTCCTGATCATCGGCTTCACCGGCCAGGCGCTGTTCTCCATGCGGTTCATCGTCCAGTGGCTGGTGTCGGAAAAGAAGAGGCAGTCCGTGATCCCGATGGCGTTCTGGTACTTCTCGGTCGGCGGCGGTTTGATACTCTTGACCTACGCCATCCTGCGGCGCGACCCGGTCTTCATCCTCGGTCAGGCTGGGGGCCTGGTGGTCTACACTCGCAATCTGATGCTGATCCGCAACAAGAGACTGGCCCGAGCGCGTTGACCCGCCAAGTGAGTACGTCCCGTCTGCTGCGACCGATCACCTGGTGGTGGATGATGCTGCCCATGGTGGCTTTGGCCTGGGTCCGCGAACTCTGGGCACCCGACGAACCCCGCTACGCCCAGGTCGCCCGCGAGATCTTCGAGCGCGGCGATTTCCTGGTCATGCACCTCTGCGGCAACCTCTACCCCGACAAGCCGCCACTGCTCTTCTGGCTGGCCGGTCTCTTCGGTTGGCTCAGCAACTGGTCCGAGTTCTGGATGCGGGTTCCGAACCTCATCGCCACCTTCGCCACGGCCTGGTTGATCTCCCTGCTGGCACGACGTTGGTGGGGCGAGATCGAGGCATCGTGGGCGGCGGCCGTCTACCTGACCTTCGCCATGGTGGTGGAGATCGGCGGTCGCCTGCAAATCGACCCGCTGCTCAACTTCTTCTGCATCTTCGCCATCGTCGCATTCACCAACCCCACCGACGACGAACGCCTCCGCACGCGCTGGATGCTGGCCGGTGGCATTGCCATGGGTCTCGGCGCCCTCGCCAAAGGTCCGCTGGTCCACGTCAACGTCTTGCTCGTGGTGGGTGCCTGGCGGCTCGCTGGGTTGCGGCCGTCGGGCGCTCGGCTTCGACCCTGGGTCTGGCCGACGGTGCTGCTGCTGTCGGTGGTGCCGGTGCTCACTTGGGCCATCGCCGCAAGTCTCGCGGACCACCGCCTCGTCGAAGCGCTATTCTTCGACCAGCACGTCGGCCGGATCACCAAGGTCGACCGCCACCCGGGACCCTGGTGGAAGCACGCGACTTACATGGCGCCGCTGCTGCTGCCATGGCTCTTCGCCACCGTTGCCGCCGCCGGATCGACGTGGCGAGCCTTCCGACGGAGGAACCTGGATGGAGCGGACCCCGGTCTCGTCCGGGCGGCGCTGTGGTTCGCGGTACTGTTCCTCTTCTTCTCGGTCATCCCGCCGAAACGAGCCCTCTACCTGCTACCCGCCTACCCTGCCCTGGCCCTCATCACCGCGCGTTTTTTTGTCACCCGGTGGCGCCGGGACGGGCTGCCGCGTTGGGTCGGGTGGTCCACATCGGTCTTTCTGGCCGCACTTGGCACCGCATTGACTCTGGCCGGCTTCGTGCTGCCGGAAGAGATCCCCGGCATGGCCTGGCGAGGACTCATTCTTGGCGCACCCCTCGCCGTTGGGTCCGCGACAGCGCTCGGACGCTTCCGCGCGGGCGACGGGCCGGCCTGGGCGCGACGTCTCGCTGTCACGTGGGTGCTCGTGACAACGTTGGCCGCCGTCGCCGTCTTCGCAGCGATGAATCCCGTCAAGTCGGGACGTCTCCTGGCGATGGAAGTGCAGGGTCTACCACAACGCCCCCTCGCGATTCCCTGCATCGACGTGCGCCCCGAGGCCTCTCGCTTCTACGGTGGCCTGCCGACAGTCTACGCCGACGAGCTGACCTCCCACCTCGAGCGCGACGGCAAGAACTTCCTTGGCATGGTGCTCCGCCGGCAGTGGCAGGAGATGCCGGACGAGGAAAAGACGCGGATGCGCATTCTGATCGAGCGACAGGTGGGCAGCAAGCAGGTTGTCGTTCTCGGTGCATCGCAGGCATTCATCGCGACTCGTGACCAGTGTGTTCAATCCCGACGGTGAGGCCTGTGTCAGTTGTCGTCTCGACACAGCTCTTCGATTGTCTGGAGACGACCGCTCGGCTCAGGAATGATCTGCTCACACACGGACCTCGCGAAACCGCTCTCGATCCGGTCGAGGCGATCCGTCAAGAACGCGATCGATGAGCCGCCGGCGGGTGTTCGATGCCTCGACAGCGCTCGAGGCTGTCCTCGGCCGACGGAGGGGCCCTGAGGTGCTCGCCCTGGTGGAGCGCGCGACCCTTGGTCCAGTCGCCCGAGGCTCGGAGCGACAACGAAAGGAGTGGCTCGCTCCGCACCCGGTGGGGATTCCTCGACTCGGTCGTCAGACTCCCTCGCTCGGAATGACAGGGGAAGCAGGGCCGGCGGAGGAGAGGCGTCCAGATCTCCTGACATGGTTTACGTAAACACGAATTCCACGACACTTAGGTCCGCGCAGGTGTTACGCTTGGATGAGACATTTTTTGGGCTCCGGGGATGACCATCGTGTCCCCCCAGCGGTTCCCGCGCGGGCATGAGTCTTGCCGGAGAGTTTGGTATGTCTCCCCTGATGTCAGGAGGTCTGGCGTCACGAACGGAGCGCGCGAGCGCCGGCAGCGGACTCGGACTCGGCTTCGGACTCGGACTCGGGCGCGAACTCTGATGTGGACCCTGACCGAACGACTCAGTTGACGATTCCTGTCTCCTCGTCCGCCACGGGACCCGGGGTCGGGGGCGGTTCGGCGACCCCTCCCCTGCCGTTGCGCCGCTCGGTGTCGAACTCGAACTCGCACCAGCCGCCGGCGAGCAGCGGCACGAGCCCCTCGCGGGTCTCCTGGTCGGGGTCCACCGTGAGCGCCGGCGGCGGCACGAGACGGGCCCGGAAGACACCACGGCGGCGCAGCTCGAACCGCACCGGCATGTCGCCGGAGTGCTCGAGCAGGAACTCCCGGATCGCCTCGAGGCGCGGCCCGTCGGCCTCCTCGAGATCGAGGACGATCCGCAGGCTCGACGCCTTCTTGGTGTCGAGCTCGTCAAGGTCGGCGATCTCGTCGGCCATGAGCTCGACATGGTCGCCCTCGCCCTTCAACGTCGCCGAGACGAGGACCGCCGCGTTGTCTTCCAGAACGCGCCCGTAGGCCTCGAAAATATCGGGAAACGCCACGACCCGGACCGAGCCGGTCGCATCCTCGAGGAGGAACACCGCCATACGCCGGCCCTGATTGCGGCCCTCCTTCTTGATCGGAATGACCTTGAGCGCAGACACCATCCCGCCGATCGAGGCGTGCTCGGCGCCGGCGGCGAACTTCGCCGGAAGCTCCCCGACGGCGCTGTCGGCGTAACGCTCGAGCTGCTCCGCGTAGGACTCGAGCGGGTGACCGCTGAGAAACAGGCCGAGCACCTCGCGCTCCCAGTTCAACCGGTCGGCGCGGTCGGCATGGTCAGCCGAGCGAAGCTCGTCCTCGAGGCTCTCGGACGGCAGGTCGGCGAACAGAAAGCCCTGTCCGAGCTCGCGCTGCTCGCGCTCGCGCGCGGTCATTTCGATGAGCCGGTCGAGGTGGTCGAGCACACCCTTGCGGGTGACGCCGAAGGTGTCGAAACAGCCGGCCTTGGTCATGCACTCAAGGGCCTTGTGGTTGAGCGCTCGCGCCGGCAGCGAACCGAGACACTGCGACAGCGATGTGAAGCCTCCCCCGGCGTCCCGAGCCGCGAGCAACGGCTCGACCGCGGCCTCGCCGAGGCCCTTGATGGCGGTCAGCCCGAAGCGGATGCCGCCGTCCTCGACCGAGAACGAGTGCAGCGAAGCGTTGATGTCGGGAGGCAGGATCGGGATTCCCATCTGGCGGCTGCGCCCGAGGTACTGCCGCAGCTTGTCCGTGTTCGACGCCTCGGAGGTCAGCATGGCGGCCATGAAGTGGGCCGGATGATGGGTCTTGAGGTAGGCGGTGAGGTAGGCGACGTGGGCGTAGGCCACCGAGTGACTCTTGTTGAAGCCGTACTTGGCGAAGGGCACGATCTGGTTCCACAGCTCGCGGACCTTGGCCTTGGGGTGGCCCTTGGCGACGGCGCCGTCGATGAAGTTCTGGCCCTCCCGGTCGATGATCTCCTGCTTCTTCTTGCCCATGGCCTTGCGCAGGGTGTCGGCCTTGGCCATGGAAAAGCCCGCGACCTCGACCGCGATCCGCATCACCTGCTCCTGGAAGACGATGATGCCGTAGGTCTCGCCGAGGATCTCCTCGAGCTCGGGGAAGATGTAGGTGATGGCCCGGCGCTCGTGCCTGCGCTCCGAGTAGTCGTCGATGAACTGCATCGGACCGGGCCGGTACAGGGCGTTGAGGGCGGCGATGTCGAGGAAGTTCCGCGGCTGGACCTTTCTCAGCACGTCCTTCATCCCCGACGACTCGAACTGGAAGATCCCGTCGGTGTCGCCGGCGCAGAAAAGATCATAGACCCGGGGATCGTCGAGGGTCAGACCTTCGAGGTCGAAGTCCGGGTCCCGGTTGCGGCGGATCGAGTCCACGGCATCCGAGATCACGGTCAGCGTGCGCAGCCCGAGAAAATCCATCTTGAGCAGGCCGAGGGCCTCGACGTCGTCCTTGTCGAACTGGGTCGCGACGTCGCCGTGCGAGGTACGGATCAGGGGGACGAGATTGATCAGCGGCTCGGGCGCGATGACGACGCCTGCGGCATGGACGCCGCAGTGGCGGGCCTTGCCTTCGAGACGGACCGCGGTCTCGACCAGCGTTCGGACGTCGTCGTCCCCATCGACCAGATCGCGCAGCTCCGGAGAGTCCTGGAGCGCCTTCTCGATCGTGATGTTGAGGTCATCGGGGATCAGCTTGGCGATCCGGTCCACGTCGCCGAAGGGAAGACCCATGACTCTGCCGACGTCGCGAACCGCCGACTTGGCCTTGAGGATGTTGAAGGTCGCGATCTGCGACACCGACGCCTCGCCGTACTGGCCACGGACGTACTCGATGACCTCGTCCCGCCGACGCTGGCAGAAATCAATGTCGATATCGGGCATGGAAATCCGCTCGGGATTGAGGAATCGCTCGAACAACAGATCGTACTCGAGCGGGTCGATATCGGTGATCCCCAAAGCGTACGAAACCACCGATCCCGCCGCCGATCCCCGTCCCGGTCCGACCGGAATACCTCGATCTTTGGCGAACTTGATGAAGTCCCAGACGACCAGAAAGTACCCCGGAAATCCCATCTTCCGAATGATGTCCAGCTCGCTCACCAATCGCTCTTCGTAATCTCCAACCGGGTGCTTTCGCGGCACGGAATTTTGGAGACGTTGATCGAGCCCCGAGCGCGCACACTCCTCGAGAAAAGCCTCCAGCGAGGAGCCGTCCGGAACCGGGTACTCGGGCAGGTGAAGCGTGTCGGTATCGAAACGAACATGGCATCTCGAGGCGAGATCGACGGTCCGTTCGCACGCTCCGGGATGGTCGACGAAAAGGGCGTACATTTCTTCGGCTGATTTGACATAAAATTCGGCGTTGTAGGCCGAGTTCCGGTGCAGCTCGTCGAGGGTCCTGTTGAGGCCGATCCCGAGCATGACGCGATGGGCAAAGAGATCGTCCCGACGATGGAAATGACAGTCATTGCTGGCAACCAGCGGAATGCCCGTCAGCCGCGACAGCTCGGCCATCCCCTGACGCACGAACTCCTCGTCGACCAGACCGTGATTCTGGATCTCGAGGAAGAAGTCGTCGGCGCCCAGAATCTCGCGATACTCCTCCGCCGTCGCGCGGGCGCCCTCGAAGTCACGTTCGAGAAGCCGCCTCGGGATCTCGCCTGACAGGCATGCCGACAGCCCGATCAGTCCATCCGCGTGGTCCGCAAGCACGGCCTTGGAGATCCGCGGCTTGTGGTAGAAGCCGTTGAGGTAACCCTCGCTGACCAGCCACACCAGGTTGCGGTAGCCGCGATCGTTCTCGGCGAGCAGTACCAGGTGATCGTAAGGTTTCTTTCGACCCGGAACCGGCGACCGGTCGTGGTGGTCGCCGGGCGCCACGTACACCTCGCAGCCGAGCACCGGCCGAACGCCGGCCTCGAGCGCCTGATTGTGGAACTGAAAAGCAGCGAACAGATTGCCGTGATCTGTCACCGCCACCGCCGGCATGTCCCGCCGTGCCACCTGCCTGACGAGCTCGGGCACGCTGATCGTCGAGTCGAGCAGCGAGAAATGGGTGTGGGTGTGCAGGTGGACGAACGCGGGAGCCTGCTTGCGCGCCATGGCGCTATGATACCCCGGACGACACCGGGTCCAGACGCCGACCTTGACACCGCTCGGAGTGCCGGCCTCGGGACCATCGCCTCACGGTTCTCCGGCATCTCGTTTTCAGCTTGAATTCAGAACCTAAGCTGAACGATTTTTCTGGATGAGATGTGCCGAGATCTTGATGCGCTAATGATTGCGAAAAACGGAGGCATGCCTGTTGGAATGTCGAGTATTTCTGCAACCAGCCAGAGCGCAAGAGCTCGGTGCAGATCGCCAGTGAGAGTCGCTCGCCTGAGGCTGACATCAGAGCGGCGTCATTCGGAATTCCCGAGAGCAATCGATCGCGTTCTTTACATTCACTTCTCGTGAATATATCAACGGCTCTCTTGACAAACAGATCACGATCATTCACTGTGATTTTGACGATGTTTCATCGACAGGAATCAACCATCGAATCGGCAGTCGTTCAGACGAGCACCGACCACTCGATTCTCAGAGTGTACCGGCGGCACGCGGCGCGGGCGCTTTCTGAAGAAAGATGGGAAGTGGCAGAGATCTTTTTCGATAGAATTCTGGACGTTTCACCGGATCTGACCGAGGCGTGGCTGATGAAGGGCCTGTTGCGTCATTACTGCTGTGAAGACGACCACGAGGCGATCCGCTGCTACAAGAAAGTGCTGCGCCTTTGTGGCGACAATCATGACCACCCTCACGCGCGAAAAGCGCGCGCGTCGCTCGGCCGTCTTGTCAACGCCTGGGGCTGATTCAGCGCGCAAGACACCGACAACTCGTCATCGACGACGGGAACTCCCCCGCGGCCGTGCGTCTTCAGGCGGAGGCGACCGAAAGACCGACGCGCCAGCAGCCCGACAGGACGTGATCATGGGGCTCCGACCCGCCTGCACATGCCGGCTACCGCACCCCGCGCTACATGCCTCGTTCGAGCAGGAGCCGGGTCGCCCTGGCCAGAGCATCGCGCTCTGGGCCTTTGGGGAAGCGCTCGGTGCGTTCGAGGGCCCGATGAGCGAACGAGCGGGCGCGACGCTGGGTCTCTTCCAGCGTGCCCGAAGTCCGGACCATCTCCAAAACCTCCTGCTCGGAGATGCCGTCGAACTGCCCGGTCGAGGCGACGCGGCGCAACTTCTCGGCCTGCCGGGCGTCGAGCCGGGGCAACAGCAGGATGATGGGCAGAGTCGCCTTGCCTTCCCGGAGATCCGCCATGACCGGCTTGCCGAGCTTGTCCTGTGCCGCGGTGAAGTCGAGCAGATCGTCGACCAGCTGGAAACAAATCCCGAGATCGCGTCCGAATTCGGCCAGAGACTCGGTCAGGTGGAGGGTGGAAGGTTGGAACAGGGCCGGAATGGCACAGGTCGCGGCGAACAGCTCGGCGGTCTTGCGCCGGGTGACCTCCATGTAGGTCGACTCGTCGATGTCGAGACGCCCACGCTGGCGATCGGACAGGATCTCGCCCTCGGTCATGCGCAGCGTCGCGGTCACGAGCTGGCGCATGACCTCGACGTCGCCCAGCTCCAGACAGAGGTCCATGGCCCGGCTGTAGAGCCAGTCTCCGACCAGCACCGTGGTCTGGTTGCCCCACTTGCTGTTGGCCGTCGGACGACCGCGCCGCAGGTCCGAGCCGTCGATGATGTCGTCGTGGATCAGGGTGGCGGTGTGGATCATCTCAACCACGGCCCCGTACCGCACGTCCCTTTCGCCGGTGTAGGACAACATTCGGCTGATCAGCAGAACCAGGGCCGGCCGCAGCCGTTTGCCGCCGCTGCCCAGCACATATGAGCAGACGTCCCGAACCATCGGTTCCGCACGCTCGAACTCGCGATCGAAAAACGCATCGATCTCCCCCAGCCGACCGAGGACCGGCCAGAAGATCTCGCGGATCTGCGCCGCGCGTCGAATCGAGGTCATAGCCTTCATCGTCCGCGGAGTCTAACACGCCGGATTGGCACGGCCTTCCAGGGTTTTCCCGTCATTCCAACGCACCGGGATCGGTCACGCACTCGACCCCGGGCGGCGCCTCCGGCAACCAGGTTCGACCGGGCGGTCCGTCGCTCGGACGCCAGATCGAGAAGCTCAGCCGGTTGGTCGCTCCCTGGGGATCGACGATGATCACCTCGGTCGGCAGCCCGTCGCCGCCGAGCTCGATCTCGATCCGGTCGACGCCGCCGACCTGTCGGGGTCGGAGCACCAAGCCCCGGTCGCCGCGCGCGGCGAGATCGAAGTGCTCGGAGGCGGCGGTCGGGTCGAGCAGGACGGCCAGCGGGAACCGTTCCCACTCGCGGTCGGACAGCCGGTGCTCGTCACACGAACCGGCCTCGGCGTCGACGAGCCGCGCGACCCGGCCGTCGAGGCCCATCAGCCGGATGGCAGGATCCCCGGTGTGGAACAGTGCGCGGTCGGGCCAGGACAGCCAGACCCGCCCGGCCGCCTCCTCCCCCATCGCCATACCCGCAGCAACGTACTCCTGCCGGTAGTCAGCGGTCCACGCCTGCGCACCGGAGAGAGTGCGGCGCAGATCGTCGAGCCTGTCCCGGGCCGCGCCGTCTGCTGACACCGGCAGACCGCCGAAAACCACCGCAGCACAGACAGCGACAGCGGTGAGGCGGCAGCAGGCGATCATCATCCGCGGGCTCAGGCGTCGCGATCGCTGACGGTTTCCACGTACAGCGTCTTGAGAGCCTGAACAACGACGAAGATCCGCTCGTTGTTGCTCTCGGGAGAGCTCGGCAGAAGGAAGAAACCGTGCTCCTCGACCGAGTACTGGGACACCCGACCGTGAACGACCTCACCGTCGAAGAACTCGACCCGGGCCGAGGCCCCGTTGGCCGGAGGAAACAGATCGATGGACGAGATCTGGACCTCGAGGTCGCGCCTGCGCGGATCCTTGATAAAGAACACCGCCTTGAGCCCCTCGAACTCGGCGCGGACGACCTCGCCGTCGGTGGTGACGACCTCGACGAGGCGGTCATTGGGGCTGAACTCCCGCTCGAGCCGGCCGCGCCGCGTGGTTCCATCGCGGAAGTGAAGAACGACCTCGCGGCCGACGGCCTCGCCCATGTTGTCCCCTCCAGACGCTGCGCTCGCGCCTGCTCAATGCTACCACGCGACCCAACCCGGAGAACTCGAGGTCGGGACCGGCGCCGCGGCTTTTCTCTCAGTGCCGGAAGTGACGCCGACCGGTCATCACCATCGCGACGCCGAGCCGGTCCGAAGCATCCACGACGTCAGCGTCACGAATCGATCCCCCGGGTTGGATCACGGCACGGACTCCCGCCGCGTGCAGCGCCTCGACGCCATCCGGAAACGGGAAGAAAGCGTCCGACGCGGCGACGCTGCCGGTCAGGTCGTGGCCGTGCTCCTCTGCCTTGGCGACTGCGATCTTTGCGGCGTCGACCCGGCTCATCTGGCCGGCGCCGATTCCCAGGATGCGGTCCCGGCTGCCGACAACGATGGCGTTCGACCCGACATGCTTGACCACCCGCCAGGCGAGCTCGAGGGCGGCGGACTCTTCGTCGGACGGCGCCCGCCGCCCGGCGGTCTCCCGCTTCTCGCCGTCCCAACCGGCGTCCCGCTGTTGCAGGAGGAAGCCACCGTCAACATCGCGGATGACGGTCCCGGCCGCCGCCGCCGGCCCGGCTTGGAGAACCCGGAGGTTTTTCTTCGCGGCGAAAACCTCGAGCGCCGCCTCATCGTAGCCGGGCGCCACCACCACCTCGGCGAACTGCTCGGCCACCGCCGCGGCGAAGTCGGCATCGACCGGCCGGTTGGCGACGATGACCCCGCCGAAGGCCGAAGTCGGGTCGGTGGCGCGGGCGATTCGGAACGCCTCGGTCATGTCGTCGGCCAGCCCCACGCCGCACGGATTGGCATGCTTGATGATCGCCACCCCGGCAGCCGGCAGGTCCCAGACCAGCCGCCAGGCGCCGGTTGCGTCACCGAGATTGTTGTACGACAGCGCCTTTCCCTGGTGTTGGGTCGCGCCGGCAAGCCCGCCGCCGCCGGTGATCACCAGCCCCCACTGATGCGGGTTCTCGCCGTAGCGCAGCTGCCCGGCTCTGCCGTCGATGAGCTCGGACGCGATTCCGGCCGCTGCCGAGATCGCGGGGGTCTCCTCACCCATCAGCCCGGGCAGTCGCGCCGCGATCGCCGCGTCGTAGGCCGCGGTGTAACGGAAGGCCTTGACCGCCAGTCGCTGCCGGGTCGCGTCCGCCACCGTGCCCTCGGCGAGCTCGTCGGTCACCGGCCCGTAGTCTTCGGAATCGACCAGCACGGTGACCCTGGCGTGGTTCTTCGCCGCGGCGCGGATCAAGCTCGGCCCGCCGATGTCGATCTGCTCGATGGCCTCGGCAAGTCCGACGCCGTCCCGGGCGACGGTCTCGCGGAACGGGTAGAGATTGACCACGACGAGGTCGATGGCGGGGATGTCGTGCTCGTCGAGCTGGGACGCGTGGTCGTCGCCGGGCGCCGCCAGGATGCCCGCGAAAACTCTCGGGTGGAGCGTCTTGACCCGACCGTCGAGAATCTCGGGAAAACCGGTGTGGTCGCCGACCTCGGTCACCTCGCAGCCGGCCCCGCGCAGCGCTCGGGCGGTGCCGCCGGTCGACAGCAGCCGCCAGCCGAGCTCTTGAAGCCGAGGACCCAGTCGATCGAGACCCGTCTTGTCGGATACCGAGATCAGGGCGAGCTTGGTCATGGACATCTCCTCCTTCGACGGGCGGGATTGTACCCCGCGACCGCGACCGCGTCCGCGTCCGCGCCCGCTTCCGATGACAGCATCGGCGATCAGGCGCCGGAGCAGCATTCATCGGACCCTGCAGGCACAGTGAAACCGCAAAGGAGCTAAACGCGCGAAGATGCCGCAGAAACAGCGACCGCGACCGGGTAGGATAAACAGGAGGTCAAACATGAAGCAGATGCTGTCGGTCCTCGTTCCGGTCGCGATTCTGACCGCCTGCGGCTCGCCGTCACCATCGTCGGACGCAGGCGCCGGCCCGCCGCAGCCCGGCGGCATGGTCGTGATCGGGCTGCTGTCGGACGTCCAGAGCTGGAACCCGTACCTGGTCGAGGATCTCGACACCGAGCACGTGCTGTCGCTCATCTACCCGTCGCTCGCCGTCGAGCAACCCGATTATCAGCGCCACCCGCCGTCCTTCAAGCCCGCGCTCGCGCGCCGGTGGTCATGGTCCGACGACCATCTCGAGCTCACCCTCGAGCTCGACCCGGCGGCCCGTTGGTCCGACGGCGTGCCGATCACCTCGTCCGACGTTGTCTTCACCCGGCAGGCCCAGAGCTCAGAGGAGGTCGGTTGGCTGTACGCCGATTCCACGAGCTCCATCGATCGGGTCGAGGCGATCGACGAGCACACCGTGCGCGTCACGTTCACCCACCACCACCCCTATCAGATGATGGAGCTCAACGACGGGCCGATCATCCCGGCCCACGCCTGGGGCGAGATCCCGTTTGCCGACTGGGCCGACACATCGTGGCGGACCAGGGTGGTCGCCGGCGGCCCGTTCACCCTCGACCGGCACGTGCCGCAGCAGGAGATCGCGCTCGTTCGCAACCCGGGCTACTCCAAGCCGGAGCAACCCTATCTCGACCGCGTCGTGTTCCGGATCGTACCGTCGGAGCGGAGCCTGGTGACCCAGCTGCTCGCCGGCGGCATCGACTTTCTCGGCTCGGTCCCGCCGTCGGAGGTCAATCGGTTCCGTCGCCGCAAGGAGCTCAACCTCGTGATCTACGACGGGCGCTCCTACAGCCACATCTGCTGGAACACCGCTCGACCCCAGCTCGCCGATCGGCGGGTTCGACGGGCCCTGACCATGGCCATCGACCGCGAGACCCTGATCGACGTCGTCTACGCGGGCTTCGGACGCATCTCGGTCGGCCCCGTGCTGTCGACCTTCTGGGCCTTCAACCACGAGCTCGAGCCGTTGCCCTTCGACCGAGACGCCGCCTCGGTGCTGCTTGCCGAAGCCGGCTGGCATGACTCCGACGGCGACGGCATGGCCGACCGCGGCGGCGAACGACTCACCGTCGAGCTGCTCGCACCCGCCGAGAACGCGACCCGGCAGGACATGGCGATTCTGATCCAGGAAAACCTGCGCCAGATCGGGGTCGCCGCCGAGCTCCGCGTCGTCGAGTGGGGCACCATGATGGCGGCCATGCAGAACGGCGAGTTCGACGGCCTGGTCAATCTGTGGCAGGAACCGACCCGGATCGAGCTCGACGGAATCTGGCGCAGCGCGGCGCCCGGCGAGGCGTCGTTCAACTTCGGCCGCTACTCGAACCCGGCGGTCGACCGGCTGCTGGACGAGGTCGCCGCCACCGTCGGGTTCAGCGAGCGCCGGCCTCTGTACCACGACATCCAGGAGCTCATTGTCGCCGACCAGCCCTACAGCTTCCTGGTCGAGACCATGCGGATCACCGCCCACCGGTCGCGACTCAGGGGCGCCGACATCAACGCCGCGACCCCGTACTTCAACATCGACGAGTGGTACGTCGTCGACTCGGCGGGCCGCTGAGGCCATGCGACGGCTCGTCGTCCGCCGGCTGATCATTCTCCTGCCCATGGTCTGGCTGGTGGCGACGCTCACCTTTTTGGTCGTGGTCGCAGCACCGGGCAGCTATGCCGACACCATCGACCACCCCGGTCTCACGGCGGAGCAGCGTGACGCTGTCAAGGCGCGCTACGGTCTCGACCTGCCGATCCACCGCCAGTACCTGGCCTGGCTCGGGGCGATCGCGACCGGCGACATGGGCACCTCGTTCGTGTCCAAGGAACCGGTCGTCGCGGTGCTCGGCCGTGCCCTGCCGCCGACCCTGCTCCTCGGCGCGGCGGCGCTGGCGCTCGATCTCTTGCTCGGACTCGGGGTGGCGGTCGCCGCCGCCCGACGCCCTGACGGCTGGTTCGACCGGATCAGCACGGTCCTCGCCGTCGGAGTTGCCGGTCTGCCGTCATTCTGGGTCGCCGGTCTCGTCGTGCTGGTCTTCGCTCTCGCGTTCGGCTGGTTTCCGGCCTCGCACATGGCCTCGGTTGCCGCCGATGAGCTGTCACCGGTCGTCCGGGTCGTCGACCTGCTCCACCACCTGGCACTGCCCGCTTTCTGTCTCGGTCTGGTCGGCGCGGCCGGAACCGCTCGCTACCTCCGCTCGACCCTGATCGAGGTTCGCGGCGAGCGCTTCGTGCTCGCTGCGAGGGCGCGCGGGATCAGCGACCGCCGCGTGCTTTGGTTTCACACCCTGCGGCCCGCGCTGCTCCCCGTCGTCACCATCATCGGCCTGTCGCTGCCGTTTCTGGTGTCGGGGTCGGTCGTCATCGAGACCGTCTTCGCATGGCCGGGCGTCGGGCTCGCGCTGCTCCAGGCGGCACACGCACGCGACCTGCCGGTGATCATGGGCATCACCGTCCTCGGCGCGGCCGCCGTGCTGCTCGGCAACCTGATCGCGGACGTGCTCTACGCGGTGGTCGACCCACGCGCCCGCACCGAGGTTTCATGAACCGGTCACGACGACTCATTGTCGGCCTGGTCGTCCTCGGAGCGCTCGGCGTCGCGAGCCTGCTCGGACCGCTGGTCACCGGGGGCCGACCGCCCACCGATCCGGCACGTGCGGCCTTGCTTCCGCCGGGAGCGAAGGTGTCGATTGTCGAGACCGAAGACGGTCGTGCCTTCGTGTCGCCCCGGCTCGAGGTGACCGCCGACACGATCGTCATCGGTGGTCTCGTCCGCGACCTCGAGGTTCCAAAATCGAGCGTCGTGTCGATCCGAGACGGGCGTTTCTGGCTCGGCAGCGACCGCTTCGGCCGCGACGTGCTCCACCGGCTGCTTCTCGGCGGCAGAATCTCCCTGTCCGTGGCGGGCCTCGCAGCCTGCATCTCACTGTTTGTCGGCGTCGCCTGGGGACTCGCCGCGGCGACCGGCGGCCGGATCGTCGACGCGGTGCTGATGCGCGCGGTGGACGGCCTGCTTGCCTTTCCCGTTCTGTTCCTGCTGATCCTGGTTGCGACTCTGTTCCGACCCGGCCCCGCGGTGCTGGTCGCGGTGCTCGGCCTGAGCTCGTGGATGGGCCTGAGCCGGCTGGTCCGCGGTCAGGTTCTGTCGCTCCGGAGTCGTCCGTTCATCGCCGCCGCGCGTGCCGCCGGCAGCACACCGACGCGGATCTGGCGCACTCACTATCTGCCCAATTTGGCCGGCCCGGTGTCCCAGGACACCGCGCTTCGCCTCGGTGACCTGGTGCTCGCAGAGGCCACCCTGTCGTTCCTCGGGCTCGGCATCACGCCCGACATCCCGACTTGGGGCGGCATGGTCGCCCAGGGCCACCGCGTAATGATCGACGGCTGGTGGCTCGCCACCCTGCCCGGCCTGGCGATCGCAGCTCTGGTGGTCTCCCTCGCGCTCGTCGGAGACGGGATTCAGGAGCGGCTGGCGATCCGGACGCGGTAACTTCCCGCGTCCTTTTTCGCATCCGGTTCCGCCTTGCCACGGCGGAGCTGAAAGCGAAGCCGGGTATCCGGATCCGTATCCGCATCCGTATCCGTTTCCGTATCCGTATCCGTATCCGTATCCGTATCCGTATCCGTTTCCGTTTCCGTATCCGTATCCGTTTCCGTCTCCGTTCCCGTATCCGTTTCCGTTTCCGTTCCCGTAGCCGCATCCGTTTCCGGATCCGCCTGCGACGGCGGAATCCGGGCGCTGATCCGGCATGGTGACTCCGGGTTGTTCTTCAGCGCACAGCTAGCCCCTGCGCCGGGTCGTGTCAAGGGCATGGTGAATCGCCCTCGCAGGGCGACCCTTGACACGACCCACCGCAGGGGCTTGAGGAGCGCCATGAACAACCCGGAGGTCACCATGCACCAGAATCAGCAACCGAACAGATTCGACGCCCTCGACAAAGCCATCAGCGCCCTCCAGAGCCGGAACGGGCGCGTTGGGACGGACGTGCCGTCTTGACCATTGTGCCGAGCGCCCTCCGGTCATCGCTGCGCTGCTCACAATGTTCAAGGGGGCACTCGCCGAGCCCAGTCCTCGATCTCCGGGGCGCGCCCCGGCCAGCAGGAAGGCCGCCGGCGCCCGGGCAGCGCGGTCTGTGTTCCTCCGGCCCCCTCCGCACGACCGCGCTGCTCGGGCGACGCTGGGCCGCGCTCGCCAACAGGCGAGGGCGGACCAGAAGGCCGGTGACGCAGGACCGTTTCCGTATCCGTATC
>CAZXMW010000047.1:0-25209 GCA_964641415.1 uncultured Thermoanaerobaculia bacterium | reverse complement strand
CTTCAGATAACACGATGGATGCCTGCCTGGACGCGCGGGGAACTTCGGTTTAGAAGGGTTTTGGGTTTGAAGTGATGAGTTTTGAGTTCCATCGCAAGGAAGGCGACGCGCGCCGCCGGTCCGTTGTGATGGAACCAAAAACTAAAAACTAAAACCTAAGAACTTGGCGACGAGAGCCCCAGCCTCTCGCCCGAGTAGCGGTTGCGGGTGACCTCTTCGCGCCACGACAGGTTGGCGAGGTACCACTCGACCGTGGCGCGCAGGCCGTCGTCGAGGGAGTGATCGGGTGACCAGCCGAGCTCGGTCTCGATGCGGGTGCAGTCGATGGCGTACCGCAGGTCGTGGCCCGGCCGATCCGCGACGAAGGTCACCAGGTCGCGCCGGCTCGAGCTCTCATCTCGCGGCGCGAGCGCGTCGACGAGATCGCAGATCGAGTGGACGATCTCCAGGTTTGTGCGCTCGCAGCACCCGCCGACGTTGTAGGTCCGGCCCGGTGTGCCGCGCCGGACGACCAGGTCGATGGCGCGACAGTGGTCGATGACGTACAGCCAGTCTCTGACGTTCGAGCCGTCGCCGTACACCGGCAGCGGCCGCTCGGCCAGCGCGTTGCCGATCATCAGCGGGATCAGTTTCTCCGGGAACTGGAACGGCCCGTAGTTGTTCGAGCAGTTGGAAACGGTCACCGGCAGTCCGTAGGTGCGGTGCCAGGCGCGGACCAGGTGGTCCGAAGCCGCCTTGGAGGCCGAGTACGGGCTCGACGGGTCGTAGGGCGTGGCTTCAGTGAACCGGCCGGTCGCGCCGAGCGAGCCGAAGACCTCGTCGGTCGAGATGTGGTGGAAGCGGACGTCGTCGCGGTCGCGCCAGAGGCGCCGAGCCGCCTCGAGCAGATTCGCCGTGCCGCGGATGTTGGTGTCGATGAAGTCCAGGGGCCCGTCGATGGAGCGGTCGACGTGGCTTTCGGCGGCAAAGTGAACCACGGTGTCGATGTCGTGCTCGACAAACAGACGCCGCATCAGCTCGGGGTCGCGGATGTCGCCGTGGATCAGACGATAGCGATCGGCGAAGTCGAGGGCCACGGATCGCTGGCTGGCCTCGTGCCCGGCGTAGGTCAGCGCGTCGACGTTGACCAACTGGAGCACGGGGTCGGATTCCAGAGCGATCCGAAGGTAGTTGCAGCCGATGAACCCGGCGCCGCCGGTGACGAGCATGCTGCGCGGGCGGTGATCAGCGGTCACTGAGAGAACCTCGGCAGGTCGCCGGGATCGGTGTCGGCGAGGTCAGGCCAGGCGCGGTCGCGATCCGACAACACCGGCGCCGTCTCGATCAGCGGCCAGTCGATGGCGATGGTCGGATCGTCCCAGCGAATCCCGCGTTCCTCCTCCGGTGCGTAGTAGTCGGAGCACTTGTACTGGAACTCCGCGATCTCGGACAGCACCAAGAAACCGTGACCGAAACCCTCGGGGGAGTACAGCATCCGGTGGTTGTCCTCGGTCAGCTCGGCTGCGACCCAGCGGCCGAAGGTCGGGCTGCCGCGACGCAGGTCGACCACGACGTCGAAGACCCGGCCGCGGGTCGCACGGACCAGCTTGGCCTGCGGCCGGCCGAGCTGGTAGTGCAGACCGCGCAGGACCCCGGCTCGCGAGCGAGAGTGGTTGTCCTGGACGAATTCGTGCCCGATGCCGAGCTCGGCCAGACGGCGGCGGTGGTAGCTCTCCATGAAGAAGCCGCGGTGGTCGCCGTGGACCACCGGCTCGACCAGCTTGACCTCGGAGATGGCGGTGTCAATCAGCCGCATGCTCGCGTTCCGCGCGTGCCAATGCCTCACGAAGATAGGCGCCGTAGCTCGACGCGCCGGCAGCCTCGACCTCCCTGCGGAAGCCGTCGGTGGTGATCCAGCCGTTGTGCCAGGCGATCTCCTGCAGACAGCCGACCTTGAGCCCCTGCCGCTCCTCGATGGCCTGGATGAAGTTTGACGCCTCGATCAGGCTCTTGTGGGTGCCGGCGTCGAGCCAGGCGTAGCCGCGGCCGAGCAGCTCGACCTCGAGCTCGCCGCGCTCGAGATAGAGCCGGTTCAAATCGGTGATCTCGAGCTCGCCCCGGGGACTCGGTTTCAGTCCCGCCGCCAGGTCGCAGACATCCGGACCGTAGAAGTAGAGGCCCGGAACGGCGTAGTTGCTGCGGGGCTCGGCCGGCTTCTCTTCGAGGGAAATCGCGCGTCCGTCGATGTTGAACTCGACGACGCCGTAGCTGCGCGGGTCCCGCACCCAGTAACCGAAAATCCGGGCGCCGCGCTCGAGACGTGCGGAATGTTGAAGCATCGCCGACAGGCCATGGCCGTACAGGATGTTGTCACCGAGCACCAGACACGCGGGACCGCCGGCCAAAAAGTCGCGCCCGAGGATGAAGGCCTGAGCGAGACCTTCCGGGCGGGCCTGCTCGCAGTACTCGAGACGCATGCCGAGCCGCCTGCCGTCGCCGAGCAGCTCGCGGTAGCTCGGCAGATCCTGCGGCGTCGAGATCACGAGCACGTCGCGGATGCCGGCGAGCATCAGCAGGCTCATGGGGTAGTAGACCATGGGTTTGTCGTACACCGGCAGCAGCTGTTTGCTGACGACCCGGGTCACCGGGTGGAGCCGGGTGCCGGCGCCGCCGGCGAGCACGATCCCCTTCATGCGCGTGACCTCCTCCGTTCGGCGCGGTCGGCCTCGGAGTCTAACACACGGCCAAGCGGCGCCTCGCCCGCACCCGTAGCGAACGACCGGTGTCGGGGCGCCGCCGCGCGGATGCCCGTCGGCCATCTCGTCGAGGGCCGCGAGGCATGGTCGAAAGCACGGTGAGCGCTCCCGGGCATCGTCGCACGGCGCTGGTGAGCTCGTTCCCATCCGGAAACTCCGATGGGGACTGCGCAGTTCTCGATTCGGAAATGAGGGGTTTTTGTGCAAGGTCAAGGAAGATCGAAATGTACGCGGAGGCGTACTTCTGTATGGAGCAGAAGGAAATTCGTCATCTGACGCCGAGATTGCCAAAAAGCGCCGTTTCCGGACGGAAACGAGTTCAGCTCGGGCGGCAGACAGCTCATCAGCAGACCCGGCCGGAGTCGGACGATCCGGCGACAAGACAAAATGACGGTTTCTCAGAGGGTTCCTGCTACCATTGGAGGCTGGGACGATGATGAACGAAGCGCGTGGCACCGTGCTGGCCGTGGACGACGATCCGGGCGCGTTGTCGGCCCTCGCCGACGCGCTCGGGACGCTCGGATTCGACGTTGTTCAGGCCGCCGACGGTGCCGCGGCCCTGGAACTCGCCCGGAGTCGACAGCCCGACGTCGTGCTGCTCGACGTCCAGATGCCGGGGATGGACGGCTTCGAGGTTTGCCGGCGACTCAAGCAGGATCCCGATTTACTCCTGGTTCCCGTCGTCTTCCTCACCGGGCACGGCTCGCGCCGGGCTCGGCTCGAGGGTCTCGAGGCCGGCGCCACTGACTTTCTCAACAAGCCGTGCGACCTCGTCGAGCTCGAGGTCCGGGTCCGCAACCTGGTCCACTTCCGTCGGTTGACCACCGAGCTCGACTCGGCCGAGCAGATGGTTTTTTCCATCGCCCGCGTCGTCGAGGCCCGTGATCAGGACACCGGAGATCACTGTGAGCGACTGGCCCAGCTCGGCGTTCGGCTCGGCCGGCGCGTCGGGCTCGACGAGGAGGAGCTGATCACGCTGCGTCGCGGCGGCTACCTCCACGATCTCGGCAAGATCGGAATTCCGGACGCGATTCTGCTCAAGCCCGGCAAGCTGAGCGACGCCGAGTGGCAGATCATGAAGCGGCACGTCGAGATCGGTGTCGAGATCTGCCGACCGCTGCGCAGCCTGCAGCCGCTGCTGCCCCTGATCCGCCACCACCACGAGCGTTATGATGGTTCCGGCTACCCGGACGGGCTGTCCGGCGACGAGATCCCACTGATGGCCAGGATCTTCCAGGTGGTCGACGTCTACGACGCGCTCACCGTCGACCGCTGTTACCGCAAGGCGCTCAAGCCCAAGGCGGCGATCGGCGTGATTCGCGAGGAGACCGAGCGGGGCTACTGGGACCGGGACATCGTCGGCGCATTCCTCGACATGCTTGACGAGGGGGGCGACAAGGCGGCGTCGTAGTCAGCGGTCAGCTCGATCGCAACATCCGTGCTTGACACCGAACGTTCAGCAACCGATCTCTTGTCGACAGCTCAGCGTTGCAGCGGTCGGGGCGCTGTCATGGCCTCGGGCGACATGAGCCGGTCGAGCTCGTCGGCCGACAACAGCCCGCGTTCGAGAAGGATCTCGCGCACCGGACGACCCTCGGCAAGGGCCAGCTTCGCAACCTCCGATGCCGCCTCGTAGCCGATCGCCGGCACGACGGCCGTGACCAGTCCGATCGAGCTTTCGACCATCTCGCGGCAGCGCTCGGAGTTGGCGGTGATGCCGCGAATGCACCGTTTGGACAGGGTTTTGACCGCGGCTGTGAGCATGTCGAGGGACTCGAAGATCCCGAAGCTGATGATCGGCTCCATGACGTTGAGCTGGAGCTGGCCGGCCTCGGCCGCCATGGTGATGGTGAGGTCGTTGCCGATCAGGCGGAATGCGACCTGATTGACCACCTCGGGGATCACCGGGTTGACCTTGCCGGGCATGATCGACGAGCCGGGTTGAACCGCCGGCAGGTTGATCTCGTTGAGCCCGCACCGCGGTCCCGACGACAGCAGCCGAAGATCGTTGCAGAGCTTGGACAGCTTGACCGCGACCCGTTTGAGCACGCCCGAGAAGCTGACGAAGGCGCCGGTGTCCGGGGTCGCCTCGACCAGGTTGGGCGCGAGCACCAGGTCGAGCCCGGTGATCTCACAAAGCCGGGTCACCGCGAGCTCGGGGTAGCGGGGGTCGGCGTTGATGCCGGTCCCGATGGCGGTACCGCCGAGGTTGACCTCGAGGAAGAGCTGTGCCGTCTCCTGCAATCGCTGGATGTCCTCACCGGTGGTCACCGCGAAGGCGTCGAATTCCTGCCCGAGGGTCATGGGCACAGCATCCTGGAGCTGGGTCCGGCCCATTTTGAGCACGGTGTGGAACTCGGCGGCCTTGGTCTGGAGCGCGGCCATGAGCCCTTCGAGGGCGGCGAGCAGGTCGGCGAGCTCGAGGATGACCGCGACTCGAACCGCGGTCGGGTAGGCGTCGTTGGTCGACTGGGACAGGTTGACGTGGTTGTTGGGGTGGCAGTGACGGTAGTCGCCCCGGTCGTGCCCGAGCAGCTCGAGGCCGCGGTTGGCGATGACCTCGTTGGCGTTCATGTTGGTCGACGTGCCGGCGCCGCCCTGGACCACGTCGACCACGAAGTGGCCGTGCCAGTGGCCGTCGATCATCTCGGTGCAGGCGCGGTCGATGGCGTCTGCGATGTCGGGCTCGAGCAGGCCGAGCTCCCGGTTCGCCCGTGCCGCGGCCTGCTTGACCATGGCCAGGGCGCGGATCAGGTGCGGGAAGTGGCCGAGGCGGATTCCGGTGATCGGAAAGTTCTCCACGGCGCGCAGAGTCTGAATGCCGTAGAGTGCGTCCGCCGGCACCTCGCGGTCGCCGAGCAGGTCGTGCTCGGTGCGGGTCAGCCCCGGCCGGTAGACCAGATCCCAACCGGCGCGACGCGAGCTCGCGTACTGAAGCCGCCGCACCATCACCCGGTTCACGGCGGCAAACAGCTGCATGACGGCACCGGCGTCGCTCTCGAGCCCGGCTCGGACCGCCGCCACCGGCAGCTCGAGGACGTCGACCGCCGACGCCGCCCGGGCGGTTGCCGAGTGCAGCCCGGGCTCGAGCAGGCCCGCCTCGCCGAGAGCGTCATCCGGCCCCAGAATGATCACCGTGCCGGCGGCGTCGCCCGATTCGACGCGGACCTCGATCTGGCCTGCGGTGATGAGCCAGAAGAGCTCGCGCTCGTCGCCTGAGGTGAACAGGGTCTCCCCGAGAGCGAGTCGTCGTGTCGAGGCGACCCCGGCCAGCATTTCCAGGGTCTGGTGGTTCAGGCCCCCGAGGATCTCGCAGCGCTTCAGCGCGGTGATCGTGTCGTTCATCTCGACGCACCTCCGGGCGTCACGCTACCACGGCCGGAACGCCCGTGATTGAACCACAGAGGCACAGAGACACAGAGCCATCGCATCGCATCAGCCGCCATCGTGCTCGTCGCCCACGCCGTCGCTGGCTCTCTAGATCGGCCTTCTGCCCCGCCCCGCCTGACGGCGGAGCGGGCCGGCGTCGTCCGAGCAGCAAGGTCGTGAGGTGGCGGCCGGAATCGCACAGGCCACGCTGCTCGGGCGCCGGCGGCCGACCTGCTGGCCTTTACGGCTGCACGAGATTCAACGCTCGGGCTCGGCGGTTGCCCGGCATGACATTGTGTGGGAGGCATTCGGCGCCGGGAGACGGTGCCGCACAATGTCAAGCCCGGCACGCCCGCCGGCGTCGTCGAGGATGCGTACGACGGCAGACGCCATCGACGGACCGATGCCGTCGCCCGGTACCAGGACCACTGGAGTGGCCATCCTGAACCTCCTCGAACCGCGGGCTACTGTGTCAACAGCCAGGCGGTCAGGTCGCGCAGCACCTGCTCGTCGGTGTTCGCGTAGGCCGGCATCTCGATCGGGTAGCGCTCGGCCATGGAGGCGAGCCGTGGGTTGCCCGCCATCACCGCTCTCGGGTTGCGGAGATAGGAGTAGAGGTCGTCCTCGGACCAGCGCTCGGCGATCCCGACCAGTTTCGGTGCGGTCCGCTGCCCCTCGAGCTCGGCGCCGTGGCAGCTGGCGCACTTGAGAGCCACGTAGGCCTCCTCGGGCGACGCGCCGGTCAGGTCGACCTGCCCCTGGATGTAGTTGTCCTGACCCCGGCTGCACCCGAGGGCGGCCGCGACCGCGATGCAGACCACGACGGCGGCGACTGGCTTCATGGTTCCTCCGGCTCAGTCGCCGACCAGGTGGTCGACGTTGGCAGCGCAGATGAAGTCATTCTCGGACAGCCCGCCGATGGAGTGGGTCGCGTACGACACTGTGCAGGCGTTGTAGCCAACGACCAGCTCGGGATGGTGGTCCTCGCGGTGCGAGACCCACGCCACCGCGTTGACGAAGGCCATGGTCTGGTAGTGGTCCTCGAACTGGAAGGTCTTGGTCAGCACGCCGCCCTCGGCCTCCCATCCGGCGGTGTGGGAAAGCAGATGCTCGAGATCGTGGCCGCTGATCGGCGGCGTTCCCGGCGGAACCGGCTGGCAGCTCTTCATCAACATGGCGTTGTCACACATCGGAGTTCCTCCCGACCGACATGATACCGGAACCACCGCGGCCACGGCTTGAATCGGGTCAATTTTTAGTCTAGGCTAAAAGGCATGTCAACGGCCGAGATTCCGACACCAAGGGCAGCAGACGTCCGCACGTCGCTGTCCTCGTCTCAGGAGGACTACCTCAAGCAGATTCTCCTGCTCGGTGGCGACGCTGACAACGTGTCGACCCAGAGACTGGCCGACCGCCTCGAGGTGCGGCCGGCCTCGGTGACCGGGATGATCCAGCGGCTTGCCGAGCTCGGTCTCGTCCGACACCAGCCGTACCGCGGCGTCCGCCTGACCGCCGCCGGCAGGCGAATCGCCCTCGAGATGCTTCGTCACCACCGGCTGATCGAAACTTTTCTCGAGCGGGTGCTGGGCTACGGTTGGGACGAGGTTCACGACGAAGCCGAGCGGCTCGAGCACGTGATCTCGGAGCGTTTCGAGGCGCGGATCGCCGAGGTCCTGGGGCACCCGACCCACGACCCGCATGGCGATCCCATCCCCGATGCCGAGCTCGCCTGGCCGCCGGCTCGGAAGGAGATCACTCTCACCCGAGTGGCGCGTGGCACCGACGGCCGACTGTCTCGTGTCGGAACCCAGGACCGCGACGGCCTCGCACTGCTCGAGCGGTTGGGTCTCGTCCCGGGTGCGGACGTTCGGGTGGTCGAGCGGGGCCCGCCCGGTGTGCGTGTCGAGATCAACAGGGACCGCTTTTTGGTGCCCAATGATCTTGCCGAGAGGCTCTGGATGCAGGAGAAAACACAATGAAGCATCGAATGGTCATGATTGCCGCCGCGATTCTGCTCGCCGCGGTGGGCTGTGGCGATTCGGCCGGCGTTCCGGTCGGCGACGATCGGCTCAAGGTGGTGGCCACGACGACCATCGTCGGCGATCTGGTTCGCGAAATCGCCGGCGATGCCGTCGAGCTCGCGACCTTGATGGGCGCAGGCGTCGATCCCCATCTTTACAAGCCGTCGGCGGGCGACGTGCGGGTGATGGCGCAGGCCGACGTCCTCGTGTACAACGGCCTCCACCTCGAGGGCAAGATGACCGAGGTTCTGGCCGAGATGGGCGGCCGCAGGGTCGAGACGGTGGCGGTCGCCGAGTGTGTTCCGGCGGACCGGCTGCTGCCCGTCGAGGGTTATGACACGCTGTACGACCCGCACGTCTGGTTCGACGTCGAGCTCTGGCAGGAGGCGGCGGCGTGTCTCCGCGACGAGCTCATGCGAATCGACCCCGACAACGCCGATGGCTACCAGCAGCGTGGCGACGCCGTCGTTGCCGCGCTTGCCGAGCTCCACGCCTGGGTCGCCGAACAGGTAGCCACGGTGCCGGCAGAGCGGCGGGTGCTGGTCACCGCCCACGACGCCTTCTCGTACTTCGGTCGCGCCTACGGCATCGAGGTTCGCGGCCTGCTCGGGGTGAGCACCGCAGCCGAGGCGGGGACTGCCGACGTCCAGCAGCTCGCGGCCTTCATCGCCGATCGCGGCCTTCCGGCGGTCTTCGTCGAGTCGTCGGTGTCTCCGCGGTTTGTCGAAGCTCTGGTCGAGGCGGTGACGGCCCGGGGTGGTGAGGTCGCCATCGGCGGCAGCCTGTACTCGGACGCTCTCGGCTCTCCGGGCAGTCCGGCACAGACCTACATCGGTACGGTTCGAGCGAATGTCGAGATCATCGTCGGCGCGCTGTCGGAGGGAACGAAATGAGCACGGAACGCGGCGCCGCGCTCGAGGTCGAGGACCTCACCGTTGCCTACGGCGACCGACCGGCGCTGTGGGACGTCGATCTGACGGTTCCGGCGGGGGACACCCTGGCCATCGTCGGACCCAACGGCGCCGGCAAGAGTACGCTCATCAAGGCGGCGATGGGGCTCGTCCCGGCGGTTGCCGGCGAGGTTCGCGTGTTCGGCGAGCCGTTCGCCGCCGGTCGGGGCGACATCGCCTACGTGCCGCAGCGCTCCAGCCTCGAGTGGGACTTTCCGACCGATGTCCTCGACGTCGTGACCATGGGGACCTACGGCAGTCTCGGTTGGTTCCGCCGACCGGGAAGGGCCGAGCGTGACCGGGCATCGGCGGCGCTCGACGAGGTCGGCATGGGCGCGTTCTCGTCGCGACCCATCGCCCAGCTTTCCGGCGGTCAACAGCAGCGGGTGCTGCTCGCCCGGGCCCTGGTCCAGGACGCGCCGATCCTGATGCTGGACGAGCCCTTCCAGGGCGTCGACGCGCCCACGGAGCGGGCCATCGTCGACGTTCTCGACCGCCTTTCGGAGACCGGCAGGACGGTGATCGTCGTCCACCACGATCTCCAGACCGTCCCCGAGTACTTCGACTCGGTGCTGCTGCTCAACGTCCGGGTCATCGACTCGGGACCGGTGTCCGAGGCCTTCACCGAGGACAACCTGCGGCTCACCTTCGGCGGTCGAGTCGGAGTGCTGGCGCAGATCAGGGCGGCGGAGACCGCACTGTGACGGATTTCTTCACCGACTACACCCTGCGGGTGGTCGCCGTCGGCTCGGGGGTCCTCGGCGCCACAGCCGGCGCCCTCGGGTCCTTCGCCTATCTGCGTCGGCAGAGCCTGGTCGGCGACGCGCTCAGCCACGCCGCGTTGCCCGGCATCGCGCTGGCGTTCCTCGTCACCGGCAGCAAGGCGCCGCTGCCGACGATCATGGGCGCCGCGCTCGCCGGGTGGCTCGCGACCCTCGCCGTCCGGCTCGTCGTCCGCCGCTCGCGGGTGCCGTACGACAGCGCTCTGGGCATGGCGCTGGCGGTGTTCTTCGGCATCGGTCTCGTGCTTTTGACCGAGATCCAGAAGCGGCCCGACGCCGCCCAGGCCGGGCTCGAGTCCTTTCTCTTCGGCCAGGCGGCGTCGCTGCTCAGGGAAGACGTGGTCGTCATGAGTGTGCTCGGGGTCGGCTGCCTGCTGCTGCTCGGGCTGCTGTGGAAGGAGTTCAAGCTGCTCGCCTTCGACCTCGAGTTCGGCGCCAGCCTGGGATGGTCCATGCGACGGCTCGACGGGCTGTTCACGCTGCTCCTCGTCGTCGCGGTGGTCATCGGGTTGCGGACGGTCGGCGTGGTGCTCATGTCGGCCATGGTCGTGGCGCCCGCCGCCGCCGCCCGGCAGCTGACCGACAGGCTCGCGCCCATGGTCGCGATCTCGGCCGCGATCGGCGTGGTCTCGGGAATCAGCGGCGCCGTGCTGAGCTCGCTGGTGCCGCGGCTGCCGACCGGACCGACCATCGTCCTGGTGCTCAGCGCGGTGGTCGTTCTGTCGCTCGCTTTCGCGCCGCGGCGCGGTCTGCTGTGGCGCTGGATCAAGCTCGGCAAGCTGCAGCCGTCGGCCGTCCTCGACCCGGTGCTCATGCACCTCTACGCGCTCGCGCAACAGCATCCCGACGACCCCGATCACGGCCACGGCCTGGCAGTGCTGCGCACCATGAGTCCGGCCGGCGCCGATCTCGAACGCGCACTGGCGGATCTCGAGGATCGCGGCCTGGTCCAAACGGTGGGCGATCGTGTCTGGGCGCCGACGCCGATCGGTCGCCGCGAGGCCGAACGAGCGCTGGCGGCGCAGACCGAGGGTTCGCCATGACCGCCGAGCTCGAGATCCTGGCCATTGCCGTCGTCACCGCGGTGGCGGCGGCGCTGCCCGGCGCCTATCTCGTCCTGCGGCGGACGGCGATGGTCTCGGACGCCATCTCCCACGCCATCCTGCCCGGCATCGTCGTCGCCTTCTTCGTCACCAAGGACCTCAACTCGCCGCTGCTGCTGGTCGCCGCGGCGACCACCGGGGTGCTCACGGTGATCCTCATCGAGGCTCTGATCCGGAGCCGGTTGGTGCCCGAGGACGCGTCGATCGGAATCGTCTTCCCGGCGCTGTTCTCGATCGGCGTCATTCTGATCGCGCGTGGCGCCTCCGACGTCCACCTCGACACCGATGCGGTGCTGCTCGGCGAGCTCGCTTTTGCGCCCTTTCATCGATTCACCGTCGGCGGTGCCGATCTCGGTCCGTCGGCGCTGTGGAGCATGGCAACGATCCTGGTCGTCAACACGGCGCTCATCGTGCTGGCCTGGAAGGAGCTCAAGCTCGCGACCGTCGACTCGGGGCTCGCCGCGCTGCTCGGCTTTCAGCCGGTGGTGATTCACTACGGACTGATGTCGATGGTCTCGGTGACCGCGGTCGGCGCCTTTGACGCTGTCGGCTCGATCCTCGTCGTCGCCTTGATGATCGCGCCTCCCGCCACCGCCTACCTGCTCACCGAGCGGCTCGAGACGATGATGGCGGTCGCCGCCGCGGCGGCCGCCGCGAGCGCCGCCCTGGGCTGGGCGGCGGCGCTCGCGGCCGATGTCTCGATCGCCGGGTCGATCGCCACCGCAAGCGGAGCGCTGTTCGCCACGGTGCTGCTCGTCGCGCCTCGCAGGGGCCTGCTCGCGCAGGCGCGCCGGCGCGCCGGCCAGCGGCTCGACTTCGCGGTTCGGATGCTCGTCGTCCACCTGCTCCACCACGCCGGGACTCCCCAGGCGGCCGAGGAGTGCCGCGAGTCGGGTCTGCACCGCCACCTCGGCTGGCGCGAGGCCTGGACCCGGCGCGTCGTCGGCTCGGCCGAACGGCGCGCCCTCCTCGCGCGGCACGGTGAGCTGCTGCTGCCGACCGAACGGGGCCGCCTGGTCGCCGATGACGCGGTTGTCGGGTTCAGAAGGTGAGTGTGTGGAGGTTTGAGGGTGCGCGCGACTGTTCGCTGCCGCTGCATCCGGGATCGGGATCGGGATCGGAGACGGACGCGAACGCTGGCGCCGTGACCTTCCGACGCCGATCGGGCTACAATGATCGCTTGGGAGGCACGCATGCGCGTCATCGAAGGCAAGCTTGATGCGAAGGGTCTGCGGTTCGCGCTCGTTGTGAGCCGTTTCAACGAGGCCTTGACCTCGCGTTTGGAGTCGGGGGCGTTGGACTGTCTGCAGCGCCACGGTGCGGCGGGTGATGACATCACCATCTACCGGGTTCCGGGGGCCTGGGAGATTCCGTTCGTGGCCCATCGGCTCGCAACCTCGGGTGCGCACGACGCGGTGGTCTGCCTCGGGGCCCTGGTTCGCGGTGGTACCGCGCACTTCGACCTCATCGCGGCCGAGGTCGCCAAGGGCATCGCCCAGAGCGCCATGAGCTCCGGCGTTCCCATGACCTTCGGCGTGATCACCGCCGAGACCCTCGAGCAGGCGGTCGAGCGGGCCGGGACCAAGATGGGAAACAAGGGCTGGGAAGCCGCTCTCGCCGCGGTCGAAATGGCGCGTTTGTACGAGGGTTTCGACGGGAGCGTCTGAGGTGGCTTCAGCGGTGCTGTCGATCCCGTGCCGGGGTTTCGACCCGCTTGGAGGGCGTCGCGGGACCGAGTCCGCCGGGGGCGTCGCCCCGGCTCAAGGCGAGCGTGCCGCCGTCGGAGCCACCTGAGATGGGAATCCGCCGACGCGCTCGCGAGCTCGCGCTCCAGCTGCTGTATCAGCACGAGCACACGGGCGCCGACTTGGAGGCCATGCAGCGGGATTTCGACGAGTGGACCAGCGCCGGCGAAGCGGCCCAGCTGTTCGCGGATCGGTTGCTCCGGGGCACCGTGGCTCATCTCGACGAGCTCGACGCGGAGCTCGCGAGACAGACCGCTCACTGGCGTCTGGAACGGCTCGCCGCGGTCGATCGCAACATTCTGCGGCTCGCCATGTTCGAGCTCATGTATGAAAACGAGACCCCGCCGGCCGTGGTCATCGACGAGGCGATCGAGATCGCGAAGAAATACGGCGCGGAGGAGTCGAGTCGTTTCGTCAACGGCGTCCTCGACGGCTTCGTCAAACGGCGCGCGGGGGCCCGGTGAGGGCCCTGCTGCTCGCCCTCGCGGTTGCGGCCGCCGGCGCTGCCGGCGCCGAAGACGCGGTCTACCTGATGCGCGGGCCGATCCTCCCGGACGACCGCGAGGTCAACGGGTACCGGATCGAGGTCCACCACGGCGCTGCCGGTGAAGCCGAGGTCCGCGTATCGACGTCGCTCGGCCCGATCGGCTCCAGCGGCGTCCGAGCCGGCGACGCCGGACCGCGACCCCAGGTGCCGACGACCTTTGACCTGCCGCCACGGCTCGCGACCCGACTGCGGCCGGACCACGACGCCTGGCAGGCCGCGACGACGGTGCTCGAGTGGGTGACCAACCAACTGTCACTCCTCGAGAACGACGACGGTCCCCAGGATGCGGCCTCGGTGCTCGCGCGACGCGGTGGTCGCTGCTCAGGGCTTGCCAACGCGACCGCGGCCTTGCTCATGGCTGCCGGGTTCGAGGCGCGCACGGTGAGCGGGCTTCTGATCACTGACCGTGAGGCGATCCGTCACCGCTGGGTCGAGTGCCGACTGCCCGGCGCCGGCTGGGTGCCGACCGATCCGACCCTGGGTTGGTGGGTCATCACCCCCCGTCACGTCGCCTTCGCCGACACCGTCGAGACCCTGCCCGGGATCGTCGTCGCCGAATCCGCGCGAGACGGTCTGCGGCGCCTTCCCCGACACGGCACCACCATCGTCCGACCCAACGACGGCGCCGAGCTGATCTGTCGCCTCGGCAATCTCGACGACGGACGCCGGGCGGTGGCGCGTCTCGAGCGAGGCCCGGATCTCCGTCGGGCGGTGCTCGGCCCCGAGGTCCGGTTCCGCAGCCTGCTGCCCGGACGCTGGGTGCTGACCGTCGAGCTCGACGGTCGGGTCGTCGAGCGGCGGAAGCTCATTCTGCGCTCCGGCACAGTGCACAGCTATGTCGTGCGGCTGCCGTCGGAAGCGGGACGGGAGGTCGGGTCGTGAAGCGAATTCTCTCCGGCAGTCTGACGCACCTCGCGCCACCCGCGCTGATGCGCCTGCTGTCCGCGACGGCGACCAGCGGCGTGCTCGAGCTGGTGACCGACGAGGGCTCGTTCCGCATGGAGATCGACCACGGCTGGACCGCGGTGCCACCCCCCGACCAGCTCGAAACCGCTCGCAAGGTGCTGTCGTGCAGCGCCGGCGCGTTCCGCTTCGAACCCGGCGACGTCGATCCCGTCGAGGGACCGTCGCTGAGCCTCAGTGCCTTCGCCGATGCCGTGGCGTCGGAGCTGCGCAACCTTCAGGGCGGCGGAATCAGCGACGTCGAGATCGACCGGTTGGTGTCGGGTGAGATCACCGAGCTCGCGCGCTCTGCGACTCTGCCGAACATCCACCTGCTGCCGGCCGAGCCGCCGGCGAACCCGCTCGACGACCTTCTCGAGGGCCTTGCCGACCAGGCGCCGCAGGAGCTGCTGTTCGCCCAGATCGGGGTTGTCGCGCCGGACCCGAGGCTGTGGCGCGGCGCGTTGGAGAACGAGTGGCGTCGTCGCGGCTGGCAGGTACATCAGCTCGCGGTCGATGAGGACCTCGGCGAGGCCGGTCTCGATCTCCTGGTCGTGCACCACGCGCCCGGCGTCTCCCGCAGCGGACGGGAGTCGGCCTGGCTCGAGCTGGTCCGGCGGGCCTGCCGGCAGGAGCCGGAGCTGCCGGTGATCTGGGCGTCGCCTCTGGGCGATCCGGGTTGGATTCACGAGCTGGTCGACGCCGGCGTCGCTTTTTTGCTGCCGGTGCCGCCCGGCAAGGGCGGCGAGGTTCAGGAACGCTTCGTCGACGATCTCACGCTGGTGGTCGATCGGCAGCTGCGTCGTCTCGTCCGCGCCGACCGTCAGCCCCTGCCGCCGGCGGTGGCCGAGCTGGTCGACGCGCTGCTCCACGAGGCCGATTCCGAGCAGGCTGTGGGTGTCCTGCTCCAGCTCGCATCCGGTCATCTGCTGCGGGCCGCGGTGCTGGTCGTCGAGGAGACGGTGATTCGATGCCGCGCCGGTTTCGGCTACCCGCTGGCCCAGGGCACCCAGGTTCTGCCCAGAGGCCTCGGTGTGTTCGAGCGGGTTGTGCGGTCGGGTCAGCCGACAGTCGGCATCGATCCCGCGGCAGTCGGTTCGAAGCGGATCGCCGAGGGGCTCGCTCTCGATCAGCTGCCATCGGCAACCGCGGTCATTCCTCTGGGGGTGGGCGCCGCGGTCACCGGTCTGCTGATCGGCGACCGGGAAGGAGAGCCGCTGCCCGACCTTTCCGAGCTGGTGGTTCTCGCGAGCCGACTCGGAGGCGTTGCGTTGCAGTCCTGACCGGCCGAATCCGAGCCGACTCGTCCTCGTTCTCTATCGCCGGACTCGGACGTCCCGCGTCGGCCCGGCGGCGCCGGGTTCAATGTGCTCGAAATTGACACATAGTTGACGATTGGATATGGTGTTGTCGAGACTTGATGCGAAACGACCAGGGTCACGAGAGGTGAAGGGAATGGGTGACTCGATGTTGATCAAACCGGTCGAAATCGGTGCGCGGCGGGACGGGTCGTGATCACCCTGGTCATCGAGGGGGCGGGCGGCTCCGAGCTGACCTACCAGCTCGACAGGCAGTCGATCTCCATCGGCGCATCCAGCCACAACGACATCGTGCTCCGGGATCCCGGCGTCGCTCCCCGGCACGTGGTGATTCAGCGCAACCACGACGTCTTCACCTTTCTCGGTCAGCACCGCCAGTTCGTGGTGCTCAACGGCGAGCGTCGGGCTCGGGGCGTGCTGAAGGTCGGTGACCGGATCCGGATCGGGACCGCGACCATCGTGTTCAAGGGCTCCGATGAGGGCGGTCAGGACATCCGGCTGGTCGACCAGACCAACGGCCGGGCGCGCGCGGAAAAGTCACCGGGGCCGGCGACCGAGCGGCGCTCCGAGATCGTTCTGTATCGCGAGCCGCACCGGCTCAGCGACGCCCGCTCGCAGCTGGTCGAGATCTTCCGTTCCAGGGTCCGGTCGGACCTGATTCCGGCGCTGCGGGCGTTCTTCGCTGCGGTGTTTGGCGAGCGTCAGGCATTGATCGCCCTGGTCGACGGCAACGGGCGGTTCCAACCGGTGGTGTCGCAGTGGCAGGGCGACCTGCCGCGGCTGCCGTCGCAGACCTTCGACGAGCTGGCTTCCGCGGGCCGATTCGCGGAGGTCCACCTCGGCGGGCGCCTGTTCCTTGTCTACCCGGTGAACCGGGGCAGCGACCAGTCGAGCGCGTACCTGCTCGGGGAGTCGTCGCCCGAGGAGCGTGACGACGACCTCGACCTGCTCGGCGAGCTGGCGCGGTTGCTGTCGATCCACTGGCAGCGGGTTGAGCAGTCGACGGCGCTGTTCACCGAGTGGGCCGGTCGCTGCCAGCACGCGCTGCACGAAGCGTTGCCCGGCACGTCACAGGCGTCCAGTATCTTGCGCGACAGCGTCGGCGTCGCGGCGCGCTCGTCATCTCCGGTCATGCTGTGTGGTGTCCGGGGTTCCGGGCGCATGTTTCTGGCCAACCTGATCGCGACCCTGAGGCCGGCAGGGCCGGCGCCGGTGCGGGTGTTCGAGGCTCGGTCCGGCAACGAGTCGGTGAGCGTCGAGCTCTTCGGTCTGGGCCCGGACGAGACCACGTCAAGCCCGGCCGAGCGGTTGCGTGGCTCGGCGGTGGTGATCCGCGACGTGCACGCAATGTCCCCCAAGCTCCAGCGCGAGCTCGCCGCGAAGGTCGCCGGCGACCTGGAGGCGGCGTACGGTCCGTCGGTGCGGTGGTCGGCGACCACCGGTCCGGACACCGCCGCCATGCTCAACGAGGGCGTGCTGGACGCGACGCTCTACCGGCTGTTCGAGCACCACGTGATTCGGGTGCCGTCGCTCGCCGACCGCCGGGAGGACCTGCCGCTGCTCATTGTCCGGCTGCTCGAGCGGGTCGGGGCCGAGCAGGAGAAGGAGATCAATGGCATCGAGCTCGCCACCCTCAACTCGCTGCTCGACCATCCTTTCGACGGCCAGATGACCGAGCTGCTGGCCGAGCTTCGGCGGTTGGTCTCCGCCACCCCTGACGGAGAGATGGTCCGGGGCCTGGTGCCGCGAGCGGCGGCACGCGGGCTCGTCGACAGTCCGGCCGACGCGGCCGGCCCCGACGTGGTTGCGTCGCTGCTCGAGGTCGACGATCTCAAGGTGGTGATTCCAGAGGTCGAGAGGATGATCATCGACCGGGTTCTTCGCCGGACACGGGGAAATCAGAGCCAGGCCGCACGCACCTTGAACCTCTCGCGCGGCGCCCTGATCTCGAAAATCAAGGAGTACGAGATCCCCGACTATCGGGCCCTGCGAAAGAAGGGCTGACGCCTCAGGACCGACCCCGCTTGCGTCCGCCGGCCTTGGATGGTCTCTCCGCCGCGCGCTCCGGGCCGAGCAGCCTGATCACCAGGTCCCAGTTGAATCCGAGCCAGATCAGAAACGGGAATGAGAACCGCCCCGGCAGGTCGGTGAAGTAGCGCAAGAAACCGTAGAAGTCGCGAGCGAAGTTGGAGTAGTTCTGGATGCTCCACTCGCCGAGCGAGAACGCGTACAGGCATTTGACGTGAAAGAACACGTTCATGGTCTGGGTCAGGTACAGCACGCACCAGCCCATGAACAGGCGCTCCAGCTGACGACGGCCGAACGGCCGCGGCAGGGCGAGGTACAGGGCGAGCAGGACGATCGTGTTGAAGTGCTTTTCGGTCAGAGGAATCGACGGGATGCCGGAGTCGGTCCGAAAGTCCGATCGAACGACCTTGGCCCGATGATCTTCGGTGATCAGACGGGTCACCCGTGGGTACTCGAAGGAACGGACGAGCAGCTGGGTGAAGCCGGCAACCGCCGAGTCCAGGACCGGGCGCAGCAGGAGCCAGACGACCATCGCGATGATCAAGGCCAGCGGGAGCCGTTTGAGAAAGCTGCGGTACAGCGCGGCCGACTCAATCATGGCGTCCTCCGATTCCTCCCCGCCTCACGACCGGACCGGACAGCCCGAGCTCGTTGGCTCACTCCTCCGCCCGGCGAGGCGGCGCGGCGAACCAGTGGGCCCACACGATCCACAGCGTCACGCCCGCGAGAATCACCAGCGACTGCCAGATGAAGATGTGCGATGAGTTGAACAGCTTCGGCAGGTAGATTCCGATATAAAACAGGGAGATGATCCGGATCAGATTGATGATCTGGATGGCGAGCAGCCCACCGATGACGCCGATCAGCTTGGCCGACCAGCGGGCGGGGAAGGCGAGCACCCCCGAGATGAAGATCAGGCTGGTGATGAGACCGTTGCAGCCATTGTAGATCGTCACCGCGAACCGCGGTGATCTCAGATCGCAGCCGTTGATGGTGATGTCTTCACCGAGCAGCCCGAGGACGATGCCGGACATCTTGGCGATCTGAGTCGTGTACGGCAGGACGAAGGCGTCGTTGACGGGTTTGAGGGCGACAACCGTGAAGCTGACGCCGAGAATGCTCAGAAAAAGGATCAGGAAGCGCGATTCGGGGCGCTTCCAGAGTGTTCCCAGGTTCATGCAGCTCGACCTCCCGAGGTGCGCGGTCACCGCGCACCGTGCCGGTTATGATACCGGAAACGCGACGCAAGCGGATCAGATCCGCAGCCCGACCAGCGCGTAGTGGACCTCGGACCCGTTGCGGAATCGCTCGTCGGGATCTTTTTTCAGACACCGGAGAATGAGCTCGGCGAGGCGCGGGTCGAGCTCGGGGTCGAGCTCGAGGGGATCGAGCGGCTCCTGGGTCAGGTGAGCGTCGACGATGGAGCCCTCGTTGAACGGCGGTCTCCCGGTCGCGAGGTGGTAGGCCGTGGCGCCGAACGAGTAGACGTCGGTCGCGGGTGTCGGGCGTTTGCCGCGAATCTGCTCCGGCGCCATGTAGTACGGTGTGCCGTAGATTCTGAGGTCGCGACCCGACGCCAGGTCGAGTCGGGCAGCGATGCCGAAGTCCAGCACCTTGACCTCGAACTCGGGAGTCAAAAGGATGTTGGCCGGCTTCAGGTCGCGGTGGATGACGCGGTGCTCGTGCGCATACGCCATGGCCCCGGCGAGCCGGGTGAGGATGAGCGCCAGGTTGATTCGGACGCGCGGGTGGGCGGTGCGGATGACCTGATCGAGCGCCTCGCCGGGAACGAACTCCATGGCGATGAAGTAGCCGCCGAAGCCGGCCTCGAAATCGAAGACGGTGACGATACCCGGGTGGTTGAGAGTCGCGGCTGTCTTGGCCTCGGCCTCGAGCCGGGCGGCGATCTCCGGCGAGGTTTCGCGCAGCACCTTGATCGCGACGTCACGGTCGAGCCGTGTGTCACGAGCCTTGTAGACCACGCCCATGCCCCCGCGTCCGAGCTCGGTCAGGATCTCGTAGCGATGCCGGCTCGCCGGCGGGCTGACCGGCTCCCCAGGCGCAGTTGCGCCGCTTCCGGCGGCGCCGACCTGTTCGGTCGTCGCGAGCTCCCTGCGCAGCTTGCGAGCGGGCTCGCAGGAGTAGTCGAACTCGAGGATGCGGTCGACGATCGAGGTGCTCTTGTCGGGCCGACCGGCCTCGAACAGCAACCGGGCGAGCTCGACAGCCGGCTGAAGGCGGCCGGGCTGCAGCGCGACGCCGACAACTGCGCGCTGGAGGCAGAAGATCGCCTCGTCGAGGGAGGCGTGCTGCCGCGCCCAGTTGGCGATGTCGATGATCACGTCCGGGATGTCCGGCACCGGACCCGGGTGGCGACGCAGAACGTCACAGGCCGCCTCGAGAAGACCGGCTCGGTGGAGCTCGATGAGCGCATCCTGGAGGTAACCGAGGCGTGCCATGAACAGCGCGGTCTTGTCGGCGCGGCCGAGGCTGCGGTAGAACTCGAGCGCCCGGACGTCCTCCCCGGCCCGCTCGGCACAGCGGGCAGCCGCCTCGAGATCTCCGGCGAACTCCCAGAGGTCGCTCGCTTCGCCCCACCGGTTGAGGTCTTCGAGCAGGGGTGCCGCAACGGTCCACTTCTGGGCTGACCGGGCCAAATCGACGGCCGCTGCCGGGCGACCGGAGGCGACCAGGATATTGACCGCCTTCTCGACCCGACCGGACGAGGTCAGGACCCGGATCAGCTCGTCCTCCATGTTGAGGTCGGAGAGGACCGGCACGAGATCGTCAGTTTCCTGCTGCAGCAGTGTCGTCAGTCGATCGACCTCGGGATCCGCGATTGCCGTCGGCTGGCCGGTCTGATGCAGCTGGTCATAGAGCCGCTCGATGTGACGTACCCGGATCTTGGCCGACCGGTGGGGCAGGCCGGCGTCTTTGGCCGATCGGGCGGCCTCGACCAGGCTGTCGACCTTGAGAAAGGCATGCACTGCCCGTTCGTGCTCGCCGGCATTGCGCCAAGCGTATCCGACGGCCGCCCAGTCGCCGAGAGTCTCATGCAGGCGCGCCTCGGTTGCGTGGTCGCCAAGCTGCTTGGCAACCCGCAGGATCGGCCGGAACGAAGGGTCCGTCGCCTGGAACAGCCCCTCGTCCAGGGCGAGGTTGGCGGCGCGCAGGGCCTGTTTGGGTTCACCGGCCCGAATCCATGCTGCGATGGCCTCGTTGAGGCTGCCGTGTTGAATGTGCCACTCGGCGAGGTTGCGTTCGCACTTCTGAGCGGCGGCCGGCATGTCGGCGTTGCGAAACGATCGTGCGGCATCGCTCAGGTGCCGTCCGCCGGCGAGCCTGAAGTACTCGCCTGCATCTTCGTGACGCTTGAGCCGGGATGCGACATCGGCCGCCTTGAGCCAGGCTTTGCCCTTCCGGAAGCTCGCCAGGGCCGCCTGCAGTCGGTTGTGTTGGAGGTAGATGTCACCGGCGCCCTCGTGGTCTCCGCGGTGCTTGAGGCCACGTACCAGCCGGTCGACCCGGCTGCCGCCGAACAGCAGACCGAAGGTCCCCCACACGATGGCCACGCCCGACGCCAGGTTGGCGATCAACGACACGGAGGGATGCTGCAGCCAGGAGAGAATCTGTCGGGCGCCGGGATCGTCGATGGGTGGTGCGAAGGCCAGCAGCCCGAGATTGAAGATCCCGGCCACGGCAAGTCCCGCAAGCAGCGGAATCAGATACTTGCGCTGCGAGGGTGGCACCATTGCGGCCAATGTCACCACCACCCCTGGACAAGATCGCCGTGCCCCATGAATGTATTCTACCCTGCATGATCACGGATCTGAGCACTTGAAATTTTATAACAACTCGCTCATATTTATGGTGGACGTCTTTTCCGTTCGGGGGGACTGCGGGTCAGTCAGCAGCGGAGGCAAGGGTGGCGACGGATTATTACAGAACACTGGGTATCGAACGCACGGCGGACGCTGCCGAGGTCAAGAAGGCGTACCGCAAGCTGGCGCGGAAGTACCACCCGGACGTCAACCCGGGCGACGACGAGTCCGAGAAGAAGTTCAAGGACATCCAGGAAGCGTACGCCGTGCTTTCGGACCCGAAGAAAAGGCAGCAGTACGACCGTTTCGGTACGGTGGACGGCGACCCGACCGCCGGCTTCGACCCGTTCCGCCGGGCTCAGCGACGGACAACCTGGGGCGAGCCGCCGGAGGGTTTTCGGGTCGAGTTCGACGGTGCCGGCGGCTTCCAGGATCTCGGCGACATCTTCAGCCAGTTCTTCGGCGGCGGCCGGCCGGCCGGCCGGCCGAGGCGAGGCCCGCAGCGCGGTTCGGACCAGGAGCTCTCGATCGAGGTCGATTTCGTCGACGCGGTGCGCGGAACGACCGTCACTCTACCGGTCCAGCGTCAGGTGCGGTGCAGCACCTGCGGCGGCTCGGGGCTCGAGTCGGGCGCCCCGTGCCCCGCCTGCCATGGCGCCGGCATGGTGATCGCGACCGAGCGTTTGCGGGTCAAGATCCCTGAAGGCGTTGCGGACCAAACCCGGGTCCGGGTCGCCGGCAAGGGCGCCGAAGGCCGTCACGGTGGTCCGGCGGGCGACCTCTACGTCCGGGTTCGCGTCCGACCCCATGGCTTCTTCGAACGTGAGGGTGACAACATCCACACCACTGTCCCGATCACCTTCACCGAGGCCTGCCTGGGCGCCGAGGTCGAGGTCGGTACGGTACACGGTCCTGTCCGCGCCAAGGTGCCTGCAGGAACCAACTCCGGTCGGACCTTCCGGCTCAGAGGCAAGGGCGTCCGCAACACCAAGACGCGCGTCAACGGAGACCACCTGTACACCGTCGAGATCGTCGTGCCCGGGTTGGTGTCGCCAGCCGGCGAGGAGACTGCGCGGCGCGTCGCCGAGCTCTACCAAAGCAACCCACGGGAACGGCTGCCACGCAGCCTCTGAGGAATGAGGAATGATGAATGAAGAATGATGAATGACCATCGCAAGCAACAGTGAACGATGGTAGAAACCCTGCGATGAAATGCATAATCAAGAATTAAAAATCAAGAATTAAGATTTGATTCAACGTTCCACACTCCGGTCTTTCGCATCTTGTCGACCCGACGCAGAAACATCTTCTTCTTGATGCCGCGCAGGTGGTGGACGAGGAGGATCGAATCGAGGTGGTCGACCTCGTGGCAGATCGCCTGGGCGAGCAATCCGGAGGCCCTGAAGGTGCGCCACTCGCCGTGCGCGTCCTGGGCCTCGACGGCGATCTCCCGCGGCCGGACGACCGAAGTGAACAACCCCGGAAACGACAGGCAGCCCTCCTCGAGCGACGCCCGGCCCGAGGTTTCGACGATGGTCGGGTTGGCGAGCACGATCATCTGGTCCGGATCCTTGCCGATCGACAGGTCGACCGTCGCCAATCTGAGGTTGACGCCGATCTGGGGCGCGGCGAGACCGAGGCCCGGGGCCCGCCAGCCGGTTTCGAAGAGATCGTCGATGAGCCCGTGCAGCGTCCCTTCAAAGGTCTCGACAGGTGCGTTCGGCGCTTCCAGTCGGGGATCGCCGTAGACCAGGATCGGCTGCACCGTCACGGCTCACCCATCCGCGATCGGGTCGCCCGCCAGGCGCCGTCGACACGGCGCCGCAGATCGGCGGCATCGGTGGTTTGCAGCCGTCGATCGACGACCACGGCTCGTCCGTCGACTACGGTATGGCGGACGTCCGCGGCGGTTGCGCCGTACACGACCCGCGATGCCGGGTCGCCGCCGGGCAGCATCGCCCAGCCGTCGGTCGCGATGACGACGATGTCGGCCGCCTTGCCCGGGGTCAGCGTGCCGATGGCGTGATCGAGGTGCAGCGCCCGCGCCCCGTCGCGCGTCGCCATCGCGAGTGCCTGCCACGCGCCGAGCGATGCCGGCCCCGACCGCACCCCGTGCAGCGTCGCGGCAAGCGCCAACTCGTACAAGACGGACAGCCGGTTGTTGCATGGCGGCCCGTCCGCCCCGATCCCGACGAGGACGCCGCGTGCCCTCAGCCCGGGGACGTCGGCAATGCCCGAGCCGAGCTTGAGGTTGGCTCCCGGACAGTGGCAGATCCGGGTTCGGGTGTCGGCCAAGAGCTCGACCTCGGCCTCGGTGAGGTGGACCCCATGGGCGAGCACGACGTCTGCGCCGGTCAGACCGACCCGGTCGAGGAACTCGATGTTGCCGAGCCCGGTCATGGTCCGGACGGCGGCCACTTCGTCGACGTTCTCGGCGGCATGCGAGTGCAGCAGCCAGCCGTGGCGGCGAGCGAGCTCGGCGCAGCCTTCGAGCAGGGCTCGCGAGCACGACAGCGCGAACCGGGGTGACACGGCGTAGCGCAGCCGGTCGCCGGCAGCGCCGTGCCACCGTGCGCCCAGCGATTCGGCGTCGGCGAGGGAAGCGTCGGCATCCTCGACCAACGCGCTCGGACAGCCGTCGCCGCCGACGTCCATGTGGGTCCGCCCAGAAACCATTCGAATTCCGAGGCGTTCGGCGGCGCCGAACACCCGGTCGTGGTGGTGGGTGGTGCCGAAGTCGAGCGCGGTAGTGGTGCCGCCGGCGAGCAGCTCGGCGATGCCGAGCTCCGCGGCAGTCTCCACGCCGTCGCCGTCGAGAGCAGCCTCGTACGGCAGGGTGCGCCGGTGCAGCCAGTCGAGCAGGGGGAGTCCGTCGGCCTGGTGGCGAAGCAGCGACTGGACCACGTGAACGTGGCATTGAATGAGCCCCGGCAGCACGAGGCAGCCGTCGGCGTCGAGGACCGAGGCCCCGTTCGAGTCCGCCGGGTGGCGGACGATCTCGGCAATCCGGCCGTCCCGGACAACGACGTCGGCGTCGAACCACTCGTCATCCCGTTCCATGGGGACCACCGTGCCGCCGCGGATGATCAGATCGGCGCTCACTCGGTCATTGTACCGACGATCAGGTCGGCTCGTCCTGCTCGGAGAACAGCGGCAGGGTCGGCTCGAGCTTCGGCAGCAACAGCTCCTCGAGACGCTCGCCCCAGACCTCCCGCTCGTCGGGGTCGAGCCGCACCGGCCGCAGTGCGCGGGCGGTGATCATGCCCTCGAGGAGGAGCTCGATCTGCTCCTGGAACCGAGCATCCACGGCCCGGACCCCGTCATAGGTCGGTCGGACCCAGGGCGGCACGTGGATGAGAAGCTCGTAGGTCTTGAGCCAGTAATCGAGGAACCGTTCCCAGATCTTCCGGGTGCCGGCGGCGTGAACCATGTAGCAGTAGTTGTCGAGCACCGAGCGGTCGCAAACCACGACCTCGTGTGTCGCCGCCGCCTCGATCTCGGCGTTGGCCTGGCTGTGGAGAATCCACTCCTGGGCCTCGATGGTGGTCTGTTGGTTGATCGGCAGCGGACAGCTCCGGGCGACCTCCCGGACGATCTCGACGTCGACGTTGCGTCTCTTCAGACGCGCGGCGAACTCGAAGCACAGGGTCGTCTTGCCGACGCCGTGGCTGCCGATGAGGGCGATCTTCATTGGGGACCCATTGTAGACCGGATCACGCTTCAAAGCACATGACCACTGGCTGTTAGCCGTTAGCCTTTAGCTCTTAGCTATTAGCTCTGAGCCATTAGCTTTGAGCTCCATCGCAGGGATTGAGGGGTTGACACCGGTTTCTGAGGCCACCAAGAT
>CAZXMW010000046.1:0-25826 GCA_964641415.1 uncultured Thermoanaerobaculia bacterium | reverse complement strand
AGGCTTCGCCTAAAGGCGAGGGGGTTTACCCATCCCCGAAGGGGACCTAAGAACTAAGAATTCTCTGAGTACTCGACCGTGACGACGGTGTGAATCCCTCCGCGCAGCCGGTAGTCGAGCTCGACCTCCATCCACACGGGCGCGCAGCACGCGACGAGATCGTCGAGCACGCGGTTGGCGGCGTGCTCCTGGTAGATGCCGACGTTGCGGAACGACGTCAGGTAGTACTTGAGCGATTTGAGCTCGATACAGCCCTCAGACGGCAGGTAGCGGATCGTGAGAGCGCCGAAATCGGGCAGGCCCGAGAACGGACAGACGCAGCTCCACTCGTCGGTCGAGATCTCGACCACCGCGTCGCGGCCGGCGTACTCATAGGCGAAGGTCTCGAGCACATCGGCGGTGATCGCCTCGACTCCGTCGAAAGGAAAGCTGCGACCCTCTGCTTCGACCATGACAACCTCCGCAAACACCGGACCGGATCGGCATGGTAGCACTCGGGGTGTCGCCATCGAACGGGTCGAGGAGGCAGTTCAATGATTTCGTAGTTTTGAGTTTCGTCGCACATGGCTGGCCACGCCATGGAATCACGTTGCGATGGAAACTAAAAACTAAGAACTGATGGCGGTGCTGGCGGCGAGGCGGCCCGGATAGGCGCTGACCGCGGCGCCGAGGATCCTCATCGCACGGCGCAGCGTCACGGCGTCGTACATGAAGGCGATCCGGACCTCGTCGATCCCCAGACCGGGGGTCACGTAGAAACCCTCGCCCGGCGCCAGACACACGGTCTCGCCGTCGAGTGCGAAGTCGCGCAACAGCCACGCGGCGAAGTCCTCGCAGCTCGTGATCGGCAGTCGAGTCATCGTGTAGAAGGAGCCCTCGCTGCGGTGCGGCTCGATGCCGTCGATTTGTCCCAGCCCCGAGTAGACCGCGTCGCGCCGGTCCTGGTACTCGCAGCACAGCCGTTCGGAGTAGGAGCGCCCATGTTCGAGCAGCGGCACCACCATGAGCTGCTCGGCGGTCGCGACGGAGAGCCGCGCCTGACAGAACCGAAGGCTGACGTCGAGCACCTCGCGATTCTTGGTCGCCATACAACCGATCCTGACGCCGCACGCGTTGAACCGCTTGGACACGCTGTCGACAACGATGATCCGATCGGCGAGATCGGAGAACCGGGTGAACGAGCGGACCTGACCGCCGTCGAAGACGAACTCGCGGTAAACCTCGTCGCAGATGACGAAAAGATCGTGGTCGGCCGCGACCCGGGCGACCGCCTCGAGCTCGGACTCGGTGTAGACGGTGCCGGTGGGGTTGGACGGGTTGCACAGCAAAACCGCCTTGGTCCGCGGGGTGACGGCGCGCTCGAGGCGATCCGCCGAGCCGAAGTGATAGGCGTCCTCGACCTTCAAGGTGACCGGCGACATGGAAACGTCGGCCTGGGCCGCGAAGCTCAGGTAGTTCGTGTAGCACGGCTCGAAGACCAGGACCTCACCGCCGCCACTCGCAACCACCGACAGCGCGAAGGTGACCGCCTCGCTGGCCCCGGCGGTGACCAGGATCTCGTCCGGCGAGAAATCGATGCCCCAGCTCGCGAAGAAAGCGCTCCACCCCTCGCGCGCGGCGGGCAGGCCCTCGCTCGGGGCGTAGGCCAGTCGATCCAGGGCCAGCCCGTGAAGCTCGGCGATCATCTCGGGCGGGGTCGGCATGTCGGGCTGGCCGATGTTGAGATAGATGACGCCGGTCCCCCGGGCCTCCGCGGCGCGCGCCAGGGGCGCGAGCTTGCGAATCGGCGACTGCTGAAGGTTGGCGGACTTGGGCGACAGTGTCGGCATCCCGATCTCCTGACCGCGCACGCACCGGCCCGGTTGCGCCGGCGGGACGCACGCCGATTGTAGACCAGCTCGCGACCGGATGACGAACGCCCGTTACAATGAGCTGCCCGACCATTCGTACCGGAGGAACCATGCCCCTGACGCGGGCCGTTCGGAATCTGTACGGCACCATCGGCCAGCTGAGCCGGCGTTCCAAGCTGCGCCTCGTCTGGGACATCTTCATGGTGTGGGTCGCGCTGATCAACCTGTGGATGATCCTCTTCGACCTCAGCTACCTCTGGTTGCGGCCGCTCTACCACAAGGTCGTGCCGGTAGTGACGCGGGTCTACGACCCGGTCAAGGGAATCGAGCCGCATCCGCTCACCGAGGCCTTCCTGGAGCAGATCACGGTCACCGAGGCCGAGCTCGCCCGCGACCTCCGGTCGACCGCGATCCCCGAGCACGTCGAGCGGTTGCGCGAGCTGACCATGCGCCTGCTCCGGGAGAACCCCTTCGAGCGATCGGGCCAGGGCCGCGTCCTCGAGATCTTCAAGGACCGTCTGGCCGGGAGTATCGACCGAACCGGAGACGCCCTGTCCGATCCGGAGATTCTCCGCCGGGCCTCCGAGGCCTTCTGGTCCGACGAACCCGATCGGCTGCTCGACCGGCTGCAGAATCTGGACCCGCGCGTGATCGAGGCTCTCGAGCTCAATTACTTCCGCGGCTACGACATCGACGGCCGCCTGATCGACCGCTTCTGGGTGCTCGACCTGCCCTTCCTCATCCTGTTCTGGATCGAGTTCAGCGTCCGCTGGATCTTCGCCCTCAGACGCGGGACCTACGCCCGCTGGTTCTTCTTCCCGATCTTCAACTGGTACGACGTGCTCGGGCTGATTCCGGTCGCGGTGTTCCGCCCGTTCCGGCTGCTGCGGGCGGTGTCCATGTACATGCGGCTGCAGCGCAGCGAGCTGTCGAGCGTCGGCAGGGACATCTTCACCAAGACCGTGCTCTACTTTTCCAACATCATCACCGAGGAGGTCTCAGACCGCGTCGCACTGCGGATCCTGTCGGAGTTTCACGAAGAGATCAGAAACGGCACCCACGCCCGGATCGCGCGATCGGTGATCGAGCCCCGACACGGGGAGATCGCCCGGATGCTGGCTGACCAGATCCGTCAGACCCTGACCGACCCCGAGATCATGGACCGGCTGCGATCGCTGGCGCGTCTCAACCTGGAAAACGCCGTCGAGTCGCCGGGGGCGCTGCGAGCTGTCCCCATGCCCGACGTCGTGCTCAAACCGATAATGAGGGCGGTCGGCGACGTCGTTCTGGACGCCACCCTCGAGACCGTGGCGCAGACCCTCGACTCCGACGCGGGCGAGGCGGCGCTCCAAGAGACCGCGGGCGCCGTGCTCGACGATGTATTCTACGGACCGGGCGTCGAGCACATCGAGACGGTGGTCAAGGAGATCACCCTTCAGGTGCTCGAGCACATGATGGACGTCGTCCGGGTCAAGAAGTGGTCCCTTCCCGGCGAAGAGGAGCAACGACCGCCGATGCCGTGGGAGCCCGAAGCTCGGGAGCTCGTCGATCAGGAACAGCGCGATGACGTGCACGAAAGAAGTTCTTAGTTTTGAGTTCTTAGTTTCATCGCACATGGCTTGCGGCGCCATGGAATCACCTTGCGATGGAAACCAGAAACGAAGAACTCAAAACTCAGAACTTCTGAGGCGGTCGAGACGAAGGGTGGCGTCCGCGGCCATGAAGTGACGGCCGGCGAGCAGCACGACGAGCATGGCGCCGCCGGCCACTGCCGCCGCGATCATGAACATGACGACGATCTGGTAGGCGACCGCCTGCAGCGGCGGCGAACCGGCAAGGATCTGGCCGGTCATCATGCCGGGCAGCGACACGATCCCCGCCGCGGCCATGGCGTTGACGATCGGGACCATCCCGGTGCGGACCGCGTCGCGCAGCGGCGCGGCAAGCGCCTCGCGGCGGATCGCTCCGTAGGCGATCCGGAGCTCGATCTCGGCATGCCGGGCCGACAGGTGTTCGAGGAATCGATCGAGACCGAGGGCGATTCCGGTCAGCGAGTTACCCAGGATCATCCCGACGAGCGGAATGACGTACTGGGGCTCGAACCACGGTTCGACCCCGACAACGGCCTGGGTGACCACGCCGCCCACGGCGAAGCCCGAAACCGTCATGGCAAGCCAGGCATCGAGCATGATGCCCCGGTAGCGCTTCGAGCTCCGAGCCGCCGCCTCGCGCGCGGCGAAAACCGTCATCAACACCAACAGCCCGATGACGAGAATCGGCTGCCGGAGGGCGAATATCTTCTCCAGAATCAACCCGAGCAGCCCGAGCTGGACGACGGTTCTGACCGCAGCGACCGCCAGTCGCCGCTCGATGCCGAGGCGAAGCGCCAGCGAGATCGCACCCGCGGCGACCACCAGCAAGGTCGCGATTCCGAGCTCGACGGGACCGAGGCTGATGAGCTCGCTCACGCACCCTCCCGATCGCTCCGGCTCGACAGCCCCAGGTGGCGATCGGCCCGGCGCTCGAGCTCGCGGTCATGGACGACGCAGAGCACCGCGTGCCCCGGTCGGTGCGCGGCCTCGACGAGCAGTGCGAAGCAGGCCTCCGCCACCTCGTCGTCGAGCCCGGACAGAGGCTCGTCGGTGATCAGCACCGGCGGGTCCCAGAGCAGGCCGCGCACCAGCGCCAGTCGGTGGCGCTCGCCGCCCGACAGCGTCGTCGCATCGCGCCCGTCCGAAATGCCGTCGAGCCTGGTGCGCTCGAGAAGCATCGAGAGCCGAACGTCGTCGAGCCCCCGGCCGTCGCCGCAGCGCTGCTGGAACGGAAAGCGGAGGTTCTCGCCCACAGTCCCGGCGATCATCGGCGCATCCTGCGCCACCAGGGTCACCAGCGAGCGCCACTCGGGCATGCGGCCGGCCGCGTAGCGCTCGCCGTCGAGCTCGAAGGTCGCGCCGTCGACGGGCTCGAGCCCGACCAGCCGGCGAAGCAGCGTGCTCTTGCCGCTGCCCGATGGTCCCTGGAGAACGACAAGCTCGCCCCCGTCGAGCTCGACGGAGACCCCTTCGAACAGCGTCCGCCCCTCGCCGTCGCGGGCGCTGAACGGACCGGCTTTGACCAATGCGGACATTGGTCAATTATGACCTACGTTGCGCGATTCTCACTGGCGATCTGCACCAAGCTCCTGCGCTCTGGATGGCTGCAAAAAACCTCGACATAGCAACGGGGATGCCTCCGTGTTTCGCAACCACCAGCGGATCAGGATCTTGGCACATCTCATCCAGCAGAATCGCTCATCTTGGGTATGAATGCTGCAGTGGGCCGGCTTTCGGCGAGTCCAGATCTCCTGACATGGTTTACGTAAACACGAATTCCACGACACTTAGGTCCGCGCAGGTGTTACGCTTGGATGAGACATTTTTTGGGCTCCGGGGATGACCATCGTGTCCCCCCAGCGGTTCCCGCGCGGGCATGAGTCTTGCCGGAGAGTTTGGTATGTCTCCCCTGATGTCAGGAGGTCTGGAGTCGGGGGGATGCCGTCGGCTTTTGCTGACGCTGTTCGCTGCCGCCAGTGTCCCTGCTCGTCGGCGCGGTCATCGGGCACGTGCGCGGACTCGGAAACGGCTCCGCCTTCGGCTCCGCCGTGACAGGCGCGGGAGGTAGAATACCGGCCATGACTCCCTGGAAGGGCATCCGCCGGATCCTGCACTGCGACATGGACTGTTTCTACGCCGCTGTCCACATGCGCGATGACCCGTCGCTTCGTGGCAAGCCGGTGGTGGTCGGCGGCAATCCGAACGGCCGCGGCGTGGTCGCGGCGGCGTCCTACGAAGCCCGGCGCTCCGGCATCCACTCGGCGATGCCGGCGGCCCAAGCGCGCCGGCTCTGCCCGGACACGGTGTTTCTCAAACCCGATTTCAGCCGTTACCGCATCGAGTCCCGGGCGATCTTCGACATCTACACGCTGTTCACGCCGGCGATCCAGCCGCTGTCCCTCGACGAGGCCTACCTCGACGTCACCGAGCACCTCGGCGAGTTTGACAGCGCCACGGCCATCGCCCACGAGATCCGACGCCGGGTACGCGACGACCGAGGTCTCGCGGTGTCGGTCGGGGTCGGACCCAACAAGCTCGTCGCCAAGATCGCCTCGGACCACGACAAGCCCGACGGCCTCACCGTCGTCAAACCGTTGCAGGTCGAAGCGTTCCTCGCGCCGCTCCCGGTGCGGCGGCTGCACGGCGTCGGCCCTGCCGGTGAGCGTGCGCTCCATGAACTCGGAGTCGCGACCGTGGCCGATCTGCGGAAGCTGTCCCTCGACCGGCTGATCGACCGATTCGGACACTGGGGGCGGACGCTGCACGCGTACGCCAGGGGCATCGACATCCGCGAGGTCCGGGTCAAACGGGTGCGCAAGAGCCTGAGCACCGAGCACACCTTCGACGAGGACATCGCCGATCGGGAGGCCATTCACCAGATTTTGGACGCCATGGCGATCGAGGTCGCCGAGGGGCTGCGGTCTCGATCGCTCTCGGCGTGCACCGTGACCGTCAAGGCCAGGTACCCCGACTTCACCACCGTCACGCGGTCGCACACCCTTCCGGTTCCCACCGCCGACGAGGAGACCATTTCGGCGTGCGCTCGCGATCTCGTCCGCGCAACCGAGGCCTTCACCCGCTCGGTTCGGCTGCTCGGGGTCGGCGCGTCGAACCTGGTGGCGGGCGGCGTCGAGCAACTCGCACTGTTCGCAGCCGAGGACGCCTCCGCCGCGGTCGATCCATGAGGCGTCTGGCCCCCGAGGCCCGGCTGGCGGTCGGCGCCGTCACGATTGCCGCGACCCTTTTCGTGACGGTGGTCGTCGCCGTGCCGGCGGCCGAGGAGCTCGGGCTCCGACCCGCGACCTGGGCACGGCTGGTGTTGGCTCCGACCTGCCACCAGATTGCCGACCGCTGCCTCGACCTCGGCCACGGCCCGCTGCCGCTGTGCGCCCGGTGCACGGGTCTCTGGGTCGGTGGCTGGCTCGGGCTGGCGTGGTGCCTGGCGGCGGGCCGCAGCGCGCGACCCTCGCTGCTCTGGCTGGCGGCGGCCGCGGCGCCGTCGGTGGTGGATTTCGTTCTCGGTTTTCTCGGCGGGCCGACGATGGCGAACTGGCCGCGTTTCGCCTTCGCCGCGGCGCCGGGAGTGTTGCTCGGGTTCTTTGTCTCGGACGCGCTGGCGGACGTCGTCAGCTTCAGACCGCGCGATGACGTAGAATGAGACGCGAACCCAGGGAGGAGAGAGCATGAATCACCAGGCTCCATCCATGATGATGCCCGCGCTCATCGCCGGCGGCGCACTCGGTTTCATCAGCGGTCTGCCGATCGCCAACTGCGCGTGCTGCCTGTGGGCTGCGGCTGCCGGATTCCTCGCCGCATACCTTTACTCCAGGACCTGCTCGGCAGTCGGCAGCCCGTTCGACGGCGGCAGAGGCGGGGTGTTGGGGCTGCTCACCGGCGCCGTCTTCGGCGTCGTCGGGTCGATGGTCAACTCGGCGATCTCGCTCGCCACCGGTGGCCTCGACACCGAGGCCATGCGCGAGGCCATCGAGGCCAACCCCATGATCAGCGATCCCGCGGCCGCCGAGCAGGCGGTCCGGGTCTTCGAGTCAGTCGGGCCCATGCTGTTCATCCTGATCTTCGCGCTGATCTGGATCGTGCTCGGCGTCGCCCTGGCCGGGCTCGGCGGTCTGATCGGCGGCTCGGTGTTCAAGGTGACCCCGCCGCCGTCAAGCACCGGAGGCTGGTCGACCGAGCCGGCTCCGCCGACACCCGTGACGGCGCCGCCACCACCGCCGCCGGTCGACCCGTCCGGTTGATGAGGGAGGAACGGCATGGATCACCAGCCGCCTGAAACGTTCGACCCAACGCCCACGATCCCGTGGGAGGACCGCAGCATCAGCGTCTTCGACGCCCTGCTGCGAACCATCAAGCTGCTCGCCGCGAGCCCGGGCGACGCCTTTCGCCGGATGCCGGTTGTGGGCGGAATGGGCCGACCGCTGCTCTACGCCATCCTCATCGGCTGGGTCAGCATCGCCGCCGCGGTCTTCTGGAACGTCCTGCTCCAGGGAATGTGGCTGCCGTTCATGGAGTCGACACAGGACCTTGCGGGCGTGGGCGCCGCCTACGGACTGACCGTCGGCTGGGGCATCCTGATGGTCGTGCTCGCACCGCTGTTCGTCATCATCGGCATCTTCATTGCCGCCGCGGTGCTTCACCTGATGCTGATGATCCTCGGCGCTGCCGAGGGCGGTTTCGAGGCCACGGTACGAGTGGTCTGCTACACGCAGACCGCCCAGCTCGCAGGGATCATCCCGTTCTGCGGCGGGATCATCGCGCTGATCTGGACCGTGGTGCTCTACGTCATCGGATTTTCCACCGCGCATCGGACGAGCCAGGGCAGGGCGCTCGTCGCCGTGCTGCTGCCGGTTGTGCTGTGCTGCTCGGCCGGGATCTTCTTCGCCCTCGTCGTCGGCGGTCTGGCGGGCATTGCCGCATCGCAATGACGCCGAGATCGCGACAACCACAAGGCGTCGGATGATTGCCCCTCGCCTCCGACCCGCGACGCGCGAAGAGCGCCAGATCGCCGGGCTCTGGTTCGCCGCCGCGGCGTCGGCAATCGTGCTCCGGCCGATCTGGGTCGTCGTTGCCTCATGGCTGCGGCCGTGCACCTTCCGGTCCCTGACCGGCATCCCATGCCCGACCTGCGGCACCACGCGCACCGCTCTCGCGCTGCTCGACCTCGACCTCGCCACAGCCTTCTCGGTCAACCCGCTCGCCGCAGCGGTGGGGATCGTATTTGTCGTCGGCGGCGCTCTGGCATTGCCCTGGTTGCTGGTGTCCAGCCGGCTGCCGAAGCTGCCATGGCCTCGACCGCGGCACATGGCGTGGTCGCTGGCGCTTCTGGCGGTGGCCAACTGGATCTACGTGATCGTGACCGGTTGAACTCATGATCCGCCGGGGCCGGTCGTCTCGTTTTTGAGACAGCTTCTCTAGTTTTCGTCCTGCCTTCTTCTCCAATCGCGATGAATTCCGACCTCAGGAGGATCTTGAGTATCTGACTGGAGGTTCTTTATGTCTATTTATTTGCACATTTGAACGAACCTTTAAATAACCAAAGTGACATACGCTTGACAATGAAAGTTGAGAACGATAGCGTCGAGCCGTGAGCTTGAGGGATCTGAACCACCGGATCTGTCCACCCGATCGTTGAGCCTGTGTCCACCGTCCCGGCGGGACGGTCCCGGCACACCCCGGCTCGCTTGCGAACACAACCGAGATTCCATTGACCGGACCGGTCCCGGTTCGGTCAGCTGTCTGTATCCCCTGGCAAGGAGGTCTGTGATGTACCAGAGGAGGTTCGTGCTGGCGACCCTCGCGGCTGCCTGCGCGCTCGCCGTCCCGGCCCTGGCGGACAACGGCATGAGTTGCGCGGACTGTCACGACGAGGTCGCGGCGGACATGACCCATCAGATCCACATGCGGATTCAACCCTTCGAGGTCGGCGGCCGCCAAGTGGGCTGCGAAGGCTGCCACGGCGACGGCGCCGCGCACATGGAAGAAGGCGACGCCGCGCTCATCCGCACCTTCGCCGACTGGACCGACGACGACGTCGCGGTCTGCGTCGACTGCCACGGCAGCCGCGGCAGCTCGGGCGCCTTCCTCGACGGCAGCGGTGTCGGCGAGTGGGAGGCATCGACCCACGCGATGGAGAACATCGCCTGCGGCGAGTGCCACAATCCGCACGACGCGTCGGTTCAACCGCTCGCTTCGTGCGTCAACTGCCATCAGGACGTCTACGCCCAGTTCCAGCTGCCCAACCACCACCCGGTGCCCGAGGGCAAGATGGACTGCAGCAGCTGCCACAACCCGCACTCGTCGGCCGAGAGCATGCTGGTCGCCGGCCACATGCGGCTCAACGACCTCTGCTACACCTGCCACCAGTCCAAGGAAGGGCCGTTCATCTTCGAGCACGAGCCGGTCCAGGAGTCGTGCAGCCTGTGCCACCAGCCGCACGGCGCGGTGGCCGACCATCTGCTGACGGCCAACGACCCCATGCTCTGCCTGCAGTGCCACGAGTTCCACTTCCACGCCGGGCTCATCAGCCCCGAGGAGGAGCACGTCGAGGTCGGCGGTTTCGAGCGTGAGAACCCGCACGGCGTGTACGGAATGAACGTGTCGTTCACCACCAAGTGCAGCCAGTGCCACTCGCAGATCCACGGTACGGACCTGCCGTCGCAGACGCTGACCGGCGCCGGCTTCGGCATGGTGCGGTGAGGAAGGAGGAACGCATGAAAACACTCAGTCGTTTCGTGCTGGCCGCGCTTCTCGCCGCCCTTCCCTTTGCGGTTGCGGCCGATGACGGCGAGGATTCCAATCACGAGACCACCGGCGCCATCGAGGTCGGCGGTCTCTTCATCAACGACAGTGACTCGCCCGACAAGGCGGCGGAGTTCTTCACCATCGAGGACGGGCCGACCGCCAAGGCCAAGCTCACGAGCTTTCAGGACTGGGGCGCCGTCGACTTCAAGTTCACGTATCTGGCCGAAGACGAACAGAGCGGCATCCTCGACTTCGACGTCAAGCGGATGGTGCGCTCGCACAACACGTACGAGCGCTTCCCCCACCGGTTCGGCCACGACCCGATGCACAACCTCGAATCGACCTCGACCAACGGCAAGGTGGTTTGGAACACCGACTTCGACCCGGATCAGGAGTACGTGATCGACTACTCCGAGTTCCGCGACCGGACCGAGCTCCAGTTTCCGGGCTTTCGGCCCTTGACCCTCGCGATCGAGGTCCGACACCAGAAGCGCAACGGCCACACCCAGGCGTTCACGACCAGCCACTGCGACACCTGCCACGTCAAGAGCGAGGCTCACCGCCGCGACCAGACCACCACGGATGGAACTCTCGAGGCCGCCGTGGCATGGAAGAGCGGCGTCATCCGCGCCCGCTACACCGACCGGCAGCTCCGCGAGGGCCACCCCACCATCACCACCGAGTTCGACAACAACCTCCACCCCGAGCTGCAGGCGCCGGTGTTCGACAACCGGATGCAGTACGACGACGATGTCGGGCCGGTGCCCGCCGACCTCAAGCCCGAAATCGACAAGAACACGACCCGGCTCGACTTCCGCTGGGCGTCGAAGAACGGTTTCGCCTTCACTGCCAACAGCGTCTGGTCGACCACCGAGAACCGCGGCACCGGCAACGAGGCGGACTATTCGGGCTACGTCGCCACCGCCACCAAGCGGTTCAAGAACAACCTCCGGCTGCGCTGGCGCGGCAAGGTCTACCAGACCGACACCAACACGGTCTACGTCGATCCCATTCAGCGGGTCAGCCAGGCCGGACCCCACGCCGGTCAGACCTACGCTCAGGTCTACGGCGACACCTTCGACCAGTTCCGATACTCGGCGCTCAACCGCGACGGTCTCCAGTCACGGCTCGACGCGAGCTACCGGTTCGGCCGCAAGGGCGGGACGCTGCGCGGGCTGTGGAACTACGAGATCATCGATCGAGAGTTCTACCAGGTGCTCCCCGGCGAGAAGAAGACAACCAAGAACATCCTGGGTCTGAGCTACCGGATTCGGCCCGCGAAGGGCCTGCGCTTCGACGCCCAGTACCGCTACGGCGATGTCGAGAATGCCTTCATGCTCATCGACGGTACGTGCTCGACCCTGGTGTCGGACCGCTATGACAACCCGTGGAACCCTGAAACACCGCAGTACCAGGACTTCCACGACGCCCGCATCGCCGAGACCACGGCGTCGGCGTCGAGTTGGAACCAGGCGACCCTGGCCGTCGGCTGGAACTTCGGCCAGACCACACTCACCGGGCGCTACGTCTACTGGGACGGCACCAACTCCGACGGCGATCTCACCGACTGGTCGAAGAACCGATCGACCGCCACGATCACAGTCTGGTCGCCCGGCGGCGAGGGATGGGACTGGTACTTCGGTTGGGCCTACCAGGATCTGAGTCTGGAGGCGCCAGCCTGCATCCCGATCTTCGACGGTTGAGCAGGCACCATCATGGGTGGCCAGGATGGCTACTCCCGCGATCTGCTCGACTACAATGAAGAAGCCAGCTCGCTGCTCGCCGGCGTGTCGATCCACCCGACCGACAGGTGGCGGTTCGGGATCGACTTCGGCTACACCGAGGCCGAGGCCGCGCTCGACCCCTTCGACCTGCCGGCCGACGACTACGTGGCGATCACGCCGCCGACGTCCTACGACTTCTCGCGGAGCCACACCTACTCGGACCTCGACGTCGACCGGCTCAATCTCGACGCCACGCTCAAGTACACGTTCAACGAGGCGATCTGGATGCGGTTGTGGTACCGGTTCGTCGACTACAACGACAACGCGCCGTTTCTCTACGACACCACCGGATCCGTTCAGTGGGTGAGCGCCAGCGTCGGCTGGGCTTTCTAGAGCGAATCCTTTCAACGGTCGCCAGTCAGCGCCCCCGCCTCACGGCGGGGGCGCTGTTCGTGTTGCCAAAGGCCGATGCTGCAGAACCGGCGACAGCATCAATCGAGGTACGGTCGCGGGTTGACCGGCGTGCCGTTGAGAATCACCTCGTAGTGCAGGTGGGGTCCGCTGGCACGGCCGCTGCTGCCGACGCGACCGATCAGGTCGCCTCGCCGGACCCTCTTCCCGGGTTTCGTTTCGACCTTCTTGAGATGGGCATAGCGTGTCGCGTAGCCGCCGCCGTGGTCGACGACAACGGTCCGCCCGTAGCGCCCGTCACGCCCGGCGAACACGACCTCACCGTCAGCGGTCACCCGCACCGCCGAGCCCTTGGGCGCGGCCAAGTCGATGCCCTGGTGGTCACCGCCACTCCGCGGAACACCGAACTGCGCAGTGACCGGAGCTCGAGCGACCGGCCAACCTGACGGCGCCGTCGGCAGCCCGTGCGCCGGTCCGGCCGAGGCGCACCCCAGCGACACGAGAGCCGGCCACACGCCGAGCAGAAACCCGGCGACAGCCCATCGCCGGCGCCTCACGTCCAGGATTGGAGTCATGCCTGAGGGCCGCCGAGTGTCGGGCGGCGGCCGTCCCAAACCTCGAAGCTGAAGGGATGCGCGTTCTTCTCGTTGGCCGGATGGTCGATCCGGTCGGCAAGCAACCAGCGATCCCATTCGACATCCGGAAAGAACGTGTCGCCCTCGACCTGGGCGTGCACTCTGGTCAGATAGATGCGGTCGACCAAATCGGCATCGAGGAACTGGCGGTAGATCTCGGCGCCACCGCCGATGAACGGCTCGTCGTCATCGCGAACCAGGCCGAGAGCGTCGTCGACCGAGTGGGCGACAAGCACTCCCTCGGCACAAAAGCCAGGGTTTCGGGTCACGACGACCATGGTTCGACCGGCAAGTGGCGTGCCGACCTCGTCCCAGGTTGCCCGGCCGATGATCAGGTGGTGGCCCATGGTGGTTTGCTTGAAGTGCCGCAGGTCAGCCGGCAGATGCCACGGCAGGTCACCGTTGCGGCCGATGACCCCGTTGGACGACACGGCAGCGATGAGAGAGACCCTCATACCGCGATCGGCGCCTTGATGTGGGGGTGCGGGTCGTAGCCCTTGATCTCGAAGTCCTCGAAAGAAAAGTTGAAGACCGACCGGATGTCCGGATTGATGATCATGACCGGCAGCGGACGAGGCTCGCGCTCGAGCTGAAGACGGGCCTGGTCCAGGTGGTTGCGATACAGATGCACGTCGCCGAAGGTGTGAATGAAGTCGCGCGCTTCCAGGTTCGAAACCTGTGCCATCATCATGGTGAGCAGCGCATACGACGCGATGTTGAACGGAACGCCGAGGAAGGCGTCCGCCGAGCGCTGATAGAGCTGGCAACTCAAGCCTCCCTCGGCGACCCAGAACTGGAAGAGCGCGTGGCACGGCGGCAGCGCCATCCGGTCGATGTCCGCCACATTCCAGGCGCTGACGATATGGCGGCGCGAATCGGGGTTCGAGCGGATCGACTCGACGACGCGGGCGATCTGGTCGACACGACCTCCGTTCGGGGTCGGCCAGGACCGCCACTGACTGCCGTAGATCGGCCCCAGGTTGCCGTCGGCGTCGGCCCACTCGTCCCAGATCGTGACCCTGTTGTCGTGGAGGTAGGCGGTGTTGGTGTCGCCGGACAGAAACCACAGCAGCTCGTGAATGATGGAGCGGAGGTGGAGCCTCTTGGTGGTGAGGAGCGGAAAGCCGTCCCGAAGATCGATCCGCATCTGATAACCGAACCGGCTCAACGTCCCGGTGCCGGTGCGGTCGTCTTTGACCACGCCGTGATCGAGGATGTGCCGCAGCAGGTCGAGGTAGACCTTCACGGTCGTTTTCGGCCGGCACCGGACAGCTCCTCCACCAACGCCGTCCAACGTCCCTTGGCTTTGAGCAGGATCTCCGCAGCCTCGCGAACCGCGCCCCGCCCGCCCTCCATGCCGCAGACGTAATCGCAGACCGCCGCAACCTCGGGCGCGGCATCGGCCGGGCAGAAGGCGAAGCCGGCTCGGGTCAGCACCGGCAGGTCTGGAAGGTCATCGCCCATGGCGGCGACCTGGCTGTCGCCCAGTCCGAGCCCGGCGAGCATCAGATCCAGATCATCCGCTTTGTGCCGTGAGCCGCGGATCACGAGTTCGTCCCGGATCCCGAGGTCCCGGCAGCGAACGGCGACAGCCTCGGCGCTGCGGGCAGTGATGATACCGACCTCGATCCCCGCTCGCTGGAGCAGCACGACGGCGAGCCCGTCGCGGACGCTGAATGCCTTCAGCTTCTCGCCGTCGGCGGTGTAGTACAGGGTACCGTCGGTCAGCACGCCGTCGACGTCGAGCACGAACAGGCGAATCGGCTCGAGCTTGTTTCGGATCTGTGGCGGCAGCCGGCTCGGCATGGCGGGATGGTACCACTGCGGCCGGCCCGAGCGGCTGAGCGGATCGTGAGGGACTCGCTGTCAGAACCCCTCGAGCACCGCGCTCACCAGAGCGCGCGAGTACTCTCGCGACAGCTCGTCCATGGCCTCGCGCTGACGGTCGAAGTAATCGACCGCGTCCTGATCCACCACATACGATGTCCGCCGCGAAAACGCCTTGTCCTGCCAGAGCAGCTTTGGTTCCTCGCCACGAACGTCGTCGAGATGGACGTCGGTGGTCAGCGTCATCTGATACTCGGTGGCGCGGCCATCCTCGTCGAAGCTCACCGGAATCGTCATCAGGCGCGTCATGGTCCCGCTGAGCACGACGTCCGCCTCGGCCGGGCTGTCGACCAGCTCGAACCGGCCCCGGCGCACCCACTCGAGGTTGAGGGCCTCGGCGACCCGCTGGTCCATGTCGGCGCGCGCGGTCTGGTTGGCGAACAGCTCCACGTGCAGGTTCTCGATCTCGGGCGCCAGGTACGACGAGGTGCCGACCAGATGGTAGCCGCAGCCCGTGAGCGCGATCAGCAGGATGAGAGGAACGACGCGGTGCACGACCGGAAGGTAGCACAATCGCGCTCCGCGGCCTCGGCCGAGGTCGGACCCGAGCAACCGGGCGTTCATCATTCCCGACGCGCCTCGTCGATCTCCTTCAACCGCTCGCGAATCCTCCGCTCCCAGCCACGGCCGGTCGGCCGGTAGAAGGTGGTGTCGGCGAGCTCGACGGGCAGACACTTCATGGCGGCGACCCCGGTCGCCTCGTCGTGGGCGTAGCGGTAGCCCTCGCCGTAGCCGGCATCCTTCATCAGGCGGGTCGGCGCGTTGCGAATCGTCTTGGGAATCGCGAGCCCGGGGCGGTCCGCGATCTCGCGTTTGACCGCGCCGTAGGCGACACACAGCGAGTTGGTCTTGTGCGCCAACGCCAGGTAGACGGCTGCCTGCGCCAGGGCGAGTTCGCACTCCGGCATGCCGACGTGCTCGACGGCGTGCGCCGCGGCAGCGACCTGCTCGAGGGCCCTCGGATCGGCCATGCCGATGTCCTCGGACGCCATCCGAAGCATCCGCCGGACCACGAAACGAGGATCGGCGCCGCCCTCGAGCATCCGTCCGAGCCAGTACAGCGACGCATCGACATCAGAGTTGCGGACCGACTTGTGGAGCGCCGAAATCAGATTGTAGTGCTCGTCGCGGCCCTTGTCGTACACCGCCGGTACGCGCTGTGCGACCCGCTGGACAAGGGCGACGTCGATCCGGCCCGCACCCTCGGTGGCGACAACCGAGGCCGCGAGCTCGAGATGATTGAGTGCCTGCCGAGCGTCACCCGCTGCCAGCCGGGCGATGAGCTCGAGCCCGTCGGGGTCCACCTCCGGCGCCCGCCCGGCCAGCCCACGCTCATCGCCGACCGCCCGCTCGAGCAGCACGACGAGGTGCTCGGTCGACAGGGGTTCGAGAATGTAGACCTTGATTCGTGACAGCAGGGCCCGGTTGAGCTCGAACGAAGGGTTCTCGGTGGTCGCACCGACGAGAACGATGTCGCCGACCTCGACGAAGGGCAGGAAGGCATCCTGTTGGGCTCTGTTGAAGCGGTGGATCTCGTCGACGAAGAGCACGGTGCGACGGCTTTCGAGCCGACGGCGCCGGCTCGCCTCGACCATGACCGAACGCGCCTCCTTGACCCCGGACAGCACCGCCGAGAAGGTCACCATCTCGGCGTCGGAAGCGTCGGCAAGCAACCGAGCCAACGTCGTCTTGCCCGAGCCCGGCGGTCCCCAGAGCACCATTGACGGTAGATTCCCCCGGGCAGCGAAAGAGCGGATCACTCCCTCAGGGCCGACCAGATGATCCTGTCCGACAACCTCGTCGAGGCTCCTCGGGCGGACCCGGTCGGCGAGCGGGGACAGTCGTTCGTTGCCGGGAAACAGGTCGACCTGCCGGTCCACCTCACCGACCCCGGGTGAGCAGGGCCAGGCGCTCGAGCCGAACCATCCGAACGACGGCCTGATCCACCGTCGAGCCGACTGTGACCGCGCCGTGGGCAACCAGGACCAGTGCCGGCGCCCGCGACAGACCCTTCGCGACCTCCTCAGCCAACGAACGACTGCCCGGGGGAAAGTCCTCGATCCACGACACCCGGTCGAGGACGGAACCGCCGTTCGCGAGCAATGACGGATCCGGGGCTCGGCCCTCGGCGGCGAGGGCGAGGACCTTCTCGGGGTGCGCGTGGACGACACCGTGCACCCATGGGAAGCGCGAGTAGATGGCGCGGTGCATTCCGGTCTCCGTCGAAGCCCCGTCCGGCAGCCGGTGGCTGTGGATCTCGACGACGAAAAGATCATCGGGTTCCAGATCCCCCTTGTCGCAGGCCGTCGGCGTGATCAGAAAGCTGTCGCTGTCGATTCTCGCCGACAGGTTGCCGTCCTCGGGTCCGATCAGGCGTTCCTCGGACAGCTCCCGCCCGCCCTCGACGACCGACAGCCGAAGGCCGAGAATTCGATCACTGTTCACGGGAGTCACCTTTGTCACACACCTCGCGACATTCCGGGCTGCAGAAAACGCGGCCGTCGCCGGCGACAAGAGCCCGTCTCTGAGGCACGAAGGTGCCGCACGACGCGCACTCGAGGAGATCCTCCGGAACTCCAGATCGTTGCTCGGCGCGGCGCCGCCGCTGCTCGGGCGAGAACCGGCTGTAACTGTCCGCCCCGAGGCCGCGGGACGACGCCCGTTTGCCGAACGCGCTGAGCGCGCGCCACAGCACGAACAGGGCGAGCACGAGGACGACGATCCGCGACATCAGAAGCAGAGACATTCGGCGTTCGTCAAGTGTAGCCGATTCCACCACAGAACGATCACGAGCCCAGCACCTCCCGCTCCACCCGGCTCAGGTCCGGAACGTCCGGGTTGGTCTCCGCGATGCTCTGAAGACGGCGCAGCGCCTCGCGAGCGCGATCGTGCTCGTGGAGATCGAAGTTGAGGATGACGACCTTGTTGAACCACGCCTGCCAGTGGTCGGAGTCGGTGGCGATGGCGCGGTCGAGCAGCTCGAGGGCGCGATCGGGTTGCTGCAGATTTCGGAACACCACCGCCAGGTCGGTCATCACGTTGGCGTCGTCGCCGCGGCCCTCCGCCAGGGCCCGCTCGTACCACACCCGAGCCTCCTGCCAACGACGCTCCTGTCGGGTGACCCGGGCGAGCTCGAAGTGAGCGTCGGCCATCGCCACCAGCAGCCCCGGGTCGTCCGGATTCTGTGCCATCAGGCTCTCGATTTCGGCAATCTGCTGGCGAAAGAACTGCGCCTCGGCGCCCGACTCTCCGGACCCTTCGACCGGTGGGTGCCCGTCGGGCAGAGCGCCGCCCTGAGGCGCCGCCTGCCCCGACCCGAGTCGCATGGCCTTGGCTGGAGGGATCGGCTGCTGCTCGGCCAGCACATAGCCGATCGTAAGACCCAACATCAGTCCGATCACCAGCGTGAACAAAGGGTTCTTGATCATCTTCCCACTCCTTGGTCCGTCCCCGCAACCCGGCCGCAGTGCGACGGATCAGTCCTCCTGAACGGCTCGCCAGCCGCCCGCTGACGGCATCCCGGTGGCAAGCTGAGTTGCTTCCCACCGACCCTGAATCACCAACTCCTCGCCGCTCATGTTGAGCTCTCCGTAGAAAATCGCGGCGAATCCGAGCTGTGAGTCGATCCGCTCGAGCCGGACCTTGTTGGCGACCAGGGTGCCGCGCAACGAGCCGGTCCAGCCGCCGGAAAGCTCATAGGTCCCGCTGACCAGCGTGCCCTGCTGAACCAGATATGCGGTGCCCTCGAGGTCCGGCTGGACATTGAGGGTCCACCGCCCGGTGAGCAGGCCGGATGTCTCTGCCGCCAGATCTGCAACTCCGCCCGCGGCCTCGACGACCGCGAGGTGAGTCAGCACGTCGCGACGGGCTCGCTGGACCTCGAAGATCCGCATCATGAGCTGAGACTCGAACTGCTGGAGCTGAGAATCGCGCAGCCGAAGGCTGTCGAGATCATCGCCTCGGCGGTGGGCCTCGACGACAGCGCCGGCGCCCGAGGAAACCACGGCCCAAGTCTCGCGAAGCAGACCGGTCTGACGCTCGAGCTCGGTCACGCCGTCTTCCACCAGCCGTGCGTGCACCGCCGCAATCGATCTCGGATCCTGCGCGGCGGCCGGCGGTGCGATGACCGCGGCGGCTGCGACCAGCACCAAACACCATGCCGGGTACGAGTGCCTCACGACGTCCTCCCTTCGAAGCGAGCGATGACCGCGGTTCCGACGAGATCGCTCCAGACATTGGTCGAGGTGCGCATCATGTCGAGCACCCGGTCAACCGCGATGATTGTCGCGATGCCTTCGATGGGCAAACCGACGGCCTCGAGCACCACCACCATCATGACCAGCCCGGCCATGGGGATCCCCGCCGCACCGACCGACGCGAGCAGCGCGGTCAGCAGCACCAGCGCCTGTTCCGGCAGACCGAGCCCGACGCCGTACATCTGGGCGATGGTGAGCGCCGCCACCGCTTCGTACAGCGCGGTCCCGTCCATGTTGACCGTTGCCCCGAGAGGCAGCACGAAGCTCGAGATCCCGCGCGGAATCTCCGCTTCCTTCTCGGCACACTCCATGCTCAAGGGGAGGGTGGCCGACGACGAAGCGGTGGAGAAAGCGGTCGCGACCGCGGGCAGCACCGCCCGGAAGAAGCCGAAGGGGTTGCGGCGGGCGAGGAAGATCAGTACCAGCGGCAAGGTGACCAGAGCATGGATGAGCAATCCGCCGCCGACTGTCGCGAAGTACGGCAGCAATCGCATAATGAGCTCGGGTCCACTCCGGACGACCTCCCGTGCGAGCAAGGCGAAGATCCCGATGGGAGCGAGCTTGACGATGGCCAGCGTCAGCGCCTGGATGACCTCGAGCGCGCCTTCCATCAGCCGGTGTACGGCATCGACGTTCGGCCCGTTGAGGCGGACCAGGAAGAGCCCGAACAGGATGGCGAAGAAGATCACCGGCAGCACGTCGCCGCGCGCCATGGCGTCGACCACGTTGTCGGGCACCATGCGCATGAAAAATTCCGGCAAGCTTTGAGAGGTGGCGGACAGCCCCTCGAGCAGGCTGTCGCCGGCGCCGATGTCGAGGTATCTGCCCGGCTTGAACAGGTTGACCAGGGTCAGACCGACCGAGATCGCCAAGGTCGTGCTGAGGGTGTAGTAGAGCACCGTGCGCAGCCCGACCCGACCGATGCTCCGAGCATCTCCGAGGCTCGACACGCCGCACACCAACGAGGTGAAGATGAGCGGGATGATGATCATCTTGAGCAGACGCAGAAAGAGATCGCCGACCACACCCACAGCTTCTCCGAAGCTCTCGGTCGGGAATCCGTACGGCGCCAGCAACCGAGCGGCGACGCCGACCACGAATCCCCCGAGCAAAGCGATCCCGACCTGGGCGTGGAGCTGCCGATACCAGGGTCCTGTCCTCGTGTCGCTCGTCATTCACCCTCCCGGCCCTGAAGCTGCAAGAGGATACCATCGGCGCTTGGAATTGGACCGGGTGGCGCAACGCGTCGAGTGAACTCGGCGATCGGAGCCCGGTCGTCGGACCATCGCGGCCTTGGTCGCGCGGAGGCGGTGAGCTCTACTCCTCGAGCGGCTCGACCGGTTGACCCAGGGCGTTGTCAATCTCCTGCTCGACCTCGGCGACATCCCGGTCCTCGACCACCGCGACCTCCACCACCAGCAACTGCCGGGCGTGGTCGTACATCTTGCGCTCGCGAAACGACAGGGTTTTTCGCCCCGCGACATCCGCCAGACAGCGCAGCACGTCGACGATTTCGTCCAGATCGCCGGTCTTGATCCGGTCGAGATTGGCCCTGTACCGATCCTTCCAGTCATCGTTGCCGTCTGCGTCGCCGGAACGCAGCCGCTCGAGCGCGCTCTTGACGGCCGGCTCGTCGGACAACGGCCGCAGACCGACCCGCTCCGAGTTGACGATCGGTACCATGACCTTGGACTCGGTGCTCAACAAACGCAATGTGTAGCAGCTCATCGTCGAGCCGGCGAGCTCCTCGTCGGTGATGCTCTCGACGACGGACACGCCCTGGCTCGGATACACCACCTTGTCGCCGACGTTGAACTCCACACACCCTCCTCGAGCTGAACGTCCCATCGTAGCACGTCCACCTCCCGAGTCCGTGTCCGCACCCGCGCGCTCACTGCCCGCGTTTGCAGTGCACACAGACCAGCGCACCGGGCCGGATCGGCTCGCCGCAATGAATGCAGGGCGCCCGTTTGCCGGCAACTCGCAATGCGGCGACAGCCGAGCTCCCGACCACGGCCAGCGCGAGCACCATGGACAGCGGCGGGGCGACAAGGGCGGCACCGGCCAGCGACGCCGAGGCTCCGGCCTCGGACAGCGCGGCGATCTTTCCCGCAGACTCATGAACATCCTCGGCGACATCGCGGAACGGTCGGCGGATTTTGTTGCGAAGCCAATGGACACCGCCCGCCGTGGCGCCGCCCAGCAGGCCGGACGTGCCGAGCTGGGCGATGTCGGGATCGAGGCTGCCGGTGACCGCGGCAAAGCCGATGAAACCCGCGACGATCTTCGGCAGATATCCAACGACGTCCGAGTATCGGCCCAGATCGGGGTGAGCGTCGGCCACGATCTCGAGCACCACCAGCACGCCGAGAACGGTCATCACCACCGGGTCGGCGATCCACGAGAATCTCTCTGCGAGCTCGAAGTACGGCGTAAAGTGGAAGGCAGCGAGGGCGAGGATGGGGATGAACGCCTTTGCGCCGGCCCCGGTTGCCAGCCCGAACGCCGCCATGTAGGTCATCAGGGTTTCCATCGGTTTCCTCTCAATCCGGCTGCAACCAGTCGACCAGCGCGACCGCCGACCATCCGAGGATCGCGACACCGATCACGACGGCGATCACGACCATCGCCGTGATTGCGGCGAGGGTCACGAGCAGGGCCGTCTCCCAGGCCAGCACCGGCTGGCGCGCCCGCTCGCGAGCCAGGCTCCAGCCGGTGTAGACGTGGACGATCTCGGTCAGGACGACGAAGGTTGCGATGCCGGCTATGACTCCGGCCACCGGCACCGCCATGGCCGCATATCCCGGAAGCCCGAGCCAGATCAAGGCGAAGCGGGACACCCAGCGGGTCAACAACCTCCGAGTCGGGCCCAGATAGCGGAGCGCCTCGCGTACCAGGTAGGCGCGCAGCACCAGGATGTGAACGAACGCGACGAGCGGCGCCAGCATCGCTCCGGCCAGGTGCAGCAGCGACAGCGACAGCGCCCCGATCGTGACTGCAGGCACACCCCATTGCAACACCTCCCTCAGACGGGCCCGCTGCCGCGCCTCTATCCGGTCATAACGCAGATCGAGCTCGCTCGGTTCGCCTCCGGGACCCGACAAGGGCCGCTCGCAGTACGGGCACACCGCCTCCCGTCTCTGTGCGAGACCCAGCGGCTCGAGACACCAGGGACATCGGTGGGACATGGCTGGAGTATATCGGCCCGCGCCCGTGCCGGGTCCGAGTCCGTTTCCGTAGCCGTATCCGTGGCCGTATCCGCAACCGAATCCGACCCGTACCCGTACCCGTACCCGCATCCGTTTCCGTTTCCGTTTTCGCCTGCCACGGCGGAGCTGGACGCGAAGCCGGGTATCCGTATCCGTGGCCGTATCCGCAACCGAATCCGACCCGTACCCGTACCCGTACCCGCATCCGTTTCCGTTTCCGTTTTCGCCTGCCACGGCGGAGCTGGACGCGAAGCCGGGTATCCGTATCCGTGGCCGTATCCGCAACCGAATCCGAACCCGTACCCGTACCCGTATCCGCATCCGTTTCCGTTTCCGTTTTCGCCTGCCACGGCGGAGCTGGAAGCGAAGACGGGTGTCCGGAACAGCTTCAGATCCGGACGCTGATTCGGCATGGTCACCCCGGGTTGTTCTTCAACGCGCCGGTAGCCCCTGCGCTGGACCGGCCGAGGGCGCGCTCTGCCAAGATGATCTTCGAACCCCGGTCGACCTCGTCCTCGGTGGTGAACCGACCGACCGAGAATCGCACCGTGCCGCGGGCTGCCTCGGACGTCACGCCCATGGCGGCGAGGACGTGGGAGACCCGCACCGTGAGGCCGTGGCAGGCGGCGCCGGCAGAAGCGGCGAGCCGGTCACCGACGGCGTCGAGCAGATCACCGGCTCGTGCCCCCGGAAAGCTGACGCTCAGGGTGTTGGGCAGCCGCTCGGCACCGGAGCCGTGCTCGACAAGACCGGGAACCGCGGCGGCGAGCAGGTCGCGAAGGCGATCGCGGAGCCGGACCAGGCGACCGGCCTCGGCTTCGACCTCCTCGTCGACCAGGTCGAAGGCGGCGCCGAGACCGACGATCGCGAGGATGTTCTCGGTTCCGGCGCGCAATCGCCGCTCGTGTCCGGCACCTCGGATCAGGGGCTCGATCGCGACGCCGTCGCGAACGTACAGCGCACCGATGCCCTTGGGCGCATAGAGCTTGTGCCCCGCCACCGTGAGCAGGTCGACGCCGAGCGAGTCGACGTCGACCGGAATCTTGCCCACCGCCTGGGCGGCGTCGGTATGAACGAGCACCGCGTGCTCGCGACACCGGGCCACGATCTCGGAAATCGGCTCGAGGGTCCCGACCTCGTTGTTGGCGAGCATGATCGACACCAGCACGGTGTCGTCGGCGAGCGCCCATGCAACCTCGTCGGGATCGACTCGTCCCTGGTCGTCGACCCCGACCACGGTCAGCCGGATGAGGCCCTCCATCTCCATGGCGAGTGCAGTCTCGAGAACCGCCGGGTGCTCGACGGCCGAAGTGACCACGTGGCCGCCGCCGCGGGCCGCGACAACGCCGCGCAGAGCGAGGTTGTCGGACTCGGAACCCCCCGAGGTGAAAACGACCTCGTCAAAGGAGCACCCGAGACACCTGCCCACCTGCTTCCGCGCCCCCTCGACGGCAGCCTTGGCCTCGCGTCCCGCCCGGTGTCCCGATGACGGGTTGCCGAAAAAACCAGTGAGAAACGGGGCCATCGCCTCCGCCACCCGGGGATCGGTCGGCGTGGTCGCGTTGTAATCGAGGTAAATGAAGTTGTCCACAGCCCTTGCGAGTCTACACTCTTTCTCGACCGCGGTCGTCCGACGACCGCGGTCGAGAATCGAACTTGCAGAACAAAAACACGGCAGATACGATGCCTGTTCGGCGCACGATGCGCCCTGCAGAAATCAACGCCCTCGGAGGTCGACATGCCGAATGGACTCGTCCCGATCCCGCCCCCCGTCAACGAACCGGTCCGCGCCTACGCTCCGGGCGCTCCGGAGAAGGCCTCCCTCAAGGCCACGCTCGAAGAGATGCTGAGCCAGGAGATCGAGATCCCGCTCATCATCGGCGGTCGCGAGGTTCACACCGGCAACACGGCCAGGGCGGTGTGCCCGCACGATCACCATCACGTTCTCGGCGTCTACCACAAGGCCGGCGAGGCCGAGGTGCAGCAGGCCATCGAGGCTTCGCAGAAGGCCTGGCGCGAGTGGTCTGAGGTTCCGTGGGAAGACCGCGCGGCGGTCCTGCTCAAGGCCGCCGAGCTCCTCGCCGGACCGTGGCGCGACACGCTCAACGCCGCGTGCATGCTCAATCAGTCAAAAACGGTCTTCCAGGCAGAGATCGACTCGGCGTGCGAGCTCATCGACTTCTTCCGCTTCAACCCGCACTACATGCGCTTCATCTACTCGCAGCAGCCGGAGTCGGCGCTCGGCCACTGGGACTACGTGGAGTACCGCGCCCTCGAGGGCTTCGTCTTCGCGGTGACGCCCTTCAACTTCGCGTCGATCGCCGGCAACCTGCCGACGGCACCGGCGCTCATGGGCAACACCGTGCTCTGGAAACCGGCATCGTCGGCGGTGTTCACCGCCTGGCAGCTGATGCGGCTGTTCAAAGCCGCCGGATTTCCCGACGGGGTCATCAACTTCATCCCCGGCTCGGGCGGCCAGGTCGGCAACCCGGTGATGGCGAGCCCGCAGCTGTCCGGGATCCACTTCACCGGCTCGACCGCGGTCTTCCACCAGATGTGGCAGACCATCGGCCACAACATCGCGACCTACAGGACCTATCCACGCATCGTCGGCGAAACCGGCGGCAAGGACTTCGTCTTCGCCCACGCCTCGGCCGATGCCGAGGCGCTTGCGGCTGCGCTCGTCCGAGGCGCCTTCGAGTACCAGGGCCAGAAGTGCTCGGCGGCGTCGCGCGCGTACATCCCGAAATCGCTGTGGCCGCGGACCAAGCAGCTGCTGCTCGATCAGATCGAGGAGATCAGGATCGGTCCGCCCACCGACTTCCGGAACTTCTTCAACGCCGTGATCGACAAGAGCGCCTACAACGACCACGTGGAGTACATCGAGTACGCCAAGAGCTCCTCGGATGCCGAGATCCTCATCGGCGGCATCTCCGACGACTCCGAGGGCTACTACGTCCACCCGACCGTGGTCCAGACCACCGACCCGCGCTTCAAGCTCATGGAGGAGGAAATCTTCGGACCGGTGCTCACCGTCTACGTCTACGACGACGCCGAGCTCGACGAAACCCTCGAGCTGTGCGATACCACCAGCCCCTACGCCCTGACCGGCGCGATCTTCGCCGACGACCGGGTCGCGGCGGTCAGGATGGCGGCGGCCCTGCGCCATGCGGCCGGCAACTTCTACCTCAACGACAAGCCGACCGGCGCCGTGGTCGGCCAGCAGCCGTTCGGCGGCTCCCGCGCGTCGGGCACCAACGACAAGGCGGGCTCCTACCTCAACCTCGTCCGGTGGACCTCGCAGCGGACGGTCAAGGAGAACTTTATTCCGCCGAAACACTTCGGGTATCCGTTCATGGGTGAAGAGTAGCTGTCAGCTCCATCGCCATCCACCGGCCGCGGCCTCCGCCGCGGCCGGTTTTTTGTCCGATGGCGGAGGCTGTCGCAGCGGCAACGGCAACGGCAACGGCAACGGCAACGGCAACGGCAACGGCAACGGCAAC
>CAZXMW010000045.1:0-25968 GCA_964641415.1 uncultured Thermoanaerobaculia bacterium | reverse complement strand
TCGGATCAAGAAAATCTAGTCCGCTACTCTAGTAAATGGCCAAACCCCAGACGCCGGGCCCTCGGGCCCGGCGTCTGTGTCGTTGGCGCGAGTCGCCTAATCGAAGTGGATGGCGAACAGGATCGGCGCGATGATCATGGCGACCACGGAGATCAGCTTGATCAGAATATTGAGCGACGGACCCGAGGTGTCCTTGAAGGGGTCGCCGACGGTGTCGCCGGTAACGGTCGCCTTGTGCATCTCGTCGTAGTCCTCGCCCCAGACGGCATGGCCCTGCTCTTTGACCTGCTTTTTGGAGTTGTCCCAGGCGCCGCCGGAGTTGGCCTGGAAGATGGCCAGGCAAACGCCCGAAATCGTGACACCGATGAGCAGGCCGCCGAGCATGTTCGGGTTGATGACGCCGACGATGACCGGCACCATCACCGCCATCACGCCGGGGGCGACCATCTTCTTGATCGCGGCCTTGGTCGCGATGCTGACGCAGTGCGAGTACTCGGCCTTACCGTCGGCGGCGGCGATGATCTTCGCCTCCTCCTCGTTGGGCTCGCGCTCCTCGGATTCAGCGTGCTGGGCGGCAATGAGCGCCGGCCGCAGCTCTGGGATGTCGCGGAACTGGCGACGAACCTCCTGGATCATGTCCTGCGCGGCCTCACCGACCGCGACCATGGCCATGGCCGAGAAGCGGAAGGGCAGCATGCAGCCGATGAGCAGCCCGACGAGCACGATGGGGCTGGCGGCGTTGATTTCGACCATGCCGCCCATCTTGGTCAGATAGGCCGCGGTCAGCGACAGAGCGGTCAGAGCCGCTGACCCGATGGCGAAGCCCTTGCCGATGGCGGCGGTGGTGTTGCCGACCGCGTCGAGCTTGTCGGTGCGGGCTCGGATGTCGCGGCCGAGCTGGGCCATCTCGGCGATGCCGCCGGCGTTGTCGGCGATCGGCCCGTAGGCGTCGGTGGCGAGCTGAATGGCGATGGTCGAGAGCATACCGAGCGCGGCGAGAGCGATGCCGTAGAGACCGGCGAACCAGTACGCGATGAGGATGGCCGCACTGATCACGAGAATCGGGAAGGTCGCCGAGTTCATCCCGACCGCGATGCCCTGGATGACGGTGGTGGCGGCGCCGGTCTTGGAGGCTTCGACGATGGACTCCACCGGCTTGCGGAAGGTCGCGGTGTACCACTCGGTGATGATACCGACCAGAATGCCGGCGACGAGGCCGGCGACGACTGCGATGGCGATGCCGTACCAGTTGTAGGTCGGAGCGCCGGCGATGACGTCCTGGACGGTGAACGGGTCGGCGGGCATGAGCCACTTGATGGCGGCGATGGTGCCGATCACCATGAAGATGCCGGCGCCGAAGGTGCCCCGGTTGAGACCCTTCTGCGGGTCGCCGCCCTCTTCGGTGCGGACCAGGAAGAAACCGAGGAACGATGCGATGACGCCGATGATGGCGATGACCAGCGGCAGGATGACGGCATGGATGCCCATCCCGGGGCTGGCCGCATCGAGACCGACGTACCAGGCGGCGCCCAGGATCATGGATGAGATGACGGCGCCGATGTAGGACTCGAAGAGATCGGCGCCCATGCCGGCGACATCGCCGACGTTGTCACCCACGTTGTCGGCGATGGTCGCCGGGTTGAGGGGGTGATCCTCTGGAATCCCGGCCTCGACCTTGCCGACCAGGTCGGCGCCGACGTCGGCGGCCTTGGTGTAGATCCCGCCGCCGACGCGCGCGAAGAGCGCGATGGACGACGCGCCGAGCGAGAATCCGGAGAGGAGATTGAGCACCAGCACCGTGGCGTCGCCACCTTCGAGGGCGCCATCGATCGTGCCTGTGTAGACCACGAGCAAGGTTCCAAGTCCAAGCAGAGCCAGACCGGCAACCGAGAGACCCATCACAGAGCCGCCCTTGAAGGCCACCTGAAGCGCGTCGTTGAGGCCCTTTCGCGCGGCCGACGCGGTGCGGATGTTGGCGGCGGTCGCCGTCTTCATCCCGAAAAAACCAGCCAGGGCGGAGCAGAAGGCGCCCAGGATAAATGACACCGAGATGATCCCATTGGTGTTCTGGGCCGCACCGACCATCTGATTGGACACACCGAGCAGGATCGCAACCGCGACGACAAAGATCGCCAGCACCCGGTACTCCTGCCTCAGGAAGGCCATGGCGCCCTGCGCGACCCACGAACCGATCCGTTGCATGCGCTCGTTGCCCGGGTCCTGCTTGGTCACCCACGAGGCCCGCATGTAGGCGAAGATCAGGGCGATGACGGCCACCGCCGGTGTCAGATAGATGAAATGCATCGGTTCCACGTTGTCCTCCTTCTCCTGTATGTAAAAGCTCCGACACTCAGGTGAACGAAGACCTCGAGCCTCGTCCCCCGCTGCCGGAATCGTCACCCCTCCTCGGCACGGTTGGATTGTACCGAACTCGAGGGCGAATGTGAACAGAATCACAGGACTCCGCCGGTTGAGGACGACTTCGCCATTTCCGCCCGCAACCGGCTCCGGACTCGGATGCCGCGTTCGAGTCCGGAGCGCCCCGAGCTCATCTGGGCACGGAATTGCGCAGATAAATCTCATACTTTTATAAAAATGTTCCTACTCATTTCAGACCCCGTGGCTGAGATCTGCGACCGGATCCTCGAGTTGGCGAAGCCCCCCGTTTCAACCGCGATCGGTCGCCTCGCCCGAGCGGCGCCGGCCCCGCAGGGTTCGGCAGCTCGGCCCCGAGGATGGTCATCTCTTTGTATTGTGGAAGTTGCGCCGGGCCATGGCGAGACCGGCGCGAGGCAGGCGTCCGCGCAGCTTCGAAAAATAAGATGGAGTCGCATTCACATCGAACGTAGATTCTGAGATTCAAAAGGGATAAACGCTTTTTTGTTGACAATACCGTCGTGATTTTCCTATCCTATTGTGAGTTTGGAGTGGCGTATTTTCATGTACGGCCGTTCGTTTAAAGGAGGCGAAGATGGGTAGGAGGGAAGAGTTGATGGACCTGCCTCTCGATCTCCCCGATGAGGGTGTGGATCGACGGGACTTTGTCAAGGTCTGCGTGATGGCCGCAGCGGCCCTCGGACTCCCGGCAGCCACCGGGGTCAAATGGGCACAAGCGGCCGAGGCAGGCCTGAAGCCATCGGTGATCTGGCTTCATTTCCAGGAATGCACCGGCTGCACCGAGTCGCTGCTGCGGACCTCGCATCCCGATCTCGGGACCCTGATCCTCGACATGATCTCGCTGGACTACCACGAGACCCTGTTCGCGGCAGCGGGTTACCAGATCGAGGATGCGCTCCACACGGCGATGGAGGAGCACGCGGGCTCATATATCTGCGTCGTCGAGGGAGCGATCCCGACCAAGGACGACGGCGTCTACTGTCAGATCGCCGGTCGCACCGCGATCGACATCCTCCAGGATGTCGGCAGCAAGGCCGGTGCGGTGATCGCCATCGGGTCGTGCGCGGCCTGGGGCGGCGTTCCGTCGGCGGATCCCAATCCGACCGGCGCCGTCGGCGCCCACGAAATTCTCGAGGGCATTCCGGTGGTCAACCTTCCGGGTTGCCCTTCCAACCCCTACAACTTCCTCGGCGTGGCGCTGCAGTACGCCACCATGGGAACCCTGCCCGCGCTCGACGACCAGGGCCGGCCGCTGTTTGCGTACGGCCGGACGATCCACGAGCACTGCGCGCGACGCGCCCACTTCGACGCCGGCCGGTTCGCGCGCGAGTTCGGCGACGAAGGCCACAGGCTCGGGTACTGCCTGTTCGCGCTCGGATGCAAGGGCCCGGAAACCTACGCCAACTGCTCGACGCTCCACTTCGGCGAAACGCCGGACTCGTGGCCGGTCGGCATCGGCGCACCGTGCTTCGGCTGCACCATGAAAGGCGTCGGCTTCCACAAGCCACTGTTCCAGGAGGCGGCGCTGCCGCCCAATTACGTTCCACCAATCGAAATCGACGAACGGCGCGGTCCCATCACCCCTGGTTGGGCCGGTGTCGTCGGTCTCGCCACCGGCGCGGCCATCGGCGGCGCCTTGATGGCGACCAAGAAGCTCGGCGAGGGCGAAACGGAGGGCTGAGATGAGCATGGATCGGAGAACGCTGCTGAAGGGCCTGGCGGTCGCCGGCGCCGGAGCAGTGGCCCCGGTGGAAGCTTCCGAAAAGTACGAGGAAGCGCCGCCGGATGCGGTCGGCATGCTCTATGACGCCACCAGGTGCATCGGCTGCCAGGCATGTGTGACGGCCTGCAAGGAGGCCAACAACCTGCCCGGAAACCGCTACAACCCGCCACGCGAGCTCGACGGCTACACCAAGAACATCATCAAGCTGTACGAGGAGGAGGACGGTACCTACTCGTACATGAAGGCGCAGTGCATGCACTGCGTCGACCCCGGCTGCGTCAACGCGTGCATGATCGGGGCGTACAAGAAGCGCGAGTACGGCATCGTGACCTGGGACGGCGACCGTTGCATCGGCTGCCGCTACTGCCAGGTCGCCTGCCCCTACAACGTCCCGAAGTTCCAGTGGGACACCGGGGTGCCCAAGCTCGTCAAGTGCGAGCTGTGCAACCACATCATTCACGACCCGGACACCGGCACGCTGCGCGAGGGCGCTCTCCCGGGTTGCTGCCAGGCGTGCCCGAAGGAAGCGGTGATCTTCGGCACCTACACCGACCTCGTCGCGGATGCCAAGCAGCGCATCGCCGAGCATCCCGAACGCTACTGGGGTCCGGACGGCGAACCGAAGATCTTCGGTCTCGACGACGGTGGCGGTACTCAGGTGCTCTACCTCGCCGACGTCAACTTCGCCAAGCTCGGCCTGCCCGAGCTCGGAAAGGACGGCACCGCCGAACAGGCCCGTGAAATTCAGCACGGCATCTACCGCGGGTTCATCGCACCGGTTGCTCTGTACGGAGTCCTCGGTGTCGTGCTGTGGCGGAACAGCCGGGCGAACAGGAAGGAGGAGAGCTGATGGCACATCACGACGCGCAACCCATCGGCGGCCCTCTCAACAAGAAGTTCATGACCGTCATGGGGGTCATTCTCGGAATCTGGGGCGTCGTCCTTCTGTACCGGTTCATCTTCGGTATCGGAGTCGTTTCCGGCCTCACCGACTACTACCCCTGGGGGGTTTGGATCGCGTTCGACGTGGTCACCGGGACCGCCCTCGCGTGCGGCGGGTACGCGGTCGCAATTCTCGCCTACATCCTCAACAAGGGTCAGTACCACCCGCTGGTGCGGCCTGCCATCCTGACCAGCGCCCTCGGCTATTCCATGGCGGGTCTGGCCATCGTCCTCGACGTCGGCCGCTGGTGGGGCATCTGGAAGATTCCGATCGGCGGCTGGCCCGACATGGGCCGCTACAACTGGGACTCGGCGCTGCTCGAGGTGGCTCTGTGCGTCATGGCCTATGTCGGCGTGCTCTGGATCGAGCTCGGACCGGCCTTTCTCGAGAAGTGGAAGGCAACCTCGAAGAGCTCGGGCCTGCAGAGCTTCGCCAAGGTCGGTCTGGCCTTCTACGACAAGGCCCTGATCTGGATCATCGCGCTCGGGCTGCTCCTGCCGACCATGCACCAGAGCTCCCTCGGGACCCTGATGCTGCTCGCCGGCGACAAGCTGCACGGCCTGTGGTACACGCCCTGGATCCCGCTGCTCTACCTGATCTCGTGCGTCGGCATGGGCTACGCGGTGGTGGTCTGGGAGTCGTCCCTGTCGCACCGGCTGTTCAAACGCCAGTCCGAGAAATCGATGCTGGTTTCGATGTCCGGCGCCATGGTGGTCGTCGTCGCGCTGTATCTGGTGCTCCGGTTCGCGGACATCGCCATCAGCGGGAAGATCGGCCTTCTGTTCACCTCGGGCTGGCTGAGTCTGGTGTTCTGGCTCGAGATCGTCATGTTCGGCTATGCGCTCTTCCTGCTGTCGAGCAAGCAGCGGCGGTCCCACTTCCCGAACATGCTCACGGCGTCGATCCTGCTCATGCTCGCCGGCGCCTTCTACCGTTTCAACACCTACATCACGGCGTACAACCCGGCGCCCGGGAAGACCTACTTCCCATCCCTGCTCGAGATCTACATCACGGTCGGGGTTGTCGCGCTCGAGGTGACTCTGTATTACATCATCGTCAAACGATATCCGATCCTCGGTGGCGTCGCCCCCGAAGGCTCGGCTGCATAGAAGGGGGTCTCAGATGGCCAAAATGATCACTGTCGACCCGATCACGCGGATCGAGGGTCATCTGCGTATCGACGTCGAGGTCGACCGGGGAAAGGTTCAGAACTCCTGGTCCTCCGGTCAGATGTGGCGTGGAATCGAAAAGATTCTCGAGGGCCGCGACCCGCGGGATGCCTGGGCCTACACCCAGCGCATCTGCGGCGTCTGCACGACGGTCCACGCCATCGCGTCGGTTCGCTCGGTGGAGAACGCTCTCGGCATCGAGGTGCCGATGAACGCCCAGCTCATTCGCAACCTGATCATCGCCGCACACTCGCTGCACGATCACATCGTCCACTTCTACCACCTGTCGGCCCTTGACTGGGTCGACGTCGTATCCGCCCTGAGCGGCAGCCCCGAGCGGGCCTCCCGGCTTGCCGAGTCTCTGTCGCCCTGGCCCGGCAACAGCGTCAAGGCGCTGACCGCGGTCAAGGAGAAGGTCAAGGGGTTCGTCGAGGCCGGTCAGCTCGGCATCTTCACCAACGGTTACTGGGGCCACCCGGCGATGAAGCTGTCGCCGGACGTCAACCTGCTGGCGGTGGCGCACTACCTGCAGGCCCTCGACGCTCAGCGCAAGGCGCTGCAGGCGGTCGCCATCCTCGGCTCGAAGACGCCGAACATCCAGAACCTGACCGTCGGAGGCGTTCAGAACGCCATCAACCTGGACAACCAGGCGACCCTCAACATGACCAAGCTGTACCAGGTCAAGAGCCTCCTGGCGGAGGTCCAGAACTTTGTCGAGCAGGTCTACGTTCCGGACGTCTGCGCCATCGGCGCCATGTACGCCGACTGGACGACCTACGGCGCCGGGGTGACCAACTATCTCGCAGTGCCGGACATGCCCACCGACACCGCCGGCACGACCTTCGACATGCCCGGCGGCACGATCTTCAACGCCGACCTCGGCAGCGTCAAGCCGATCACCGGCTTCAACGATCCCTACTTCAAGGACAACGTCGCCGAGTCGATCGCTCGCGCCTGGTATGAGGGTGACTGGCAGCTCCACCCGTGGGAAGAGGACACCGTCCCGAACTACACCGGCTTCGACACCGAGGGACGCTACTCCTGGGTCAAGGCGCCGCGCTTCCAGGGCAAACCGATGCAGGTCGGCCCGTTGGCTCAGGTTCTGTGCGCCTTCGCGCAGGGCGACGAGACAACCGCCAAGTGGGCCACCGCCGCCCTCGACATCGCATCGTCGGTCGCCGGTACGAAGCTCGGGCCCGCGATCCTGCATTCGACGATCGGACGTCATGCGGCTCGTGCGATTCGCGCCGCAGTCATCAACGAGCACGCGCTCAAGCACTGGGACCTGCTGGTCAACAACATCGCCAGCGGCGACACCGACACGTTCACGTCGTTCGAGTTTCCGCGTGGCGTGATCCAGGGTGTCGGGTTCCACGAGGCGCCGCGCGGCGCGCTGTCGCACTGGTGCGTCATCGAGGACGGCAAGATCAAGAACTACCAGTGCGTGGTTCCCTCAACCTGGAACGCCGGCCCGCGCGACGCCGAAGGCCAGATGGGCCCGTACGAGGCCTCCCTCGTCGGCAACCCAATCGCGGATTCGGAGAAGCCCCTCGAGGTGCTCCGGACCATCCACTCCTTCGATCCGTGCCTCGCCTGCGCCATTCACACCCTCGATCCCGAGGGCAACGAACAGGCGAAGGTGAAGGTTCTGTAGGACCTCGCCAGTCTTCAACCAACCGGGCCGGGGGCGATCCCCGGCCCTTTTGATTGAATCTGTGAGCCCCTCGCTCTTCCCTCCATCGCGATCGGCACTCGAAACACAATCGGTTCGATGAAGCTCACGGCCAAGGGCGAATCCCTGAGACGAGCGACTCTCACTGACGAACTGCGCTGATTCTCGCGCGAGCTTGCCGGACTGAGGTCATGGCAAATGACTCTCCGCTCTGCCATAATCGCCCGATGGACGACGACCTCAAACCTATCCGCATCATCGGGATCGGCAACGTGCTCATGGGAGACGACGGCCTCGGCCCCTACACCATCAAGTTCCTGGAGAGCCGCTACGTGTTTCCCGATCGGGTCGAGCTCGAAGACGGCGGCACGCCCGGTCTCGACTTCATGCCCTATCTGACCGGCGCCCGGGCGGTCATCGTTCTCGACACCGTATCGTCGGACGGAGAACCCGGCACCTTGAAGGTCTACCGCGATCGCGACATCATCGGTTCGGCGCCCCCACCTCGTCTCACGCCCCACCAGCCCGGTCTCCGGGAGGCGCTGATGGCCACCGAGCTCACTGACTCGAGCCCGGAGGAAATGGTGCTGCTCGGCGTCGTCCCGCAGACCACCGAGCAGGGCACGGTCCTCTCCGAGCCGGTCCGGGCCGCGGTCGAGCCTCTGGTCGAAGCGGTCGTCGCCGAACTCGAGAGGCTCGGCGTCGCTCCGATGCCGCGGCCCGAACCCCTCGAGCCCGAGATCTGGTGGACCTGATGGTGCTCTCGGACTCGTCCACTGTCCCCGGACACGACCACCCATGAAGCTGAACGAGCGTCACGAGCATGCGCTGGTCATTCTCGTCGCGCTGCACAGCTTCATCGTCGGCGCCATGCTCTTCGTCGCCCCCCAGTGGACCATGACCTTCGCCGGCTGGGAACGGATCGAACCGGTCTTCTTCGGGCGCCAGGCCGGGGTCTTCCACGTCGTTCTCGCCACCGCCTATCTGCTCGAGTACCGAAGGTACCGCGGCGTGTCCATTCTGATCACCGCCAAAATCATCGCGGTGATCTTCCTGACCGGCGCCACCGTCGTCGATCCGCTGCCGTGGGCGGTGTCGACGTCGGGATTGCTCGACGGGCTGATGGCGATCGTCGTCTGGTGGGTGCACCGCATCAAAGGGAGCAGCTGAGAGTCGACGGCGAGCCCGAAGGTCAACGCCGAGCGGACGAATCGGCGATCTCCTCCCCGCTCAGGTCTTCGTAGACCTCGAGAACCTGGTCGCAGCCGAACTCGACGGTCATGGTCAGGTGGGCGTACAGCGCCCCCTCCAGGCCAGGGGCCCCGGGGTCGTCGCGCACGGTTTCCAGGGCGACGCGGTTGATCAGTCGCAGCACTTCGACAATCTCGGCGGCCGACACGCCGTCGCTCGAGCGGGCCTCCGCGAAGTCCCGGCAGTAGCCGAGGAACAGCCCACGCTCTTCGGCCCTGATCGAGTTGAGGATGTGCCGCCATGCAACCGTGAACCGCCACTCCAGCACCTGCCGACCGACCTCAGGGACCGAGGGAAACCGTTCATCCCCCTGCTCCTGCGCCAGGGTGAGGACGTCGAGAACGCGAGCACGAATCTCATCCTGGTGGCTCTCGAGCAACCGGTGCACCCGAAGATTGGGCCGGAGCTCCACCCGCTTGACAACGGCCCGGTTGCGTTGGGCCCACTCCAGCGGGTCGGTCTTCCGGTGCTCGATGACGAAGGCCATCCTGCGGTCCATGAACAACCTGGACCTGGGACGCCAGTCCAGGAGCTCGTGGCTCAGGCCGGCGTCGACCTCCAACGACTGATCGATATAGTCGACCATCCACGGCCTCTCGAACGGACGATCGCCGATGACGCGACCGACCAGGTCCCGTCCCCAGACGCCCAATCGCGCCAAGGGCGACGGCATGAGGATCGGCGGTTTGCCATCGCGCCTGGAGTAGCGGTGCACCAGTCGATACAGGTCGAGGTGGCTGACGGTGTGATTCGGGCTCGCGATCACGACCGCGCCGCTGTCGACACGGCGGTGGTTCGCGATCAGCTTCGACATGAAGGGCACGAGCTCGCGCGCGTGGAGGTACGGGATGGCGGAGGCGCCGCGGCCGCCCAGGATCCGCGAGTTCCAGGCGTCCGCCAGCCAGGTCTCGATGAACACGTGCAGCGGGGCGTACTCGCACCAATCCGAGAACACCGCCGCCAGGCGGACGATCGTCGACGGCACTTGATCCCGGTACTCGGCCAGCATTTCCTCGCCGGACCGCTTGGACCTGGCGTACACGTGGTCGCCGTCGGCCGGACTGGTCTCGTCGAGCGCTGTACCCGGGGCCGGAAACCGGCACGCCGCCAGCGACGATGCGAAGATGAAGCGCCGGAGATCCAGGGTCCGGCACTCGTCGAGCACGTGCCTCAGACCCTGGACGTTAGTCCGATGGTACTCGGGATGATCGTCTCCGGTGAAGTCGTAGTGCGCCGCGAGGTGGATGACGTAGTCCGCGCCACCGGTGGAACGGATCATCTCGAAGGCCGCCGCCACCGACTCCCGGTCGCCGATATCCGTCTGAAACCAGCTGATGGCGTCGTGGATCGGCGCACCGCATCGCGACTGCGACCGTCGCGCCAGGCCGACGATCTCGAAACGAGTCTTGAGCCCGTCGAGCAGACGCTTGCCGATGAACCCGGACGAGCCGGTGATGACGAGGCGTGGCAGCGACATCGGCCGCGCATTGTACACCCGAAAAGAAGCGAAACCGACTCGCAGGCCGAGGGAGATCCCACGAGCCGCGCCGGTGGAAGAACTTCAACCGGAGCGGCTCGTTGGAAATGACGTACCTCGACGATCGGGTTACACTCAGCCTATGCACGAGATGGGGATTGCCCTGGAGATCTACCGGACCTGCCGAGAGACGATCAGCGAGCAGGGTGAGGGACGGTTGCATCGGGTGCGGATCGCGGTCGGAGAGCTGGCCGCCGTCGAGCCCGACCTTCTCGCCTTCGGATGGGAGGCGGTCGTGACCGACGGGCCTGACGAGGGCGCCGAGCTCGACATCAAGTGGTGCAAGGCCGATCAGCGATGCCCGAAATGCGGTGAAGCCAAAGACCGCTCCGAAGGCTCGTGGCTGCGCGTCTGTCCCGATTGCGGCACCCCGCTCGAGGTTCGAGGAGGCGATGAGCTCGACGTGCTCGAAATCAGTTTCGAGACCGAGGACGCCGCCGATCCACCGCGCTCCGCTTGATCACCATTTGCTCGGTGCTGCCGCCGCGCTGAAGGAAGAGACATGAAGCAGGTCGTGACGATTCGAAAGAAGGCTCTCGCCGCCAGCGAGGAGCACGCCCGAAGGCTCCGATCCCGATTCGCCGAGACCGGGACTCTGGTTGTCAACCTGATCTCGTCTCCGGGGTCGGGCAAGACCACACTGCTCGAGGCGACCGCCCGCCGACTCGCCGAACGACTGCGCCTGGCGGTCATCGAGGGTGACGTCGCCACCGAGAATGATGCCGACCGGATCCGCGCGCTCGGCGTGCCGGCGCACCAGATTCTGACCGGGGGCGCCTGTCACCTGGACGCCCGTCAGATCGACCAAGCGCTCGACGTCGCCGGCCTGTTGCCGGCCGACATTCTGGTCATCGAGAACGTCGGTAATCTCATCTGCCCGACGACCTACGACCTCGGCGAGGACTTCAAGGTCGCCCTTCTGTCGGTCACCGAGGGCGATGACAAACCGGTCAAGTACCCGGCGATTTTTTCCCGTGCCGACGTCACGGTGATCACCAAATCGGACCTGTTGCCCCACGTTCCGTTCGACCTCGACGCGGTAACCGAATCTCTCGCCACGCTGAATCCGTCGGGAACGGTGCTCGTGGTGTCCTCGACGACCGGTGACGGAGTCGATGACTGGTGCCGGCTGCTGATCGACCGCCTCGAGACCAAGCGTCAGCCGTGACCGGCCCGCCGGTTCGCCTCGAGGTCCGTTGTCGCGGCGCGGTCCAGGGCGTCGGATTCCGACCCACGGTTCACCGAATCGCCACCGAGCTCGGGCTCGCGGGGGAGGTCCTCAACGATCCTGACGGCGCGACCGCCGAGGTCGAAGGGCCCGCCGCAACGGCCGCTGCGTTCGTCGAGCGTCTCCGGGCCGAGCTTCCGCCGCTCGCCCGGCTGGACGAGATCACGGTGACCGAGATCGAGTCTCGCGGTGACAGCGGCTTTCGGGTCGCCGACACCGAGCAGGGTCGACGCGCCGGTGCGCTGGTGCCCCCCGACGCAGCGCTGTGCGCCGACTGCCGGACCGAGATGGGCGATCCCGCCGACCGTCGGCACCGCTACCCCTTCACCACCTGCACCAACTGCGGACCGCGGTTTTCGCTGACCCGAAGCCTGCCCTATGACCGCGACACAACCTCGATGGCGTGCTTTCCGCTCTGCCCGGACTGTGACCGGGAGTACCGGGACACCTCCGACCGCCGCTTTCACGCAGAGCCGATCTGCTGCCCGGTCTGCGGCCCACGACTGTGGATTCAGGACGCCGACGGCGCCGATCGAGCAGAAGGTCCGGAGGCGATGGCCCGCGCCCGACGCGACCTGCTCGCCGGGCGGGTCGTCGCGGTCAAGGGACTGGGCGGTTTTCAGCTTGCCTGCCGGGCCGACGACGACGACACCGTATCCAGGCTGCGCGCGCGCAAGCGGCGCCCGAGCAAACCCTTTGCCGTGATGCTCCGCGATCTCGAGGCGGTGCGTCGAGTGGTCCAGCTGTCGCACGAGGACGAGGCGCTGCTCTGCTCGCCGCGCGCACCGGTGTTGCTCGCGCCTCGACGCGAAGGCGCGGCCGTGTCTCTCGAGGTCGCTCCGGGTCTCGACGACATCGGCGTCATGCTGCCCACCACCCCACTCCACGTCGAGCTGTTCCGCGACCCCGAATCCCCGGCCCTGGTCATGACATCGGCAAATCTGTCCGATGAGCCGATCTGCCGCGGCAACCGGGAGGCGCTGACACGACTCGCGCGTCTCGCCGACCGCTTTTTGATGCACGATCGGGACATCGTTCGCCGCATCGACGATTCGGTGGTCCGCTCGACGCCGGTCGGGCCGATGCTGGTGCGACGGGCACGAGGCTGGGTTCCCGAACCGCTGCCGCTGCCGGTCGTCGTTCCCGAGCCGCTGCTCGCAGTCGGCGGCCACCTCATGGTGACCGTCTGCGTCGGTGTCGGCCGCCAGGCGTTCTGTTCCCAGCACGTCGGCGACCTCGACTCAGAGGCCGCACGCACCTTCCACCGCGAAGTCATCGAAGGCCTCGAGGACTTCCTCGAGCTGCGGCCCCGTCGGCTCATCGCCGACGCCCATCCGGACTACCCAAGCAGCTGGCTGGCACACGAGCTCGCGGGACACAGGGGCAGCACCGTGATCGAGGTCCAGCACCACATCGCCCACACCGCGGCGGTGCTGGCCGAGCACCGTCGTTTCCCCGAGCCCGGCGAGACCGTGCTCGGCGTTGGTCTCGACGGCACGGGTTTTGGCCCGGACGGCACCGCGTGGGGCGGCGAGTGGCTCGAGCTGGACGGTTCTCTCAGGTGGCGCCGGCTCGCCCATCTCGAAGCGCTGCCGCTGGTCGGCGGCGAACGGGCGGTGCGCTCGCCGTGGCGGGTGGCGGTCGCTGCGCTGGCCCTGGGCGGCGATCTCGATCTCCTGACGCAGCTGCCGTTCGCCGATGCCGTCGACCCGGAGCGCCGTAACCTCGTGCAAAAACTCGCGGGTTCGCCGAGCTGGCCGCGCGCTTCGGGCGCCGGTCGGGTTTTCGAGGCCGCCGGCGCGCTGCTCGGCCTGACGGTCCGAAACGACTGGGAGGGCGAGGCGGCAGCACGCCTCGAGGCCCTGGCCGCCGGCTGCCGAGGCACCATCGCGCCGTGGCCCGAGGTCGGTGTCGACCGGTCCGGACCGACGCCGGTTCTGCCGTCAGCCGCACTGCTCTCAGCCGCCGCCCGCAGGCTCGCCGCCGGCGAGGCCCCCGACCGCGTGGCGGCGGGGCTGCACCGCAGCTTCGTGGCGCTCGCCGTCGAGATCACAAGGGCGGTTGCACCGTCAGATGGCTGCGTCATCGCCCTCGGCGGTGGCTGTCTGATCAACCGCCTACTGCTCAGCGGCCTCCTCGACGGGCTCACGGCAGCCGGCTACGAGGTCCTCGTTCCTCGGGCGGTCCCGCCCGGCGACGGCGGCCTCTCATACGGCCAGGCGGTGGTCGGCTCCGTCTCGCTCGCTCGGGGCTTTCGCCCCGAGTTCGCTTCAAATCCTGCATTCTGAATTTCGACTTTTGAATGATCGTCGCAGTGATCCGGATGCGACGCTGTGATGTTGCGATGGAATTCAGAATTCACAATTCGAAATTCATCATTCACTCGTTGTATCCTAAGGCGTACCGCGCTGGGGTCAGCAGACTGGCCACGGCGCGCAGATTGAAGCTTCCCGGGGGTTTCCCATGTGTCTTGCGATTCCCATGGTGCTCAAGGAGCGAAATGAGCTGGAGGGTGTGGTCGAGCTCGACGGCGTTCGCCGGAGGGTCTCGCTCATGCTGTTGCCCGAGGCGGAGATCGGCGAGCACGTGCTCATCCACGCCGGCTACGCGATCGGTTCGGTCAATGCCGAGGAGGCCGAGCAGACCCTCGAGCTGCTCCGCGAGTACGCCGACAACATGGAGGCCCTGTGACCGGAGCCCCGGAGCTGCGTGACCCGAGGGCCATTGCAGGACTGCTCAACGAGATCCGCGACCGGTCGACCCGAACCGGCCGCCGGGTGACGCTGATGGAGGTCTGCGGCACCCACACTCACGCCGTCGCCGCCGCAGGCCTGCGACAGATGCTGCCGCCCGACGTCCGCCTGATCTCCGGTCCCGGTTGCCCGGTGTGCGTCACGCCGGTCGACTACCTCGACCGCGCGCTGGCTCTGGCCGAGCTGCCGGACATCACCATCTGCACCTTCGGTGACCTGATGCGCGTGCCGTCGAGCGGGTCGAACCTCGAGCGTGCCCACGCCGAGGGGCGACCGGTCCGAATCGTGTACTCGCCGAGGGACGCGCTCGATCTCGCGCGCGCCGAACCCGGGACGCGGGTGGTCTTTCTCGCGGTGGGGTTCGAGACCACGGCGCCGACGATCGCGGCCGCCGTCGCCGAGGCCGAGGCGGACGGGGTCGACAACTTCCTCATTCTGCCCGGCAACAAGGTCATGCCGCCACCGATGCGGGCGCTGGTCGAGGACCACGAGCTCCAGGTCGACGGCTTCCTCCTTCCCGGCCACGTGTCGGTGCTCACCGGCTGGGAGTGCTTCCGCTTTCTCGCCGAGGACTACCGCGTCCCCGGTGCGGTGGTCGGCTTCGCGCCGACCGACGTCATGCGCGGCGTCGCCGATCTCCTGCGCCAGATCGCCGGCGACACCGCCGAAATCACCAACCTCTACAGCCGGGCCGTGTCCCCGTACGGCAATCGCGTGGCGGCCGCCCTGGTCGATCGCTTCTTCGAGTCGACCGCCGCCAACTGGCGCGGCTTCGGCGAGATCCCGGATTCGGGCCTCGGCCTGAGACCCGAATTTGCCCACCGCGACGCGGGACGGATTCCGGTCGAGCTGCCCGAACCTCACGAACCGGACGGCTGTGCCTGCGGCGACGTCCTGCGCGGCGTCATCGACCCACCCGACTGCCCTCTGTTCGCCACCGCCTGTCAACCCGCAACTCCGGTCGGCGCCTGCATGGTGTCCTCGGAGGGCACGTGCGCCGCATGGTACCGCCACGAACGCCACACGGAAGATCGCTCATGAAACCGACTCCCGACACTCTGCTCCTGGCGCACGGATCCGGTGGCCGCCTGACTCGCGACCTGGTCGAGGGCACTTTCCTGGCCGCCCTCGACAATCCCTTTCTCCAGCCTCTGAGCGACTCGGCGATCCTGCCCGAGCTGCCCCCGGGACGGCCGGCGCTCACCACCGACGGCTTCGTCGTCGATCCACCGGTCTTTCCCGGCGGGGACCTCGGATACCTCAGCGTCTGCGGTACCGTCAACGACCTCGCGGTCGCCGGGGCGCGGCCGTTCTGGCTGACCTGGGCGCTGATCCTCGAGGAGGGCGCCGAAGGCGATCTGATCCGATGCTGCGCCGACGGCGCGGCCAGAGCCGCGTCCGAGGCCGGAGTCCAGATCGTCGCCGGCGACACCAAGGTGGTGCCGCGGGGCAAGGGCGACCGGATCTACGCCGTCACCGCAGGTCTCGGGGTGGTCCCACCCGGACGCGACACCGGCGATGGCCGAATCGCCGCAGGCGATGTCGTCATCGCATCCGGGCCACTCGGCGATCACGGCGCCACCATCATGGCGACGCGGCACGGCCTCGATGCTGCCGGTTTGCGCTCCGACTGCGCGCCGCTCAACGGGTTGGTGGATGCGTTGTTCGACGCCGGCATCGACGTCCACAGCATGCACGACCCGACCCGCGGCGGCGTTCTCACCGTCTGCAACGAGGTCGCCGGGCGTTCCGGAACGCGGATCGTACTCACCGAGACCGCCGTCCCGGTGCGCCCACAGGTCAGAGCCGTGTGCGAGGTGCTCGGCCTCGAGATGCTCTGGCTCGCCTGCGAGGGGCGGGTTCTGGCCTGGATTCCCGAGGACGAGGCCGAACCTGCTCTGGCCGCGTTCCGGGCCCACCCGGCGGGCGCCGAGGCGGCCATCTTCGCCCGCGTCGAGAGCCGCTCGGAGGGCAAGGTGCCGGTGGTCATGGAGACCGAGGTCGGCAGCACCCGCCCGTTGGACATGCTGTCGGGAAGCGACCTGCCCCGCATCTGCTGACTGGGGCTTCAGTTTTCGGCCGTCGGTTGCAACCGCAACCGACGGCCGAAAACTGAACAGACGAAGCGTCAGTCGCCGACCAAGATCGTCGCGATTGCGCAGCGGCCGTCATCGTCGTACCGAAGCTCGTCGAAGCTGAGCAGCTTGGCCATGGCGATGCCCCGGCCGTGGGCGTCGAGGACCCGCGACGGGTCGATGGCGAGATACGGCTCGGGTTGGAACCCGGGACCCTGGTCACGGATCCGGAACACCACGGCATCCTCGGTTCGTTCGAGCTCGACGCTGGCCTCGCGGCCGGCGAACTCGCGCAGATCGAGCCGGCGTGCGACCTCCTCCTGCCAACCGTCGATCTCGAGCAGGCGACTCTTCTCCTGGTATCCGATCTCGAGATTGCCGTGCTCGATGGCATTGACCAGAAGCTCGGACAGGCCCATCACGACCCGGTCCGGGTCCGGACAAGCCTTCGCGAGCAGGGCGCCGATGCCCATGGCCTGATCCGGGAAACGGTAGTTGAACAGGGCGTAGCGGGTGAGCATCAGGGTCTCGGCATCGCTCCGGATGTTCCTATTGAGTTCCTGAATGTGGCGCCAGTCCGCAGCGGCCGAGCGGATCATCGAGATCAGGATGTCGGCGTCGACGGGCTTCGGCAGATAGGCGTAGGCACCGGCGTCGATCCCCTCGATCATCTGCTGCGGGTCCGCAGCCACGGTCAGGAAGATGACCGGCAGGAGCGCCATGTCGCGTTTCGATTTGATCGTGCGCAGCAGCTCGATGCCGTCCACCCCGGGCATGATCCGATCGGTGACCACAACGTCGAAGCTGAGCGGCGTCCGGTCGAGCCTGGTCCACGCCTCCTCGCCTCCGGCCGACTCCTCGACCTCGAAATCGGCGGCACGCAGCAGGCCCACCAGGGCACTTCTCAGGTCGTTGTCGTCCTCGACGAGGAGCACACGGACACGGCCTCGCACACGCACTGGGCTCGTCGGTTCAGGAGTCACCACGACATTGTCGCACGAAACGTCGCCCGATATCGGGTCATGCTCCGGCCTGCAGCTTCTCGAGGCGCTCCCGGACCTTGACTGACGCCAGATGAACGATTCTACTGAATGAGATGTGCCAGAATCACGTTGCGCTTATGGTTGCGAAAAACGGAGGCATGCCCGTTGGGATGTCGAGTATTTTCGCAACCATCGGAAGCGCAGGAGTTGAGTGCAGATCGCCAGTGAGAATCGCTCATCTGAGGGAAAGGAAACCTGCAATGGCCGTCGTCACCCGGATGCTCCTCATCACCGCAGCCGTTACGACTCTCTCCGGGGTGCCCGTACCGACCCGAGCGGCCGAGTCGCCAGCCCGACCCGAGGCCGTCGCCGACTCCGACCAACGTCATCGGGCACTCGGCGATCCGTCGTTGGCCACCCGGCAGGCGCCCGACGTCTACCACGTCAAGCTCGAGACCACCGCCGGCGAGATCGTCATCAAGGTCAATCGGTCGTGGGCGCCCCACGGCGCCGACCGATTCTACAATCTGGTCACCATCGGCTACTACGACCAGGCCGTCTTCTACCGCGTGATCTCCGACTTCATGGCGCAGTGCGGCTTCCATGCCGACCCTGCCGTGTCGGCCGTGTGGTCGCGCGCCACAATCCCCGATGACCAGGTCCGACACGACAACACGCGCGGTATGGTGACCTTCGCCCAACCGTCGCGGGCCAATGCCCGAACCACCCAGTTCTTCATCAACGTCGCAGACAACAGCTATCTCGAGCGGCACGGCGCGTTCGCTCCGTTCGGCACGGTGGTTACGGGCATGGACGCGGTCGATGCGCTGTACGCGGGTTACGGCGAGGGGGCCCCGAATGGACGCGGACCGAGCCAGGCCCGAATCGCGCGTGAAGGCAATGCGTACCTCGAGAAGGCGTTTCCCGAACTCGACTCGATCCGCCGGGCGGTGATCGTCGACGCCCCCGAATGACCGCAAGCGGAGGCTGTATGATCGGTCCGACCAATGCCACCCGGACCGAATCGTCCTGACCGTCGCCCGAGCGCCTTGATCAGCGTCGCCGAGCGTGTGCTCGATCTGGCGGTCGAGCGAGGTCTGCTCGACGGCGATGCGGCGGAGTCGACCCTCGCCGAGATGCGGCACCAGATCGTCGAGGGCCACCTCCAGGAGCCGACGTTGCGGGGCTTCGTCACGAGCGAGGAGATTGACGACGACACCCTGGTTCGACTCGCCCGCGAGGCCGCGGCTCAGGAGCTGGCCGCCGACATCGTGATCGACGACACCACTCTCGACCGGAACAAGGAGCCGGCCCGTCGCACGACGCTCGACGATCCCTTCGAACGGTTCCCGGTCACCGACTGGGACCGGTACGAGATCCAGGAGTTCATCGGCCGGGGCGGTATGGGCGACGTGTACAGGGCACACGATCCCCGGCTCGGCCGGAACGTGGCCCTCAAGTTCCTGAGGCGCGCCGAGCCCGACCTGGTCGAGCGGTTCACCCGCGAGGCCCGGGCCCAGGCGCGGATCGACCACGACAACGTCTGCCCGGTGTACGAGGTCGGCGAGATCGAGGGCCACTCGTACATCGCCATGCAGTACGTCGCCGGGGGCTCTCTCAAACAAATCACCGACCTTCTGTCGCTGCGACAGAAGGTCTCCATCATGGCTGACGTCGCCGACGCGCTCCACGCTGCTCACCTCGCCGGCCTCATCCACCGCGACATCAAGCCCGGCAATATCCTCGTCGAGCACCATACCGACGAGGGGTGGCGACCGTTCGTGGTCGATTTCGGTATCGCGCGCGATCTCGACAGCCACGACCTGACGGTGACCGGCATGGTGCTCGGCACGCCGGCATTCTGTGCTCCCGAGCAGGTACGCGGGGAGACCGGAAAGCTCGATTGGCGCACCGACGTCTACGGCCTCGGCGCCACGCTGTACTGGTTCCTCATCGGACGGTCACCCTACGAGGGCGGATATCCGGAGATCATCACCGGGGTTACCGAACACGAACCGACGCCGCCCCGGCGACTCAACGCGGATGTCCCGAAGGATCTCGACACGATCATCCTGAAGTGCCTCGAGAAGGAACCGGACCGCCGCTACGCGACCGCGCGCGAGGTTGCCGAGGACCTTCGGCGCTTCCTGACCGGCGAAGCGATCCTGGCTCGGCGCGCCGGCCTGCTCTACAAGCTCGGCAAGAAAGTCCGCAAGCACAAGGTCGTCACCGCCGTGATCGTCGCGGCCGTCGTGCTCATGAGCGTGCTCGCGGCTCTCAGCGTTCGAACTGAGATCAAGAGCCGGCAGCGGGCCGCCGTCGCCCAGCGCTTCGTCGAGCAGGCCAAAGAGATTGAGAGCATGGCCCGGGTTGCGGCGATGATGCCGCTGCATGAACGGTCGTTGGAGCGCCAGACCATTCTCGATCGCCTGCGGGCGATTCGGGAAGAAATGTCCGAGGTCGGCGAGATCGCCGCCGGCCCGGGCCACTACGCTCTGGGCCGCGGGTTCCTCATCCTGCAGGACTACGACGAGGCCGAACGCCACCTCCGGTCGGCGGTCGCCGAGGGCTACGACTCGCTCGGCGCGTCGTACTCTCTCGGCCTGGTGCTCGGCCAGCTCTACGAGCGGGAGCTCCGGCTCGCCCGCCGGCTTCCGGACCAGGAGCTCCGACGGACGAAAATCGCCGAGATCGAGCGCAATCTGCGCGATCAGGCCCTCACGTACCTGCGCTCGGCAAGTGGGTTGCGCTGGGAAACGCCGGGCTACGTCGAAGGCCTCATCGCTTTCTACGAGGGCGACCTCGAGACCGCTCTCGCCAAGGCCGAGACCGCGTTCGAACAGGTCGAGTGGCTGTACGAGGCCAAGAAGCTGTCCGGCGACATCTACATGGAACGCAGCGCGATGAGGGCCGGCGAGGGCGACTACGATCGGGCGCTGGGGGCTTTGGAGCAGGCCGGCCGCGCCTATCGGGCGGCGGCGGAAATCGCCCGCTCGGACCCATCGATCCACGAAGGTGAATGCGGTCGGTGGACCGCGGTGATGGAGCTGCACGGTCGGCGCGGGCTGACCGCCGTCGACGCGTTCGAGAAGGCCGTCAGCAGCTGCGGCCGAGCAGTCGCCATCGATCCCAACCGGGCGGACGTCCACGAGCGACTCGCCCGTCTGTACTGGCAGCGGGCCGATCTCGCCAACGACCGGGGCCACGATCCCGATCCGTTCATCGAGCAGGCGATCCGTTCGGCCGAGCGCGCCATCGACCTCGAGCCCGAGAGCTCGGTTGCGCGCGCCACGCTCGGTGGAGCTCTGGTCGTTGCCGCCGCCCACCACGAGGGTCAGGGGCTCGATCCCGGGCCCGATCTGCGCAGGGCAGTCGACAGCCTGGCCCGCGCGGTGGCGATCGACCCGTCGTCGGCACTGCTCCACGACGATCTCGGCTACGCCTGGGAACGGACGGCCAAGTACGAGATGAGCGTCGGCCGCGATCCGACGCCGGCGATCGAGCGCGCGCTCGCGGCCTACGAGCGTGCCACCCGCCTCGAGCCCGGCTACGCCAACGCGTACAACAACTCGGGCATTGCCCGCTGGCGGCTCGCCGTGTACCAGCACCGAACCGGCGAGTCGCCGCTTCCCACCCTCGCCACGGCGATCGAGTCTTTCGACCGCGCCATCGAGCGCAACCCGAACTACCACTATGCCTTCGCCAACCGGGGTTTGGCGTGGAGGACCCTGGCGATGGTCGAGCTCGATTCGGGCCGCGATCCCCAAGACGCCGTTGCCGCCGCCCGGAGCGACCTCAACCGGGCCCTCGAGATCAACCCGAGAATCTCCTTCGCCTACCCGGAGCAGGTCGCGGCCGAGATCATCGCCGTGCGCTGGCAGATCGAGCACGACAGGTCGCCCGAGGCGAGCCTGCAAACCGCCGAACATGCCGCGGCGCGGGCGCTCCAGGTCAATCCCGAGAATGCAATCGCCTTTCAGAGCGCGGCCGAGGTGCACCGGTGGCGCGCCGAGTGGCGGTACCGTCGGGGCGTGGCGGTCACCGACACCATCCGTGAAGGCCGCGGTTGCATCCTCCAGGCCCTCGAGCGCAACCCGGGCCTGTCACTGGCCCATCTCACCGACGCAGGCCTGCTCGCCATTCAGGCCGAGGCCGAGCCGAACCGGCGCTCCGAGCTGGTTCGTCAGGCCCGGGCGGCGCTCGCCGAAGCGAATCGGCTCAACCCGCTCATCGACCGCGATGCGGCGGTGATCGCCGAGCGCCTCGACCGGTTGACGGGGTCCTAGCCGATTCCCATCCGGAGACTCCGATGGGGACTGCGCAGTTTTCGATTCGGAAACGAGGGGGTTTTGTGCCAGGTCAAGGAGGATCTGAATGTACGCGGAGGCGTAACTTCTGTGCGCCGCACAGGGAAATCCGTCATCTGACGCCGAGATTGCCAAAAAGCGCCGTTTCCGGACGAAAACGAGCCAATTCGGCCCGCGACTCGTGCACGAGTCGCGGGCCGAATTGGCGGGGCTAGCAGGACTCGAACCTGCGACCTTGAGTTTAGGAAACTCCTGCTCTATCCACCTGAGCCATAGCCCCGTCCCGATCTTCGATGCTATGCCCGTGACCGTCGGCTGTCAATCAAGCCGGCACACCCGGGCCATCCACCCAGATCGGCCCGGGCAGGCTGAGCAACCACCGCACGCCGGCTTCGTCGACGTTGGAAACCCACAGCGGGCGGTTCAGGCGCGTCGGCGTCGAGGCCATCCGCTCGATCAGCAGCCCCGCCGGCCGGCCGCAGCCGATCTCCGATCCCACCCAGCCGGGAACCCGGAGCAACGGCGACGGTCCATCGCTCGCCGCTTCGTCGATCAGCGCGTCGACAACCTCGATCTCGCGGCGCTCGATGCCTGTCAGCCGCCATCTGTGACCGTCTCCGGCGATCGCCATCGGCGTCGCCCACCATCCGCCGCCGGTGCCTCTCGAGGCGGCATCCGGCGACCAGTGGCCGACGCACCGCCCGGTCGGCAGATCGAGTACCGCCCGGGCCTTCTCACCCGCAGCTGACGGCTCGGCGGCGGTCGCCGCGACCGCCGCCGCGATTGCGGCCAGAGGTTCGCCGTCGCGCAGACAGGATGTCAGATCGAGCGACCTCGCGACCGGCAGCGAGCCCACGGGAAGGCTCTCGATGTCACGCCGCGCGCGCTCCGGATCCCGGTCGGCGCCCAACAGCATGGGCGGCCCGGCCACGACACACCTCCAGTCGAGCTCCGTCGCGAGGCGGTGGAGCTCGTCGACGGCGCTGCGGCGTCCGATCAATGGCATCCAAAAGTGGTGCGGAAACCAGCCGACGGCTGTCAGGGTCGCGGCGGTCGCGACCAGGGTGTCGAGGGCGCGGTCGTCGACCGTGTCGGAAACCGATCGCCGCTCGGGGGCGGCCGCCGCCTCGCACGCCTGGGTCAGCGCCGGCGTGGACACCGGTTGGAGCACGGCGCCGCCGATGCCGAGCCGCAACGCCGTGGCCACGGCGTGAAGCGAGGCGGCGGCGAGCACCGATCTTCGTCGATCGCGGATCGCGGCGTTCAGCGCGTGCCGGAGCCAGAGGTCGCTGCCGTCGTCGACGTAGAGCACCGCCACCTCGTCGCGAAGGCCGACCGGCAGGCGGTCGTAAACCGACGCAAGCGACCGACCCAGCGCGTCGGCCGGCGACGGGATCAGACCTGCCATCAGCGATCCCGACGGATCTCGAAGGCGCCCCGGATGTCGGCCGCCGCGGACTCCGGAGCGCTCTCGACCCGATCGACGCGGCTGAACCTCGGCCCCTCGCCGATTCGGTCGAGCAGCCGGTCGAGGCTGCGCTCGTCGGCCGAGATCACCGTTTCGACGGAGCCGTCGGCGCGATTGCGGACCCATCCGCCGACGCCGAGCGCCGCCGCTTCCCGCCATACGAAGGCGCGGAATCCGACGCCCTGCACGCGGCCCCAGACGCGAACCCTGCGAGCCGGCATGTCGTCACACCCTCCCCTCGGGTCCCCCGGGCTCCTCGTCTCCGGCGTGCCGCCGGCCGATGTGATGAACCAGCCAGAACCCGCCGACGAGCAGCACGACGAAGGCGATCGAGAGCCAGTTGAACCGGTCGAACAGGAAATCCCGGATCGGTTCACCGAAGAAGTAGAGCAGGACACCCTCGGTCATGAAACGCAGGCTGCGCGAAGCCAGCGACGCGAGCATGAAGATCTTGAAGTTGATCTTGAATGCGCCGCCGGCGATGGTGAAGACCTTGTAGGGTATCGGCGTCAGGCCGGCGATGCCGGTGGCCCAGGCGTTGAAACGGTCATACAGCCTCTCCACGGCGTGAATCTTCTCGGTTCGGAAGAACCGGTACAGAAGCGGCCGGCCACCGTACAGCCCGATGAGGTAACCGATCCCTCCGCCGAGGACGCTGCCGAGGGAGCACACGACTCCGTACCAGATCGCCAGCTCCGGCCGCGCCACGCCGAGAGTCACCAGCAGCACATCGGGCGGGATCGGAAAGAACGAGCTCTCCGCAACCGCCAACGCGAACAGCCACCAACCTGGATGCGGCGATGCCGCGAACGACTCGACGAGCGCGAACAGCCAGACCTTGATACGGAAAATTTCGTCGAAAAACCACGTCATGCCGGATCTCCCCGCCACCCGTGACGACCGATCAGCGGCACGAAGCAGGCGCCGCGGAGGTCTCGGGTCGTCCATCGCTCGCCGGACCGCTGGACAACACGGATGACCTGGTTCTCCCGGCCGCCCACCGGCACCACCAACCGGCCGTCGTCGACCAACTGATCGATGAGCGGACGGGGCACGTCCGGTGCGGCGGCGGTCACCAGGATCGCATCGAAAGGCGCCATCGCCGCCCAGCCCAGGGTCCCGTCCATGGCCTTGACACTGACGTTTTCGACACCCAGCTCATCAAGCAGGGCCTTGGCCCTGCGGGCCAACAACGGGATTCGTTCAACCGAGAAGACGAACCGGGCCAGCCGCGCCAGCACGGCGGCCTGATAACCCGAACCGGTCCCGATCTCGAGCACGCGATCGTCCGGACCGATGCTGGCCGCCTCCGACATCAGCGCGACCACCCGCGGCTGTGAGATCGTCTGACCCTCGCCGATGTGGATCGACACGTCTTCCGAGTATGCCGAGTGCCGGTAGTTCTCCGGAACGAACAGATGGCGCGGCACAGCTCGCATCGCGTCCAGCACGCGCCGATCGCGAAGACCGAGGCGATCGAGGGCTTCGGACATGCGAAGCCGCCGGTAGGCGTAGCCGTCGCCGGAAGTCACGGCCGGCCGATCCGGGAGCCGGGGTGGTCGAGGAAGGACGGTCGCAGCGTCCTGAGCTCGTCGAGCACCCGGTGCTCGGTCATGTCCAGGTGGAGTGGCGTGACCGAGATGAAGCCCGCCCCAACCTCGTGAAAGTCAGTGTCCGGAATCGCCTCCCAGACCGGCTCGCCGCCACCGATCCAGTAGATTCTCCGGCCGCGCGGATCTCGCTGCGCAACCACGCCCTCGGTGTAGCGGCGAACGCCGAGTCGGGTGAGCTTGAGACCGCGCGGGCGACCGAGCGGAATGTTGACGTTGAGCAGGACCGACTCGGGCAGCCCGTGGGCGAGGATCCAGGAGGCCAGCTCACGGGCGGCGACCGCCGCCTCATCCCAGCTCATTCCGTCGCCCACCACCTGGGAGATCGCCATCGCCGGATGGCCCAGGATGACCCCCTCGAAGGCAGCCGACACGGTTCCTGAGTAGTGGACGTCGACGCCCATGTTGCCGCCGCGGTTGATTCCGGACACCACCAGGTCCGGCGGCCGGTCGCCGAGCAGATTGGAGATTCCCAGGGTGACGCAGTCCGTCGGGGTGCCGTTGACCGCGAACTGCCGGTCGGCGAGGCGCCGGACCCGGAGCGGCCGATCGAGGGTCAGGGCGTGCGACACGGCCGACTGCTCGCCGTCCGGTGCCACGAGCCACAGCTCGCCGAGGCCCTCGAGACCATCCAGAAGGGCCGAGATTCCCTCGGACGAGTAGCCGTCGTCGTTGGTCACGAGGATTCGGGGACCGGTGGGCATGGGCGGATTATAGGATGTTCGCCCGTCCGACGACGATGCCCTACAATTCCGATTCTCACCATCGGCTTCTGAAGCCGATGGTGAGAATCGGAACCTGGGGTTTGGCCATTTACTAGAGTAGCGGACTAGATTTTCTTGATCCGAGGAT
>CAZXMW010000044.1:0-26340 GCA_964641415.1 uncultured Thermoanaerobaculia bacterium | reverse complement strand
AGCTGTGAGCTGTGAGCTGTGAGCTGTGAGCTGTGAGCTGTGAGCTGTGAGCTGTGAGCTGCGAGATCTTGGTGTGCTCAGAAACCAACGTCAACCCCTCAATCCATACGACAAAGCGAATGGCTAATGGCTAATAGCTAATGGCTAATGGCTAACAGCTAGAACTGAGCGCTCCAGGCTGATCGTCAGCACGCTATCCCCGGGCTTCCTGCATCGCCAGTCGGAGCGTGCGCCACAGGATTTTGAGGTCCAGCGCGAGGCTCCAGTTTTCGATGTAGTAGAGGTCGTGGACCACACGCTGACGGATCGAGGTGTCGCCTCGCAGCCCGTTGACCTGGGCCCAGCCGGTGAGCCCGGAGCGGACCCGGTGGCGGGCCTGGTACTCGGGGTAGCGGCTCCGGAAACGCTCGACGAACTCGGGCTGCTCGGGTCGGGGCCCGACAAGCGACATGTCGCCCCGAATCACGTTGAGCAGTTGGGGCAGCTCGTCGAGGTTTGTGCGTCGGAGCACGGCGCCGATCCGGGTGACGCGCGGATCCTCGGTCCGGGTCCACTTGCCCTGCCCATTGTCGCCGCCGTTGATCTTCATGGAGCGGAACTTATAGAGCTTGAACGACCTTCCATCGAGCCCCATCCGGATCTGGGAGTAGAGGACCGGCCCGCCGTCCTCGCGCCTGATGAGCCAGGCGATGATGGGAAATGTCCAGCCGACGGCGAGCAGCAGCGCGCTGGCCCCGACCACGTCGAAGCAGCGCTTGACGACCTGGTTCCAGCCCTCGAGGGGGATCTGGGTCAGGTTGATGATCGGTAGACCGTCGAGCTCCTCGGTACGGGCTCGGGCGACGTAGTACTGGAGCAGGTCGGGCACGACCTTGATCTCAACCAGGAGCTGACCCGCTCGCCGGATGATCTGAACGATGCGGTGGTGGGCCGACATGGGCAGCGCGATCATCACCTGGTCGATGCGGTGCTCGGCGATCACCGTCTCGAGATCCTGGCTGGTGCCGAGCACCGGCACCCCGTGCATCTCGCGCTGCTGCTTACCGGGGTCGTCGTCGAGAAAACCGACCACCGAGAAGCCGTACTCACGGTGGGCACACAGGCTCTCGACGAGCCGTCTGCCGAGCTCGCCGGCGCCGATGACCAGCACCGACTGCAGGTTGCCCCCGGAACGGCGGATCCGGCGCAGCACGTCCGAGATCAGCCAGCGCGAAAAGGCCACCGAGGCGACGTCGACGACGGCGAAGACCAGCAGGAAGAGCCGCGAGTAGGTGAAGTCGGACGGCCTGTAGAAGGTCAGGAAGGCGGTGAGCAGAATCGTCGCGAGCAGAATCGACAGCACGACCCGAAGCAGCTCGTCGAAGCGCGACCGCAGCCTGCGGAGCTGGTACAGCCCCTGAAAGTAGAACACCGCCGGCCACATGATCGCGGTCACCGGGATCAACCGCAGGTACATCTCCAGCGGCGGCGTGCCCTTGGTGACGGGAAACATCGGGACCTCGAACCGCAGCCAGAAGGCAATGCACACCGCCGCCGCGGTGGCCAGGACGTCGCCCGCCAGCTGGAGCACGATCTGGATCTGCCGACGCCGTTCGATCATGCCAGTGCTCTGCCGTACCCCAGGCGATCGAGCAGGAAAGCGAATCGGATCTTGAACCGCTCGCGGGAGAACACCTGGGCCCGCTGCCGCAGAGCCTCCGGATCCCAACTTCGGTTGAGCACCCCATCGGTCGACTCGACCAGCGCCTCGAACGACGACGCCTCAGCGAGCTCGCCCTCGAGCCCCGGGCGCACGACGTCGGCGGTCCCCGATGCGGTCAACCCGATGACCGGAGTGCCGCACGCCAGCGCCTCCACGGTCACCATGCCGAAGTCCTCGACGTTGGGAACCAGTACCGCCGCGGCGCGCCGGTAGGCGTCGCGCAGCTCGTCACGCTCGAGCCAGCCGAGAAAACGAACGTCCGGTCCGGCAAGGCGTTTGAGCTGCGCCATCCGCGGCCCGGTTCCGACGATCTCCAACGGTCGCCCGATGCGCTGTGCCACCTGGATCGCAACCTCCACCCTTTTGTACGGAACCAGCGCGGCGACCGTCAACAGCGCGTCGCCGCGCTCGCCGCCCGGGGTGAAATACTCGGTCGCCACCGGCGGCGGAATGACCTCGGCATGCCGATTCCAGTAGTGCTTGATCCGCCAGGCGACGAGCCTCGAATTGGCGATCAAGCGATCGACCCGGGCCGACGACACCATGTCCCACTGCCGGAGCTTGGCCAGTCGCGACTCGATGATGGGCTGGATCAGGGACGGGATCCGGGCAGTGTAGAGCGAGCGCTGGTCCCAGGCGTAGCGCATGGGGGTGTGGACGTAGCTCAGGTGGAACGCGCCCGGCGGCGGGATCACGCCCTTGGCGACGCAGTGGCTCGTCGAGATCACGAGGTCGGCGTCGGGAAAGGTGAAGCTCTCCATGGCCGCCGGCATGAGCGGCAGCAGATAACGCCACCAGCGGCCGCCGAATGACGGCGTCTGCAGCCACGAGGTCCGGATCGGGTGCTCCTCGAGGACCGGCACGACCGATCCCGGCCGGTGGACCAGCGTGTACAGGGGCGCCTCGGGGAACAGCTTGGCGATCTCGTAGAGCACCCACTCGCCGCCGCGCATCCCCGTCAGCCAGTCGTGGACCAGCGCGACTCGCACCTCAGACCTCCCCCAGTGCCCGCCGATATGCCTCGACGGTCCTGTCCACCGAGCGCTCCCACGTCATCCGATCGGCTCGCCGACGCCCCGCCTCAACCATCCGCCGGCGGAGCGGATCATCGACCAGCACCTGCTCGAGCGCGGTCGCCACCTCGTCGACAGCGAGAGGGTTGACCAGCCTGGCCGCGTCCTCCCCGAGCTCCCGCATGGCGCCGACGTTGGAGGTCACCACCGGAAGCCCCGCAGCCATGGCCTCCAGGATCGGCAGGCCAAACCCCTCGTACAGTGCGATGTGCAGCAGCACCGCAGCCACATGGTATAACGCCCGCAGATGGCTCTGCGGCACCCGGCCGAGGAAGCGAACGCGGTCGGTGAGACCGAGCCGACGCGCCCGCTCCGCGAGGCGACTCGACGGCTCGACACCGCCGACGAAGACCAGCTGGCCCGGAATCCGATGCCGCCGCACTGCCAGGTGGTAGGCACGCAACACGACGTCCAGATTCTTGTGCGGCTTGTCGTTGGCGACCACCAGGACGAGCGGCGCCTGGAGGCCGTAGAACTCCTTGAGGGCGTCGACCTCGTCGGCGGTCGGCCGGACCCCGAGATCGGGATCGACGCCGTTGGGTACGACCACCAGCCGGTCGGGATCGGCGCCGAACAGGTTGATCAGGTCGCGCCGGGAGGTCCGCGACACGGTGATCACCAGCCGCGATCGACGGAGGGCGGAGCGCAGTACGATCCGCAGGTAGAGCCGCGCCATCGCGGCGCCTCCCGCCGGCGGGTAGAACAGCTGAATGACGTCGTGGACCGTGGTCACGACCGGCCGGATCGACAATGCCGGCACGACGTAGTGCGGAATGTGGACCAGGTCGACCCCTTCGCGCCACAGGGCGTTCGGCAGCTGGACGTGCTCGGCGAAGGAGTAGCCCTTGGCGCTCGAGGTGACGACCCTCGCGGATGGCGCCAGATCCCGCAGCCGGGCTTCGTGCCCGGGCCGCACGACCACCGTCAGCTCTACGTCGCGCCGTTGGTCGAGCCCGCCGAGCAGCGCACACAGATAGGTTCCGATGCCGAAGTCGGTCAGCTTGCGGGCGTCAACTGCAAGGTGCACGCCGTCATTGTAAGGAAAAACCGGAGAAAAAGAAGGCGCCGTCTTGCCCGCCGCCATGGCTATACTTGAATCCACGATGAGCGATTCTCAGCCACAGATCTGCATCAATCTCCTGTGCCGTGGACACGGCCAGAAAGCCCCGATAGATCCCCGGGCATGTCTTCATTTCCCACAAGTTTCATTTCATCAGGATCTTAGCACATCTCATCCGCCGGAAACGCCGATCGTAAATTGAAGTCCATGGCACGCCATCCGGACCACACGCTAACCGCAGGCCGGGCGGCGGCATCGTGACGGGAGTCGTGATTCCATCGCTCGGCGGGCGCCACCTCGCCCATTGCCTCGAGGCGGTGGCTGCAACCGACCCCAAACCACGGATCACGATCGTCGTGGTTTCGGGACGACGATCGGCTGCCGTCGGCCCTTCGGGCGTCGAGCTGGTCACTGTCGCTCAGCAGCTCGGGTTCGCGGCGGCGGTCAACACCGGCCTCGCCCGGCTCGGGCCCGACATCCGGCGGGTCGCCGTCCTCAACGACGATGCCGTACCGGGTCGGGACTGGCTGGCCACCCTCGGAGCGGCCCTCGACCGAAGCCCGGATCTGGCCGCAGTGCAGGGTACCGTCACCGACGCCGTCGGCGCCAGGATCGACGGCCGGGGCATCGCACTCGACGAGCTCGGCCTGCCGATCCAGGTCGAGCGCGGCGGTTCGCCGGCGCCGGAGCCGTCGTCTCCTCGCCACGTCGTAGCGGTGTCGGGAACCGCCGCGTTGTATCGCCTGCGCGCGCTGCGCACCGCGGCGCTCGGCAACGGGGCGGTGTTCGATCCGCGCTTCGGCAGCTACCACGAAGATCTCGACCTCGGTCTCAGGCTGCGGCGGCTCGGCTGGTCGTCGCAGTGGACGCCGGGCGCCTGGGCGAGCCACGTCGGCTCGGCCACGGGTCGCAAGATGGGCTGGCGCCACCCGTGGTGGCTGCTCGTCAACCGGTGGCGCGCCCTCGCCGGCAACCTGACCGGGGCCGCGCTGGTCCGCGCCCTGCCCCGACTGCTTCGGGGCGAGCTGCGCGCGGTTCACACCCTGATTCGCGACAACCCGAGGGCGGCGCCGACCGCCGTCGCCGCGGTCGTCGCCCTGCCGTGGATCGTTGCCGGCGCCGCGCGCCGGAGAACGCCCGGAGCGCGGCTGCAGTCGCTGAAGGAGCTCTGCCGATGAGAGTACTCGTCGTCACCGATGACCGGCTCGGACAGGCCATGGCCGGCTCGGCGCTCCGCGCCTGGGAGCTCGGCAACGCTCTGGCCGCCGCCGGGCACGAGGTTCGGCTCGCCGCGGCCCCCGGATCGGTCCGCCCCGCCGCATCGGCCGTCGAGCTGGTCGAGCGCCCGCCGTGGGGCTGGCCCGATGCGGTCGTCGCGCCGCCCTGGAGCTTGCATCTACCGGCTTTCACCGGCCGCCACCTTTTGGTCGTCGACGGTGCGACCCCGCTGCTGTCCGAGCTCGACACCATGCCGGCCACGCCCGAGGTTCGGCGCCGCCGCCGGACCGCCGCAGCCAGGCTGCCCGTGGCGGCCGCCCGGGCCCACGCCGTGCTGGTCGCCGGAGCGGCCCAGCACGACTGGTGGCACACGATCCTCCACCGGCGGCCCGACGTGCCAATCCTCGAGGTCCCGTTCGGCATCCAGGAGCACGACCCGCCCGACGAGTCGACCGAGGTCATCGGCGTCCCGCCGGACTGGTCGGTGGTGCTGTGGTGGGGCGGGGTCTGGCCGTGGCTCGACCTGGACACCCTGCTCGCGGCGCGCGCCCGTCTCGGCCGGGTCCCGGTCAGCGTCGTCGTCCCGACCGCGGCCCGACCGGGCGGCAAGCTGGCCCAGTTCTCGGCCCACGACCTCAACCGGATGGCGGCCCGCTACGCGCTGTCGGCGCCCGAGGTGGTGCCCCTCGAGCACTGGGCGCCATACGACGAGCGACACCTGATCCTCAATCGGTCTTCGGTAATGGCCTTCCTCCACCCGGCGAGCGCCGAGGCCGAGCTGTCGTTCCGAACCCGCGCCATGGACGCCCTGTGGTCGGCGACCCCGATGCTGCTCTCCACCGGCGGCGAGGTCGCGCGCCTCGCCGACGCCCTCGGGTGGGGCGAGGTGGTCGAAGCCGGCAGCGCCATGGCGGTCAGCGACGCTCTCGAGCGCCTGCTCGAGCCCGACCAGCAGGTCCGGGTTCGGGCGGCGATCCGGGAGCACCGCGACCACTGGCGGTGGTCGCGCGTCGCGATGCCGCTGATCGAGGCCCTGCCGAAGCTGCCCGGCGTCCGCCGGAGGTCGCTGGCGCCGGCCCTGCTCCGGGCGGCGGCCTCCCTCGCCGGTATCGCAGCCCCCGGAAAGCGACGGTGAGAGTCGCCGCGGTCGTCGTTCGCTGGCGCGGTGGCGACGAGGTCGAGCGCTGCCTCGACTCGCTGCTCGCCCAGAGAGGCGGTCATCCGGAGCGGGTCATCCTGGTGGATTCGGGTTCGGGCGACGGCGGCGCCGAGCGCCTCGCCGCCGCCTACCCCGACATCAAGGTGTCGGCGCTGCCCGACAACCGCTCCTTCGCCCACGCCGCCAACGCCGGGGTCGCCGAGGCCGACGGCGACGCGGTCCTGCTGCTCAACCCCGACACCGAGCTCGAGCCCGGCACCGTCGCCACTCTCGCCGCCGCCCTCGCCGAACGGCCGCACACCGCAGGAGTCGTGCCGCTGCTCGTCAACCCGGACGGCACGACTCAACATCGTTGGCAGCTCCGGCGGCTGCCCACCGTCGCTCGCCTCGCCGCAGGCCTGTCCGGCGCACCGGCCTGGACAGCGCCCCCCGCAGCCGCGGCGCCGGTCGAGCAGCCGGCGGCGGCGGCGTGGCTCGTCCGGAGCGAGGTCTGGCGGCGTCTCGGAGGGCTGGACGAGCGGTTCGCACCGGCGTGGTGGGAGGACGTCGATTTCTGCGCGCGTCTCGGCGGCGCTGCGGCCGATCCGGCCTTCCCGGCTTCCGAGGGCTTCGTGGTCGTGCCCGACGCGACGGTCCGCCACGTCGGCGGGACGAGCGTCCGTGAGATCGGTTCGGACCGGCTGGCCGCCATCTTCGTCACCAATCTGCTGCGCTACGCCGAGCTCCACCATCCGGATCGACTGGCGGTCATCCGCGCTTCGCTTCGGGCGTCGCTGGTCGCGCGCGCCGTCTTCCGACCGTCCCGAGCGGGGGCCTACCTGACCGCACGACGGGAGGTCGGACGCCGCAGCTCGCCTTGACCTGACCGGGTGAGAATGTACCCTCGGCGGATGATCGGCGAAGCGCACCGCAATATCGTCATCACCGGCGCCGGCAGCGCGATTCCGTCTCGCGTCGTCCCCAACAGCGCGTTTTTCGGCCACGAGTTTTTCATCGACTACGGTCAGCCGACCGGCTCAGAAGACAACCAGGAGGTGGTCGAGAAGTTCCGCCAGATCACCGACATCGAGGAGCGCCGCTACGTTGAGGACAACCGGGTGGCGTCCGACCTCGCCACCGAGGCCGCGTCGCGCGCCATCGAAGACGCCGCGATCGATCCGGAAAGTCTCGACTACATCGTGGTGGCGCAGAACTTCGGCGACATCGACGCCGTGACCCATTTCCCCGACTTCGTGCCGTCGCTCGCCGCGCGGGTCAAGCACAACCTGGCGATCGTCAACCCGTCGTGCATCGCCTACGACCTGCCTTTCGGCTGCCCGGGTTGGCTCCAGGGCGTCATCCAGTGCTCCTACTTCCTCGGTTCGGGCGACGCCAGACGGGCGCTCGTCATCGGCGCCGAGACCCTGTCCCGGGTGTCCGACCCCCACGATCGGGACAGCATGATCTACTCCGACGGCGCCGGCGCCGTGGTCCTCGAGGCTCGTGCCGGCTCCGCCCCCGAGGGCGTCCTGGCCCACGCCATGAGGTCGGACACCATCGACCATGCCCGGTTGCTGTGGATGGGTCCCTCGTACAAGCAGGGCCACGACCCGGATCGACTGTTCATCAAGATGCACGGCCGCAAGCTGTACGAGTACGCTCTCAGCTACGTGCCCGGAGTGGTCAAGGAGAGTCTCGATCGTGCCGGTCTGGATCTCTCGGACGTCCGAAAGGTCTTCCTGCACCAGGCCAATGCCAAGATGGACGCGGCCATCGTCGCGCGGCTGTTCCGCCTCTACCGTGCCGGCCGACCGGACATCGACGCGGTCATGCCGATGGCGATCAACAGGCTTGGAAACTCGTCGGTGGCCACCATCCCGACCCTGCTCGACCTCGTGCTCCGGGGCGAGCTCGACGGCCACGAGCTCCGCACCGGCGACGTCATCGTCTTCGCCTCGGTCGGCGCCGGGATGAACGTCAACTCCGTCGTCTACCGCTGGGTGTGACGCGCAGTCGATCCCGATCCCGGGTCGGGGGTTCTACGGCGGCGGCCTTCGTGCTGGCTTGCGGCTGCACGTGGTTCGGCGCTCGGGCTCGGCGATTGCCCGGCATGGACATTGTGTGCGAGGCGCTGAGGGCCGCGAGGTGATGCAGCACAATGTCATGCCCGGCACGTTCGCCTCAGCGATTGAACTCTCGGGGATCGAGGCGTCTCGGGCCGGCATGGCACGTTTCCGGGTTCTACGGCATCGGGATCGGGTTCGGATACGGCTGCGGCTGCGGCCGCCGCCCCCATCCTGCTACACTCCCCGGTGCCACATCGGGAAGGGAACGACGGCAGGGGCCGCGCTGAACGACAGTCATCGCGAGGGGGAGGGTCACCCATGGAGTTCACCGACTTCGACAACGTCCGCGCCATGATGATGCACACCGTCGAGCGCTTCCCCGACCAGCCGGCGTACCGGTGGATCCTCGAGGATGGCGGCACGGAGTCGGTCACCTGGCGCGAGTTCGCCGCCGACGTGGGCCGCGTCGCCAAGAGCCTGATCGCGCTCGGCGTCGGCACGGACGACAAGGCGAACATCGTCAGCTACTCGTGCTACCGCTGGGTGCTCACCGACATCGCATTGGCCTCGATCGGCTCGGTGACCGTCGGAATCTACCACTCGCTGCTGGCCAAGGATGTCGGCTCTATCATCCATCACTCCGACGCGGTGCTCGCCTTCGTCGAGAACCGCGAGCAGGCCGACAAGCTGGTTTCGATTCGCAGCTTGATTCCGGCCGTCCGCAAGGTCGTACTGTTCAGCGGAACGCCGCCGGCCGGAGACGACTGGGTCATCGCCTGGGACGACTTTCTCGCTCTCGGCGCCGACGTCGCCGACGACGCCGTCGAGGCGAGGATGGCCGACGTTACGGCCGACGACGCCGCGGCCATCGTCTACACCTCGGGCACCACCGGCACCCCAAAAGGTGCGGTGCTGACCCACGACAATCTCACTTTCACCGCCCAGTCGGTATTCGGCTCGGCCCAGATCGAGCCCGACGACGACGCGATGCTGTTTCTTCCACTCGCCCACATCTTCGCCCGGACCTGCGTGTTCACCGCGCTGTATGCCGGCAACTGCACGACCTTCGCGCGCTCCATCGAGTCCATCGCCGATGATTTCAAGATCGCCCGTCCGCACTGGTTTCCGAGCGTGCCGAGGATTTACGAGAAGGTGCACTCGAAGATCCTGTCCGGCGCGGCCGCCAAGGGCGGCGTCGCGCTCAAGCTCTTCAACTGGGCGTGCAGTGTCGGCAACCGGGTCAGCGACCACCTGCTGGCCAAGGAACCGATCCCGCCGCTCGCCCGCCTCCAGTACGCACTCGCCACCAAGCTCGTGTTCTCCAAGGTCCGTGCCGCCCTCGGAGGCCGGGTGCGCTGGTGCATCAGCGGCGCGGCGCCGCTCGACCCCTCGATCGGCAAGTTCTTCCACGCCGCCGGGGTGCTCATTCTCGAGGGCATCGGCATGACCGAGAACACCTCGTTCACCAACGTCAACCGGGCCGACAACTACCGCTTCGGCTGGGTCGGCCCCACCGGGCCCGGCATCGAGCAGAAGGTTGCCGACGACGGCGAGGTCCTCTACCGCGGCCGCAACGTCATGCGCGAGTACTACAAGATGGCCGCAGAGACCCTCGAGACCCTGACCGAGGACGGCTGGCAGCACACCGGCGACCTCGGCGCCATCGACGACGAGGGCTTCCTGAAGATCACCGGCCGCAAGAAGGACCTCATCGTCACCGCCGGCGGCAAAAACGTCGCACCGTCGGCCATCGAAGGTCTCATCGCTCTGTCTCCGATCATTTCGCAGGTTTGCGTCATCGGTGACCGCCGCAAGTACCTGACCGCTCTGGTCACGGTCGACGAGGCCAACATCCGCGCGTGGGCCGCGGAGCACGGCATCGTCGGCGACAACCTGACCGAGCTCCTCGCGAGCCCCGAGGTCAACGAGCTGGTGCGCGGCATCATCGAGGAGGCGAACCGCTCCCTCGCCTCCTTCGAGACCATCAAGGACTTCCGGCTGCTCGAGGAGTTCTCCATCGACAACGGGTTGCTGACGCCGACGCTCAAGGTCAAGCGCAACGTCGCCATGGAGCGCTTCGCCGACGTCATCAACGAGATGTACGTCGAATCCTGAATGGCTTGCGTCATTTTTTTTGAACCCCGGCAAGCAAGCTTGCCGGGGTTCAAAAAAAAATACTCGCTCCGCGTTCAATCGCGGTAGATGTAGATCTGTAACGACACCCACTCGATGGGCGTGAGACCGCCGCCGGGATTGGTGTTTTCGTACTCGCTCCCGTCAGCGAGCCGGATGTCGAAGTCCAGCGTCGCGGTCTCGCCGGGCGTCACCATGTCGGTGATGTCGACGGTGTCGCCGATGGTGATGGCGCCGGGGCACCAGCCGTTGCGGTCGCAGGTCCAGGTGCCCTGCTGGTTTTTGACCGGGTTGTGCTCGCAGTCGGTGCGCCACGGCACCACCGACCGGCGCTCCCCGTCGAGCCAGAGATCCTGCCGCATGATCTCGGGATGCTCCCACTCGTCCTCGGGATCGGACGGGTTGAGCACGAGCTGCAGACTGCCGGTACGGTCCCAGTGGTCGCAGAGGCCGCTCTCGGGACACTCGAGGCGGAGCCGGAGACCGACCTGGTCCCAGTCGCCGGCTCGCGGGAACTCCACCTCCTGAACGACGCTCCGGTGGTTCTCCGATCCGAACCAGTGATCGGTTCGGTCGAAGGCGCGCACCACCGTCGCGTTGTCAGGGCTCGAGTCGACGACCACCGGCGCAAGCGCTCCGTTGGTATCGACCGCATCGATCACGATGGCACCGCTCGCGACGGTCCCCGGGGACATCGGAAAAAGCCCGGCCATTGCATCCGGGAGCACCGTCGTCTGCTTCGGGTCGAGCCGCAATCCCACACCCTGGATGGGATTGCCCGCCGAGCCGCTCGACACGGTGGGAAGCCACGATGGGGTGACCTCGATCGCGACATCGGACGGATTGTGGAGCACCAGATCCGTTCGCCACAGCGATCCGCCGGCACCCTCGACGTGGGCCGCCGCGGCAACGACAGATCGGCGGCATGACCCGGACGCCAGCGCCACGACATGGACGGCGATCAGCACTAACAACACAACCACGGTCTTGCGCATCAGCCCCTCCTGCAGCTTCGACTCTCGCAGCGTCCGCGGGCTCCGATATCATGAACCCATGCGCCGCATCGCCCGCCGTGCCGAGTGCACCGTGACCGAGAAGCGCTCGCGCTTCGTCGCGTTGGCGGCGCCGGCGGCGACCCTTGACGGGGCCGGGGCGGTGCTGGCCGAGCGGCGCAGGAACCACCGCAAGGCCCGTCACCACTGCTGGGCCTGCCGGGTCCGCGACCCCGACGGCCGCGTCGTCGAACAGGCCCGCGACGACGGCGAGGTCGGCAAGCCCGGGACCAAGCTGCTCGAGCTTCTGCGCCGGGACGATCTCGAGGGCGTGCTCGTCGTGTCGCGATTCTTCGGCGGCGTCAAGCTCGGCCCGGCCGGGGTCGGCCGCGCCTGCCGCGACGCCGGGGAGGGAGCGCTGGCGAAACTTCGGCGGTGACGAAGGACATCTTCCGACCTCGTTGGTATTGAGAGATGCATTGATACGCATCATGATTCATTCTCAAACATGCATGGAGGAGCAGAGTCGTGCGCACGACCTTGAACATCGACGATGGCGGCCGGAGGGACCAGCGGCCTTACTGACGAGCGTCGACGGCCTTCCTGCCAACCGAACGTCTGCACGAGGTTCAGCATCGGGGCTCGGCGGTTGCCCGGCATGACATTGTGTGGAAGGTGTTCGGCGCGGGAGGCCGTGCTGCACAATGTCAAGCCCAACGTCTGCACGCGGTTCAGCATCGGGGCTCGGCGGTTGCGCCTCAGCGATTGAACTCGCGGGGATCGAGGCGGTGCTGTCCGCTGTCGCTGTCGCTGTCGCTGATTGCTGCCGCTGCCGCGGACGCTGTCGTCGGGCACGGGCACGGGCGCGAGCGCGGAATCGGAAACGGAAACGGAAACGGAAACGGATACGGATACGGATACGGATACGGACACGGATCAGGGGTCATCCCCCTGCTACACTGCCCCGGCTCGGCGCGGGGGAGGATCCGTGCAGGAACCGATCGACTACGCCGGGGTCGGCCTCATGGTCGGCCTCGAGGTCCACCAGCAGCTGCTCACCGACACCAAGCTCTTCTGCCGCTGCCCGGCGGGCCTCTACACCCGCGACCACGACGGCTCGGTGCTGCGCCACATGCGGCCGACCCTGTCTGAGCTCGGCGAGTACGACGGCACGGCGCTGATGGAGTTCAAGACCCGCAAGAACATCATCTACCTGCTCCACCGCTCCAACACCTGCACCTACGAGATGGACGACACGCCGCCCTTCCTGGTCAACCAGCAGGCCCTGGACGTCGCCATCGAGCAGTGCCTGATGCTCGGCTGCGACATCGTCGACGAGGTCCACATCGCCCGCAAGCAGTACCTGGACGGCTCGATCCCCACCGGCTTCCAGCGCACCGCCATCGTCGGCGTCAACGGCCGGCTGCCCTTCGGCGGCCGCGAGATCTCGATCACCCAGGTGTCGGTGGAGGAGGACTCGTGCCGCGAGGTCTCCGACCGCGGCCACCTCATCGTCTGGCGCACCGACCGCCTCGGCACGCCCCTCATCGAGACCGTCACCGGCCCCGACCTGCGCACCCCCGAGGAGGTCGAGGAGGCGATCCTGCTCATCGGCCGGGTCTGCCGCTCCACCGGCCACGTCCGGGTCGGCCTCGGCGCCAGCCGGCAGGACGTCAACGTGTCGGTGCGCGGCGGCCGACGGGTCGAGATCAAGGGCGTGCCCCAGGCGGGCTGGGCGCCGCGCCTGGTCCACGGCGAGGCGGTGCGCCAGGTCAACCTGCTCCGCCTGCGCGACGAGCTCCACCGCCGCGGCTTCGCCGACCCCCAGGCGCTGCGCATCGAGCACCGCGACGTCACCGAGCTCGTTCAGGACTCCGCGGTGGAGATTCTCAGGCGGGCGACCTGGGAGCTCTTCCTGGCCGGCGACGACCGACGCGCCGGCTTCGAGCGCGGCGCCGGGCCCTTCACCGTCCGGGCGGTCGTGCTGGGCGGCCTCGCCGGCACCCTGGCCTGGCCCACTCAACCGAACCACGCCTTCGCCGACGAGCTCAAGGGCCGGGTCCGGGTCATCGCGGGCCTCGACCAGCCGCCGGTCCTGCTCCACTCCGAGGCCTGGCCCGCCGGGGCGGCGGACGAGCTCGAGCGCCTGCGCGCGTCCCTGGGCTGCAGCGACGGCGACGCCCTGGTTGTGGTCTGGGGCGCCGAGCAGGATACCGTCACCGCCGCCGAGGAGGTCCGCATCCGCTATGCCGACGCCGTCGACGGCGTGCCCAACGAGACCCGGCAGCCCTTCCGCGACGGCCACACCGACTTCGAGCGGATCCTGCCCGGCCCCGACCGCATGTACCCCGACACCGACAGCCCGCCCCAGCGCGTGACCCGCGACCGGGTCGAGGGGCTGCAGGCGCCGCTGCCCGAGCCGCCATGGAAGCGCGAGGCGCGCTACGCCGCGGCCGGGGTGCCCCGGCCGGTCATCCACTACCTGATCCGCCGCGGCGGCGCCCGGCTCGTGGACGCGGCGGTCGCCTCGGGCGCCGACCTCCGCCGCGCCTGCTTCTTCGTCGGCGAGCGGTTCAAGGGGCTGCGCCGCGCCGGGGTGACAGTGGACGCGGTCGCCACTGACGCCTGGGTCGAGCTCTTCGGCCTGCTCGAGGGGCGGCCGGTGCTCCGGGAGGCGGCCGACGAGCTGGTGCGCTGGCTGGCCGAGAACCCCGGCCACAGGATCGCGACCTACGTCCGCGATACCGGCCTCGGCGAGGCTCCCGACGGCTGGCGCGAGCGGGTCACCGAGCTCGCCGCCGCGGCCCGCCCCGACCACCCCGACGGCAGCACGGACCAGCGCCGGCGCTTCCTCATCGGCCGCGCCATGGCCGAGCTGCGGGGCCGGGTCCCGGCGGTCGAGGTCGAGAAGTCGATTCGGAGCGCCATGGGAGCCGACCATGACTGAGTCAGCCGACGCCCTCAAGGGCTACCGCGGCCGCGCCCGCGCCAAGCTCGCCGAGCTCGGGGTGCGGGTCTGGTCCGACGTCCGGCTGGTGAACAACGCCGGCAGCGTTTTCGATGGGGTGGTCCTGCCCCGCTCGGGCAACTACGACGACCTCCACGTCGTGCTCAAGCTGAAGACCGGCTACAACGTCGGCGTCCACGTCGACCGCATCGCCTCCATGGAGGAGCTCGGCTACAAGGAGGCCCACTACAAGATCCCCGAGAAGGCCTTCCCGGTCAGCCCCGAGCTGCCGAGCGTCACCCTGCTCGGCACCGGCGGCACCATCGCCTCGCGACTCGACTACCGAACCGGAGCGGTGATCCCGGCCTTCACCCCGGGCGAGCTCTACGGCGCGGTGCCCGAGCTCGCCGACATCTGCAACCTGACGACGCGCAAGATCTTCGGCGTCTTCTCCGAGAACATGAGCTGGCCCCAGTACTCGGAGCTCGCCCACACCATCGGCTCGGAGATCGCAGCCGGCGCCGACGGCATCGTCATCGGCCACGGCACCGACACCATGGGCCACACCGCCGCCGTGCTCAGCTTCATGGTCCAGGACTCGCCGGTTCCCATCGTCATCGTCGGCAGCCAGCGCTCCTCCGACCGGCCGTCCTCCGACGCCGCCCTCAACCTGATCCACGCCGTCCGCACCGCGGCCCTGAGCGACATCGCCGAGGTCGTCATCTGCATGTTCGGCCCGACCTCGGACCGCTACGGCCTGCTCCACCGGGGCACCCGGGTCCGCAAGATGCACTCCTCCTACCGCAGCACCTTCCGAACGATCGGCGACATCCCCCTGTGCATGGTGAGCCGCGACGAGTTCACCCCCCTCACCGACGACTACGTCAGGCGCGACCCGTCGCGGACGGTGCGGGTGGACACCGCCCACGACGACCGGGTCACGATTCTCTACTACTACCCGGGGATGAAGCCCGACCTGGTCGACGCCCTCGTCGACAAGGGCTACCGGGGGATCGTCATCGCCGGCACCGGTCTCGGCCACGTCAACCAGCCGCTCTACCCCGCCCTCGAGCGCGCCGCCGCCGCCGGGGTCCACGTGGTCATGACCGTCCAGACCCTGTGGGGCTTCGCCCAGATGTACGTCTACGAGACCGGCCGCGACCTCATGGACATCGGCGTGGTGCCGCTCGACAACATGCTGCCCGAGACCGCGCTCATGAAGCTCGGCTGGGTGCTCGGCCACACCGACGACCACGAACGGGTCATGGCGATGATGCGCGCGCCGATCTCGCACGAGATCACCCCGCGCGAGCCCCACAACGGCTACCTCATCCTCCAGGGCGGGTTGCCGGAGACCGAGGAGTTCGTGAAGTCCCACTGGAAGTAATTCTGGTCGGCAGCTTCGTCGGACGAAGCTGCCGACCAGAATTACTCTTGGCTGAAGGTTGGGGTCGGCATGGCGTTACGAGTCTACGGTTGCTACGCTGGGATGACGTAGAGCAGCACGGCGGCGAAGTGGAGCGCGCTGCCGGCGAGGACGAAGAGGTGCCAGACGGCGTGGCCGTAGGGCAGCCGGCGCCAGGCGTAGAAACCGATCCCGCCGGTGTAGGCGAGGCCGCCCGCGAGCATCAGCACGAGCCCACCGGGGGGCAGGGCGGCGAGCAGGGGGCCGGCAGCGACGACCACCGCCCAACCCATCGCCACGTAGAGTGCCAGCGACAGCGCCCGCCAGCGACCGGGGAAGGCGATGGCGAGGACGATCCCGACCGCGGCCAGGCCCCACACCGTGCCGAACAGCGACCAGCCCCAGGGCCCGCGCAGGCTGACCAGGGTGAAGGGCGTGTAGGTGCCGGCGATGAGCAGGTAGATCGAGGCGTGGTCGAAGACCCGCAGCGCCCGCTTGACCCGCGGCGCCGGGATCGCGTGGTAGAGGGTCGAGGCGGTGTAGAGCACCACCATCGCGGTGCCGTAGACCGAGCACGCCACGACGTGCCAGACGTCGCCGCGGATCGCGGCCAGGGTCACCAGCCAGGCCAGGCCGCCGACCGCCAGCAGCGCCCCGATGCCGTGGGTCAGGCTGTTCGCCAGCTCCTCGGCCGGGGTGTACGCGATACTGTGGGCGGCTTCCCGCAGCTCGCGGCGTGGGTCGGCGACATCCAAGGCTCGTGCTCCCCTCGTCCATCACCAACGTCGCCGGTCCGAGTTTTGTTCTCGGCGCTTGGCGATGTTCTTCGCGTCCTTTGCGCCTTCGCGGTTCAATCCTCTGCGATGGCGAGCAGCTCGCGCAACCGGCGGATCTCGTAGGTGGGCTCGACGCCGTGGCCGTTGCCGGCACCCTCGGGATTGAACCAGCAGGTGTCGAGGCCTGCTGCCGCTCCGCCCGCGATGTCCGAGCTCAGGCTGTCGCCGACAACGAGCACGGTCGACCGCTCCGTCCGCCCGACCCGCTCGAGGGCGAGGTCGAAGATCGCCGGGTCGGGCTTGGCGAGCCCGACCTCCTCGGAGATCACGACCTCGGCGAAACAGTCCCGGATCGCCGCGGCCGCGAAGCGGGGCCGCTGGACCTCGGCGAGGCCGTTGGTCAGCAGCACCATCCGGTGCGAGCCGGCAAGGCGCCGCACCACCGCCTCGGCGCCGGGCAGGAGCGCCGCCTGCCGGGCCAGGACCTCCAGGTAGCGCCGGCTGAACTCCGCCGTGTCGGCTGTCAGGCCGAGGGCGGCGAACAGCCGCTCGAAGCGCTCGGTCCTGAGGCGGACCTGGTCGATCTCACCCCGCTCGAACTCGAGCCAGATCGCGGCGTTGATGCCGGTGTAGAGCGGGCCGTAGGCGGGATCCCAGGGCAGGCCGAGGACGCGGAAGCCGCCCTGAAGCGCCGCCGCCTCCGCCGCCCGGTAGTCGAACAGCGTGCCGTCGGCGTCGAAGATGATCCAGGCGTAGCTCACTCGACGCCCTCCACCACCACCCGGTCGAGGACGACGGCGCCGTGGGGCCGGCCGTGGACGGCGACCCGCAGCTGGTGGCGACCCGGCCCGGGGGCCGGCGGGACGCGGATGCGGCCGGTGGGCATGTCGCCGGCGACCTGCAGCCGGGCCGGCGCGCCGTCGTCCCAGGCGAGCTCGAGGCCGACGCCGCGGCGGGCGGTGCCCAGGAGCCAGCCCTCGAGCCGGACCTCGGCACCCTCGGGCAGGTTGAGGGGGAAGGTGACGGCCTGGCCGTCGAAGAGCTTCCAGCCGCGGCGGTGGGCGAACCTGGAGAAGGTCCCCGGCGGCGGCACCGGCTCGCCGCCGTGGCGGCGGACCTGGGGCGCCTCGGCCTCGACGACCCGGTCGGTGCGCAGCTCCACCGCCGCCACCAGCCCGGCAGCGGCGAGGAGCCACAGGGCGGTCCCACCCGCGGCCAGGCGTCGTGCCAGGACCGGCCGGACCCGGGTCGCGACCCAGAGCAGGGCTACCACCACGACGACCACGGTCGGCACCACCAGGGTGGCAGTCCGCGGAACCAGAAACGACGGCACCAGCCAGGCGGTGTCGGCGAGGTACGAGCGGGCCAGGGCGTCGGTGGCCCACCAGCCGCCGTCGCCGGGATTGACGGACAGGTGGGGCCGGGTGACCAGCACCCACCACACGGCGAGGGACGGAAGCAGGAGGGCCTCGGCCGCGCGCCGCCAGCGGCGCGGCTCGCGGAGCAGCAGGCCGCCGGCCAGGGCCACCGCCGGCAGCATCGGCACCAGGTAGCGGGCCGGCGGCGAGCCGCCGCCGTACCACTCAACGGAGGGCAGCAGGGCCGCGATCGTCGCCGCGCAGCCGAGCAGCAGCAGCCGCTCGCCGGGTCCGCCGCGCCGCCACAGGGCAGCCATCCCGGCCAGGGCCGCGAGCCACAGGGGCGCGGCGAAGGCGAGGCCGCCGGCCGCGTCGAAGGCGAGGCCGCCCAGGACCCGGAGCGCGAGGGCGGGGTCGGTGGGCAGCAGGTCGTGAGCTCGCCGGTAGACCCCGAAGGGGTGGCCCATGGTCAGCCAACCGACGACCAGCGCCGCTCCCGCTGCCACCACGAGCACCACCACGCCCGCGGCGCGGCCCCGTCGCCGGGTCCACCAGGCGGCCAGGGCCGGCGGGAACACGAGCAGGGCGAGCCGGGTCTTGACCGCCGTCGCGAGCACCGCCCACGCCACCGCCGCCCAGCGGCCGCCCCGGCCGCCGGCCGCTGCGAGGAGGATCGCCGCCACCGCCAGCGCGCCGACCAGCTCGACCCAGATCTGGGTCGCGAAGACCGCCACCGGGTAGGTGGCCGCGAGCACCAGCACCAGCCAGCGCAGCCGGGCCTCGGGGACGCCGAGCCGGCGCGACCGCCTGGCGGTGAGCGCGACCGCCGCCGCGCCGATTAGGGCGAGCAGGACCAGGGCGCCGGTGCGCCCGGCGACCGCGAAGCCCGGCAGCAGGGCGATGCCGAGGGCCGGCGAGTGGAGGAGGTCGCCGTTGCGCTGGTAGACCGCCTCGCCGGGATGGGCTGCGACGTCGAGGTCGTCGGCGAGGTCGAGGTCGCCGTCGCCGAGCAGCGACCGCATCACCGCCAGGTGGAAGGGCTCGTCGCCGTAGAGCGGCGGTGTCAGCGCCGGCGTCGCCAGGGCCAGGGGCAGGAGCAGGGCGGCGACCGCGGCCACCTGCCGACGGCGGCGCAGCCAGGCCACGGCGGCCGGCAGCCAGGCCGCGAGCAGGGCCGCCAGCGCGAGGTCCGGCCCGTGGCGCTCGGCGAGGAGGTGCAGGGGCTCGACCCAGGCCCGGGCGGCCAGGGCGCCGGCCACGAGAACCGTCCACGGCACGGCGGCGAACCCGGCCCGCCACGTTCCCGACAGCAGCTGGAGCGCCGCCACCGCCAGCGCCGCCGCCGCCAGCCACCAGGGCAACGCCCGGCTGCGGGGCGCGGTCGGCAGGGCGGGGCCCTCGGTTTCCAGGACGACGGTGACCTCGTCGGGCAGGGCCGGGTGCCGGGTCAGCCGGGGGACGGTTCCGGCCGGGACCTCGAAGGTCGACCGCACGGCGGCCTGCCAGCCACCCGCCGCGGCACCGCCCCGGGGTCGCCACACCACCCGGCCGCCTTCGACGGCCTCGCCCCGCCTCGTGACCGCGTGCTCCGGGAAGGTCAGCTCGTGGACCACGGTGCCGACCCGGAGCAGCGCAACCGGCGCTCCTTCGGTCAGATCCCGGCCGCCGTCGAGCCCGACGTCGAGGGCGTAGGGGTCGCCGGTCCCGGCCGGAAGCTCGACGTCGGCGAGGTCGCCGCCGAGAACGAAGCCCCGCCGGTCCGGCGTCGGTGCCAGGGCCGGGCCCACCGCCAGTGCCGCAACCAGCCACAGCGCGCCGGCTGCGCCGGGCGGCAGCCATCGAGTCAGGATCAGCGCCGCCGCCACCGCGGCGACCGCCCAACCACCCGCCCCTGGGAACAGCCGGTCGAGGGCGAGGCCGCCCCAGGGCGCCACGCTCAGCGCGAGCAGCCCGAGGCCTCCCAGCCCCGGCAGCCAGCCCTGACCACCCGCGCGGCGGGCGAAGGGGTCGCCGAAGGGCCCGGCGATCAGCGAGACGACGAGCACGGCGGCGCCCGCGACCGGCAGCGCCTGGAACGGCACCGCCGCCGCCAGCAGGCCCGCCGCGACGCCCAGGTCTCGACCTCCGAGCCGGCCGGCCGCCCAGGCGGCGGCGCCGCAGACGGCGAACGCGACCACCACCCGCCACCACGGCCAGCCAACGAGGCCCATGCCCGCCGCAGCCCGGACCGCCACGGCGAGCAGAACCAGCACAGCGGTCCGCCGGCGCTCCGGCAGCTTCGGCCAGGCCGCCGCCACGGCCGCCCAGGCCACCGCCGCCAGCAGCGGCGGCAGCAGCATCCGGCGCTGCACGTCGCCCGCCAGCATCACGAGCGCCCAAGCCGGAAGCGCCAGCGTCGCCTCGGCGGCCCGCCGCCGCCATCCGACCGGCGCCCACCAGCCGGTGGGCAGGAAAGCGAGGGCCACCGCTGCGGCGGCCCAGCAAGCCTCAGGGATCGGGATCCGGCCGATCCCGGCCAGCGTCCCCGCGAGCACCGCGAAGGCCAGGGTTGACGACAATGCGGCCAGGCGCGAGGACGTCATCGGTCGAGAGCCCGAGGACCGGCGGATTGCATGGACGGCAGTGTAGCGCGGGCCTCTTCCCGCGTCCGCGTCCGCATTCGCGTCCAGCATTGTCCCCCCGCTCCTCCAGCAGGCCCGAACATACCTGTATTCTCAGGCCATGCGAATCACCGTCGAGATCCGCGACGACCTCCGCGCCCGGCTCCTGGAGATCGCGGCCCGCCGGGGCGAGAAGGGCTTTTCCAAGATCGTCGAAGAGGCTCTCGAACGCTACCTTCGCCGTGACGGCGACGGCGAGGCCCCGCGGGGCAAGGCTCTCGCCACCCGGGGCGTGCTCACCGAGGACGAGGCCGACGACCTCGAGGACCGGACCCGCAAAATCCGGGAGCGCTGGCGGTGATCGTCGCCGACAGGGACGTCTTCATAGGCTTTCTCCTCGATCGGGGTCTGAGACAATCCACAGGCAAGGGTTGCCGTGGAGCTCGAGCACGGCGTGTTGCCGAGCGGAGGCCACGAGTCGAGCGCGCGCTCGGCCGGCCGGCAACGTTGAAGTCCGCTCAAGCTGTCTCCGCCGGCCGGGATCCATTCGACCCGAACTCGGAAGCTCGACGCAGTCCAGGTTTATCCCAGCCCCAGCCGTCCCCATTACCTCATTCGGGAGGGGCTCGCGAGCGGCGTCTACGTCAGGGTCGGATCGACGAATCGCCGTGCCGACGAAGAGCTGATCGAGGAGCTTCGACGTTTCACCCGGGGGGAAGGTTTCGACGAGCAACCGATGCCGGAATCCGACTCGGAAGACCTTGACTTCCGAGTAGCTTCCGAGTCGTTCGCCCCCTACCGCAAGCTGGCCCGCCGCGATCTGGAGACCCTGCGCCTGGTGACGGAGCACCAGGGCCGGTAGGTCCCGACGATCGGGGGAATGCTCCTGTTCGGCAAGCACCGGGAGCAGCACTTCCCGGACGCCTGGATCCAGGCTGGACGCTTTGCGGGAACTGACAGGTCGCGCATCCTCGACAGCGTGGAGATCCACTCCATCCCCGTGCAAGGCGTGGAGGCGGCAATCGCCTTTGTGCAGAAGCACGGGTGGCACGGCGCCGAGATCGGTGCTGTTCGCCGGAAGGACCGCTGGAGCCTGCCCCCCGAAGCAGTGCGGGAGGCCATCATCAACGCAGTGGTTCACACCGACTACGCGCAGCGTGGCGCACCGATCCGTCTCTCGATCTTCGACGACCGTCTCGAGGTCGAGAACCCCGGGCTGCTCCCCTTCGGCCTGACGATCGAGGATCTACCCCGTGGCGTCTCCAGGCTTCGCAACCGCGTGATCGGCCGCACCTTCCACGCGCTGAGCCTGATCGAGCAATGGGGGAGCGGCATTCAGCGCATGACGGCCGCTTGCCGAGCGGCCGGGCTCGCCCCGCCGATCTTCGAGGAGCTCGCGACCCGCTTCAGGGTGACCATCCCCACGAACCGAGTCGGCCCCGCCGTCGTCGATCCGACCGACGAGGCCATCCTCACCAGCCTCGGCGCAGCGCAGGGGCTCGCCACCAGCGAGATTGCAGCTGCGATCGGCCTGTCCCCCCGCGCAACTCGCACCCGCCTGGCTCGCCTCATCGATCGTGGGCTCGTGCACGAGATCGGCACGGGGCCGCAGGACCCGAGGCGTCGCTACTTCCTGGCTGAAAGGGGACCGGCATGACGCCGACGCCCGAGCAGCAGGCTCGCGAGCACATCGACGCGGCCCTCGGAAGGGTGCCAGGTTTACACATTTCCGGGTATTGGTCGAGGTCGACGCCATCATCATCATCGCATCCTCCCCACCAGATGAAACTTAGAAGTTGGTAAAGAATGTATAAATGTGTAAACCTGGCACGATTCGGAGGCCGCCGCCTCGACGACTTCGACCTCGTGATCGCCGCCACCGCCATGACCCTCGGCTACCGCCTGGTGACCAACAACGACAAGCACTTCTCCCGAATCGAGGGACTCACTTTGGTCAAACGGGCTCGCGGCTGAGTCGGGCGCGGCGCGCCGTCGGTCGCGTGACTCTCCGTGCTAACCTGCTTTGAAGCGAGCTACGTCTCATGTCGGGACGCGTGGTGGGGACGGACCCGGTTCCGCGGGAGGAGCACCGATGACGGAGACCCGGTTGTCGTCGAGTACGAGAGACGGCCTGCGGATCGTCGGGCGCGGAGCCCTCGCTGCGCTGGTCGCTCTGCCGCTCGCGGTCGCAGCCGAGGGCCCACCGGCCGGCGTGAGCCCCGAGGAGTGGACGGGCATCGAGCAGCAGATCGATGCCGAGCGCCACGAGGTCACCGAGTCCGACCGCCCGGGCCGCCTCTGGCGAGCTGCCAACCCGGCTCAGCGCTTCACCGCCCACTTCGGCACCGAGGACGTGCTGCTCGTGCCCGCCGGCCGCGGCGAGCCCGCCTGGCAGCTCGGCCTCCGCCTCACCGCCTGGGGCGCCGCGCACGACCTCCAGCCCGTCCCACCCGCCGGCGCGATCGCCGACGGCAACCGCGTCGAGTTCCTCCGCGGCCCCCTCACCGAGTGGTACGTGAACACCGCCATCGGCCTGGAACAGGGCTTCACCATCGACCACCCGCCCGGCGACGACATCGACGAACTCGTGCTCGAGATGACCCTCGACGGCGACCTGACACCGATGCTCGCCGAGACCGGGCAGGCCGCCACCTTCCGCTACGCGGACAGCAACACCGCCCTCACCTACGCGGGCTTGAAGGCATGGGATGCGGTGGAGGAGCCGCTTGAGGCGCACATGGAGTTGCACGATGGTGGGGAGAGGCTCCGCCTTGTCGTTGAGGTGGCCAGAGCCGTGTGGCCGGTCACGGTCGATCCGATCTTCACCCAGGTTGCGAAGCTGCTTCCAACCCCGCAATTGGACAATACGGATGCCCATTTCGGCAGAAGCGTCGCCATCGACAACGATGTCATGGCTGTCGCGATCTACGACGTCGTTTCCGGCGAACGAGCCGACGCTGTGTATGTTTTTCATCGGGACCGCGGAGGACCTGGAGAATGGACCATTGCGGCACGACTCCTTCCCGAAAACGGGCGACCTCTCCAGCTTTTCGGGAGGTCGATCGCCGTATCCGGTGAGACTGTCGTCATCGGAGCTCCGGTGGACGACCTCAACGGGGCAGGATCCGGATCAGTGTATGTCTTCAGTAGGGACCACGGTGGACCTGATAGATGGGGAAGAGTCGCGATCCTGACAGCCGACGACGGCGGATTCGAGGACGCACTCGGTTCCTCCGTCGCGATCAGCGGTGACACCGTGGTTGCCGGCGCAAGCGGAGATGGCGACAACGGGCCATTTTCGGGCTCGGCGTACATATTCCGGCTCAATCACGGAAACCCCGAGTCCTGGGCGCAGATGGCCAAGCTCACGGCTTCAGACGGTGCCTACGCGGATTTCTTCGGGTGTTCGGTCGACATCGATGGCGACACCGTCATCGTCGGCGCGTTCGGCGACGACGACCACGGATCGGTTTCGGGATCGGCGTACATCTTCCACGGCATCCCCGAAACCATGGGTTCCTGGGAACAGACAACGAAGCTCACTGCCGACGATGGCGACGGCTTCGACCATTTCGGTGAAGTGGTTTCCATCAGTGGCGAGAACGCGTTTGTCGCCGCACCGGAAGATGACGGCATCCGCCCCAACTCGGGTTCTGTGTACGTCTTCAACCGCAATGAGGGCGGGACCGACAATTGGGGCCAGAAGGCGAAGCTCGCTGCCCCCGACGGCCCGTTTGACCGCAACTTCGGCAGATCCATAGCGTCGGACGCAACCACCGTAATCATCGGATCGAATGACAACGAGATCGGAGCCAGTGCAGGAGCGGCCTACGTGTTCGCCTTGGCCGACGACGGCACCAACGAGTGGATGGAAATCGCCAAGATCACTGCCGGTGACGGTCAAGAGCTTGACTTCTTCGGCACCTCCGTCGCGATCAGCAACGAAGTCGCTGTTGTCGGAAGCCCACAACACGACGGGGCTTTCCCGGACTCGGGTTCGGTCTACGCGTTTGACACGATGAGTTGGGACCAGGTCTCGAAGATCTCGAGTCCTCCGGTGTACAGCGCGTGGCGAAACCACTTCGGCCAGTCCGTCGACATCAGCGCCGGTATCGCTGTCATCGCTGCGCCCAACAACCCGATCCATGGATCGGGATTCGGCGCAGTGTATGTTTTTCAGCGAGAACGAGTTCCGTCGTACAGATGGAAATTGGCATCCATCATCGCGCCCGTGGATGGTTCGCCCGGAGATGGGTTCGGTACGTCGGTTGCGGTCAGCAGCGATCTCATTCTCGTTGGAGCACCATTCGACAGCAGCAACGGTGTCGACTCGGGCGCGGCATATGTGTTCGAGCGTGATCGATTTGACCCAACCGTATGGAGAGAGAAAGCCATTTTGAGGCCAAGCAACCCTTGGGTTCGGGACTTCGGAGCCGCTGTGGCCATCGAAGACACGACCGCTATCGTGGGCTCCCCAGGAAAGAGCTCGGGGCATGGCTCAGCCTATGTCTTCCAACGCGACCTCGAGGGAACCGGCGATTGGAGGGAATGTGCAATCCTCACACCACTTGACCCAGGTGGTTTCGATGACTGGTTTGGCTCATCCGTCGCGATCAGCGGTGACACTGTGATTATCGGGGAACCCCTGCGTGGGCCGGCATACGTCTTCCAGCGAAACCAAGACGACCCGGATATCTGGGTCGAAATCGTGAAAATCACCGATGCGGTTGACGCGAAGGAAGTGGCCATCGACGGTGACACGGCAATGATCCTCGGCGAACAGGACACGGTCCACATTCACCACCGGAACCAAAACGGGCCCGATCACTGGGGGAGAGTAGCGAGCATCGCTGGATCCGAGTGTTTTGTCTACTGCGACTTCGGTGAATCGATTGCGCTGAACGGAAACATCGCAATCATCGGCGCACCGGGCGATGGCCTCCACGCACACAAATCCGGTTCCGTGTTTATCTTCCAGCGGGAGGAACCGGGGTCCGATACATGGACGGAGACTTCAAAGATAACCACGGTGAATGGCGTTACCGATGACCAGTTTGGGACAGCCGTCGCCTTCAACGGAGACACCGTCTTGGTCGGCACCCCTTTCGACGACGAAGCTGGCCAATCTGCGGGCTCAACGTACGTGTTCTTCCCGTACGGGCCCCGTTCTTCGGCACAAGCACCCAGGCGGGTGATCCCTCAAGCCGATCCATGAAGGCGGTCTTGGCCAATCTCATCGCCGAAGTGGAGCGAGTGAACAGGGAAATGTACAACTCTCGGCGACCGGCCATCCACTGAAATGGTGCCGAAATGGTGCCGGGTTCATAGATTTGTATATTCTGTGTAGAATGGTGGTGGAGTCTGAATGCCTCGATCGCCTCGCGTCTTTCTCGAAGGTGGGATCTACCACGTCTACAACCGGGTGACCCGCGGCGAGAGGGTCTTCGATGAAGATCAAGAGGCGTTGTTTACGGATAGGAAGTTCTTTTCCTCCACCTCGACGGTACCACGCCCATTTCCCCCTCAAACCTCCGCCCTGCGCCTGAGGAACCTCCTCGATTGAGGTGTTCCGGGGACCGATTCAGCCGAACACAGGGCTCGTGACGTCGGAGCGCCGCTCCGCCAGGCCTCTCGACATCAGATTCACGGGTTTCGCACACACCTCCCCAACCCACGCATCAAGTGGACTCCGACCCGCTCCGAGATCCCCAACACTCAGTCAGTTGGGCGGCGCCCGCGCCTCCTGCTCCTGCTTGCGTTCGAGATGCCTCAGAATCGCGTCCACCACGTCGTGCTCGGTGATGAACGCGATCACCTTCATCTCCGAGCCGCACGAGGGACACACCAGCGGGTCGACCTCGTAGAAGGTGGT
>CAZXMW010000043.1:0-26518 GCA_964641415.1 uncultured Thermoanaerobaculia bacterium | reverse complement strand
GGGGCAACCTTATCTACCCGTTGAGTTGAGAACCTGTTTTGGACAAGAGTGATTACACCTCTCACTTGCACGATTGAACCCTAACAACGCATGGAAAGCAAAGACGCTCTCGGGGAGGCAGTTAGCTGTTAGCTTTGAGCTATTAGCTATTAGCTTTTAGCTTTTAGCTTTTAGCTGTTAGCTGTTAGCTGTTAGCTGTTAGCTGTTAGCTGTTAGCTGTTAGCTTTGAGATCGGCGACGCTGCGGTGAACCCGATCACCCCTGATCGAACCGACCGCCCGACCGGGCGAGGTCCTGGAGGCCGGAGGCGGGGGTGAATCGGGGACCGTGGCGGTCGGCGAGGACCGCCATGCGGTCGACGATCGTCTGCGCCCCCTCGTGATCGACGAAGCGGAAGGGCCCGCCGCGGAACGGCGGAAATCCGAGGCCGAGAATCGCGCCGAGATCGCCGTCCTCGGGCGACGCGATGACCCCCTCGTCGAGGCACCACACCGCCTCGTTGACCATAAGCAGCGCCATCCGGTCGCGGATCTCGTCGGGCGCCACCCGGCGCCGCTCGGGGCCGCCGAAGAAAGTGTAGACCTCCGGGTTGACCGGTCGCGGCCCTTTTTTCTTTCTTTTCGGATAGAGGTAGAAGCCTTTGCCGTTCTTGCGTCCTTGATAGCCTGCCTCGTCCATCCGCGGCAGAGCGTCCGACGAGCCGAGCCCGCGGTCCGAAAAGGCGGCGCCGAGATCGGCGGCGACGTGGGCGCCGACGTCGATCCCGACCTCGTCCATCAGCGCCACCGGCCCCACCGGGTAGCCGAAGTCCTTCATCACCCGGTCGAGGTCCTCGATCTTCGCCCCCTCCTCGAGCAAGAGCACGGCCTCGTTGAGGTACGGCGCCAGGATTCGGGTGGTGTAAAAGCCGGGCCCGTCCGTGACGACGATGCAGGTCTTGCCCTGGGCGGCGCCGAAGGCTCTGACGGTGGCGGTCGCCCAATCGGCGGTCGAGGAGGCGACGACGATCTCGAGCAACGGCATCTTGGGCACCGGCGAGAAGTAGTGCATGCCGACCACCCGCTCGGGGTGCCGCGCGCCGTCGGCGATGCGCGCGATGGGCAGCGCCGAGGTGTTGGAGGCGAACACGGCGTCGGGCGCGACAACCCCCTCGACCTCGGCGAGCACCCGGCGCTTGAGCTCGAGATCCTCGAACACCGCCTCGATGACGAGATCCGCGCCGGCGAGCGCCTCGTTGTCGGTTGTCGGCCGCAGCGCGGAGCGTCGGCGGTCGGCCTCGCGCTTCGAGATCGCGCCCGATCGCACCTGCGCCTTCAGGCCCTTTTCCACAGTCCGGACGCCGGCGCCGAGGGCCTCGTCCGAGATGTCCTTGAGCACCACCGGGCAGCGGCCGAGCGACACCGACGCCACCCCGGCGCCCATGAGGCCGGCGCCGAGCACCGCGAGGCGCTCCATGGGCTTCGGCTCGGGCCCGTCGCCGGGTTTCTTGGCCCGGTTCATGGCATGGAACAGCCGCACCAGGTTGCGACTCTCGGTGCCCGCGGCGAGCTTGCCGAAGTAGTGGGACTCGCGCTCCAACCCCGCTCGGCGGCCGCGCTTGAGCCCGGTCTCCACGCAGTCGAGGATCGCCGGCGGCGCGGGGTACAGCCCGCGGGTCCTTCGCTGCACCTGCTTCGCGGCCTCGCTCAGAATCTTCGCCCGCACCGGCGGCAGGGCCGACAGACGGTCGATCAGGCTCTTCTTCCGCTTGGGTCTTTGCAGCCGTCCCTCGGCCAGGGCGAGCGCCGCTCGCGCGCCGGTGTCGGCGATCCCACCGGGCGTGGTCAGTGCGTCGACGAGACCGAGCCTTTTCGCCCTGCGCGCCCGGACCCGCTTGCCGGTGAGCAGCAGGGGCAGACCGGCGGCGAGCCCGGTGCGCTCGATGAGGCGCTGGGTGGCGCCGCCGGCGGGCAGCAGCCCGAGCATGACCTCGGCTTGTGAGATGACCGTCAGCGGATCGTCGGAGGCGAGGATGTAGTGGCAGGCGAGCGCGACCTCGAAGCCGCCCCCGATCGCGGCGCCGTGGACCGCGGCCACCACCGGCTTGGGCCCGGTGGCGATCCTTTCCAGCAGCGCGTTGCCCTGGCGCGACATCTCGGAGATCTCGTCCTCGCCGAGCCCCTCGATGACCTGAAGATCGGCGCCGGCGATGAAGGTGTCCGGCTTGGCAGACGCCACCACCAGGGCCCGCACCCCGTCGTCGTTGAACAACGGCAGGACGGTCTCCATGAACTCCGCCACCGCCGCCGGCGACAGGGTGTTGACGACCTTCTCGGAGTTGTCCAACCAGACGATGGCGACGCCATCGTCCCGTCTCTCGATGCGGATCATCGGCATGACCGCTTCCTTGTCATTGTGGCTCCTATCCTTTTTTTCGCCGGGGATTTTCCTCCAGCGCTCACCGGGCCGGCAGCGCGGCTGCCGAAAATACCCGGCGAAAAAAAGACTGGCAGCAGGTTGGTTCCAGGCATCACGCTTTCTCGAACACCATACCGATACCGATCGCGCCGGCCGCGCAGGCGGCGACGACGCCGTAGCGGGCGCCCTCGGCCCGCACTCGTTGGCAACAGTTGGTGATCAGGCGGGCGCCGGTGGCGCCGAAGGGGTGGCCCACCGACAGCGAGCCGCCCCAGGCGTTGAGGCGCTCCGGGTCCACCCGGCCCACCGGTTGATCCCGACCGAGCCGCTGTGAGCACCATTCGGGGTCCTCCAGCAGCTGCAGCACGGCAAGCACCTGAGCCGCGAAAGCCTCGTGGAGCTCGACGACCTCGACGTCGGCGAGGCCGAGGCCGGCGGCGTCGAGGGCGCGGGGCAGCGTCAGGGCCGGGCCGAGCAGCAGCTCCTCGAGGGGGTCGAGGGCCGCCACCGACGCCGACCGCAGGACCGCCACCGGCTTGAGCCCCAACCTCTTCGCTGCATCCTCGGACGCCAGCAGGACTGCCGCCCCGCCGTCGGTGAGATACGAGCTGTTGCCCGCGGTGATGGTGCCGAAGCGGCGGTCGAACGCGGGCCTCAGCTTGGCCAGCGACTCGGGGGTCGAGTCGCCCCGGATGCCGTTGTCCTCGCGCACGGCGGCGCCCTTCGGCGGCACGAAGACCGGCTCGACCTGCCGGGTGAGGCGCCCGTCTGCCGTTGCCTCCGCCGCCCGCTGGTGGGAGCGCGCCGCGTAGGCGTCCTGGGCCTCGCGGCCGATGCCCAACCGCTTGGCCAGGCGCTCGCAGTTCTCCCCCATGATCTCCCCGGTGGAGAACTCGGCCAGCGCCACCGGCTCGGGCAGCAGGTCCGACGGCCCGAGGCCCTTGAGGAGCTTGGCGTAGTCCGCCGCGCCTCTGGCTTTCTGGGCCGCGATGAGCCGCTTGCGCACCGACCGCTTGAAGCGGATCGGGGCGTCGGACAGGGTCTCGGCGCCGGCGGCGATGGCGACGTCGGCGCCGCCGGTGGCGATGGTCCGGGCCGCGTCGAGGAAGGCCTGCAGCGAGGACACGCAGGCCACCGACACGGTGTGGGCGGGACAGCTCGACGGCAGCTGGCTCGCGAGCACGACCTCCCGGCCCAGGTTGGAGGTCGCGGGGTCGGCGATCACCGTCCCCATGACCAGGAGGTCGACGGCTGCGGGGTCGATTCGGGTCCGGTGCAGCAGGGCCGACACCGCCATCCGGCCGAGGTCGTAGGAGCGCAGGTCGGTGAAGGCGGTCCCCGACCGGCAGAACGGGGTGCGGCAGCCGTCGACCACCACCACCCGGCGCGACGAGTTCCCGAAGCTCTCCATCCCGACGCCCACCTTTCCGAGTGGCCATTCGTTCCGTAATGACTGGCCCGATTGTACCTCGCGCTCTTCCCTCGCACAGCTCGAGGATCGCCGGGCCTGCTACCATCCGGGCGAACCCGCGCCCCGGCACCACCGTATGAACCGCGGGAGGAGGCAGACCATGCGCCACGTCCTCGTCACCGTCCTGATGCTCACCGTCTCGACCGTCGCCGTCGCAGCGGACGACCCCGCCGACCCCTACCTCTGGCTCGAACAGGTCGAAGGCGAAAGGGCCCTCGGCTGGGTCGAGGCCCGCAACGCCGGAGACACCGCAACGCTCGAGGCGGTGCCCGAGTTCGCAGAGATCCATCCGAAGCTGGTCGAGATCTACAACTCGTCGGACCGGATCCCCTCCGGCGGTTTCCGGGGCCCGTGGATCTACAACTACTGGCGCGACGCCGACCACGTGCGCGGCATCTGGCGCCGGACCTTCCTCGACGAGTACCTGAGCGAGACGCCTTCGTGGGACATCGTGCTCGACCTGGACACCCTCGCCGAGGCCGAGGGCGAGAACTGGGTATGGAAGGGCGCCAGCTGTCTCGAGCCCGACTCCCGCCGGTGCATGATCACCCTGTCGCGCGGCGGCGCCGATGCGGCCGTCGTGCGCGAGTTCGACACCGTGGCCAAGCGCTTCGTCGACGACGGGTTCCAGCTGCCCGAGGCCAAGTCCCGGGTCGCCTGGAAGGACGCCGACACCCTGTGGGTCGGAACCGACTTCGGGGAGGGCTCGCTGACCACGTCCGGCTACCCCCGGCTGGTCAAGCTGTGGTCGCGCGGCGCACCGCTCGACGAGGCGGTGACGGTCTTCGAAGGCTCGGTCGACGACGTCGCGTCGGCCGGCTTCAGCATCCACAAGCCCAAGGGGCGCTACGACCTCATTCAGCGGACGCCCGAGTTCTATCGCGGCACGACCTACCTGTTGCTCGACGGCCGCAAGGTCAAGATCGACATTCCGGAGGACGCCGAGCTCGCCGGCGTGCTCGCGGACCGCATGCTGGTCACCCTGCGCTCGGACTGGGCGATCAAGGACACGACCTACCCGCAGGGCGCCCTGCTCGCCATCGACCTCGACGACTTCCTGGGCGGCGGCCGGAGCTTCGACGTGCTCTTCGAGCCCTCCGAGCGGGTGTCGCTCGGCGGCATCGCCACGACACGAGATCATCTGTTGATGACGACCCTGGACAACGTCCGCGGCCGGCTCTACCGCCTGACGCCGGGCGCCGAGGGATGGCAGCGCGAGGAGATCGGGCTGCCCGGCATGGGAACCGTGGGGATCTCGAGCACGAGCGACGTCGACAACAGGTTCTTCTTCACCTACACCGACTTCCTGACCCCTTCGAGCCTGTACTTCGTGCCTGACGGCGGCGAGCCCCGCCAGGTCAAGAGCTCGCCGTCGTGGTTCGACCCCGAGGGCATGACCGTCGAACAGCACGAAATCGCATCGGCGGACGGAGTGATGATCCCCTACTTCGTGGTCAAGCCGAAAGGGTTCACCGCCGACACACGCACCCCGACCCTGCTGTACGGCTACGGCGGTTTCGAGCGATCCATGCTGCCGTCGTATCTCGGCTCGCGAGGCCCGGCGTGGGTGTCACGGGGCGGCGTCTACGCCCTCGCCAACATCCGCGGCGGCGGCGAGTTCGGCCCGGCCTGGCATCAGGCCGCGGTCAAGGAGAACCACCAGCGCAACTTCGACGACTTCATCGCGGTCGCCGAGGACCTCATCGCCCGGAAGATCACTTCGCCCGAGCACCTCGGCATCATGGGCGGCTCCCAGGGCGGGCTGCTGGTCGGCGGCAGCTTCGTCCAGCGACCCGACCTCTTCAATGCGGTCGTCTGTGCGGTCCCGCTGCTCGACATGAAGCGGTACAACAAGCTGCTCGCCGGGGCGAGCTGGATGGCCGAGTACGGCAACCCCGACACCGACGACTGGGAGTACATCAGAACCTGGTCGCCCTACCACAACCTCGATCCCGAGGTCGACTACCCCGAGGTCTTCTTCTTCACCTCAACGCGCGACGACCGCGTCCACCCGGGCCACGCGCGCAAGATGGTCGCCAAAATGACCGACATGGGCCACACGGTCTACTACTACGAGAACACCGAGGGCGGACACGCCGCCGGCGCCAACCTCAACCAGCAGGCGTACATGTGGGCCCTGAGCTACGCCTACCTGTGGAAGATGCTCGGATGACGGACCCGGCCCGGAAGGCGGCCGCGGCGGTGGGCGTGCCGGCCGCCCGCCGCCACATTTTCCTGTGCTGCGACCAGGCGACACCGAAGTGCTGCGACCGGGAGGCCTCGCTCGAGTCGTGGGCCTTCCTCAAGGCCCGGCTGCGCGAGCTCGGCCTGTCCGAGGCCGGGGGCGTGCTACGCACCAAGGCCGACTGTTTGCGGATCTGCACCGACGGCCCGATCGCGGTGGTCTACCCGGACGGCGTCTGGTATCGGAACTGCACCCCGGAGGTCCTCGAACGAATCATCACCGAGCACCTCGTCGGTGGCCGAGTCGTCGAAGAGCATGTTTTTATGACACGAAGACTCGAGTGAGCTTCCCGAAAACCACCGCGGCTGGCGTCGCGTCAGCCGCGGTGGTTTTCGGAACCTGTGTCGCACTCACGTGACGAGCGCGACCCCGGCCCAGATGATGCCCCCGAGCAGAAGGAGCGGCAGCAGCACGACGAGGCCGATGCCGAAGACAAGCGGCCCGACCACGACCAAGACAACCAGCGCGCCGAGCAGCAGGCCGAGGCCCTTGAGCAGCAGCGCCACCGGGATCAGGACGATCTTGAGCACCAGCTTGATCAGCCCGATGACCAGGGCCAGCATGCCGAGCACCACAGCTGCGACCGCGACCAAGGCCAGGATTCCCAGAAGCTCCAACATGGCACGTATCTCCTGATCCGAGGTACGCACGTTCGTTCGAATTGGTTCTCCCTCTCAGGTAAATCGGCGCCCGGGATTGTCAGACAAGCCCGGGCGCCGATTTACCTCCGCATGATCGAGTCGAGGATCATCAGGAACGCCGCCTGCTGCTCGGGCTCGGCCTTCTCGATCACCGCCAGACAGCCGGTCTCGTCGAACTCCTCGTGCAACCGGTCGGCAGGGTGCGACGAGGTGATGATGACCCGCTTGACGTCGACCCCTCGATCGCGGGCCGCGTCCAAAACCTCACGGCCGTCCATCCACGGCATCTCCCAGTCCAGGAGCATCAGGTGGATGTCGGGCGCCAACACCTCGACGGCCTCGCGCGGATCGTCGTAGGTCTCGACCGTGACGCGGCCGGAATAGCGCTCCTCGAGCAGCCGCATCCACACCGCGCACTGGACCTTGGAGTCGTCGACGACGACCACGCGCCGCAGGCTCTCGTCCGCCATCGCCCGCAGCGTAGCAGGGTCGTCAGTCGGCGGCCACCGGCTCGGTCTCGAAGCCGAGGGAGCGGATCGAGTCCGCCAGGACTGTCCGGTCGAAGCCGCTGCCGCGAACCCGCGCCAGACCGGCGCCGAGGTCGACGGTCGCCTCATCGACCCCGTCACACTCGTGCAGCGCGCGGGTCACACTCTCGACACAGCCGTTGCAGCGCATGCCGCGAACCTCGAGCTCGGCGGTCTCCGAATCTTCACCCGTGCTGTGCATCGGCATCCTCTCCATGGGTTCGGGTCTCGGCCAGAGGGCGTTGGCGAGCACCAGGATCAGCAACACCGCACACGACTGCCCGAACCACCAGCCGATGCCGCCCTCGGCGCCGTGGTGCTCGTGGCCGGTCACCACCCCGCCCGCCGGAACCATCGCCGCCGGGCCGACCACCTCGGCGGCGACCAGGCCGTCGACCACCAGACCGGTGGCGAGAGCTCCCGCCGCCACGGTGGCGAGGAAGATCACCATGGCGCGCCGGCCGAGCACCCGCCACAGGGTGGTCAGGGTGGCAGCGTTGGTGGCGGGGCCGGTGATCAGGAAGACCAGGGCGGCGCCGGGCGACAGGCCCGCGTGGATCAACGACAGGGCGATGGGGGTCGACGCGGTGGCGCAGACGTACAGGGGCACCCCCACCGCCATGGCGGCCAGCAGCGGCCAGAACCCGCCGCCGAGCAGACCCTCCAGGGCCCGCGGCTCGACCAGGGCCGAGATCAGCCCGGACAGCAGGATGCCCACCACCAGCGCCCGGCCGATGTCGCGCGGGAGGGTGACGAGGCCGTATCGGAGCCCCTCGACCAGGGTCCGGCGCTCGCCGATCTCCGGGACGTCGCAGCACTCGCCTTCGTCCTCGCATGCCGCGGCCGGGTCCTCCGTCGGCGTCTTGTCGTCGTCGCCGCGTGCGAAGGCCCAGACCAGGCCGCCGCCGACGAAGCCCGTCAGCAGGGCGGCCACCGGCCGGACCACCGCCAGGAACGGTCCCAGCAGGGCGTAGGTCACAGCGATGGAGTCGACCCCGGTCTGGGGCGTCGACAGCAGGAAGGCGGTGGTCGCCCCCTTGCCGGCGCCGTGCCGGCGCAGAGACGCGCCGACCGGGATCACGCCGCACGAGCACAGCGGCAGCGGCACCCCGAACAGGCTCGCCTTGAAGACCTGGCCCAGACCCCGGTCGCCGAGGTGGCGCTCGACCCAGCGCGGCGAGATCAGGACCGACAGCAGGCCCGCCACGGCGAAGCCGAGCAGCAGGTACGGGGCCATCTCCACGAGAACGGCCCAGGAGGCGGCGGCGATGCGGAGAATCAGATCCATCATTTGCTCAACTTATAAATCAGATCCATCAGCTCCTGGTAGTGTTTCTCGCGATCCTCGCCCTGAAGTCCCTCAGTGACGCAGGTCTCGAGGTGCTGCCGGACGACCAGCTTGCCGACCCCGCGCAGGGCCTCGTGGATCGCCGAGATCTGGGTCAGCACGTCGATGCAGTACTGTTTCTCCTCGATCATTCGGCTCAAACCGCGCAGCTGGCCCTCGATGATCGCCAGGCGCCGGCCCGCGCTCTCCTGGATCCGCTGGTCGATGGCCATCGAAGCCTCCGGGGAGTTCAGAGTTCAGAGTTGACGGTTGGAAACCGTTTCCTTTCCACTAACCCGTCACTCCGACATTATACCATACCCCTGAGGGGTATTTTCGTCACCGGCAGCCCTCCCGATCCGGCCGGGTGGGCGATCGGGGCGAGCGTACAATGTGACGATGACGACCCGAACGCCGGAGCTCGACCGGCGAGCCGAGGAGGGACGGACGATCGCTTCCCTGCCCCGCCGGATCTGGCGGTCGGCGTTTCCGCGACCGCTGGTCGCGCACAACGACCGCGAGCGCGCCCAGCTGACCCGCTTCACCTTCCTCCTGCACCTGCGGCCGGTCCGTCTCCCGGTCTCGACCCTGCGCTGGACCCACACCTTCGGTCTCGGCGGGTCGTCGCTGGTGCTGGTCTCGGTGCTCGCCGCCACCGGCATCCTGATGATGCTCCACTACCACCCGTCGCCCGAGACGGCCTGGCGGTCGGTGTGGCAGCTCGAGCGCGAGGTGGGCTTCGGGGCCCTGGTGCGGGGCGTCCACTGGTGGAGCGCGAACCTCCTGATCGTCGTGCTGCTCGCCCACACGGCGCGGGTCGTGCTCACCGGCGGGCACCTCGGACCACGGAAGTTCAACTGGGTGATCGGGTGCTGCCTCCTGGCGTCGGTGCTGGCCGCGGCCTTCACGGGCTACCTGCTGCCCTGGGACCAGCTCGCCTACTGGGCGGTCACCATCTCCACCGGGATGCTCGAGTACGTCCCCTTGATCGGCGAGCCCGTTCAACGGATCCTGCGGGGCGGCGAGACCATCGGTGCGGCGACCCTGGTGACCTTCTTCACCCTGCACACAACGATCGTGCCCGTGCTGCTGATCGCGCTCATGGGCTTTCACTTCTGGCGCGTCCGGAGAGCGGGCGGGGTCGTCGACCCGCTCCCGCCGGATGGCGACGAGGTCGGCGACGGGCCGGAGAAGGTGCTGTTCCTGCCCAACCTGCTGGTGCGGGAGGTCAGCCAGGCCCTGGTTGTGGTGGCGCTGGTGGTGGTGCTTGGCGCGGTGGTCGGCGCGCCGCTCGGCGAGGCCGCGAACCCGGGGATGAGCCCCAACCCCTCCAAGGCGCCCTGGTACTTCATGGGCTTCCAGGAGCTGCTGATCCACCTCCACCCCCTGTTCGCGATCGTGGTGGTTCCGGTGCTGGCCGGAGTGGGTCTCCTCCTGCTGCCCTACCTGGCCCCCGATGACGGCACCGCGGGGCCCTGGTTCGGATCGGCCCGAGGCCGGCGGGCGGCGGCGATCGCCGCCGGCGCCGCCGTCGTGGCGACCCCGCTGGTGGTGGTGCTCGACGAGCTGGGCACCGCCAGCCCCGGCTGGATCGCCGGTGGCGTGGTGCCGCTGGCCGTCGCGGCCGCGGCGGCCGTGGCGCTCGCCTTCGGCCTGCGCCGTCGGCTCGGGACCACCGCGGCCGAGACCGTGCAGGCCGTGGTGGTCCTGCTCGCGGTGGCCTTCGCGGTGCTGACGGTGATCGGGGTCTGGTTCCGCGGCGAGGGCATGGCCCTGACCTGGCCCTGGAGAATGTGACGGGGGGAGCATGAGCGCGAAACGCACGGAGGAACCGGGAGGCACGACGGGCGCGCCGGCGACGCGGCGCGGGGTGCTCGGCTGGCTGTGGGGCGCGCTCGGCCTGGCCGCGCTGGCGGAGCTCGGCTGGATCACCGCGGCCTTCCTCCGCCCTAGGCCCTCGGAATCGGCCACCGACGCCGCACTGGTCGTCGCGGGGCCCCTCGAAGCCTTCGCTCCGGGCTCGGTCACCGCCTTCCTGGAGGGCCGTTTCTACCTCGTGCGGCTCGGCGACGGCGGCCTGCTCGCGCTTGACCGCGAGTGCACCCACCTCGGGTGCACGGTGCCGTGGCGGGAGGATGCGCAGCGCTTCGCCTGCCCCTGCCACGCCTCGTCCTTCGACATCACCGGCCGGGTCCTGAGCCCGCCGGCGCCGCGCCCGCTGGACCGCTACGCGGTTCGGGTGGAGAACGGGATCGTCAAGGTGGACACCTCCCGGCGCCTCCGGCAGGACGCCACTGCCCCGCCCGAGGCGGTGCACGGGTGAGACCGGCTGCGCCGGTGCAGCAGCCGAGCCGCATCGCCGCGGGGGGCGCTCCGCGGTGACCGAGCCGATCCTGCGACGGTGGCAGCTGGTGGGGCTGGTCGCCCTGGCGGTGATCGTCGTGACCATCCCGCTTTCCCTCGTTCCTCGAAGAGCTGGAGCACCACCGGTGCCGTCCGACGCGGCGCCGGCCTTCGTCGGCAGCGAGGCGTGCCGCGACTGCCACCGAGCGGAGTACGACGGCTGGCGGGGCAGCGACCACGACCTCGCCATGGACCCGGCCACCGAGGAGACCGTGCTCGGCGACTTCGACGACGCCGAGCTCACCGTCCACGGCGTCACCTCGCGGTTCTTCCGGCGCGACGGCCGCTTCTGGGCGTGGACCCAGGGGCCCGGCGGCGACATGGCCGAGTTCGAGGTGGCGTACGTCTTCGGCCACGACCCGCTCCAGCAGTACCTCGTGCCCTTCCCCGGCGGTCGGCTGCAGGCCCTCCACCTGGCCTGGGACCGCGTCGAGGGACGCTGGTTCCACCTCTATCCGGACCGGGAGATCCCGCCCGACGACTGGCTCCACTGGACCCGGAACGGCCAGAACTGGAACGGAATGTGCGCCGAGTGCCACTCCACGAACCTGATCAAGGGCTACGACCCCGACAGCGGGACCTACACCACCACCTGGTCGGACATCGACGTCGGCTGCGAGGCGTGCCACGGCCCGGGCTCGCGCCACGTCGCGTGGGCCGAGATCTTTCCCATGGGTCGGCCCGAGCTCGCCGACGGCGGGCTCGTGGTGTCCACCGCCGACCTCGGCCCCGAGCGGCTCGTGGAGCTGTGCGCGCCGTGCCACGCGCGCCGCGCCGAGCTCGGCGACTACGACCACACCACCACCGAGATGCTCGACCGGCACCTACCGTCCCTGCTGCGCGAGGGCCTCTACCACCCCGACGGGCAGATCCTCGACGAGGTCTACGTCTACGGGTCGTTCCTCCAGAGCAAGATGTACCTGCGCGGCGTCAGCTGCCGGGACTGCCACTCGAGCCACAGCCTGGCTCTGCACCGGGAAGGCAACGAGCTGTGCCTGCAGTGCCACCAGCGGGAGATCTACGACACCCCGGACCACCACTTCCACAAGAAGGTCCACGAGGACCGGCCGTCGGACGGGGCGCTGTGCGTCAAGTGCCACATGGTGGAGCAGCCCTTCATGGTCATCGACTGGCGGGCGGACCACAGCTTCAGGCTGCCGCGGCCCGACCTGAGCCGGGAGCTCGGCACTCCCAACGCGTGCACCCAGGCCGGCTGCCACGACGACAAGCCGCTGGCCTGGTCGGTGGAGTCATACGGCAGGTGGTACGGCGAGGCGCGTCGGCCGCACTACGGGACAACGCTGGAGGCGGCGCGGCGCGGCGACCCGGAGGCGGAGCCCGATCTGGTAAGGCTCGTGGCCGACGGCCTCCAGCCCGCCATCGTCCGCGCCACCGCCCTCGAGCTGCTGGCCGGCTTCCGCGGCGAGCGGTCGGCGGCAGCTCTCCGGGAGAACCTGCTGGCCCCGGAGCCCCTGCTGCGCTGGACCGCGGTCTCCAACCTGGTCCTCGCCGGTCCTGCGGAGCGGGTCGCCCGGCTCGCGCCGCTCCTCGACGACCCGGTGAAGGCCGTCCGCATGGCCGCGGTCTCCCAGCTCGCCGGGGCCCCCCGCGAGCTCTTCGAACCGTACCAGCTCGAAGCCCTGGACCGGGGCATCGGCGAGTACCGGGAGACGATGGCCTACTCCCTCGACTTCGCGTCCTCGGGCATGAACCTGGGCAACCTGGAGTCGGCGCTCGGCAACCCGGACCGCGCCGAGCGCTTCTACCGGATCGCCCTCGAGATCGACGACCTGTTCTTCCCGGCGAAGATGAACCTGGCCGTGCTGCTGAGCTCCGAGAGGCGCAACGACGAGGCGGCAGCCCTGCTCCGCCAGGTCGTGGCCGACTACCCCGACAACGGCGACGCGGCGTACTCCCTCGGCCTGCTGCTGGTGGAGATGGGCGACCCGGACGAGGCTGTTCGGTGGCTGCGCGCGGCGACCGCGGCCCGACCGAGAGCAGCCCGGGTGCGCTTCAACCTGGGGCTGCTCGAGCAGCAGCTCGGCAATCTCGAAGCCGCCCGCCGCGAGCTCGGCGCCGCGGTCGCGCTCGAGCCCGAGAACCTGGAGCTGCTCTTCGCCCTCGCGGACCACCTGTTGCGACGAGGCATGCTCGGCGAGGCGATCGAGGTGGCCGAGCGGATGATCGCGGCGGCCCCCGACGAGGAGATCGGCCGCCGGGTCAAGGCCCACGCCGAGCAGGCGCTCGCGGGCCGCGGCGCATCCGGGCCCGAGTGACCCTCCGGATCAGTCGGCTGTCACCTCGAGCCGGCAGCGCACCCAGTCGTCGCCAGGCGTCTCCGACGGCGACGGCTCGAGCACCTTGACCCGCGACCCTTCGAGCCCACCGGCATCCACGAGATGGGTCCGGACGGCCTCCGCCCGGGCCGGTGCGAGAGCCTCCACCGCCGCGGGGTCCACTGGTTGGGCGGCCAGCAGCTTCTCGCGCAGGGCGCGACGGTAGTCGACCTCGTCGAGGGTCCCCGGGCTGTCGGGGCTCTCCGGATCGGCTGTGGTGTGCTCGCCGCGCAGAGCCTCGAGGGTCGGCTCGGCCACGGTCTCGCTGTAGAGCGCCTCGAGGCTCTCGAGGGGCACCACCGTGTCCATCTGCTCGGGGGTCACGCCCCGGGCCGCGAGGGCGGCGTCGAGGGCCTGGGCTCTCAGCGCGGCACCGTCGGCCTCGGCATCCCAGACTCCGACGATGGCCAGGGCGAGGGCCGGCCGCTCGGCGAGACCGGCGGCAAGCGTGTCGAGCTTGGTCACGGCCCGCTCGTCGAGCGCGGCGCTGCCGGCCGGAAACTCCACGTGCTCCAGGTCCTGGTCGCCGCCGCCACCGCCGAGCTTGCCGAGCAGCTTGAAGGGCGACGTGACGAGCTCGCTGAAGATCTCCTTACCGGCGGCCGCGGCGGCCGTGGCCATGCCGAAGCCGGGGGTGTCGAAGCTGCCCTCGAAGGGGATGTCGAGGGTGATCCGCCCCTCCTTGTCCTTGAGCAGCGACACGCCGAGCTTGAAGGGCAAGTTGACGAGCCCCTCCCCCTCGACCTTGTCGCCGAGGATGAGATCGTCGGCCTCGATGCGGTTGCTCGCCGTCAGATAGCGGTCGGCGATGTCGTAGTCGAGGTCGAGGGTGACGTCGCCGCCGGTGATGGGGTGGCCGATGAACTTGACCGTCATCGGCGACATGGCGGGCAGCGCCACGTCGCGGAGGTCGATCGACAGGTCCGTCAGTCTCGTGTAGTCGAAGAGGTCGAGCTCGCCGCCAACCCGTACCATTCCCCCGCTCGAGATCCCGGTCTCGATGTCGAGACCCGCGGGGCTGGCGCCGGTGGTTGTGATGGCGCTGATCGTGCCGTCCACCGGCCGGATCTCGAGCCGGAACGGCTCGCCGAGCACGGTCCGGTCGGTGTAGAGGCCATAGCATTCATGCAGCCGGAAGCGCACGATCTGAACCGGAGGCAGGGCGTTCGCCCGGCCGGGCTCGGAGCTCGCCTGCCCGGCGTCGTCGCCTTCAGAGAGCGCCTTGAAGAACTCGAGCAGGTTGACGGTGCCGTCCTCGGCCACGGTGATCTCGAGGCCGGCCCGGTGGACGTCGACCTCCTCGACCCGGGCCGACATCGGCTCGAGCTGGGCCGCGATGCCGGCGACCTCGAGGTCGCCCCAGCCCAGCAGTCGGCCGCCGGTCACCGTCTCGTCGAGGGTGAGGTTCTCGATGCCGAAGCCGCCCTCGAAGCTCGCCTCCAAACCCGCGCCCCCGGGCTCGTGGGAAACGCGCGCGACCCCCGCGGCCTTGAGGACCCCGGCCCGCAGGCCCAATGGTGCGAAGCGGGCAACGTAGGGCTGGTACTTGGCGAGGTCGAGGCCCTCCAGCCCGACCTCGAGGTCCACCGCTAAAGGCGACACGCCGACGGCGCCCTTCACGGTCCCACGGGCGGTTTCGGCCAGGGTCGCGGACGCCGCCACGGGCCACGTCGTCTCGTGCCTGGTCGTGATGCCGGTCACGACAAGGTCCACGTCCTCGGCCGAGAAGCCGATCGGAGTCGTGAAGGTCCGGTCCTCGAACCGCGCGGCAGCGTCGCGCAGCTCGAAGCGACCGAGCTCGGCCCGAACCTGCAGCCGCTCCTCGAGGGTCCGGTAGACCTCCACGATCTGCTCCCGGGTCGGCTCGGGAACCAGGACCGCCCAGCTCGGCGTGCCGTCCTCGTTGAGCCAGGCGGAGGCGGTGGCGCCGTCGACGAGCACCGTCTCGGCAGCGGCGAGCTGCTCCGGCCAGTCCACCCGTCCCCCGCGAACCTCGATCGCCTTCACTCCGAGAAGCTCGACGTCGTGGCCCCTCCACTGCAGGCCGAAGCCGGTGATGCTGAGGTCGAGACCGGCCACCGTCAGGTGAAAGCCGTCGTCCTCGAGGCCCACCGTGTACTCGAGGTCGAGGTCGAGATCGCCGCGATTCAGGTCAAACTCGAACAGGTAGCCGACCGCCTCCCAGAGCCGCGCCAGGGTGGCGTTCTCCAGGGCCAGCGTTCCGGCGAGCCCGAGCGGCTCGACGATCACCGTACCGTTCACCGACAAGGTGCCTCCGTCGGGCATCCGGACGACGACGTCGTTGCTGCCCTCGCGGTCGGGGATGGTCGAGATGTCGGCGAGCTCGACCTGGGACGGCCCGAGCTGCCACAGCAGCGGCTCGGGGCGGTGCCGGTCCTCGACGTCGATCCGGGCGTCGACGACGTGCACGTGCTTCAGCAGTGCCCGCGGCAGACCCCCGTCGGCATCGGGATCGGTTTCGGGCATGCCCTCCATGACTTCGAGGACGTTGACAGTGCCGTCTTCGAACCGGCGCAGGGCGACGTAGGGGTTGTCGACCCTGAGCTCCTTGAGGGTCGCGGCCCAGCGGAAGAGGCTCGACAGCTCGGCGTTGGCGTAGAGCCGGTCCCAGGCCAGCAGCACCGAGCCCGGACGGTCCGGCAGCGAGAAGCCCTCGATGGTGAGCGACAGCGTGAAGGGGTTGCAGCTGACCTTCTCCACCGTCGCCTGCCGGCCGAGGATCTCGAGGGACCGTTTCTCGATCTGGCTCTTGACGATCCACGGCACCACGAAGAACCCGATCAGGGCGTAACAAACGACGGCGGCGACCAGCGCCGAGCGCCGGCTCAGCAGCCGCCAGGCGCGGAACCACTCCCAGATCGATGACATCACGTTCCTCCGTTCGATTCGCCTGCCCGATCCAACACGATCCGGTTCCGCCGTCATCCCGGACCCTCCGAAGCGGCGGCGATGCTCATCCATGCTTTTCGACGGCACCCGGCGAGCGCCGGGTCCCTTCAGAACGACCAGCCGAGGCCGAACACCAGCCGGTAGTCGTCCTGCTTCGGAAAGGTTCCGTCCTCGAGGGGCCGCGGATCCTGGATCCGGTCCCAGACCCACGCCACGTTGGCGTTGAGCTCGCCGACGAGGTCGAAGCTGACCCCGGTGTCGAGGTGGTGGTTGTAGGTCCCGCTTGTCTCGCTGGTGAAGTACGCGTTGTAGTCGGCGTAGAGGTCGATGTCGCCGGTGAGCTCGTGGTCGAGCCGGGTACCGATCCTCAAGGCCGCGCTGTTCGACGTGTCGTCCTCGGCGTCGCCGACGCTGACGAACTGCGTCGACTGCCAGGCGGGACCGGCCGACGCACGCCACGACGTCTTCGAGGTGTCGACGAGCTCGTACCCGAGGCCCGCGGTCACGGTCCATCGGTTCTGGATGTTCTGGAAGCGGTCGCGGAACCACTCCGCGCCGACCACGTTGACGAACAGCCTCCGGGTCAGGAACAGATCCCACCCGAGGTTGACACGTTGGTTGTTGGACGTCGTCTCGGAGTCGATCTCGGTGATGTTGCCGAGGTAGTCGAAGCCGATCCGGTTGCGCACCGTCCGCCGTTGGGCTCCCATTCGCGCCGTGTAGTCGACCTGATCGGTGTTGCCGCTGCGGATGTTGCCCCCGACGCTGACGCTGAACGACCAGAAGTTGATCTCTCTGCGCTCGCCGGCGACGAGGGTCAGGATCTCCTGACGCGGGAACTCGACAACCCCGGCCTCGGTGGTGACGCGGACCGTCGAACCCTCCAGGTGCAGCCGACCGATCACCGGCTCCCTCCGGTCAAATCCCACCTGCACCACCCGGGACGAGCGGATCTCCCTGAGGTCGCCGAAGTCGAGCTTCAGCACGCCGAGCTCGTCGGAGTCGAACTCGAGCTCGTCGTCGTACATCGAGATGATCTCGCCCTTCAGCCACTCACCCGACCCCAGACGGATCCAGTCGAAGTCGTCAGGTAGGCCATCCGGCGCCGTCGGCCGCCATGGCTCGCGGTCGCCCTGCGCCGCGAGCGCTCCGGGGAGCATCCCGATGGCGGCAGCCAACGATGCCACGATCCAGAGTCGATGCATCCTTCCGTCCTCCTCGTCCGCGATGGGCGCGACACCACGATCCCAACCGCCGGCCGCTGGGGTCGGCGGAGGGAGCTGTGAAATCATATCGCGCTCAGAGTCGCCGATCCTCGGTTCTCGACCGCCGCTGTCACACGTCGGAAGTAGGCCTCTGCCCGTCGGCTCCGCACGGACTCGACATTGCCGTCGGTCCAGGCGTCGTCCGAGACCAGCTCGATGAGTACCCGAAACGAGCGTTCGTTCTTCCCGTCGTGCCGAGATTCCGCACCGCGAACCCTCCAAGCGGGCGCCGGATCGGGTTGCCGGCTCGCTCAGCCCTTCACCAGCTGGCGACTGACTCTCGCCTCGACACAACGCGGTATGAAATCACCTCGAGAGTGGGTGCCATTGGTAGCGCAACAGGAAGAGATTGGCGGCACCCACGTCATCGGTTTCCGATCGCACGTAGTTGAGCATGACCTTTGATGCAGCGCTAACGTGCCAATTGAAGCCGACGCTGTAGTCGAGCATCGAGCCCCCCGCCACGCCCCTGTCGTCGAGATCGACGTTGGACACCCTGGCGGTGAGCTCGAAGGCCCCGCCGCTTGACCTCCGAAACGGCACGCCGCCGCTGTATCGCACCCCGGGAACGACCCGGCCGAAGACGCCCTCGTCGAGATGGTACGGGCGGTACTCGCCGGTCAGGAAGTAACCCACCTGGAGGTAGGAGCCCCAGAACCCGAGGCTCCCGTGGCTGGCGGCGGCGACCCGGGAGTAAATCGCCTCCGATTGCAACCAGAACGGGCCACTGACCGCCGCGACCTCGAGCCCGTACAGACGGATCGTGGACGAGTCGATCTCCCCGGTATCGGCGAAGTAGTCGACGAACCGCGCCTCGGGTCGCGAGCGGTAGCGCACCGAGTCGCTCTCGGAGGAGCGCGTGGAGTACGCAATGCCTACGTGCACCAAGCGCCGTCCTTCATCCTTGAAGACCGGCAAGGCGGTCAGGCGGGTGGTGACGGACAAGGTCGAGTTGGACGCGTTTTCGTCGTTCTTCGAGCCGAATGAGAAGAACCCAGCCGCCCACGACATGCGCTTGCCGGCGCCGTTACCGAACACCTGGTAGCCGATGTTGTTGCCGGGGCCGAAGGTCTGGGAGGGCAGGGAGCGCTCGAGGAAGCCCCCGTAGCTGCTGCTCGTCATGCGCTCGAGGCTGAATGGCTCCTGGAAGAAGCCGGCCCGGAAGTTGCCGATCCGGTATCCGAAGACCCTCAATCCCTCGTCGATGCCCTCGATGTAGGCGTTCCACAGCGACCGGTCCTCGCCCAGGTCGTAGCCGAAGGCGTAGCGGATGTGGTGGTCGATCGTGCCCTCCGCCAGCACCACCAGCCGGCGGACGTCGAGCGAGTCGTCCTGGGTCCCGAAACGCGCCTCGAGCTGTTCGTCCTCGCGGGGCACCGTCCCGTCGACCTGCAGCCGGGCGTACATGCGGACCGTGACCCGGTCGTCGAACAGGTTCCACATCGTCAGGCCGCGACTCGCATCGAGGAATCGCTTCAGCTTGACGCGCGCGCTCTCGTCACCGTCGTCCGCATCCGGCGATGCCTCAACGTCGGCGCCGCCGGACGGCTCGTCGGCCTGTTCGCTGCCCGAGGCAGAGGTGGATCCGGCTTCGTCGCCGGCGGCTTTCTGCTCCTCGGCGCCCCCTGTGCTCCCTCCCGCCGAGTCGGCGAACAGAACCCGGGCGTCGGCCCGGCCGCCCGCGATCAACAGGAGGGCCGCCAGGACCACGGCCATCACGGCGCGGCCTGCTAGCCCGGAGTATTCATCAGGTTTCGTCGCGAGGTCGGCGAGGCGCCGCTGCCAGATGCGCATTCTCGCCGAGGGGCGCGGAGGCGTACTTGACAGGTCGTTGAGCACCCCAATGTCAGAACGCGCGTGCTCAGCGGATGCATCGTCGGCCGCAACAGGCAGCTCATGACTACTTCGGACCAGATCGATACGTGCCCACCCGGTCGGCCCCGTCATCGTTGCCTCGTCCCGGCTCATCGCATCAGTTTAGCAGGTTGCGCCGGCCCCACGCCGGCGTGCGTTCACGGGCGGCCCGGCATCCAGGACTCCCCCGCGGCGAAGGGACGAGCCATCGTCAGGACGACGGTATTTCGTCACCAGGGCGTGCGAGCAGACGCCGATCCCCGGGCTCCGAACATCTGCCATCTCGTGGCTGATGTGCGTGATAGGTCCGAGACCATCGGCCATCGCGACCGATGGCACGGAGTATGCGTGCTGGGAAGGGCGATCCGCCGCCAGGTCAAGCCGCGGGGAGGAGAAACCGATGTTGAGTGAGGCCAAAAGGAGGAGACCATCAGCGGCCCGATCTCACGAATCGTCCGCGACGTGCTCGACGTGACCTCGCTCCTCGTGCCGGCGACCGAGGCGAGCTCGCGGTTCACCGGGACGATCTCGAAGGTCACCGTCGAGGTCAGATCGAGATGGACAGCACATGGCACAACGACCGCATCAGACTGAGGAAAGGGAGGAACGATGAAGATGAGACGATACTGGTTGCTGGCGATTCTCGTCCTGGTCGCGCCGCTCGCCGGCGCGCAGGAGGTCACGGTCGACTACGACCACGACTTCGACTTCTCCACGATCAAGAGCTTCGCAGTCCAGATTGCAACGCCATCCGGCAACACGCTTGCCGAAGACCGTGTGGTCGCAGACGTCGAAAGGGCTCTGAGTGCGAAAGGCTGGACGAAGACCGACCCGGAGAACGCCGACGCGATGGTGCTTCTGCATGGAGCGTCCGAGGAACGGAGAGAGCTGCAGACCTTCTACACCGGGGGCGGAGGCTGGCGGTGGCGCGGGGTCGGAATGGGTTCGGCCACGACCACCGAGACCAGGTACACGGTCGGGACCTTGGTGGTCGATATCTATGAGACGGGCGCCAAGAGCCTCGTCTTCCGCGGGACTGCGAGCGACGAGCTGTCGAAGAAGCCGGACAAGAACCAGAAAAAGGCCGAAAAAGCGTTGACCAAGATGTTCAATGACTTCCCGCCATCGGCCACATCCCGTTGACCTGACGCACTGCAGCTCACTCCTCGAATCGAAAAGCTGAACACAGCTGATGGCCGGTGCGGGAGGAGCGATAAGCTGGAGGTCCGGCCGATCACCCCTCGCGAAGCGCGAACCGCGAGGAGGTGCGAGGTGCGGCGCCGGAAGGCCGCAGACATCATCCAACTGCTTCAAGGGCTTCCGACGCCGCAGATCGGGCCCGTTCGCGCCACGCCGGCAGAGCCCGTCCGCGCTGCGGCAGAGGGTGCCCAACGGGGCGCGGTGTCGGTCAAGTCGAATAACCGGTCTGAAGGGACTCTTGAATGAATTTCTCGGCATCGACCGTCTCGGGGCTTGTCGTGCTGCTCGCGGCCATCGGGTGTGCCGACGCCGGCAGTGACGCCGATCCCGCCGTATCCGGTCGTCCGCCCGGGCCGAACGGTCCGGTCCGGACAGCGGAGAACGAGGCGCTGCAGACCCCGAGTCGGCTCCGCAGCTTCGACCCGGAGATCGGCCTCGACCAGGTCTGGACCGGGGATCTCGACGAAATGGTCGAGCGCGGCGCCATCCGCGCGCTCGTGGTCTACTCTCTCGGTCAGTACTTTCTCGACGGCGCCACCCAGCGCGGAGTGACCTACGAGGCTCTGGTCGAGTTCGAGAAGTTCCTCAACCAGAGACTCAGTCGACAAACCGTCACGGTCGATGTCGTCATCATTCCGGTTCAGCGCGACGAGCTACTGCCCGCCCTGCAGAAAGGGCTGGGCGACCTCGCGGCGGCAAACCTGACGATGACCGAGTCGAGGTTGGAGTCGGTGGACTTCTCGGACCCGTTCGTGACCGGCGTCAGCGAGCTCGTGGTGACCGGTCCGTCGGGAACCGGGCTCGAGTCGCTTGACGATCTCGCGGGGAAGGAGGTCTACACCCGGCGGTCGTCGAGCTACTGGCGCAGCCTGGAGAAGCTCAACGAGGAGCTCGCGTCCCGAGGCCTCCCCCTTTCCGTTCCCGTGGCCGTCGAGGAGTTCCTCCAGGACGAGGACCTGCTCGAGATGGTCAACGCCGGGCTGTTGCCGACCACGGTCGTCGACAGCCACAAGGCGCGATTCTGGGCGCAGATCTTTGACGACATCGAGGTCCACGAGCAGCTCGCGGTCCGAGCCGACGGCCGGATCGGCTGGGCGTTCCGCAAATCGAACCCGCAGCTCGCCGAGGTGGTTAAAGCCTTCGTTCGCGGGCACAAGAAGGGGACCTTGCTCGGCAACGTCGTGCTCAACCGGTACCTCGACAACACGAGCTGGGCGCGCCGCGCTCTCGACGGCGAGGACCGCCTCCGCTTCGAACGCACAGTCGACATGTTCCGGACCTATGGCGAGCGCTACGGCTTCGACCACCTCATGCTCGCAGCGCTCGCCTACCAGGAGTCGAGGCTCGATCAATCCAAGCGGAGTGCGGCGGGCGCGATCGGCATCATGCAGATGCTCCCGTCCACCGCCACCGATCCCAATGTCGGCATTCCCGACATCACCGATCTGGAGAACAACATCCATGCCGGGACGAAGTACCTGCGGTTTCTGCGCGACCGCTACTTTGCCGACCCAGAAATCGATCCCATCGATCAGACGCTGTTCTCATTTGCCGCGTACAATGCCGGCCCCGCCAGGGCAGCAAAGCTGCGGAGCGAAGCCCGGACGGCCGATCTCGACCCGAACGTCTGGTTCGGCAACGTCGAGCACATCGCCGCGCGCAGGATCGGACGCGAGACCGTGCAGTACGTCGCCAACATCGCCAAGTACTACGTCGCCTATCGGCTCGCGAGCCGGGGCTTCGAGATCCGTGACGGCGCTCTGAACGATGACAGCAAGAACGAGAAGCTCGGCAACTGATCGTGGTGAGGCTTCCAGCAAGGAGAGCCCGCCGCTCTGTTGGACGTCGATGAGAAGGGACACCAGCTCGTAGAACCGCAGCCCGTCCCCGGACGCGGCGCCGGTAGACTCCTGGGACACGCCGTTGACGGCCCGAACCGTCAACCAGAACAGGAGATCGACGCGCCATCCGGCCTGGACCAGCGACACCATCGCGTGGGGCGGGCGGGGAGTCAGAACGCTGCGGGTGAGATCGGCGCCGGACAGCGGCAGATAGGTGATGGTCGGCCCGTCGGCGTACCTCCCGTTCATTTGCAGGGGCGGGCCGACGGCAATGTGTCCGCTCCTCATTGGCCCATGGCCCAGACCGTCGGCGCACGGCGGTGGAGATGTGGCAGCCCCCAGTGTGGACGAGATCTCGTCCGCTCGACGATATTTCGTCTGAACGACCAGGCCGGATGAGGTATCAGCTGGTGCCGGCGGTGACGACAACCCCCCTGGGCATCTTCAGATACGGATCGGTATGTGGCACTGGATGGGAATGGCACGCGTCGTGCAGTCCTGTCTGGAAGCCACCCGGAGACAGGCAACCGGCTCACGGTCCCTGAAAACTGGTGGCTCGTGTTGCGAAGGGAGGTGCCGGTGTCGAACCTGCGGACCGTTCTGTACTCGTTTGGCGTGGTCGTCGTGCTGCTGCTCGAGAAGGCCTTCGAAGGCCGGCGGTTTCGCAGCTCCGCTGCGGGCGCTCTTCGACCACGCCGAGCTCGACCACGTGTGGGTCAACTCGACCTGCGTCGGCGGCGCACTGCTCTCCTCCAACGTGCTCCGGGTGATCCGCCGCAATCTCGGGCCGGGGGGACCGCTCAGGATGTCGGCGAGCCCGCTGCCGGCCGAAAGAAAGGGGAATCGATGAGGCGTGCTGCAGGAGCTCTCACAATCATCGTCGTGGTGCTGGCCGCCTCACCCGCGTCGGCCCAAGCGACCTCGGGGGCATGGCAGTACGCCATCGCTCCGTACCTGTGGGCGTCAGGGATGGACGGCACCGTCAGCGTCGGCGGGCAGGAGCAGGAGGCCGAGGCGTCGTTCGGCGACATCCTCGACAACCTCGACTTCGCCTTCATGGGCCACTTCGACATGAGGAACGAGCGCTGGGTGCTCGCCTCGGATGTCATCTTCGTCGACCTCGAGCAGGATCAGGAAGTCGCACAGGAGACCGTCACGACCGGTCTCGACATGACGCTGATCGAACTCACAGGGGGCTATCGAGTCACGCCGGTCATAGCTCTTCTCGCCGGTGCGCGGTGGTTTGACACCGGCGTGAACCTGGCGTACGACGGTGACTTCGTCGCAGAGGATGCCGACGCCGGGAAGAACTGGGTCGACCCGATTGTCGGCGTCCACGCCATTGCGCCGCTTTCCGAACGCTGGTGGTTCGGCTTCAGGGGAGATATCGGCGGCTTCGGGGTCGGTTCGGAGCTGACGTGGCAGGCCTACGCCGATGTCGGCTTCCGTGCGTCTGATCTGATCTCGGTGATGATCGGATATCACGCCCTGGACGTGGACTACGAGGGCGGCAGCGGGATGGCCGCCGTGGAACTCGATCTCATGATCTCGGGACCGCAGCTCGGGGTGGTCTTCACGTTCTGACTCGTGCTGGAGTCGAGCTCGGAAGAAGGGTACGCGACGCATGCTCTCATTTCAACTGCACATGGAGTTCTCGAAAGACTCGTTTCACGAGGCAGCGTCGGTGCTCCGGTCCCTGGTCGGCCCGGTCCGGGCTGAGCCCGGGTGCAGCGCCACGCGGCTGCTGCGGGGCATGGACGACTGCTGCACCCTGACATGGGTCGAGGAGTGGCGCGGCGCGGAAGAGTTCGAACGGCACCTGCGCTCGACAGCATTCCGGAAGATGATCGCGGTGATGGAGCTCGCCGCCGGGGCGCCCGTCGTCGAGATCGACAACGTCGCGTCGAGGCGCGGATTCGACCTGGTGGCGGAAATCCTCGGCCGGGCCGAGGTCGGCGCAGCAGACAGTGAAAAGACCTGACGAAAAAATCATGAAGACAAGCACGAAAAGGTAGCAGCGATGAACATGAACAGGGGAGCAGCGATGGACGTGAAGAGGCGGCGCCAGATCGGCATCGAGAGAGCAGCAACGATGCTGGCCGTGGTCGCGGCACTGGCGACTCCGATCCCGGCGCGGGCGCAGGACGATCTCGCCAAGGCGGCGCAGAACCCGGTGGCAGCGATGATCAGTCTACCGTTCCAGAACAACGCGACCTTCGGCTATGGTCCTGACGATGACATCCAGAACGTCCTCAATATCCAGCCAGTGTGGCCGCTGTCGGTGAACACGAAGTGGAACCTCATTACGCGCACCATTCTCCCGGTCGTTGATCAGCCGGACCTGCCGGGAGTCGATGGCGCCTTCGGTTTGGGGGATCTCAACGAGACCCTGTTCTTCTCGCCTGCCGCGCCGGGCAAGGTGATCTGGGGAGTGGGTCCGGCGTTCACCCTACCGACCGCAACCAACGACGTGCTCGGCACCGGGAAGTGGAGCGCGGGCGTCGGGGCGGTGGCGTTGACCATGCCGGGGCACTGGGTGATCGGCGTGCTGGTCAGCAACCAGTGGTCGTTCGCCGGAGATGACCAACGGGCGGACGTCAACTCGATGGTGCTGCAGTACTTCGTCAACTACAACCTCGCGAATGGTTGGTACCTCACGAGCGCTCCGATCAACACCGCAAACTGGAATGCCGACAGCGACGACCGCTGGACCGTGCCCGTCGGCGGCGGCGTCGGCAAGATCTTCAAGGCCGGTAAACGCCCGATGAACGCCCAGGTTGGGGCGTACTACAACGTCGTGACTCCCGACAACATCCCGTCCGGTGGCTGGTCGTTGCGCCTCCAGCTCCAGCTGTTGTTCCCGAGGTAGGAGACCCGGCGATGAGAGGAGAGCGAGTGGATCGATCGATTTTACGGAATGCGGCACAGCGGTGTGCCACCAGTCGGAAAATGAGGAGGTGAATGGGTATGGTTAGATCAGAATACTGTGTCATTGCGCTTGCCGTGGTCCTGGCCCTTGCGGGCCAGTCGGTCATGGCGGACGACCTCACGGGGTCGAACCGATTGCTGTGCACCGCGGTTCAGGCCACCGTCTGTACCGAGGACGGGCAGTGCGTGGTCGACCTGCCGTGGAACGCCAATGTGCCGCAGTTCATCGTCGTCGATCTGGCCGCTCGGCGGCTGAGCACGACCGAGGCGAGCGGCGAGAACCGGACAACGCCGATCGAGCACCTCAGTCAGGCCGAAGGGACGATCGTCTTTCACGGGTACGAAATGGGTCGGGCATTCAGCTGGGTCATCAGCGAGCCGACCGGCCATCTCACCGTGGCGGTAGTCACCGACGGGCTGGCGGTGTCGGTTTTCGGCGCCTGCACACCGATGTCGGCGGCCGACAGCGCGACCATTCGTTGAGGGGAGAAATCACCATGAACACGAAAATCACGATCGCTGTCGCCTTGATCATCCTCGTCGGAGGACTCGCCCACGCCCAGGCCCAGCCCGCGGCGCCGGCCGGCGAAAAGTCCATCGCGGCGACTCTGGATGTCTACGTCTTCCCGACCGAGGGGCAGGCCGCGGCCCAGCAGTCGACCGACGAGGCCGCCTGCTACGACTGGGCCGTCCAGAACGCCGGCGTCGACCCGTTCGCGCTGCAGAAACAGGCCCAGCAGACGCAGCAGCAGACCCAGCAGGCCCAGCAGCAGGCCGCCCAGGCCCAGGGCGAGATCGCTGCCGCCGGCAAGGGCGCCGGCGCCAAGGGGGCGGTCGGCGGCGCCGCGGCGGGGGCCTTGATCGGCGAGATCGCGAGCGACGACGCCGGCGAGGGCGCCGCCTGGGGCGCAGCTGCCGGCGCGGTCATAGCACGCCGCCGAACCAGGCACGCCCAGGCCGAGGCGAGCCAGCAGGTCCAGCAGCAGAGCCAGCAGGCCCAGCAGCAGGCGCAGCAGGCCCAGCAGGCAACGGCTGAGCAGATGACGGACTTCAAGAAGGCGTTCAGCGTCTGCCTGGAGGCCAAGAAGTACATGGTGAAGTACTGAGCCAATTTTGAATTATGAATTATGAAGTATGAAATACGAATTGAGAGTAGAGCGACTTCAAGGAGGT
>CAZXMW010000042.1:0-27022 GCA_964641415.1 uncultured Thermoanaerobaculia bacterium | reverse complement strand
CTACAAGGAATTACGCGGATTCAACAGCGCCGACACAGCGGGGAACTTCAGGCTAGAGGCTAATGGCGAGGAGCTAATGGCTCAGTTTTTATCGCTGGGTCGGCTTGCCGGTCGGTCGCAGGGCGCCGGGAAGGTTGTTCGCGGCGTTGAGCAGCGTGGCGTGGATGTCCTCGGCCGTGTCGGCAGCGAGCAGTCTCGCCAGCCGGCCGGGGTTGCGCACGATCCATGCCAGGCGCGACAACCATCGCAGGTGCAGCGCGTCGTTGCGCAGCGCGAGCAGAAAGAACAGGTGGGTCTTGCCCATGTCGGGCGAGCCGAACTCGATCCCCTGCTCCGAACGCGCCACGGCGATGAACTGCTTCGGGAACTTGTCCGCTGCCCGTCGCCGGGCATGGAGGAAGGCGACGCCCTCGGGAACCGCGGTCGGAACCAGGCGCTCGCGCGCCGCGAGAGCGGCTTCGAGCCAGCCTTGATCCTGAACCAGGCCGAGCTCGGTGACGTGGGTGACCATGGCGTGGATGACGCCGGCCCGGTCGGTCGCGTTGAGCTCGGACATGATCTGCTCGACCGTGAGAATTTCCTCCATCGGGGCGTCGATGACGCGATTCCGTACAGCGCCCGACGATTCCACAGATTCGGCAGCCAGGGTGTCCAGGTACTCGTCGAGCAGCGCCCGGCGGAACCTCCATTGACCGCCGATCTTGACACCGGGAATCTTGCCCTCGTGAGCCAGTCGGACCAGGGTTCGTTCGGCGAGCTTGAGGTAGTCTGCGGCCTCCTTGGCAGTCAGATACGCTTCCATGCTTCCTCCCCGTCGCAGGCGGATTGCGACATTGAATGGCTGACTACTCCTTTTTTCGGCGCATGTCAAGGCGATCGGTCTCTTGCACGGGTCGTCGCCGTGTGCTATCACGTGACGTCAACCGCATCTGCTCGGCGCTCCGAGAGCGGGAATCGCCGTGGTTGGTTTGCGGTTGCGAATTGCGCGTCCGGCGCCGGTCGGCGGCGTTTGCGACAACTGAAATGAAGGCCGGCTGCAACCCTGCATCCGGCTCTCGTGAACAGACGTGGTCAGAGGCGCGAGCGAGTTGGAGCCTGAGGAGGTACGGGGAATGGACATCAAAGCGAAGGTTTCTGAGATCATCGTGCAGCAACTCGGCGTCGACGCCGCCAAGGTCACGCCGGAGGCGTCGTTCGTCGACGACCTCGGCGCCGACTCGCTCGACGTCGTCGAACTCGTGATGGCGTTCGAGGAGGAGTTCGACGTCGAGATCCCCGACGAGGCGGCCGAGAAGATCGCCACGGTCAACGATGCCATCGAGTTTCTCAAGAGCAACGTGACCGACTGATGTCCCGCCGGGTGGTGGTCACTGGCCTCGGCCTGATCTCCCCGGTGGGGATCGGCACGAAGGCGACGTGGGAGTCGCTGACTGCCGGTCGAAGCGGCGTCGGCCCGATCACCAAGTTCGACGCCTCCGGCTTCTCGGTTCGGATCGCGGCAGAGGTCGACGACTTCGACCCATCGCCATGGTTCGAGCCGAAGGAGCTGCGCAAGTTCGACACCTTCGTCCACTACGCGGTGGCCGCGGCCGACATGGCGCTCGAGCAGTCGGGCCTCGAGATCACGGACGTCAACGCCCACCGTGTCGGTGTCGTCATCGGCTCGGGAATCGGCGGATTCCCGATGATCGAGCAGACCCACCGCACCCTGTTGGACAGGGGCCCGCGGCGGGTGTCACCGTTCTTCATACCCGGCTCTATCATCAACATGTGCTCGGGGCTGGTGAGCATCCGAACCGGCGCCATGGGCCCGAACATGGCCACCTGCACGGCGTGCTCGACTTCGGCGCATGCCATCAGCGACGCCCTGCTCTACATTCGCCACGGCTATGCCGACGTCGTCATTGCCGGCGGATCAGAAGCCGTGGTCACGCCGATGCCCCTGGCGGGTTTCGCGTCCATGCGGGCGTTGTCGACGCGCAACGACGAGCCCGAACGAGCGTCGCGTCCCTGGGACAAGGACCGTGACGGTTTCGTTATGGGCGAGGGCGCCGGCATCGTCATCCTCGAGGAGATCGAGCACGCCCGAACGCGGGGCGCGCCGATCCTCGCCGAGGTGCTCGGCTTCGGAATGTCGTCGGACGCGTTCCACATCTCGGCGCCGTCCGAGGACGGTCGCGGCGCCATGCTGGCCATGCGTGCGGCGCTGGACGACGCGGGAATCAACGCGACCGACGTCGACTACATCAACGCCCACGGCACGTCGACGCCGGCCGGCGACACGTCCGAGACCACCGCCATCAAGGGGGTCTTCGGCAGCCACGCCGACCGTGTGATGGTCTCGTCGACCAAGAGCATGTCGGGCCACCTGTTGGGCGCCGCCGGCGGCTTCGAGTTCGGCGTTGCGGTGATGACTCTCGTCGAAGGAGTGGTACCGCCGACGATCAATCTCGACCACCCGGATCCGGCCAACGATCTCGACTACGTTCCTCACACGGCGCGCGAAGCACGGGTGAGGATCGCGCTGACCAACTCGTTCGGATTCGGCGGCACCAATGGATGCCTGCTGGTCGGCGCGACGGTCTGAGCGCCGTGCGACATCGCAACCGTCCGTCGACTGCCGCAGGCGCATAGAGGTTCGCCCGCGGCCGAGGAGATACCGTGCAGCCCCGGGGCCCTCGACTGGTCATGAGCCTGATCCGGACCGCGAACCGGATCGACCTGTACAACTTCGGGCGATGGCTGGTGCTTGCGCTGATCGTCGGCGTCGTTGCCGGTCTCGGAGCGGCGCTGTTGACGTGGGGCGTGGACGGAGTGGCGTCGCTGCTCCATCACCGGGTGGTCGGCTTCGAGGCCCCCGGTCACGGCGCCACCGGAGCTGATGCCTGGCACCCTCCCGAGCGACCCTGGCTGCTGCTGTTGGTACTTCCCGGAGCCGGGCTGGTCGTCGGGTTCATCGTCACCACCTTCGCCCCCGAGGCCGAGGGCCACGGCACCGACGCAGTCATCAACTCGTATCACCGGCGCGGCGCGCAGATTCGGCCGCGCATCATCCCGGTCAAGCTGATCGCCTCGGCGCTGACCATCGGTTCAGGGGGCTCGGCGGGTCGCGAGGGCCCGGTGGCGCAGATCAGCGCCGGTTTCGCCTCGTACCTGTCGCAGGTGCTTCGGCTACCGACCCTCGACCGGCGGATTCTGGTCATCTCGGGGATGGCCGCCGGGATCGGGGGTATGTTCCGCGCGCCCCTCGGGGCCGCGCTGTTCGCCATCGAGGTGCTGTACGGCGAGAATGACTACGAGTCCGAGGCATTGATCCCGGCGATCATGTCGTCCATCGTCGCCTACGTGGTCAACGCCTCGCTGACCGGTTGGCACCCGATCTTCCGGACCGAGATCGACCAGTTCAACGCGCCTCGCGAACTCATCGCCTACCTGGTGCTGGGATTCGTCCTTGCCCTGATCGGGCTGATCTACGTCCGGGTCTTCTACGGCATGCGGGACAGCGTCTTCGCCCGCCTGCCGGTGCCGCGCATGATCAAGCCGGCGATCGGCGGACTGATGGTCGCTCTGCTCGCCCTGGTGGTGCCCCAGGTCATGGCCGGCGGCTACGGCTGGATCCAGCTGACTTTGGACGGCGCGCTGCCGCTCAAGGTCCTGCTCCTGCTGCTGCCTGCCAAGATCCTGGCGACCTCGTTCACCATCTCGTCGGGAGGTTCCGGCGGCGTGTTCGCGCCGTCGTTGGTCATCGGTGGCGTCACCGGGGCGGTCTTCGCCGCGGCCGCCGAGCGGCTCGCGCCGGGCTTCGCGCCGGCGACGTCGGCGTGCGTGCTGGTCGGGATGGGCGGCTTCTTCGCCGGTGTCGCCAAGGTGCCGATCGCGTCGCTGATCATGGTTGCGGAGATGAGCGGGTCCTACCATCTGTTGGTGCCGCTGATGCTGGTCTGCTCGGTGTCCTTCCTGCTCATGCGGGGGGTGTCGATCTATGAAGCCCAGGTGCCGACCCGCATCGACTCACCGGCCCATATCGGCGAGCTCCAACTCGACCTCCTCGAGAAGCTCACCGTACGCGAGGTCCTGGATACCGATCAGGAGCTCATCATGGTGACCCCGGGCACGCCCTTCGATCGCATCCTCGAGCTGGTGGCTGAGACCGACCAGCATGCGTTTCCCGTGGTCGATCGCGACGGTGTGGTGGTCGGACTGTTCAGTATGACCGACGTCCGACGCATGATGGCGAGCCCCGAGGTCTGGTCGGTGCTCGTCGCATCGGATCTGTCGGTGGCATCGAGCTCCATGGCCTTCCTCGAGCTGGACGACGATCTCCACACCGCGGTTCGGCGGTTCACCGCGTTCCGGCACGAGAACCTCCCGGTGCTGTCGGCGCCGCCGCCGTCCAAGGTCGAGGGCATGCTGTCCTACCAGCGGGTTCTCGAGGCCTACGACGAGGAGATCCACCGGCTCCGGACCGAGCACGAGCTGGAGGGGTGATCCCCTGCACCGAGGGCCGCCGGGCCCAGCTGCGCCGGACCGGACGACCGTCGCTGCAAATGACGCGCCGCGCGCGTCAGGAAACGGAGACGGGCACGGGCACGGGCACGGACGCGGGCACGGACGCGGGAGACGGCCGTGCCGCAGCGTGGCATGGATCTGCTACACTTCCGAGATGAATGCCTATTCAGTTCTGTCGACGAACCAAACAGGGAGGTAGGCCGTGAACTGTATCGTCTGTGTGACCAGCGTGCCGGACACGGCGTCGGTCATCAAGATCGGAGCCGACGGCAAGAGCATCGATGAAACCGGAATCAAGTGGATCATGTCGCCGTTCGACGAGTACGCCCTCGAGGAGGCGCTGCAGATCACCGAGGCCCAGGGCGGTGAGGTCACCGCGGTGACCTACGGACCGGCTCGAGCCGAGGCGGCGCTGCGCGACTGTCTGGCTCGCGGCGCCGACAACGCCGTCCACGTCATCGGCGGGGAGACGACGCTCGGTGACAGCTTCACCATCGCCACGGTTCTGGCCAAAGCCCTCGAGGGGCGCGAGATCGACCTGGTTCTATGCGGCTTCAAGGGCGTCGGCACCGACAACAGTCAGGTCGGTCAGATGCTCGCCGAGCTGCTCGGCATCCCGCACGTCGGAAACGTCACCAAGCTCGAGGTCGAGGCCGGCACTCTGAAGGCCGGCCGGGACGTCGAGGGTGGGCAGGAGCAGGTCTCGAGCCCGCTGCCGGCGCTGATCACCTGCCAGAAGGGGCTCAACGAGCCGCGGTACGCAGCGCTCAAGGGCATCATGGCCGCCAAGCGCAAGCCGGTCGAGAAGATCGAGGTCGCCGACCTCGGCATCGACGAAAGCGGCGTCTCGTTCTACACCATGCGGTCGCTCGAGCTCCCCCCACCCAAATCCGAGGGCACCATCATTCAGGGCGAAGACGACCCGGCCGGCGCCGCTGCGAAGCTGGTGAATCTGCTCCGCACCGAAGCGAAGGCGATCTAGGGAGGCGACGATGGCTCATATTCTGGTATTCATCGAGCAGCGCAACGGACAGATTCGCAAGGCGTCTCTCCAGGCTCTGTCGGAGGCCCACCGCCAAGCCGGCGGCGATGCGTCGGCGGTCCTGGTCGGCTCCGGCATCACCGACGCCGCAGCCGGGCTCGGCGTCTACGGCGCCGGTACGGTCTATGTCGCCGACACACCCGATCTCGAGCTGTACTCCGCCTCCGGGTACGGCGCGGCGGTGGTCAAGGCGGTCGAGGCGGCGTCGCCGGCCGCGATCTTCTTCCCCGGGACGGCCATGGGCCGCGACCTCGCACCTCGCGTCGCCGCCAAGCTCGGTGTCGGTGCGCTGGCCGACGTCGTCGCGCTCGACCGCGATGGCGATCAGCTCGTCGCGCGCCGGCCGGTGTACTCGGGCAAAGCGTTCGCAACTGCCGACACAGGCGGGACCACGCCCCAGGTTCTCAGCCTGCGACCCAACGTCTTCAACGCCGAAGAGACCGGCGGAACCGCCGAGGTTGTCGCCCTCGACGATCTCGACCTCGACATCAAGGCCGTGGTCACCGAGCTCGTCGACACCGGCGGCGGCGACCTCGACGTCGCCGAGGCCGACATCATCGTCTCCGGCGGCCGTGGCCTCAAGGGGCCGGAGAACTTCGCCGTGATCCGCGAGCTCGCGGACGCGCTCGGCGGCGCGCTCGGCGCGTCGCGCGCTGCGGTCGACGCCGGCTGGATCCCGCACAAGCACCAGGTCGGCCAGACCGGGAAGGTCGTCAGCCCGTCGCTGTACATCGCGGCCGGCATCTCGGGCGCCATCCAGCATCTCGCCGGCATGAGCTCGTCCAAGGTCATCGTCGCCATCAACAAAGACCCCGACGCGCCGATCTTCAAGATCGCCGACTACGGTGTCGTCGGCGATCTGTTCGCCGTCGTTCCTCCCATGGTGGAAGAGGTCAAGAAATTGGCCGGGTAGCGTCGACGTCCAACTTGTTCCGAAAACGACGGCGGGCCGTTGCGGCCCGCCGTCGTTTTCGGAAATCAGACAGCGGTCAACTCAATCTTCGCTCCGAGTAGGTGGTCACATTCCCGGTCTCGCCGGTGACCGTGATTCGTCCCTCGACCTCGCTGCCCTCGGCGGCGACCACACGGGCGGCCTCGATCTCCGCTTCGACCCGGCAGGTCGAGCGGAGGTCGACCCTGCCGCTGGCCCGGACGTCGCCGAGAAGCTCGCCTTCGACCACCACGTCGGCGACCTCGAGAGTGCCCGCGACTCGGCTGCCGAGACGCAGCGTGAGCAGGCCAGCGACGGCCAGCCGGCCGGTGAAGCGGCCCCAGATCTCGAGGTCGGCGGCGCCCCTGAGCTCGCCCTCGATGGCGATGCCCGGACCGATGACGCTGCCGGGCCCGGCCGGCCGGTCGGTGAGTCGGCGTCGCGGGTGGTCTGCCTCGGGTTCGTTGTCGGGTGCGGCGACCAGATCTTCCGTGTCCATGAGCGCCGTCGAGAATAGCAGGAATCCGGCGGCGGATCGCGGTTCGCTGTTGCGACAGTATCGCGTCGGCGTGGTATCCTTCGCGCCCAATGCGCCGAGCCCATGCGTTGCACCCCCGTCGTGGCGCGTGGTCTGAATCAAGGGCGCCGGAGGCAGCGTGGACCTGCAGACCCTGATCCTCGATCTCCAGCATTACTGGGCCGACCACGGTTGCGTCATCCAGCAGCCTCTCGATCTCGAGGTCGGCGCCGGGACCATGCACCCGGAGAGCTTTCTGCGCGTGCTCGGGCCGGAACCCTATCAGGTCGCCTACGTCCAGCCCTCGCGCCGCCCTGCCGACGCCCGATACGGCGAGAACCCGTTTCGTCTCGGTCGGCACCTGCAGCTCCAGGTCATTCTCAAGCCGTCGCCCGACGATGTCCAGGAGCTGTACCTCCAGTCCCTCGAGGCGCTCGGCATCGAGCCGGCGTTGCACGACATCCGGTTCGAAGAGGACAACTGGGAGTCCCCGACCCTCGGCGCCTGGGGCGTCGGGTGGCAGGTCCTGCTCGATGGCATGGAGATCACCCAGTTCACCTACTTCCAGCAGGCCGGCGGCGTCGAGCTCCGTCCGGTGTCGGCCGAGCTGACCTACGGGCTCGAGCGAATCGCGATGTTCCTCGGTCGCAAAGACTCGATCTACGACATCGAATGGGGCGCCGAGGTGCCCTACGGTCTGATCCGACTGATCGACGAGCGCGAGTCGTCGACCTATGGATTCGAGGTTGCCGACGTCGACATGCTCCGACGCCACCTCGACGACTGGGAGCGCGAGGCAGGGCGCTGCCTCGACCATGATCCACCACTGGTCGTTCCGGCCCTCGAGGCCGCTCTGAAGATGTCGCACCTGTTCAATCTGATGGACGCGCGGGGCGCGGTGTCTGTGACCGAGCGGGTCGGCCTCATCGCTCGCGTCCGCCGCAACGCGATTCGTATCGCCGGGGCCTACCTCGGACAGCGGGAGACCCTCGGCCACCCCCTCGGGAACGCAGTGAGAGAGGTCGGGTGATGGCGGCCTTCGCCCTCGAACTGCGCACCGAGGAGATTCCGGCCAACGCGCTCCCAGGGGCGCGTCGGCAGCTCGCCGAAGGTCTCGACCGGGCGCTCCTCGACGCCGGGTTCACCGGTCACACCGTCCGCGCCCTGTCGACCAGCCGCCGGCTCATCGCGACGGTGACCGAGCTGCCCGAGCGCCAGGCCGATCGGTCCGAGCGGATGATCGGTCCGCCGACCCGGATCGCCTTCGACGCCGACGGGCTGCCGACCCGGGCGGCGGAGGGTTTTGCCGCGAAGGTCGGTGTGACCGTCGACAAGCTCAAAACCGAGACCACCGACAAGGGCGAGTACCTTGCCGCCATCGTCGTCCACGACGGCCGCCCGACGGCCGAGATCGTGGCCGAAGTGGTGCCCTCGGTGCTCGCCGCCATGCGGTTTCCCAAGATGATGCGCTGGGGCCTCGGCGAGCACTCCTTCGTGCGCCCGGTTCACGGTCTGGTTGCCGTGCTCGACGGCGACGTCGTTCCCATGAGCGCTTTCGGTGTAGGTGCCGGCCGCAGCACCGTCGGTCATCGCGTTCACGGCGCCGGCAGCTTCGACCTCGATCATGCCGACCGGCTTGCGAACCTGCTCGCCGAGCGGGCGGTCATTGTCGATCCGGAGGCGCGCCGCAACGGTCTGAACGAGCAGGCGGCGGCGCTCGCCGACGAGGTTGGGTGCCGGGTCCATTTTGACGACGACCTGGTCGCCGAGCACGTCGAGCTGGTCGAGTTCCCCGGTCTGATCCGGGGCGCCATCGACCCGGCCTTTCTCGAGCTGCCGGACGAGGTCGTGATCACCACCCTCCGTCACCACCAGAAGTGTCTGATCCTGGAGGGCGCCGGCGGTGAGCTCGCGCCGCACTTCCTCGCCGTGGTCGACCGCCGGGACGATCCGGAGGGGCTCGTTCGTCAGGGTCATGAGTGGGTCATCGGCGCCCGCCTCGCCGATGCACGGTTCTTCTTCGACGAGGACCGCAAGCGGCCGCTCGCCGATCGAGCCGCCGAGCTCGACCGGCTCGAGTTCCACCGGGTCCTGGGCTCGGTGGCGGCCAAGGCGGATCGGGTCGGCGCGCTCGCCGCGCGTCTTGCCGACCGGCTCGGTCTCGACGTCGATGCCGGCGAGCTGCGCCGTTCGGCGCGCCTCGTCAAGGCCGATCTGCTGACCAACATGGTGGTTGAGTTTCCGGAGCTTCAGGGCGTGATGGGAGGCCATTACCTTCGGCTCGAGGGCGCCGACGAGGGGCTCTGGACCGCCGCTCGCGACCATTACCGGCCGTCAGGCTTCGACGACGGGATTCCGGAGTCCGAGCTCGGTCGGCTGCTCGGCGTCGCGGACCGGCTCGACACCATCGTCGGGCTGTTCGGGGTCGGCGAGATCCCGTCGGGATCGAAGGATCCGCTCGGGCTGCGCCGGGCGGCCCAGGCGGTGGTCAAGATCGTGGCCGATGCCGACTGGAGCCTCGCTCTCGAGGCCGCGACCGCCGACGCTGCGGCGGGCCTTGCCGATCGGATCGCTCGACAGGCCGAAGAAACCACCGGCGCGGTGGTCGACTTCCTGTCCGACCGGGTGCGTCGCCTTCTCACAGACCGGATCGGTGTCGGCGGTGACGTCGCGGACGCCGTGATGGCGGCCGGTTGGGGCGATGTGCCCGAGCTGGTCGCCCGGGCCCGGGCCCTCGATTCGGTTCGGAACTCGGACCGAATGCGCGCTCTGTCGCTGGCTTTCAAGCGGGTGAAGAACATCACCGAGGACGCCACCGAGAACGAAATTGATCCCGGGCTGTTCGACCAGGACGAGGAGCGCGAGCTCGATGCAGCATCCAGACTTTTCTCCGGCCGGCTCGCGGAGTGCGTCGGCGCTCGGCGCTTCGATGACGCCTTCGCGGCGATGGCCGATCTCGCCGAGGTCCTCGATCGCTTTTTCATCGAGGTCCTGGTGTTGTGCGACGACGAGGCAGTCCGCGACAATCGCGTTGCGTTGTTGACCGAACTCAGACGAGAATTCATGACCCTGGCGGACCTGTCCAGGCTGAAGATCGATGGAGGCAACCAGTGAACGACACCAAGTACGTCTATTCTTTCGGCGGTGGCTCGGCTGACGGGCGGGCCGACATGAAGAACCTGCTCGGCGGTAAGGGCGCCAACCTGGCCGAGATGGCCAACATGGGTATCCCGGTCCCGGCCGGCTTCACCCTGACCACCGAGATCTGCACCTACTTCTACGACCACGACCGAAGCTACCCCCCGACCCTCGAAGCCGAGGTCGACGCGGCGATGGCCGAGGTCGAGAAGAACATGGGCACGACTTTCGGCGACCCCGACAACCCGCTGCTGGTGTCGGTGCGCTCGGGCGCGCGCTCGTCGATGCCGGGCATGATGGAGACCGTGCTCAACGTCGGGCTGTGCTCGGCCACGATTCCCGGGCTGATCGCCAAGACCGGCAACGAGCGTTTCGTGTACGACGCCTACCGCCGTCTGATCACGATGTACTCCGACGTGGTCATGGAAAAGGCGGCGGGTATCGAGCCCGAGGAGGGCCAGGGGATCCGCCAGCGTCTCGACCGCATGCTCGAGGCCAAGAAGGAGGCCCGCGGCGCCGCCACCGACGCCGAGCTCGGGGCGGATGCCCTCAAGGAGTTGGTCGAGGAGTACAAGGCCACGATCGAGCAGGTGCTGGGGACCGCGTTTCCGGATGATCCCCGCGAGCAGCTGTGGGGCGGCATCGGCGCGGTTTTTGCGTCGTGGAACGGCAAGCGGGCGGTGTCGTACCGGCGCATCGAGGGCATTCCGGACGAATGGGGTACCGCGGTCAACGTCCAGGCCATGGTCTTCGGCAACATGGGTGACGACTCGGCGACCGGTGTCGCCTTCACCCGCAACCCGGCGACCGGCAACAACAAGTTCTACGGCGAGTGGCTGCCCAATGCTCAGGGCGAGGACGTGGTGGCCGGAATCCGCACCCCGAACCCGCTCAACGAAGACACCAAGAACGAGCAGAACGAGCACCTGTCGTCGCTCGAGGCCGCGATGCCGGAGGTCTATCGGCAGCTCCACGACATCCGCGACAACCTCGAGCAGCACTACAAAGACATGCAGGACATCGAGTTCACGATCCAGGACGGACGGCTATGGATGCTCCAGACCCGGATCGGCAAGCGGACGGGTACCGCCGCGCTCAACATGGCGATGGACATGCTCGCCGAGGGCCTCATCGACGACAGGACGGCCGTGATTCGCGTTCGTCCCGATCAGCTCGACGAGCTCCTCCACCCGATCGTCGACCCGACTGCCGAGCCCGGCGCCGATCTGATCGCCAAGGGGCTCCCCGCCGGACCCGGCGGCGCCCACGGCCAGATCGTGTTCAACGCCGTTGACGCGGTTGCGTGGGCCAAGGCAGGCAAGACCGTGCTCCTGGTCCGCGAGGAGACCAACCCCGAGGACGTCGAGGGCATGCGGGCCGCGGTCGGCATCCTCACCGGTCGGGGCGGGATGACCTCTCACGCGGCGCTCGTCGCCCGCGGCTGGGGCAAGTGCTGCATCGTCGGCGCCGGCGCCCTCGACATCGACGTCGTCGGCAAGACCATCACGGTCGACGGGCGGGTCTTCAAGGAGGGTGATGTCCTCACCCTCAACGGGACCCGCGGCCTGGTCTACGCCGGCGAGCTGCCCATGATCGACGCCACCGAGAACCCCCGCTTCGTCGACTTCATGAAGCTCGCCGACGACATTCGGGTGATGAAGGTCCGGACCAACGCCGAGACCCCGGACGATGCGCGAACCGCCATCGAGTTCGGCGCCGAGGGAATCGGTCTGTTCCGCACCGAGCACATGTTCTACGGCACGGGTTCCGAGGAGCCGCTGTTTCTCCTGCGCAAGATGATCATGGCCGACTCCGAGGACGAGCGCCGAGCCTCTCTCGACGAGCTGTTTCCCTTCGTCAAGCGCGACATGAAGTCGACGCTCGAGATCATGGGTGAGCGCCCCGTCACGTTCCGGCTGCTCGACCCGCCGCTGCACGAGTTCGTGCCGCAGAACGACGCTGAGCGCGCAGAGCTTGCCAAGGCCCTCGGGATCTCCGTCGACGAGCTCAACCGGCGAGCCGCCGAGCTCCACGAGCTCAACCCCATGATGGGCCATCGCGGCGTTCGCCTCGGCATCACCTTTCCCGAGATTTCCGAGATGCAGTTCCGCGCCATCCTCGAGTCGGCCGCCGAGCTTCGTGCCGAAGGCACGATGTGCTTCCCCGAGATCATGGTGCCGGTGACCTGCGCCAAGGCCGAGCTCGACGCCCAGCGGGCGCTCGCTGAGAAGGTCCATGCCGAGGTCCGTGACGCGCTCGGGGTGGACTCCGTCGACCACCTGTACGGCACCATGATCGAGATTCCGCGCGCCGCACTGACCGCCGACGAGATCGCCGAGACCTGCCAGTTCTTCAGCTTCGGCACCAACGACCTAACCCAGATGACCTTCGGCTTTTCGCGCGACGACATCGGCGGTTTCCTGTCCGACTATCTCGAGCAGAAGATCCTGCCGGTGGACCCGTTCCAGGTCCTCGACCGCGAGTCGGTCGGAGTGCTGGTTCAAATCGGCATCGAGAAAGGCCGTGCGACCCGCCCCGACCTCAAGGTCGGAATCTGCGGTGAGCACGGCGGCGAACCCAACTCGGTGGAGTTCTGCCACCTGGTCGGGATGGACTACGTCAGCTGCTCGCCGTTCCGGGTGCCCATTGCCCGGCTCGCCGCGGCTCAGGCTCAGATCAACTTCCCGCGCGGCTGACGCGCTCGGCTCGAACCGAATCCGATCCGACCCGCGCTCCGAAGAGCGCGGGTCGTTCATCATCGCGGGTCCGATGTCGGTTCACAGGCCAGACGGGCGCCTGCGGCGACCTGGAGGTCGAGGAATCGATCCTGGGACAGGCGCCGCGCGAGGGGGATGTCGGTGGTGAACCGAACCCGGGTTTCGGCGTCGATCAGGATGGCGTCGTGGCCGGCGTCGAAGACGAAGACAGTGGTCTCGGGAGGTGGTGTCGGGGCCCAGCCGCGCTCGATCAGGTGGTCGAAGAGCACTGGCGCTCCGATCGGTCGACGCACCTCCCGCTCGACGACGAAGGCGTGCAGCGTGCGGTCGACGACCAGGGTCCCTCGGACCGCCTCGGCGCGGTCGATAGCTGCTTCGAGCGCGGCGACGGGTGGGGCCACCGCGGCCCGGTAGCCGGCGAGCTGCGGTCCGACATACGCTGCAGCCGCCGCCGCTGCCGCCGCGACGACCGCCCAGGTCCATCGCCGCGCGACGGCCTCGACGCCCAGGACGACCGGGCCCGCGGTCAGCGCCAGCAGGGGAATCGAGTACCGGGCGTGGCTCGGGTCGGACAGCAGGTGGATGACGGCCAGGATGGGCAGGGCAGCGCCGATCAGTGCCGGGGAGACGTCGCGCCACCGGCCGGCTCGAATCAAGCGGATCATGCCGACGTGCATGATGACGAGCCACGCGATTGCCACGGCTGGGTGACCGAGCGACCGGGCGAACCCCGACCGGGAGAAGCCGTGGGCGGCCTCGTCGAGTCGTGGGAAGTGCGCGGTCGCGTGGGTTTCGAGTCCAGCCCACAGCGCCGCCGGACCACCGGCCAGGACCGCGACGGCGACGGCGGCCGCTACCAGCGGCAGCGCGAAGGCCCCGACCAGCAGCCTGCGCTGCTCCGGTTGGGTTCGCAGGGCAATCATGGCGAGCGCGCCGATCGCCGCCGGCAGCAGCTGCGGCCGGACGAGCACCGCTGCCGCCGCGACGGCGGACCCTGCGGCGAGCCATCGCGATCGCTGGTCGGCGCCGAGCCAAAACGCCAGCGCGGCCGCGAGGAGCGTGGTCGCGGCAGTTCCGCTGAAGGCGCGGCCGGCAAGCCACCACGGCCCGGGCGCGATCAGAAACAGGGTCGCCGCGGCGGCCGCAAGTCGGCGGGGCATCACCCCCGCCCATAGGGAGGCCAGCGGGAAGAGCATCCACACCGAAAGCACGGCGCTCACCAGCCGCAGGGCGGTGGCCGCCTCGGCGTCCGCCATGCTGCTGGCCACGCTGCCGAGGGCGATCCACAGCGGAAACCACGGCGGGTGGGGCAGGTTGTCGGTCGGGTCGAAGGCCGTGACCGCGCCGGCGAAGACCGCTTCGTCCTGCTCCCAGATCGATGCCGGGAAGGCGAGCGCGCGGCTGGCCGCGACGAGCGCGACCAGGGTCACGCTGAGGATGATGTCGCGTCGGCTGTGGTCGAGCCCGAACAGATGCAGGCTCCCGAGCGGGTGGGGAAGGTTCGGCATCAACGAAAGTCTAGCCCGCACGATTCAGGATTGATTTGCCGCGCTGCGGCTTGACGGGGCTTTTCGCATTGATTAAAGTGCGTCTCGGTCTCAAAAGTCCAAGGTGGGTTGCGGTGGGTTCGGCTCGCGCCAGGCGGGCCGCTTTCCGTCTCACGGATGGGCGCCGAGGAGTTCGACCGTACCCGGCGGTCGCTCGCGGGGATCCGCACCGTCGACGCCAGTCACCGCATCTCATGAATGATCAACTCCATCGCACAGTCTCCACTTTGCAGAAAACATCCATATGCGATGAAATCCATCACTCACAACTGACAACTCATACCGACCTCAGTCCTCCGGCGGTTCGCCGCCCGGCGCCATCTTGACCAGCCGCGGCTGGAAGCTGGCGATGGGACGGACGAGATCGCGTTGTGCGGCCATGACCTCGCCGATGTCCTTGTAGGCCATGGGGACCTCATCGAGCCCGGCGGACAGCACCCGAACGCGCCGAGCCTCCAGCAGATTCCGAACGTCGCGCCAGCGGTAGCGCTTCTTGGCCTGTGTGCGGCTCATCCGCCGCCCGGCGCCGTGGGCCGCGGACTGCAGCGACGCCTCGCTGCCCAGGCCCCGGACCACGTAGGCCGGCGTCGCCATGGACCCGGGGATGATCCCGAGCACCCCCTCGCCGGCCGGCGTCGCGCCCTTGCGGTGGACCACCACCCGGCGGCCGTCGTGCTCTTCGATCCAGGCGAAGTTGTGGTGGTTTTCGACGCTTGCCAGGACCTCGACCCCGAGGCGTCGCGCCAGGTGCCGATGGACCAGCTCGTGGTTGGCCGCGGCGTATCGGCCCATGAGCTGCATCGCCTCCCAGTACTCGCGGCCGGGCTCGCTCGAGAGATCGAGCCAGGCGAGGTGCCGCAGCTCGCGCGGCAGCTGTGGGTGCAGCGAGCTCGCGAGCTCTGAAAAGTGACGGGCGACCGCGTTGCCGACGCCGCGGCTGCCGCTGTGGCTGAGCAGGGCGAGGTAACGGCCGGCGTCGAGCCCCAGCTCGCGCGCCGACAGCTCGAGGGTGCCGAGCTCGACGAAGTGGTTGCCGCTGCCCGACGTGCCGAGCTGGGACCACGCCTTGTCCTTGAGGCGCGAGGTCACGACGGTGACGTTCCAGTTCTCGTCCATCACCGCGTGCTGCCGCCGGTGCTCGAAGTTCGCGCCGATCCCGAAGCGGGTCTCGGTTTCGATCGCGCGGGCGAGACGGTCGCCGTGATTGTCCAGGGCGGTCGGCCTCAGGTTCCACACCGACAGCTTCATGCGGCACGCGATGTCGACGCCGACCGCGTAGGGGATGACCGCGTCGCTGGTCGCGAGGACGCCACCGATGGGCAGTCCGTAGCCGAGGTGGGCGTCGGGCATCAGCGCACCGCGAACGGCGACCGGCAGCGAGCAGGCGCGCTCGATCTGCTCCACCGACGCCGGATCCGGGTCCGAGCCCCACTGCCGCCACGGCGCCGACCGACGCGAGTCCATCCTCATCAGTGTACGACCCGCCTGATCGTTTTTTCCCCGGGCGCCCCTTGCGGTCAACGCCGGTGGTTTCGAAACGCAGCCGACGTCGACGGCACCGCTGGCGGCCGGAATTCGTCACTGCCGCTCCTCCATGAGATGCTGGGGCCATGACTACCGATCGCCGTGTTGCCGAGGGCCTGCTGTTCACCGATTTCTATCAGCTGACCATGGCTCAGCTCTACTTCCGTCACGGGCTCGCCGAGCGCCGGGTCCAGTTCGACTTCTTCTTCCGGTCCCACCCGAACTACGGCGAGCACTCGGCCGGCTACTCGGTGTTCGCAGGCCTCGAGTGGTTGCTCGACTGGATGTGCGACACCCGGGCCACCGCTGGCGACGTCGACTACCTGCGCTCGCTGCGCGGGTCGGCGGGCGAGCGCCTGTTCGGCGACGACTTCCTCGACTGGCTCGCAGCGCACGGGACCATGGACGGGCTGACCGTGCGCGCGGTTCCGGAGGGCCGGGTCGTTCACCCCAACGTGCCGCTGCTCGTGGTCGACGGCCCTCTCGCCATGGCCCAGCTGGTCGAGACGCCGGTGCTCAACCACCTCAACTACCAGACGCTGGTCGCCACCAAGGCGTCGCGCATCCGAGAGGCGGCGCACGGCGCGCCGCTGCTCGAGTTCGGGATGCGCCGCGCCCACGAGCGCGGCGCCAACGCCGGCGCCCGAGCGGCGCTCATCGGAGGCGCCGACTTCAGCTCCAACGTCGGCGTGTCGCGGCTGATGGGCGTTCAGCCGAAGGGAACCCACGCCCACTCCATGGTTCAGGCCTTTCTCGCGCTCGGCGGCACCGAGCTCGACGCCTTCCGGGCCTACGCCGAGCTCTACCCCGACGACTGCGTGCTACTGGTCGACACCGTCGACACCCTGGCCAGCGGGGTGCCGAACGCGATCCGGGTCTTTTCCGAGCTGCGACGCGGCGGCCACACGCCGCGCGGCATCCGACTCGACTCGGGTGACCTCGCCTTTCTCGCGATTCAGGCCGCCATCGAGCTCGACGCCGCCGGCTTCGACGACGTCAATATCGTGCTGTCCAACAACCTCGACGAGCTCGTGATCTGGCAGATCGTGACCCAGATCCGCGAGGAGGCCCCGCGCTACGGAGTCGATCCCGGATCGGTGGTGCGTCGACTCGTGCACGGGGTCGGCACCGCCCTCATCACGTCGACCGGCGACTCGGCTCTCGACGGCGTCTACAAGCTGGTCGCCATCGAGGGCGACGGCGTGCTCCAGCCCGCGATCAAGCTCTCCGAGTCCAAGGCCAAGACCCTCAACCCCGGTGACAAGCGGGTCTGGCGAATCTACGATCAGCGCGACAAGGCGACCGCCGATCTCATCGCGCTCGCCGACGAGACGCCGGCCGCCGGAGAGCCGCTGATCCTGTGCCACCCGACCGACGAGCCGCGCCGCCGGCACCTGGTCGGCGACGAGGTCAGCGAGGTCGAAGCGCTCCACGACGAGGTCTTCGCCGGCGGTCGGAGGGTCGGTGAGGCGCCGCACCTCGAGGTGATGCGCGGTCGACGGATCGCCGATCTCGAGCGCCTCGACCCCGGAGTCAAGCGACTCATGAACCCCCATCTCTACCACGTGTCACTGAGCCGGAGGCTGTGGGATCGCAAGCAGGAGCTGGTGTCCCGGCTGCGCGCCGAGATCGCGAGGGAGGGTCGATGAGCTCGAAAACCGCGCTTCTCGTGACCGATCTCCAGCACGACTTCCTGCCGGGGGGCGCCCTGGCGGTGGCCGGTGGCGACGAGATCGTCACGCCCATCGCCGAGCTCGCGGTGTCGGGCCGGTTCGGCGTCGTGATCGTGACCCAGGACTGGCACCCGAGGGGTCACGTCTCGTTCGCCTCGAATCACCCGGGCGCGCAGCCGTTCGACGAGATCGACCTGTACGGGCGCCGTCAGATCCTCTGGCCCGACCACTGCCTCCAGGGCAGCCCGGGGGCCGAGCTGCACCCCGCCCTGCCGATCGAACCCGTGACCGCGATCATCCGGAAGGGAACCGACGCCGCCGTCGACTCCTACAGCGCCTTCCGGCACAACTGGGATGCCGGGGGCGAGCGTCCGCGCACCGGGCTCGGGGGCTTCCTCGCCGAGCTCGGCGTCGACGCGGTGTGGCTCGTTGGGCTCGCGCGCGACTTTTGCGTCCGATGGTCCGCCGAGGATGCGGTGGACGCCGGCTTCGCAACCCATCTGATCTGGGATCTCGCGCGTTCGGTCGACCCCTCGGCTGACCGGGCTCTTCGGGATGACCTGATGCGCCGGGGGGTCCGCATCGAGTGAGCCGCGCCGCCCGAGAGCCGCTGATCGGGTTCAACCCTTGTGTGCTATGATTTTTGGGCGCCCGCCGTCCGCGGAGCGTCCCCAAGGGAGCCCATCATATGAACCGGAGCAAGACATTTTGGATCGTGGTCGTGGCCTGTGCGTTCCTCGGAGCCGCCGCCGGTCACGCCGAGGACCTCGACACGCCGACCGACGGCACGGCGATCCGCACCTCCGTCGAGCGGGTTTTGGGACAGCCCCGCGATCTCGAGGCGCTGGGCCAGACCACTGCCGAGAGTGAAGCGAGGATCGCGGAGCTGCAGGCGCGGCTGATGGAGGGCCGGCAGCACCCGAAACCGAGCGCCCCCATGGAGACCGTCGATCTCGATCCATCCGAGCTGACGCCCAACACCCCGCCGACGATGACCGGCGGAGACGGCGTCACGGCCCCAGAGATCTTCGTCAACGCCAACCCGAGCGATGCTGTGTCGGTCTTCTCGCGTTCCGAGGTCCACGAGCCGGCGGTTGCGGCGGCCGGCGATCGGGTCTTTTTCACGGCCAACTGGTACGCTGCCACGTCGTCGGACGGCGGGGTCGGGTTCGACTACGTGAACCCCTACCCGGGGCCGCTGCCCGCGCCGGCGGGCGAGTCGTTCTGCTGCGACCAGACCATGGCCCACGATCCGGGCACCAACACGATTTTCTGGCTTCAACAGTTCATTCCGACCGGCTTCAACCCGCCGACCACCGACACCGGGACCCAGCGGATCAACGTCGACCAGGACGCGGACGGAACCTGGGACTGCGCCTACGACATCGACACCGTGGTTGCGGGCCTCGGGACCGGCCGGTGGCTCGACTTCCCTGACCTGGCGGTGAGCTCAAGCTATCTGTACCACACGAGCAACGCCTTCACCTTCTCGTTCGGATGGGCCGGCGGCTTCGTGGGCCGCTACCCGCTGGCCGAGCTCGCTTCGTGCTCGACGCCGCTGACGGTCGATGCCTTCACCTCCGGCTACGGCAGCTTCCGGTTGAGCCGCGGCGCCGAAACCACCATGTACTTCGCGTCGCACCAGTCCAACGCCGCCCTGCGGATCTGGAGCTGGCCGGATGCCTCGTCGATCCCTGCCTCGGTGACCCGGTCCGTGGCCGGCTGGTCCAACACATCCCGGTGGTGCCCCGGCCCTGACGGCCGGAACTGGTGCGGCCGTCACGACGGCAGAATTCAGGGGGGCTTTCTCACCGGCGCCACGCTCGGTTTCGTCTGGACGCCGGCACAGGGAGGCGCGTTTCCCTTCCCGTACATGCGGATCTCAACCTTCGACGTCGGCGATGACCTGGCCCATCTCGAGGACATCGACGTGTGGAGCGCGGACTACGCCTTGATGTACCCGTCGGTGTCGGTGAACTCGGCAGGCCAGCTCGGCGGCACCGTGATGTGGGGCGGTGGAGACACCCACTACCCGTCGTGCTCGGCGTGGATCGCCGACGGTGCGACCTCGGACGACCTGGTGCCGTTTGCGATGGCCCTTTCCCTCGCCGGGAGCTACGGCGTCATCAACGGTGATGAGCGGTCCGGAGACTACACGCTGAGCGAGGTCTACCATCCCGACGACACCCAGTTCGTCGGAGCGTGCTTCGCCTACCAGAGCCTGGGAAGGGGAACCTCCACCTTCATCCGGTTCGGCACCGGCGAGACCGCGGACATCTTCGCCGACGGCTTCGAGAGCGGCGACACCGGCCGATGGACGTCGGTGAGCCCGTGACCCGGCTTTCGTCGGTCGCGACGATGACGTAGGATGACCGGACCGGAAACCCGAGGGAGGACACCAGTGGCGACAGCGGCCTCCGGAGTGCTCTTCATCGTTGCGTCGCCGTCGGGCGGCGGCAAGACGACCTTGATCCGCGAGGTCATGGAACGGCTCGTCGAGACCGGCGTGGCTGCGCACTTCTCGGTATCCCACACCACCCGCACGCCCCGACCGGGCGAATGCGACGGCACCGACTATCATTTCGTCAATCGCGCGGCCTTCGAAACCATGGCCGCGGCGGGCGATTTCCTCGAGTGGGCGGAGTATGCCGGCAACCTCTACGGGACCTCACGTTCCGAGGTCGAGAGACGGCTGAAGCGCGGCGAGGACGTCTTTCTCGACATCGAGGTCCAGGGCGCCAACCAGGTCAAGACCAAGATCCCGGGGGTGGTCAAGATCTTCGTCTACCCGCCGTCGTACGAGATCCTCAAGGAGCGGCTCGAACGGCGTCGGCAGGATGCTCCGGAGGCGATCCGGCGGCGTCTCGAGTGGGCGGTTCGGGAGTTCGGGGTCGGTGGTGAGTTTGATTATGCTATTATCAACGACCGCTTGGACCGAGCGGTCGATGCCCTTTTCGGCATCTGCGTCGCGGAGCACCACCGAACCCATCGATTGCGAACCCGGCTCGACGCCATCCGTGAGGCGTTTCGGTCGGCCCTGGAGAGGGACGTCACCCCATGATCCAACTTCCTGAAGGATTCGATTCGATCTTCCGCTATATCGTCGTGGTTTCACAGCGCGCCGAGCAGCTCGTCAACGGTGCCAAGCCGCGCGCCGAATCGCGGCATGACAAGGCGACTCTGCGCGCCATCAACGATGTCGAGAAAAATCAGGTCGAGTGGCGGATTCTGACTCAGGAAGAGCTCGACGCCCAGCGCCAGGCGATCGTCGACCAGCTGCGAGCCGAGGTCGGGGTCGCCGATGCCGAGCGCGCTGAGGATTCTCCGATCCCGGATGTTCTGCCTACCGGTCGGGCGGTCGCCGCACAGGCGGCGGCCGGCACCGCTGACGATGAGGAGCGCGATGACGAGCTCCTCCGCCTGCAGAAGCTCCTCGGCATGGCCGGGGCCGGCGCCGCCGGCGACGGGGCGGTGGATGACGACGATTCGGACAACGACGAGGAACCCGAGACCATCGATCTCGACGAGGCGGCCGAAGAGCTCGAGGGCGGCAACGACGACGAAGAAGACGACGAGGACTGACCAGGCCGAGGTCGGCATGCGACCGCGGGAGATCCACCGCTATCTCGCGGACCTCGGCTGGCGCGACCCGTGCCGGCTGACCGACACTGAATCCGTCGAGACCCCTCCCAGACCCGAAACCGAGCCGGAGGCGCCGATCGAGCAGCTCGACCTCGACGGGCTCGCTCGGGAGTTCGCGGGCTGCACCCGCTGCCGCTTGTGCGAGAAGCGCAGCCACGTGGTGTTCGGCGAGGGCCACCCGCGGGCTCGAATTCTGTTCGTCGGCGAGGGTCCGGGCGCCGAGGAGGACCGCACCGGCCGGCCCTTTGTCGGCCAAGCCGGCCAGCTGCTCGACCGGATGATCGCGGCCATGGGCTTTGACCGGAGCGAGATGTACATCGCGAACGTCGTCAAGTGCCGACCACCCGGGAACCGGGATCCCAGGGATGACGAGATCGCCGCGTGCTCACCCTTTCTGGACCGTCAGATCGAGCTGATTCGGCCGGACGTGATCATCGCCCTGGGCCGCTTCGCCGCTTCACGGCTCACCGGGACCAAGAAGTCTATGGGGGCACTTCGCGGGCGCTGGGCCGAGTACAAGGGGGTGTCGCTGCTGCCGACCTTCCACCCGGCCTATCTGCTGCGCAACCCCGCCGCCAAGCGCGAGGTCTGGCAGGATCTCAAGCTCGTGCTCGCCAAGCTCGCACAGTGAAGAAGGTGGGCCCAGGCCCACCTTCTTCAATGATGAATGATGAATGATGAACTGCGTTGCAGCCGGTTTTCCAGAGCGCTGCTGAGCCGGGTGCGATGTCATTCATCATTCATAACTGAGGATTCATAATCTGACGCCGAGATTGCCAAAAAGCGCCGTTTCCGGACGGAACTAACGTGCTCTTTCGAGATAGCGCAGGAACTCGCCGTCGGTGGACAGCATCAGGATCGTGCCCGGGTCGAGCGACTTGCGATAGACCTCCATGGTTTTCAGAAAGCGGTAGAACTCCGGGTCGCGGTTGTAGGCGCCGGCGTAGATGTCGGCGGCCTCGGCGTCGGCCGTTCCCCGAATTTCCTGGGCCTGACGGTAGGCCTCGGAGCTGATCTCGTTGAGGTCGCGGTCCTTGGAGCCGTTGATCCTGGCCGCCTCGCCGGCGCCCTCGGAGCGGTACTCCTCGGCGATTCGCTTGCGCTCGGAGATCATGCGTTCGTAGACCTTGGGGCGGTCGACATTGGCGTAGTTGGTCCGCTTGAACTGGAAATCCAGAATCTCGATACCGAGCACTTCGGTGCGCAGCGAGGCGTTCTCGAGCACCTCCTGCTCGAGCTTGATCCGTCCGGCAACGACCTGCTTCCTCGCACTCTCGTCGATCGCGGAGGACACCGTGAACTCGCGGTTCGTGCTTCGGACGACCTCAAGCAGATTGTGGTTGGCGATGGTGTTGCGGGTCTCGCCGTCGAGGATGTCGTCGAGCCGCGACTGGGCGCCCCGCTCGTCGCGCAGTCGCTGGAAGAACAGCAGGGGGTCGACGATCCGCCACCGGGCGTAGGTGTCGACGAAGATGAAGCGCTTGTCCTTGGTCGGGACCTCGTTGGGGTCGCCGTCCCACTCGAGAAAGCGCTTGTCGAAGTAGTTGGCCCTCTGGAGGAAGGGGATCTTGACCTTGAGACCGGGTGCGGTGATGGGCTCGCCTACCGGTTTGCCGAACTGGGTGATGATGACCTGCTGGGCCTCGTTGACGATGAAGAACGCGCCCCCCGCGACCAGCGCCAGGAGCAGCACGAAAATGGCGACGACGATCAGAGACGCCTGTTTCATTGGCCACCTCCGGCCGCCTTGAGATCAAGCAGCGGCAACACCCCGCTCAGCTCGCCGTCGAGCACGAGCTTGCGCTCGACGCCCGGGTAGATCATCTCCATGGTCTCGAGGTAGATCCGCCGCCGGGTGACCTCGGGGGCCCGCTGGTACGCAGCGAGCACCTCGGAGAAGGCGGCGGCGTCACCGCGCGAACGGTTGACCCGGTCGACGGCGTAGCCCTCGGCCTGCTGGATGGTCTCCTGGGCCTGGCCGCGGGCCTTGGGGATGATCCGGTTGTAGGCGGCGCGGGCGTCGTTGATCGCGCGCTCCTTCTCCTGCTCGGCCTGGTTGACCTCGTTGAACGAGGGCTTGACGGGATCGGGCGGGTTGACGTCCTGGAGCACGATCTGGTCGACCACGATGCCGGTCTCGTAACGGTTGCACAGATCCTGCAGCTTGACCTTGACCTGGTCCTCAATCTCGAGACGGCCGACGGTGATGACCTCGTCGACGCTGCGGTCGCCGATGACCGATCGCATCACGGCCTCGTTCATGTCGCGGAAGGTCTTGTCCACGCTGCGCACCCTGAACAGGTACTTGTAGGGGTCGTCGACCCGGTACTGGGCGATCCACTCCACCACTGCGACATTGAGGTCGCCGGTGAGCATCAGCGACTCGCCCTCGAAGTCGCGGTCCGAGTAGCGGGTCCGGACGCCGGCCTCGGCGGTCTCGAAGCCGAACTCCTGCTTGAGCTGGCGCTGAACCGGAACCTTGAGCACCTGCTCGAGGGGTGTCGGCAGCTTGAAGTTCAGACCCGGCTCGGCGGTTCGGCTGTAGCCGCCGAAGCGGAGCACCACCCCGACCTCCTCGGGCTGAATGGTGAAGATACTGGAAAAAGCGATGATCGCCACGACGATCACGACCAGGACCAGGACAATGGTCTTGGTCGGTGGCCTCTGCCTCGTGAACTGACTGATGTCGATGGTGCGCGGTCCTTCCGATTCCATTTTCGGCTCCCTTCGCTGGCCGGTCGCGTCATTCGCGGGTCTGGTGAACGGCAACAGTCCGGCCAGTGTAGCCGATCCCGATCCCGCGGTCGCGGTGCGGCCCGGTCGGTCGGGAGCCGCGGTGGATTGGAATACGTGAACGGGACGGGTGCGGCAGGGGCAAACGTCGGCGCCGGGCTGCCGAGACCAGAGGACGGGATGAGGGCTCGTACCGAATCGACCCCCGGGGAAAGCGGTGGGGTTGCCGGCGGGGTTGTTGCCGAGGATCGACTCGGCTCGATCTTCCAGGGGCCCGTGGTGGACGAACGGGCGGAAGCTGTTTACCGAGGCGGAGCGGGAGCGCCGGTCACCGCCCCCGAGACCGGCGCGATGACGAGCCGACCGTCGGCGACATCGACGCGGATGGTCTGATCGGGGCCGATCTCGCCGGCGAGCACAAGATTGGCCAGTGGATCCTGGACCAGCTGTTGGATCGCCCGCTTGAGCGGCCGGGCGCCGAAGTCGGGGTCGAAGCCGTGGCGGGCGAGCAGCTCGATCGCGGCCTCGGTCGCCTCGACGGTGAGGCCCTGCTCGGCGAGCAGCTCGTTGAACCGCTCGAGCTGGATTCGGACGATCTTCTCCATGTGGTGCTCGTCGAGCCGGTGAAAGACCAGAACCTCGTCGACCCGGTTGAGGAACTCGGGCCGGAAGTGTTTCTTGAGCTCCGCGGAGACAAGGGTCTTCATCCGATCGCGCTCGGAGTCGGGCAGCTGCTGAATGATCGAGGTCGCGATGTTCGAGGTCATGATCACGACCGTGTTCCTGAAGTCGACGGTCCGCCCCTTGCCGTCGGTGAGCCGGCCGTCGTCGAGCAGCTGGAGCAGCACGTTGAAGACGTCCGGGTGGGCCTTCTCGATCTCGTCGAGGAGCACCACCGAGTACGGCCGCCGGCGCACGGCCTCGGTGAGCTGGCCGCCCTCGTCGTGGCCGATGTAGCCCGGCGGCGCGCCGATCATCCGTGCCACCGCGTGCTTTTCCATGTACTCCGACATGTCGATCCGGACCATCGCCCGCTCATCGTCGAACAGAAACTCGGCGAGCGCTCTGGCGAGCTCGGTCTTGCCGACGCCGGTCGGGCCGAGAAAGAGGAACGAGCCGATCGGCCGATTCGGGTCCTTGAGCCCGGCGCGGGCCCGGCGCACCGCCGCAGCGACCGCGCGCACCGCGTCGCCCTGACCGACGACGCGCTCGGAGATCCGCTCCTCCATCTGGAGCAGCTTCTCCTTCTCGCCCTCGAGGAGCCGCGACACCGGGATGCCGCTCCACCGCGATACGGTTCGGGCGATGTCCTCTTCGCCGACCTCCTCGGCGAGCATGGTGCCGTGCTCGTTCTGGTGTTCCTTGAGGGCTCCGGCGGCGTCGGCGAGACGCTGCTCGACCTCGGGCAGCTGGCCGTAGCGCAGCTGTGCGGCGCGCTCGAGATCGCCGTCGCGCTCGGCGCGCTCGGCCGCCTCGCGGGTCTCCTCGAGCCTACCTTTGAGGGTCTGAATGCCGGTGATGAGCTGTTTTTCCTTCTGCCAGTGGGCCTTCATGCCCGAGATCTTCTCCTTGAGCTCGGCGAGCTCGGACTCGAGGGCGGCGCGCCGCTCCTTGGACGCCCTGTCCTTCTCCTTGGCGAGCGCCCTTCGCTCGATCTCGAGCTGGACCGACCGGCGCTCGAGCTGGTCGATTTCGGTCGGCAGCGAGTCGATCTCGATGCGCAGCCGCGACGCGGCCTCGTCGACCAGATCGATCGCCTTGTCGGGCAGGAAGCGGTCGGTGATGTAGCGCTGCGACAGCGACGCCGCGGCGACCAGAGCGGTGTCCGTGATTCGGACCCCGTGGTGCACCTCGTATCGCTCCTTGAGCCCGCGCAGGATGCCGATGGTCTCCTCGACCGACGGCTCGCCGACCATGACCGGCTGGAATCGCCGCTCGAGGGCAGCGTCCTTTTCGATATGCTTACGGTACTCGCCGAGGGTGGTCGCGCCGATGCAGCGCAGCTCGCCGCGGGCCAGCGCCGGCTTGAGAAGGTTGGCCGCGTCCATGGCTCCCTCGGCGGCGCCGGCGCCGACCAGGGTGTGGAGCTCGTCGATGAAGAGGATGATCTCGCCCGAGGAGTCGACGACCTCCTTGAGCACCGCCTTGAGCCGATCCTCGAACTCGCCGCGGTACTTGGCGCCGGCGATCAGCGCGCCCATGTCGAGGGCGATCAGCCGCCGCCGCTTGAGGATCTCCGGAATGTCGCCCGACGCGATGCGCTGGGCAAGCCCCTCAGCGACCGCGGTTTTGCCGACGCCGGGCTCGCCGATGAGCACCGGGTTGTTCTTGGTCCGCCGGGTCAGCACCTGCATGATCCGCCGGATCTCCTCGTCGCGGCCGATCACCGGGTCGAGCTTGCCGGCGTCGGCGAGCTCGGTGAGGTCGCGGCCGTAGTTCTTGAGCGCTTCGTACTTGGCTTCGGGGCTGTCGTCGGTGACCCGGTGCGATCCGCGAAGCTCCTGGATCGCGGCGAGCAGGGTGTCCTTGGTGACCCCGGTTCCGGCGAGCAGGTCGGCCGCCGTCGAGCCGGTGGCGCCGGCGATGGCCAGCAGCAGGTGCTCGACCGAGACGTACTGGTCCTGGAACTGGGGTGCGAGCCTGGTCGCCTGGTCGAGGACCGCTCTCAGACTGCGCGACGGCTGCGGTTCCGAGCCGCCCTCGGCCGAGGGCAGCCGTTCGAGGGCCGCGCGCAGCTCCTGCGACAGCCGCGGGATCGACGCGCCGACCTTGGCCAGCAGCTTGCCGGCGACGCCATCCTCCTGCTCGACGAGCGCCTGGAGCAGGTGGGTCGGGGTCGTTTCCGGGTTGCCGCGGGCGGCCGCGGCCGCAAAACCGGTCTGCAGGGCCTCGGTGGCCCGCACGGTGTACTGGACTTTCTGGCTCATTCGTTGCCTCCGCATGGGTCTGCCATGCAACTGAAATATAGGATATGAGTCTATCCTTGTCAAGTCTTTGGGAAGCAAAAATCTGCTAAGGAAATTAGCAGATTGTGATTGAGTTCCCTACG